>NZ_JAKSYD010000021.1 GCF_022829605.1 Methylobacterium sp. E-065 | reverse complement strand
CGCCCGGGGCGAGGCGGTGCGCGAGGAGCGCCGGGGCCCGCGGGTCGGCGCACCCGAGGCGGCGGTCCAAGGCTTCCTGAAGGGCGCGGGGCTGGCGAGCCTCGATCAGGCCACGACGGTTACCGATCCCAAGAAGGGCGAGTTCTACCTCGCGGTGATCGAGCGCCCCGGCCGCGAGACGCTGGACGTCCTGGCCGAACTCCTGCCCGAGATCATCAAGAATTTCCCCTGGCCGAAATCCATGCGCTGGGGTGCGGCCTCGGCCGAGCCGGGCGCCTTGCGCTGGGTGCGCCCGCTGCAATCGATCGTCGCCACCTTCGGGCCGGAGACCGAGACGCCGGAGGTCGTGCCGTCCTCGGTCGGCGGGATCGCGGCCGGCACCACGACCTACGGCCACCGCTTCCTCGCCCCCGAGGCGATCGAGGTGCGCCGGTTCGACGACTACATCCAGGCGCTGGAACGGGCGAAGGTCATCCTCGATCCCGAGCGGCGCAAGGACGTGATCCTGCACGACGCCCGCGACCTCGCCTTCGCCCGGGGTCTCGACCTCGTGGAGGATGAGGGCCTGCTGGACGAGGTCTCGGGCCTCGTGGAATGGCCGGTGGTGCTGATGGGCTCGTTCGACGACGCCTTCCTCGACATCCCCGCCGAGGCGATCCGCGCGACGATCCGGGCGAACCAGAAGTGCTTCGTGCTGCGCAAGGGCGGCTCGGAGGATTTGGCCCCGGCCTTCATCCTGGTCTCGAACCTCGTGGCTTCGGATGGCGGGCAGGCGATCACCGCCGGCAACGAGCGGGTGGTGCGGGCGCGCCTGTCGGATGCGAAATTCTTCTGGGAGACCGACAAGGCGATCCGTCTGGAAGATCGGCTGCCCAAGCTCGATACGATCGTCTTCCACGAGAAGCTCGGCACGCAGGGCGAGCGGATCGCCCGCATCGCCGCCTTGGCCAAGGAACTCGCGCCGGTGGTCGGCGCGGATCCGGCGCTCGCCGAGCGCGCGGCGCGCCTCGCCAAGGCCGACCTCGTCACCGAGATGGTCGGTGAGTTTCCGGAGTTGCAGGGGCTGATGGGGCGCAAATACGCGGCGCTTCAGGGCGAGCACCCGAGCGTCTGCGCGGCGCTCGAGGAGCATTACAAGCCGGTTGGTCCCTCGGATCGGGTGCCGAGCGATCCGGTGTCCATCGCGGTGGCGCTTGCCGACAAGCTCGACACGTTGGTGGGCTTTTGGTTCATCAACGAAAAGCCCACCGGCAGCAAGGATCCGTTCGCTCTGCGAAGGGCAGCTCTCGGCGTGATCCGAATCGTGGTCGAGAATGGATTGCGGCTCAAGTTGTCTGAGCACGCATTCAATGCATACAAACGTTTGGTCTCCGCGGTCACTGGAGAAGGAACGGAGAGCGAGGCCTTTCCGCGGATCTTCAATGCCTCGGACGGTAATCTCCTCGGCTTCTTCGCCGACCGCCTCAAAGTCTACCTCCGCGATAAGGGCGCTCGCCACGACCTGATCGACGCCGTCTTCGCCCTGCCCGGCCAAGACGACCTGCTGATGGTTGTCCGCCGGGTCGAGGCGCTCGGACAATTCCTCGACACCGAGGACGGAAAGAACCTGCTGGCCGGCTACAAGCGCGCGGCCAACATTCTGCGCATCGAGGAGAAGAAGGACGGCCGCGCCTACGATTCCGAACCCGATGCCGCCCTCGCGGCAGCAGGCGAGCCGGCCGAACGGGCGCTCGCCGAGGCCCTGGCGAAGGCGCGGGAAACCGCTTCGGCGGCCGTAACCCGGGAGGATTTCGCCGGGGCCATGCAGGCACTCTCGACGCTGCGGGCGCCGGTGGACGCGTTCTTCCAGGACGTCACCGTCAACGCCCCCGATCCAAAACTCCGCGAGAACCGCCTGCTGCTGCTCAACGCGCTGCGCGCCGCAACGCGGGAAGTGGCGGAGTTCGCCAAGATCGAGGGGTAAGACGCGACGCCCTTGCTCCCCCCTGCGCCCTCATCCTGAGGCGCCGGAGCGTAGCGGAGGCCTCGAAGGATGGCTCCAGGGATCGGTACGGCTTCTGGAGGGCTCCTTCGAGGCTCGCTGCGCTCGCACCTCAGGATGAGGTGGTTTGATGGGAGTGCGAGCCCACCGCCCTCACCCGTGATCGTGCCCGGTATGATCCTCGGCCTCCGGCAGGCTCAGCCCGAAATGGCTCACCAGATCGGCCACCTGCCCAGGGCTCAACTGCCGCGGGTTGAGATTGCGAAGTAGCAAATACAGCTTGGCGGTCTCTTCCAATTCCTCGGTGGCGAAGACCGCGCCCTCCAGACTGTCGCCGGCCACCACCGGGCCGTGATTGGCGAGCAGCACCGAACTGTACTTCCCGGCCAGCCCCCGGATCGCGTCCGCCACGGCCGGGTCGCCGGGGCGGTAATAGGGCACCAGCGCCGTGCCGCCGGTGCGCATCAGGTAGTAGGGCGTCAGCGGCGGCAGCACCTGCCGCGGGTCGATCTCCGGCAGCATCGACACCGCCACCGCATGGGTCGAGTGCAGATGGACGATGGCCTTCGCCTCGCTCCGGCTCTCGTAGAGCGCGCTGTGCAGCGGGATCTCCTTGGTGGGCTTGTCGCCCGAGACGAGACGCCCCTGCTCGTCCAGCCGCGAGATCCGTGCCGGGTCGAGGAAGCCGAGCGAGGCGTTGGTCGGCGTCACCAGCCAGCCGCCGTCGGGCAGGCGCAGCGAGATGTTGCCCGACGAGCCCGGCGTCAGGCCCCGCTCGAACAGCGAGCGGCCGTAGCGGCAGATCTCCTCGCGCAGCCGGCTCTCGTCGCTCATGCGGTCGCTCCCTCGATCAGCTCGAATCCGAGATCGATTTTTTTCGGGCCTTCGCCGGTCAGGCAAGCGGCGGCCTGGCGGCCGATCTCCAGGCGCGGCGTGCGCACCGTCGACAGGGGCTGGGGCATCGCGGCCGCGAAGTCGAGCCCGTTGAAGCCGAACAGCGCCAGCCGCCCCGGCACCGCCAGCCCCGCCGCCAGACAGGCGAAATAACCGCCGAGCGCCATGTCGTCGTTGGAGAAGTAGACCGCATCGAGGTCGGAAACGCGCGCCAGCAGCGCCTCCAGCCCCGCCCGGCCCGAAGCCGGCGAGGACGGCCCCGGCCGGATTTCTTTGGCCTCAAGCCTCAGACCCGCTTCCCCCAGGGCATGCTCGAACCCGGCCAGCCGCTTGCCCGCCCGGAGATCGATCGTGAGGTCGTGGCCGAGATAGGCGATCCGCCGGTAGCCCCGCGCGATGAGGTGGCGGGCGCTCGCCGCCCCGACGGCCCGGTTGGAGAAGCCGACGACCGCGTCGATCCCCGCCCCGTCCGTGTCGATCATCTCGACCACGCGCACGCCCCCGGCCTTCGCCAAGGCGACGGTTCCGGGATTGTGCTCCAGCCCGGTGAGCAGCAGCGCCGCCGGGCGCCAGGACAGGAGCGCGGCAACCAGCGCCTCCTCCCGGTCCGGATCGTAGTCGCTGACCCCGATCACGCAGGGGATGCCCTCGGCGTCGAGCGCCGCCGTCAGGCCCCGCAGCAGGTCGGGGAAGACCACGTTGGCGAGCGACGGGATCACGACGCCGACGAGCCGCGCGCTCGCCCCCTGCCCCGCCAGGCTGCCGGCCAGCCGGTTCGGCACGTAGCCCAGGCGGGCGACCGCCTCCGCCACCCGCTCGCCGGCGCGCTTGGAATAGGAACCGTGGTTGCGCAGGACCCGCGAGACCGTGCTCTCGCCGACGCCCGCCGCGCGGGCGACATCGGTGAGGGTGACGAGCCGCCCCGGCGGCTGGATGTCGTCCATGGCCCCGCTTCTCCCGGCGCGGTTTTCTTATGCGATGACAGCGCCCAGTGGCCGAACGGATCCGGTCGGGCGCGGGTCCCCTCTCCCGTGCGGGCTCCGATGTTCACACAAACGCGCCGACACTCTCTCCTCCCCCCTGCGGGGAGGAGTTGGAGGTGGGGGTGGTGCAGGATCAGGCGTGGCGGTGCCTTCTGCCCCACCCCTGACCCCTCCCCGCAAGGAGGAGGGAAAAGCGCGTTCTCCTGAGAGCTTTCAGCCTCGGAGCGAGACGTGTGAATTCGCAAGCCCGCACGGGAGAGAGGGCGCGTTGCGACACCTGACATAGCCGCCTGCATTATCTCGCACAACCGGATTGGCAGCGCTGCCAAACTGCGTTATCGCTCCGCGCAACGTCGCCATCGAGCGGCGAAGACCACTATTCGTCCGGACGCGGGATCGTGCGGACCAGGGAGAACGCCCATGCCGGTCCAAGCCGCCCCGCTCGGGGGCGCCACCGCACAAGCGGACGACAAGACCTTCGCCGACCGCACCTACGCGAAGGTGTTCTGGCGCCTCGTGCCGTTCCTGATGCTCTGCTACGTGGTGGCGTATCTCGACCGGGTGAATGTCGGCTTCGCCAAGCTCCAGATGTCCCAGGAGCTGAAGTTCTCCGAGACGGTCTACGGGCTCGGCGCCGGGATCTTCTTCCTCGGCTATTTCCTGTTCGAGGTGCCGTCGAACGTGATCCTGCATCGGGTCGGCGCCCGGGTCTGGATCGCCCGGATCATGGTCACCTGGGGGATCATCTCCGGCGCCTTCGTGTTCGTGAACTCCGAATGGAGCTTCTACGGGATGCGCTTCCTGCTCGGGCTGGCCGAGGCCGGCTTCTATCCGGGCGTGATCCTCTACACGACCTCGTGGTTCCCCGCCCATCGCCGGGCCAAGGTGATCGCGGTGTTCATGGCGGCGATCCCGATCTCCGGGATCTTCGGCAACCCGCTCTCCGGCTGGATCATGGACGCGCTCAACGGCACCCACGGCCTGTCCGGCTGGCAGTGGATGTTCCTGATCGAGGCGGTGCCGGCGGTGCTGATCGGCGTCGCCGTGTTCCTCTACCTCGACAACCGCCCGTCCGAGGCGAAGTGGCTGACCGACGCCGAGAAGCAGCTTCTCGAGCGCGACATTGCGGCCGACAACCAGGGCAAGGAGACGAGCCCGCACTCGATCGCCACGGTGTTCCGCAACGGCCGCGTGTGGTTCATGAGCCTGATCTACTTCGCCTTCGTGACCGGCCAGTACGGGCTGACCTTCTGGATGCCGACCATCGTCAAGGCGTCCGGCGTGCAGGGCAACTTCAACATCGGCCTGATCAGCGCGATCCCGTTCCTGTGCGCGGCGGTGGTGATGGTCCTGCTGGGCCTCTCCGCCGACCGGATGCGCGAGCGGCGCTGGCACCTGATCATCCCGGCGCTGATCGGGGCGGTGGGCTTCGTGGTTTCCGCCAATGCCGGCTCGACCACGGTGGCGGTGGCGGCGCTCTCGGTGGCGGCGGCCGGGGTGCTGACCTGCTCGCCCCTGTTCTGGTCGCTGCCCACGGCGTTCCTGAGCGGCGCGGGCGCGGCGGCCGGGATCGCGCTGATCAACTCGGTGGGGAATCTGGCGGGTTTCGTCAGCCCTTACGTGATCGGGGCGCTACGCGACGCCACCGGCAGCACCGCCACCGGCCTCTACGCACTGGCCGTGATGCTGGTGGTCGGCTCGATCTGCGTGTTCGTGACGCCGGCCCGGATGGTCAACCGCTGAGGCCTTTCCCCTCCCCACAAGGGGGAGGAGAGCGCGTCGAGCTTGATGACGGGGCGCATGAGATACCGCCTGTGGAATTCAAGAGGCCTCCCATGACCACCGACACCCCCACCCGCCGCGCCGCGGTGATCGGCCTGGGCTCCATGGGCTCCGGCATGGCCGGCTCGCTCCTGCGGGCGGGGTTTTCCGTCGTCGCCTGCGACGTGAACCCGGAGGCGGTGGCGCGCTTTGAAGCGGCCGGCGGCCGGGGAGCCCCGAACCCGGCCGAGGCGGCGCGGGACGCCGACGTGGTGGTGAGCGTGGTGGTCAACGCCGCCCAGACCGAGGCGGTGCTGTTCGGCGAGGCCGGCGCCGCGGCCGCGATGCCGGGGGGCGCGGTGTTCGTCTCCTCCGCCACCATGGACCCGGCTGTCGCGCGCACCCTGGCGGCCCGGCTGGAGGCCACCGGCCGCCACTTCCTCGACGCCCCGATGAGCGGCGGCGCCGCCCGCGCGGCCGACGGTGGCCTGACCTTCCTGGCCTCGGGCTCGGCGGCCGCCTTCGCGAAGGCGCGGCCCGCCCTCGATGCCATGGCGGGCACGCTCTACGAACTCGGCGATGCGGCCGGCCAGGGCGCGGCCTTCAAGATGATCAATCAGCTGCTCGCGGGCGTCCACATCGCCGCCGCCTGTGAGGCGATGGCGTTCGCGGCCAAGCAGGGTCTCGACTTGCGGCGCGTCTACGAGGTGATCACGAAATCCGCCGGCAATTCCTGGATGTTCGAGAACCGGGTGCCCCACATCCTCGATGCGGATTACAGCCCGAAGAGCGCGGTCGATATCTTCGTCAAGGATCTCGGCATCGTGCAGGACATGGCGCGGGTGGAAAAATACCCCGTGCCGGTGGCGGCCGCGGCCTTGCAGATGTTCCTGATGGCGTCGGGCGCCGGCATGGGCCGGGACGATGACGCCTCCGTGGCGCGGCTCTACGCGCAGGTCTCGGGCGCGACGCTGCCGGGGAAGGCGTAACGCTTGGCAACGGCCTGTCCCATCTACGTCCTCCTCCTGAGGTGCCGGAGCGCGGCGCAGGCCTCGAAGGAGGGATCCAGGGATCGCGCGGTCTGCTGGAGTGCTCCTTCGAGGCGGCTTCGCCGCACCTCAGGATGAGGTGGATTGATTGGATGAAGGTCCGAAGAGCGGATCAGACGCATGTCGAGAATCGAATAGAAAGTCCGAAAAAAATGCCGCGCTTTGCCGCCAACCTGAGCCTGATGTTCAACGAGGTGCCGTTCCTCGACCGGTTCGAAGCCGCGGCGCGAGCCGGGTTCGACGCCGTCGAGTTCCTGTTCCCCTACGAACACCCGCCTGAAGCCATCGGCGAGCGTCTTCGGGGCAACGGTTTGACCCAGGCGCTGTTCAACCTGCCGCCGGGCGATTTCACCAAAGGTGAGCGTGGTTTGGCGGCGTTTCCTGAGCGGTTCGATGAACTGAAGGCGGGCGTCGACACCGCGCTCCGCTACGCCGAGACGACCGGCGTCGGCCGCCTCCACCTGATGGCGGGCCTCGCCCCGCATGACGATCCGCGCGCCGCCGAAGCCTATCGGCGGGCGGTCACCTGGACGGCGGAACGGCTGGCGCCGGCGGGCCTCGACCTCGTTCTGGAGCCGATCAACGGCCGGAACATGCCGGGCTACTTCCTCAACGATTTCGGCCGGGCCGCCGACCTGATCCGCGACTTGGCATTGCCGAACCTGAAGCTTCAGTTCGACCTCTACCATTGCCAGATTCTGCACGGTGACGTGACCATGCGGCTGCGCGCCCTGATGCCGATCATCGGCCACGTCCAGACGGCGAGCGTCCCCGAGCGGCACGAGCCCGGCACCGGCGAGATGGCCGACTTTTTCCTGTTCGATGAGCTGGACCGGCTCGGCTACGCCGGCTTCGTCGGCTGCGAGTACATCCCGGCCGCCGACACCGTCGCGGGTCTCGGCTGGCTCAGCGCCTATAGAGGGAACGCCCGATGAGCCTCGCCCTGGGATGCGTCGCCGACGATTACACGGGCGCCTCGGACCTCGCCAACACCCTGACCAAGGCGGGCCTGCGCACGATCCAGACCATCGGCGTGCCCGAGGAGGGCCGGGCCCTGCCGGAGGCCGACGCGGTGGTGGTGGCGCTCAAGAGCCGCTCGATCCCGGCCGATCAGGCTGTTGCCCGTTCGCGTGAGGCGGAAGCCTGGTTGCGGGCAAGGGGCGCCGCCCACGTGATGTTCAAGATCTGCTCCACCTTCGACTCGACCGATGCGGGCAATATCGGGCCGGTGATGGACGCCCTGCGGGGTGATGCGGGCGAGGCCATTGCGCTCGTCACCCCGGCGTTCCCGGAGACGGGGCGCAGCGTCTACCAGGGCAACCTGTTCGTCGGTTCGGTGCCCCTGAACGAGAGCCCGCTCAAGGACCACCCGCTCAACCCGATGCACGACGCCAACCTCGTGCGCGTGCTCGCCCGGCAGAGCGCGAGCCCAGTCGGCCTGATCGACACCGCCACGGTCGCCCGGGGCCCGGAGGCCGTGGCGGCGCGGCTCGATGCGCTCGCCGCCGAGGGTAAGGGCGCGGCCATCGCGGACGCGATCTTCGACAGCGACCTCGAAACCCTCGGCCGGGCGATCGTCACCAGAAAGTTCTCGGTCGGCGCCTCCGGGCTCGGCCTCGGCCTCGCCCGCGCATTGGCGGCCGACGGGCGCGGCACGAAGGACGCCGCCGGGGCGGCCATCGGCGAGCCGGTGGGCGGAACCTCGGCCTGCCTTGCCGGGAGCTGCTCGCAGGCGACGCTCCAGCAGGTCGCCGCCGCCGAGTCGATCATGCCGGTGCTGCGCCTCGACCCCGTGCGGTTGCTCGCGGGCGCCGACGTGGTCGCCGAAGCCCTGGTTTTCGCGGAGGAGCGCCTTCCCTCTGGCCCAGTGCTGATCGCCACCTCGGCCCCGCCCGAGTCGGTGCGCGCCCTCCAGGCCGAGCACGGCGTCGATGCCGCTGGCCACGCCATCGAGTCGGCGCTGGCGGCGATCGCCGAGGGCCTCGTCGCCCGCGGGGTACGCCGGCTCGTGGTGGCCGGCGGCGAGACCTCGGGCGCGGTGGTCGACCGACTGGGCCTCACCGCCTTCCTGCTCGGTCCCGAGATCGCGGCGGGCGTGCCGGTTCTGCGCACCGCAGGCCGGCCGGAGCCGATGTTGCTCGCCCTCAAATCGGGCAATTTCGGCGGTGCGAATTTCTTCGGCCGTGCCCTGGACATGATGCGATGAAGGGGCCCCCTAACCCGGGTCCCGGATACGTCCAGCAGGGCTCTGCCCTGCACCCGCCAAAGGACTCGTCCTTTGGAAACCCATGACGTTTCTCGGGAGGTTTTCATGCACGCCCTGATCCTTGGCGCCGCCGGCATGATCGGCCGCCGCCTCGTGGACGCTCTGGTGAAGGAGGGCCGCGTCGGCGGTCAACCGCTCACCGCGCTGACCCTGCTGGATGTCGTGCCACCCGCCGCACCCGAAGGCTTTTCCGGCGCGGTCCGGGCCGAGGCCGCCGACCTCACGGCACCCGGTGCCGCCGAAGCCGCCATCGCCGAACGGCCGGGGGTGATCTTCCACCTCGCCGCCGTGGTCTCGGGCGAAGCCGAGGCGAATCTCGAACTCGGCTACCGGGTCAACCTCGACGGCACCCGCCTGCTGCTCGACGCGATCCGCGCGGCCAACGCGGCGGATGGCTACCGGCCGAAGCTGGTCTTCACCTCCTCGCTCGCGGTGTTCGGGCCACCCTTCCCCAAGGTCATCCCGGACGACCACATCCTGCGCCCGGCCTCCTCGTACGGGGTGCAGAAGGCGATGGGCGAATTGATGCTCGCCGACTACGCGCGGCGCGGCTTCCTCGAGGGGATCGGCCTGCGGCTGCCGACCATCTGCGTGCGGCCGGGCAAGCCCAACAAGGCGGCCTCGGGCTTCTTTTCCGGGATCATCCGTGAGCCGCTGGCCGGTCAGGAGGCGATCCTGCCGGTGCCCGATACGGTCCGGCACTGGTTCGCGAGCCCTGCCGCCGCGGTGGGCTTCCTCATCCACGCGGCCGGGCTCGATCTGGCGGTGATCGGGCCGCGGATCAGCCTGACCATGCCGGGCGTCTCGGCGACGGTGGCGGAGGAAATCGAGGCCCTGCGCCGCGCGGCGGGCGACAAGGCCGTGGCGCTGATCCGGCGTGAACCCGACGCCACCATCGCGCGGATCGTCGGCTCCTGGCCGGAGGCGTTCGAGCCCGAGGCGGCGCTGGCGCTCGGCTTCCGGGCGGACGCATCCTTTGATGCGATCGTGGCCCAGCACGTCGCCGAGTTCCACGGCGGCTGAGCCTCAGAGGCGGTTTTCGGCCGCCCGCTCAGTCGTCGGCGCCGGCGTAGAAGCCCTCCACGCCGATGCCCTCTTCCTGCATCATCCGGGCGCGGGCGCGCAGCTTCTCGGTCTCGCTCTTGAGCTGGCCGCAGGCCGCCAGGATGTCCCGACCGCGCGGCGTGCGCACCGGCGAGGCGTAGCCGGCGTTGAACACGATCTCGGAGAAGCGCTCGATCCGGTCCCAGTCGGAGCATTCGTAGCGGCTGCCCGGCCAGGGGTTGAACGGGATCAGGTTGATCTTGGCCGGGATGCCCTTGAGCAGGCGGACCAGTTCCCGGGCATCCGCGTCCGAATCGTTGACGCCCTTCAGCATCACGTACTCGAAGGTGATCCGGCGGGCGTTGCTGAGGCCCGGATAGCTGCGGCAGGCGTCAAGCAGCTGGGCGATCGGGTACTTGCGGTTGAGTGGCACCAACTCGTTGCGCAGGTCGTCGCGCACGGCGTGGAGCGAGATCGCCAGCATGGCGTTGGCCTGTTCGCCGAGCCGGGGAATCTGCGGCACGACCCCGGAGGTCGAGACCGTGATCCGGCGGCGGGACAAAGCGAGCCCCTCTTGGTCCGACATCACCCCGACCGCGTCGACCACCGCGTCGAGATTGTAGAGGGGCTCGCCCATGCCCATGAACACGATGTTGGTCACGAGCCGGCCGACCTCACCGGAGCCGCCCGCGTCCCGGCTCGGCATCTGGCCGGGCCAGTCGCCGAGCTCGTCCCGGGCGACCACCAGTTGCTGCACGATCTCGGCCGCCGACAGGTTGCGCACGAGGCGCTGCGTGCCGGTGTGGCAGAACGAGCAGGTCAGCGTGCAGCCGACCTGGCTGGACACGCACAGCGTGCCGCGGTCCGGGCCCGGGATGTAGACGCACTCGATCTCGGCGCCGCGATTGTGCTCCTGCGGGTTGGTCGGCGCCATCCGCAACAGCCATTTGCGGGTGCCGTCCCGGGAGACCTGGCGGCTTGCCACCTCGGGCCGCTCTAGGGTGAAGTGCTCGGCGAGCTGCGCCTTCAGCGCCTTGCCGATCGTGGTCATCTCGGCGAAGTCTGTCGCCCCGCGGAAGTTGACCCAGTGCCAGATCTGGCCGGCGCGCATCCGGCTCTCGCGCTCGGGCACGCCCATGCCGATGAGCTGCGCCTTGAGGGCGTCCCGGGTCAGGCCGACCAGCGACGGCGGCCGGCCGGGCAGCAGCGCGGGCTGGAAATCGGGCGCCTTCTCGATCGCGGCATCGGCCGCGCGGGCGCTGTCGAGCGACGGGCTCGCCATGGCGTTCAAACAATCCATCCACTTGGAAAGGTTTTGATATAGGCGATCGCGTCGGCGAATGCGAATGCGCGCCGCCCACGGCTGACCCCATGGAGAGCGATGGCGACCGACACACAGGCCGGGCAGGCGATCTACAATCCGCGCACCCTGCAGATCTACGACCTCGTCGTGCTGCGCCTGTCGAACCCGCTGATCTGGCGCTGCCCCACGGCGCGGATCCTGGATCTCTATGACCGGCACGTGGGCTTGGCGCATTGCGATGTCGGGGTCGGGACCGGCTGGTATCTTGACCGGTGCCGCTTCCCCACACCTCGGCCGCGGGTTGGTCTGATGGACCTCAACGCCGACAGCCTCGCCTTCGCAGCCCGTCGGATCGAACGCTACCGGCCCGAGACCTACCGCATCGACGTACTCGGCACCCTGGCCACCGGGATCGCGCCGTTCGACTCGATCGGGATGACCTACCTGCTGCACTGCCTCCCGGGCGACATCGCCGAGAAGGCCAAGGCCTTCGATACGGTGCGGCCCTGCCTACGCGATGACGGCGTGGTGTTCGGCGCCACGATCCTGGCAGGCGGCGTCCCGACCACGGCCGCAGCGCGGGCGCTGATGCGGGTCTACAACCGCAAGGGGGTGTTCTCGAACGCCGCCGACACCCTGCCGGAGCTGCGGGCGGCGCTGGATCGGCGCTTCCGGTCGGCAGACATCACGGTCGTCGGCTGCGTGGCCCTGTTCGTCGCGCGCGAGCCGCGTTGATCGGGCCTTCGTCCTTGCGGGCCTACGAAAAAGGGCGCCCGCAGGCGCCCCGATCCGTCTCGTGAATTCCAAAAACAATCAGGCGGCGGCGGTCTTCACCGGGATGCCCTTCTCGGTCAGGAAGGTCTGCAGCTCGCCCGACTGGAACATCTCGCGGGTGATGTCGCAGCCGCCGACGAACTCGCCCTTCACGTAGATCTGCGGGATGGTCGGCCAGTTCGAGAAGGCCTTGATGCCCTCGCGGATGCCCTGGTCGGCCAGGACGTTCACGCCCTTGAACGGCACTCCGAGGTAATTGAGGATCTGCACCACCTGCCCCGAGAAGCCGCATTGCGGCATCTGCGGCGTGCCCTTCATGAACACCACCACGTCCTGGGAGGTGATCTCGTTCTGGATGGTCGTGTTGGCGTCGGTCATCGTTCTGTCCTTGCTCGACAATCGTATGTGAGGTCTGAGTCAGCGGCGTGCAACCGATGTGGCGAGCGTGCGAAGCGCGCGCTCCATGTCGAAAGTCTCGGTCAGAAGGTCCTCAGGACGGATCGGGCAGGCCTTCGGCAGCCCCGGAAGCAGCACGTTCCCGTGGGCACCGAGACCGGCCTCGGCCGCCGTGACGGCGGATTTCCAGATCCTGTCCCAGTTCAACCTCTGCCGCATCGACGCCTCGTAGGCGTTCCATGCGGTGAACTGGAAGGTCGCGATCTCTTCCCGCCAATGCAAGCTCGCGGGTGCCAACGGGGCGGATACGCGCTTCAAGAGATGGGCGAGCGTCTGGATCAGCAGGCCCTCGACCGCCCGCAGATGCGAACGACCCACGCTCTCGATCTCCTCGGCTACGTTCGCCCAATCGACCACGTTCGACAGGTCAGGCCGCTGAGCCAGCGCGCGCAGTGCCGTCGCCTGCTCCTCAGCCCAGGTCACGATATCGTCGTCGTAGGGACTCGGTCGATCCATCGGGAGGACTCCCGTGTGAGGTGTCAATCCTGCGGCACGCCCGTGGTCAGCGCAAGGGCGTGGAGCACGCCGCCCATCCGGCCCTGGAGGGCGCCGTAGACCATCTGGTGCTGGGCCACCCGGGTCTTGCCCTTGAAGGCCGCCGACAGGACCGTGGCGGCGTAGTGGTCGCCGTCGCCGGCGAGGTCGCGGATTTCCACCTGCGCGTCCGGCAGGGCCTCGCGGATCATGCGCTCGATCTCGCCCGCATCCATCGGCATCGGGTTACTCCTGGGAGAAGGGGTCAGGCGGCGGGCGCGGCCGGCTGGCTCGCCATGTAGGCGGGCAGCCAGCCCTCGTGCGCCGCATTCAGGTCGGCCAGCGATATGGTCTCGCCGCCCGGCAGGGTCAAACGGTCGGAGCCGGTGACGCCCACCGAGGCCGCCGCGATGCCCTGGGCCGCGGCGGCCGAAAGGATCTCGGTGGCCGCCTCCGGCCGCACCGCCAGCAGGTAGCGGGCCTGATCCTCGCCGAACAGGTAGGCGTGGGGCGCCAGATCCACCGGAACGTCGGGCAGCGCCGCGCCGATCACGCCCGCCATCGCCATCTCGGCGAGCGCCACCGCGAGGCCGCCATCCGCGAGGTCGTGGACCGTGTCGACGGTGCCAGCCAGGATCAGGCCGCGGACGAAATCGCCGTTGCGGCGTTCCAGGGCGAGGTCCACGGGGGGCGGCGCGCCCTCTTCACGACCCTCGATCACCGACAGGTAGGATGACTGGCCGAGCCAGCCTTCGCTCACCCCGATCAGCACCAGGACGTCGCCCTCGCGCTTGAGGGCGATGGTGGCGTGGCGCGCCACGTCGTCGAGCACGCCGACGCCGCCGATGGTCGGGGTCGGCAGGATGCCGACGCCGTTGGTCTCGTTGTAGAGCGAGACGTTGCCGGACACGACCGGGAAATCCAGCGCCCGGCAAGCCTCGCCGATGCCCTGGAGGCAGCCGACGAGCTGGCCCATCACCTCGGGCTTTTCCGGGTTGCCGAAGTTCAGGTTGTCGGTGATGGCGAGCGGACGAGCGCCAACGGCCGTGATGTTGCGCCACGCCTCGGCCACGGCCTGCCGGCCGCCCTCGACCGGGTCGGCCTCGCAATAGCGCGGGGTCACGTCGCAGGTCAGCGCCAGACCCTTCGGCCCGTCCTCGACCCGGACGATGGCGGCGTCGCCCCCGGGCTTCTGCACGGTGTTGCCGAGGATGAAGTGGTCGTACTGCTCGAACACCCAGCGCTTCGAGGCGAGGTCCGGCGAGCCGACGAGGCGCTTGAGCGCGACGGTGAGCGAGGCCGGGGCCGGCACCTCGGAAGCCGCGATGACCGGCTGGTGGGTGTTGGCGAGATGCGGCCGGTCGTAGAGCGGGGCCTCGTCGCCCAGTTCCTTGATCGGCAGGTCGGCGACGGTCTCGCCGTGCCATTTGACGACGAAGCGCAGCGTGTCGGTGGTCCGACCGATCACCGCAAAATCGAGGCCCCACTTCACGAAGATGGCCTCGGCCTCCGCCTCCATGCCGGGCTTGAGCACCATGAGCATCCGCTCCTGGCTCTCGGACAGCATCATCTCGTAGGGGGTCATGCCGGCTTCGCGGGCCGGGACCTTCTCGATGTCCAGCTCGACGCCGAGGTCGCCCTTGGCGCCCATCTCGACCGCCGAGCAGGTCAGCCCGGCCGCGCCCATGTCCTGGATGGCGATGACCGCACCGGACGCCATCAGCTCCAGGCAGGCTTCGAGCAGCAGCTTCTCGGCGAAGGGATCGCCGACCTGCACGGTCGGGCGCTTCGATTCGGTGGCCTCGTCGAACTCGGCCGACGCCATGGTGGCGCCGTGGATGCCGTCGCGGCCGGTCTTGGAGCCGAGATAGACGATCGGATTCCCGACCCCGGTGGCGGCGGCGTAGAAGATCGCATCGGTACGGGCGAGCCCGACCGCCATGGCGTTGACCAGGATGTTGCCGTCGTAGCGCTTGTGGAAGCCGGTCAGCCCGCCGACGGTCGGCACGCCGAAGGAATTGCCGTAGCCGCCGACCCCCGCGACCACGCCCGAGACCAAGGCGCGGGTGCGCGGATGGTCGGGCGAGCCGAACCGCAGGGCGTTGAGCGCCGCGATCGGCCGCGCGCCCATGGTGAAGACATCGCGCAGGATGCCGCCCACGCCGGTCGCCGCGCCCTGGTAGGGCTCGATATAGCTCGGGTGGTTGTGGCTCTCCATCTTGAACACGCAGGCGTGGCCGTCGCCGATATCGATGACGCCGGCATTCTCGCCCGGCCCCTGGATCACCCACGGCGCCGAGGTCGGCAGGCCGCGCAGGTGCTTGCGGGAGGACTTGTAGGAACAATGCTCGTTCCACATCGCCGACACGATGCCGAGTTCGGTCAGCGTCGGGTCGCGCCCGATCAGGCCGCGGAAGCGCTGATACTCGTCCGGCGTCAGGCCGTGCTGGGCCACGAGTTCGGGGGTGATCGGAACGTCGTTGCGGAACATGCGAAGGGTCTCGGCAGAGAGCGGCCCGTTCCGGGAGACACGGGCCGCGGCGAGCCCGGACCGGGCGGGCATCTAGGCTGCCCCGGCTCTAGAGCGGAAGCGCCCGCCCTGGCAACATCCGTGGGTATTCCGGCGCGGGAACGTGGCCTCGCGGGCTCGCGGATCACCTACGGGGCGGGGGGCGGCTGGCAACGATCCTTCAAAACGTCAAAGCGCCCAAATCCATCAAGGATCGGCATCGCCATCCGGCCCCTCTCGCAGCCCATTCTCCCGACCCCGGGCGATCAGATCATGCACCGGCTCCGGCCCGGTCATCAGGTCGAGATAATCGAAGCCGCCCACGCTCTGGCTCGCCATGAGCAGCTGGAAATGCATCTGGAACAGGTTCCACTGGCGCCGGCGGACATCGCTGCCCGTGATCAGGTCGTTGATCATCACCCCGAGCACGGCCGGGCGCTCCGGGTCTGGCGGAGTGAGCGCGCAGGCGGCCAAGGGGTTCTGGGCGTGGATCGATAGCCAGTCCCAGGGGGCACGCACATCGATCCAGCCGATCTGCCGCGCCCGCCCGAAGCGCAGGAGTGCGTCGCGGAACCCCTGCGCGGCCGGGTCGAGACCGAGCCACGGGATGACGCTGCCGATGCTCACGAAGGTGACCGGCGTGCCACGGGTTCCGAAGCCGGGATCGCGGGCGAGTACCCGGTCCAGCACCTCGATCCCGAGGAAGCTCGACGAGGAATGTCCGACCACCACCACCTCGTCGGCCTCGCCCTCGGCGGCACGGATGCGGGCCGCAAAGGCGTCGAGGCGGGGGGCCATTTCGGGCGCCGCACCGGCCGCGTAGGCGTGGGTGAAGGCGGTGTCGTCCACGAGGTGTGAGACATAGAGGGGTTTGCCGCGGGTCACCCGCATCAGCCCGGCCAGGATCGCGTAGGCCAGGGGTGGCACCGTCAGCAGGGACCAGGGGCGCAGCGCGTCCGGCGCCAGGGCGACGAGCCCCCCCGCCAGCGCGAGGCTGAGGCCGACCAGAGCCAGATAGATGAGATGCACGCCGAAGATCACCGTGGAGAAGCGCCAGCCCTCCCGGTGTAGAGCGGCCGCGTAGCCCGAGCGCCACAGCCGCCAAAGCAGCGTCGGGACGCCCCGGAGGCGGGCCCAGCCGGATTGCGGGAAGCGCGCGCCGACGATGTCCTCCCAGCGCAGCAGGACATAGCGGGTGTTGACACCGCGCGACTGCACGCTCCAGGCGAGGTCGAGCCCGTCCGCCGAGCGGACCGGATCGCCCACCGTGATCGCGGCGCCGCGCCGGGACGCGGTGAGGCGGGCCTCGCGGCGAAACAGGCCCCAGTAGACCTCGGGCTCCCGCGGGTCGAAGCCCGGCAGGTAGAACACGGTCCGGGAGGTCAGAATCGGTGAACGCGGCGGTCCCGATCGGGCTGCGGCTTCATCCGGGGCAGTCCGGGGCGGCGTATCGGTCACGGGTGCGGAAACAGAAATGACGGGTCCGATCGATTCGGTTGGGGCGCCCTGCCTACACCAACCGCCGCGGCGCGTTGAGACGGCGGGCCTCAGCTCACGCCGCTGGGGGATGGGACAGGAAGTCGGCGATCGCCGCCACGAACCGCTCGCCATAGGCCTCGCGCTTGCGCTCGCCGACCCCGTGCACGGTGCGCAGGGCCCAGAGATCGACGGGTTTCTGGCGGGCCATCTCGATCAGCGTCCGGTCGGGGAAGACCATGAAGGCCGCGATCCCCTCGGCCCGGGCCAGCGTCGCGCGCAGGCCGCGCAGGTGCTGGAACAGCGCCTCGTCGGTCTCCGACAGCGTGATCTCCCCGTCCTCGCGGGGCGCGGCGCGGCGTCGGTCGCGGGATTCCGCCTTCGGCTCGGGATCGGGGCGGAGCTGGACAGGCTCCCGTCCGTACAGGATCGCCTCGCCCTTCGCGGTCATCGACAGGCCGCCATAGCCGTCGGTATTCTCGGCGATGGCCCCGGCCGCGAAGAGCTGGCGCAAGATCGCCCGCCATGCCGCCACAGGCTTGTCCGCGCCGACCCCGAAGGTCTTCAGGCTCGCGTGGCCGTTGCGGCGGATCGGCTCGCTTTCCTTGCCGTGGACCACGTCGCAGATGTAGGCCGCGCCGAAGCGCTGCCCGGTGCGCACGATCGCCGACAGGATCTTCTGGGCCGAGACGGTCCCGTCCACCAGCGTGACGCCGCCGCGGCACAGGTCGCAGCGCCCGCAGGGCTCGCTCGCCTCGCCGAAATAGCCGAGCAGCGATTGCCGCCGGCAGGTGGCACCCTCGCACAGGGTAATCATCGCCTCGAGCTTGCGCCGCTCGACCCGGCGGCGCTCGTCGGAGATCTCCTTCTCGTCGATCTGGCGACGGCGGAGCGCCATGTCGTCGAGGCCGTAGAGGGTCAGGGTGTCGGCGGGCAGCCCGTCGCGGCCGGCGCGGCCGATCTCCTGATAGTAGCCCTCGACGTTGTTGGGCATGTCGGCATGGCAGACGAAGCGCACGTCCGGCTTGTTGATGCCCATGCCGAAGGCGATCGTGGCGGTCATCACCACCCCGTCCTCCTGCAGGAACCGGTCCTGGTTGCGCATCCGCGTGCCCTGGTCGAGGCCGGCATGATAGGGCAACGCGTCGAACCCGTCCTTCTTGAGGGTCTCGGCGAGTTGTTCGACGCGCTTGCGCGACGAGCAGTAGATGATCCCGCTCTCCGCGCGCCGGTGCTTCAGGAAGCGCTCGATCTGCCGGGCCGGGTTGTCCTTCGGCTGGAAGGTCAGCCGAATGTTCGGCCGGTCGAAGGAGTGGACGAAGATCTTTGGCGGCCGCCCCTGCGGGAACAGCCGCTCGGCGATCTCGGCGCGGGTCGCGGCATCGGCGGTGGCCGTCAGCGCCAGGGTCTGGATGTTGCCGAGCGCCGTGCGGGCGCGGGCGATCTCGCGGTATTCCGGCCGGAAATCGTGGCCCCATTGCGAGACGCAATGCGCCTCGTCGACGGCGAGCCGCCTGACGCCGGCCCCGCGCAGGGCCTCGATGCAGCCCTCCATCAGCAGGCGCTCGGGCGAGACGAACAGCAGCCGGAGCTCCCCCGAGCGCAGCATCCGCCAGGTCTCGCGCGAGTCGGATTCCGATACGCTCGAATTGAGGGTCGCGGCCTCGACACCGACGCTCTTCATCTGCTGCACCTGATCGTGCATCAGCGCGATCAGCGGCGAGACCACCACGGTCAGCCCCGGATCGACCAGAGCCGGCAGTTGATAGGTCATCGACTTGCCCGAGCCCGTGGGCATCACGGCGAACACGTCGGCGCCGTCCAGCACCGCGCCGATCACCTCGTCCTGGCCGGGCCGGAAATCCTCGTAGCCGAAGGTTTTTTTAAGCGCGGCGCGGGCCTCGTCGAGGCGGGTCATCGGGATCCTGGGTCGGGGTACGGGCTGCTTGCAGCGTCGGCGTGTAGACACTAACCTCGAGTGTCTACACGGAGGCCATCATGCCGCTCAACATCCGCAGCGAAGAGGTGAATCGATTGGCCGAGACGCTGGCATTGAAGGCCGGCGTGAGCAAGACCGAGGCGGTGCGACTCGCGCTCGTGAACGAGTTGGGTCGGCAGAACTCGGAGCGTGAGTCTTTCATGGAACGGGTCAAGGAAATCCAGGACCGGTTGGCATCCTACCCATCTACGGGCCTCAAGGCGGACAAGGCGTTCTACGACAGTCTGAACGACGAGTGATGTTCGTCGACGCATCCGCCATCGTGGCGATCGTTGTCTGCGAGCCAGGGCATCGGCCGCTGTTGGAGCGGCTACGCGAGGGTCCCGTGCGGCTCACGAGCGGTGTTGCAGTCTACGAGGCGGCACTTGCCATCGCCCGGCTTAAGTCCGTCCCACCCGAAGTCGCTCAAGAAATCGTGGATGATTTTCTGGACGCCACCGGTGTCACCCGGGTCGCAATTGCGGCTGCGGAGACACGACTCGCCATCACGGCCCATACCCGCTACGGCAAGGGCCGCCACCCCGCCCGCCTGAACCTCGGCGATTGCTTCGCCTATGCCTGTGCGCGGGTGTACGACGTGCCGCTGCTTTATATCGGCGCCGATTTTTCGCAGACCGATATCCGCTCGGCCCTCGCCTGAGCGTCCGACCGCCCAAGACGCTCACGCCGCGATCCGCCGCCCGTCCGCCCGTTGCAGGGGCTGCTCCTCGGCCCCGACCCACGCGGTGCGCTGCCGCGGCAGGGCCTCCGGGTGCTCGGCCTGGAGCCACGTGATCATCGCCTCGCGGACCTCGCAGCGCAGGTCCCAGGCCTGGGGCGCGTTGCGGGCGCTCACCAGCATCCGGATCTCGATGGTCGATACCTTCGCGTCCGACACCTGGAGATTGACCACCTTGCCGTCCCACAGCAGCGACGCGCGAGCGATCGCGGTCAGCTTCTCGCGCATCGCGGCCACCGGGGCGCGGTGGTCGACGTAGAGAAAGACGCTGCCGATCAGCGAGGCGCCATCGCGTGTCCAGTTCTGGAACGGCTTCTGGATGAAGTAGGTCAGGGGCAGGACCAGCCGGCGCCAGTCCCAGAGGCGCACCACCACGTAGGTCGCGTTGATCTCCTCGACCCAGCCCCATTCGTTCTCCACGATGACCGCGTCCTCGATCCGGATCGGCTGCGTGATCGCGATCTGGATCCCGGCCACGAGGTTCGACAGGACCGGCTGCATCGCCAGACCGAGGACCAGACCCGCTGCCCCCGCCGAGGCCAGCAGGCTGACGCCGTACTGGCGCACCGGCTCGAAGGTCATCAGCGCCACCGAAAGGGTGATCAGCGCCACGAGGGTGACGCCCGCGCGCTCCAGGATGCGCATCTGCGTGAAGTGCTTGCGCGCCAGGAGGTTGTCCTCGGCGTCGAGCTTGAACCGGCGCAGGTAGATCACCGTGGCGATGTGGAGCGCGGTCGCGCAGCACCAGCCGGTCAGCGTCACGAAGGCGACCAGCAGGATCTGGTTGAGGGCGATCCGCACCTCCCAGGACAGGTGCATGATGGTCGAGGCGAGGCTGATCGCCACCACGATCAGGCCCAACCGGCTCGGACCACGCGTCCGCGCGACGAGCGAGCGCCAGAACAATGTCTTGGTCGCGACCGCCCGCTTCACCGCCCGGTAGACGATTCCGTGGAGCGGTATCACGACGGCGCAGCAGGCCAGGATAAGAATGAGGCTCTCGGCCCACCACGGCAGGTAGGCGAGTGCGCGAGCGGTGGGGCCGGTGAGCGCGTCGAGGTCCGGCATCGGGCATCACCTCCACGGGTTCCAGACGGGACACCATGGGAATGGGTGGGCCTCGGCCGCGGTTCCGCAGCGCACCATGCGCCTGCCGCAACGCAGCAAACCGGCCGGAGCGCCTGAGCAGCCGGACCCGCCGCCGCCTACTTCGCTGCCGCGACTGTGACGCTCCCGGTTGCGGTCCGCCCGAAACGCGCCGGGCGGTACATGTCCTCCACGGTGGCGCCCGGATGCACGTAGGTCCCCGGCGAGACCGCCCGCACCGTGTAGGCCACCGTGAAGAAGGCCGACTGGCTCGGGTCGCGGTCGTAGGCTGCCACGAACCGGTCGTCGCGGAACTCGGTATGGACCGGCTGCACATCCGACTTGGCGAAGGCCAGGCTCTGGAGCACGTCGGCATCGAGGAGCTTCGGGTTGTCGATCTCGAGCCCCGCCGGCAGGGGATCGACCAGCAGGAGGCGCGCAGCCTCCGCCTTGGCCTCGCTTACCTTCAGCACCACCACGAGCCGGTCGTTCTGGCGCAGGCCCGCCGCCGGATCGACAAGGCTGCCGTCGAGGCGGTGGTAGCTCCGCTCCACCGTGTAGCCCTGGGAGGCTGCCGGTTCCGGCGCCAGGGGATTGCCGTTGACGGTCACGGCGACCTGCACGGAGCCGCGTCCGGTATTGACCAGCTGCACGCCCCGCTCCGCCAAGCGCGCCTGTCGGTAGACCCGGGCGAGAATCCCGGTCTGCGGTGCGCCGTCGAGGCTGAACGACAGGGCGTCCGCTTCCTTGGACAGGCTCTCGGCGGCGAGCACCATCCAGGCGTTCTCCTGCGTGCTCGTCGACCGCTCGGTCTGCTGCTCCTCGCCGAACAATGCGGCGACCGGGCCGAGGGCGCCCTGCGTCAGCCCGCTCTCGGCCGCCAGCGTGATCAGCCCGGCGCCGTCGCGCAGGCGGGAGCCGTAATCGGCCCGGTACTGGCCCTTGTCCCGCTCCGCCCGCAGCACGGTGAGCGCCGATTCCATCGCCCGCGCGGCCCGGCCGCGGTCGCCCAGCAGCGCCAGGGCGGCGGCGAGCTGTGCCCGCCCGAGCGCGGAGGAGAAGTTGGTGAGCTTGGTGTCGGCGAGGTAGCGCAGGTCGCCCATCACCGGGCGGCCGTTCCGGGCGAGCACGTAGGCCGCGTAGGCGAGGTCGGCGCCGCCGTTCTGCACCTCGGAGGCGTTGGCCACTGCGTTGCGCAGGTAGTCGAGCGCCTGGGCGAAGGCTTTCTGCGGCACCGCGAAGCCGCGCTCCCGGGCCCGCGTCAGGAAATCGGTCACGTAGGCGTCGAGCCACAGGTCGCTCGACCCCTGCGCCGACCACAGGCCGAAATCGCCGCTCGAATCCTGGCGGGCGAGCAGCCGCTCGATCGACTCGCGCACGCGGTCGTCCGCGCCCGCGTCGAGGGCGAGTTTTTCCAGCGTGGCGAGCTTGTTGACGTAGAGCAGCGGCATCGCCCGGCTGACCACCTGCTCGGAGCAGCCATAGGGATAGCGGTCGAGCGCCTGGAGCAGGGCCGCCACGTCGAGGCCCGGCAGCGGCGTGACCGAGAGCGAGACGCTGCCGGTACCGGGAAGCAGGTCGGCCAGCAGATCCGGCGTGACCGTCAGTGCCGCCCCGGGGGCGAGGCTGTGCACGGAGCGGCGCAGCAGGGTGCCGGTTCCGGGCGCGATCCCGAGGGCGAAGCTCTGGTTCAGCGCAGTCGGAAGGCCGGGGCCCGACAGAGCGAGGTCGAGCCGCGCCGTGCCCGGCCCCGCCGCGGTCAGCGGGATCGCGAACTGGCCCTTGGCGCCGGCCTCCAGCCGGAACGTCTGGCGCAACGCACTGGCGCCGACCACGACCGGCCCGCTCGGGCTCAGATCGACCGTGTAGTCGCCCGCCTGACCCTCGACGTTGTCGAGGGCCACGAACAGGCGCGAGCGGTCGCCGGTATCGAGGAAGCGCGGCAGCGTGGCGGTGAGCACGACGGGATCGCGGATGATCACGTCGGCCTGGGCTTGGCCCACACGGCCGCCGCTCCAGGCGGTGACCATCACGCGGCCCGTGCCGTTGAAGGGGGGGATCGGGAAGGTGACGCTGGCGGCACCGTCCGGCCCCACGGTCACGACCCCGGAATAGAGGGCGAGCGGCGCCTGGGTCGGTGGGGAATCGGCCAGTTCGCCGCCGCCCGCATCGCCACCGGAGCGGATCGCGCCCACGGAGCCCTGCATGCCGTCGATCAGGTAGCCGTAGAGATCGTGAAATTCCGGCCCGAGCGCCCTCTGGCCGAGGAAATACTGGGTCGGGTCCGGCGCGGCGTAGGTGGTGAGATTGAGGATGCCGATATCGACCAGCGCCACGGTGATCCGGGCCGCCTCGCCGGATTTCAGGCCGGTGAGCTGGATCGGCAGGGTCAGGTCCTGGCGCGGGCGCGCCCGCTCGGGCGCCTTCACGGCGACGTCGAGGTTGCGCTTCTCGCGGTCCACGGAGAACCACGCCAGACCCAGTGCCCGGCCCGGCAGGCGCTTGGCCGCCTGATCGAGGGGCCGGTAGGCGGTGGCGACCAGATAGGCGCCGGCCCCCCATTCGGCCTTCACCGGAACGCTCACCGTGGTGCCGCCCTCCGGCACGCTGACCTCCAGGGTCTCGTGCACCCGGTCGCTGACCACCATCAGGCTGGCCTGCCCCTTGAACTTCGGGCTGAGCTTGGCCCGCAGCGTGTCGCCGGCCGCGTAGGCGGGCTTGTCGAGGGTCAGGTCGAGGAGATCCGGCGCGTCCGCGGTCTGGGATCCACCCCAGCCGACCTCGAAGCCGAGGCTGGCACTCGCCTCCAGGGCGCCCGGCGCCGAGACATCCAGCCGGTAGCGGCCGAGCCCCACGGGCGCCTCGATCCGGCTGGAACCGCCGGCCCGGAGATCGACCGTACCGCTGGCCACGCGCTTGGTGGTCTTGACCGGCTCGAACGACCAACGCCCGTCCGCCCGATACCATTGATAGGATTGGTCGACCCGCGACAGGGTCCAGCTTACCCCCGGCCGGGCGAGGAGCGCGCCCTCAGGCGTCGCCAGAACCACGTCGAAACCCGCGATCCCACCGTCGTTCAACGCCGTGAAACCCTTGCGCAGGGCGATGACCGGGCCGGCCGGGAGGATCGGCAGGGTCAGGCTGCGCGACAGGGCCCGTCCGCCGGGCTCCCCGACCGCGAGCGTGATCTTGGCCTCCAGTGCCCGCAGGGCCGACACCTGGGGCACCGGAACCGTCGCGACGGCGCTGCCCTGCGCGCTCGTGGTCGCGTGCTCCTGAAGCTCCTGCGTGGCCGGCTCCACGGCCTCGTCGTCGAGGCCGATGCTGTAGCCGTCCAGCCCCTTGATGCCACTCGTGGCCGCCGCCTGAACGGTGACGCTGCCCGACACGTCGAGATCCGCCCCCGGCGCGCCGTAGAGATAACGCGCGGCGACATCGACCTGCGCGGCCTCGCCCCGGTGGAGCACCGCCTGCCGGGCCTTGAGCGTGACCTCCAGCCGCTCGGGGACGTAATCCTCTACGAGGAAGCTGGTCTCGCCGATCGCGGGCGCCTTCGGGTCGGTATAGGCCGAGACGCGCCACGTGCCGTGCATGGCGCCCGACAGGAGCGGCAGCGGCAGCGCCCGTCCGCCGAGCCCCTGATCGGGTACCGAGACCCGCCGGTACTCGACGCCGTCCGGCCGCTTCACCACGAGGGTCAGCGGCAGGTCCGGCACCGCCGCGCCGCCCGCATCGCGCAGCAAGGCGGTGATCTGGACGGTCTCGCCCGAGCGGTAGACCCCGCGCTCCGGGAACAGGTAGGCGTCGAGCCCGCCGGTCTCGGGCCGTCCCTTCACGCCGCGGTCGGTGAGATCGAAGGCCCCGAGGTTGAGATCGAGGAAGCCGTAATGGGTGCCCGCCTGGGCCACCACGAGGCTCGGCGCCAGACCGCCCTCCCCGCGGGCGAGGCCGGGATCGAAGGCGACGTGGCCCTGCGCATCGGTGGTGCGCGTGCCCAGAACCTCGTTGTTGCGGGCGATCAGCCGGATCTCGGCGCCCGGCATCACCTGCGCGGAGGCGAGCGAGCGCAGGACCACGTGGACCCCGTCCCGCCCCTTCGTGGCGGTCAGCCCCAGGTCCGAGACCACGAACCATTGCGTCGCCTGGGTGTCGTAGCCTTCGTCGTCCGCGGTGGCCGTGCCGGAGGGCCGGGCCAGCATCACGTAGATCCCGGGCTCCAGCTTTCCGACCGCCTGCAGGACCGGGAAGGCGGTGACCGCCTCCTGGTTCAGCTCGGCCTTGGCGGTGTCGAGGGTGCCCTTCCAGACGCGCACGCCCTTCTCGGCCGCGATCGACCGGGCGGTAGCGCCGCTGAGCTGGCCCAGGAAGTCCTCGGAGCGCAGGGTCGGCAGCAGGCCGCGGTCGCCGATCCGCAGCACCTCGACATCGAGCTTGGCTGCGTTCACCGAGACCAGGGGCACGCCCGCCTGTCCGGTGCGGGGCAGGACGTAGTTGCGCCCGGTGGTGCGCACCTGCGGGGCGCGGTCGCGCACGTAGATCTCGTAATCGGCGGATTTGAGCAGGCTCTCGCCGACCGTGGAGGGCAGGCCCTGGCGCAGGACGATCGCGTAGCGCCCGCCATGCTTGAGCCCGTCGACGCAGATCTGCGTGTCCTCGGCGGTCACGGCGGCGCTGCTGCTGCCCGACACGGCCACGAAGGGCGCGTAGTCGGTCTTGGGCACCACGGCGTCCGAGAGGGTGAAGCAGGCTCGCGGGGCGGCCGCGTCGGAATCGATTTTGTAGCCGAGGATGCGGAAGCCGTGCTCGGCCCGCAGCGTGTCGTAGGTCTCCCGGACCGCGCCGTCGTCGGCCAGCGCGAGGCTCGCCGCGTAGGCGTCGAGGGCGGGGCGCCAGGATTCCCGCTCGGCCTCCGCGGCGCCCACCAGGGCCAGGGACGCCGCGGCGTCGATGGCTGTACCGGAGCGCTCGTAGGCACGGTAGGCGGCCGCGATCGCCCGCTCGCGCAGCCGGGTCCGGCCCTTGTAATCGTTCTCGTCCAGGGTCTCGAACGCCGCGGCGGCCGCGCGGGCATAGGTCTGCCAGTTGCGGATGTCGGCCGGGTCGGCCGCCACGGCGGCGGCGAGCGGGGTGAGGGCCTGATCGGGCTTGCCGGCGGCAAGCAGCGCCTGCCCGGCGACGCGGGACTGGGCCGCCGGCCGAAGCGACGTGCCGGCCTCGGCCTTGAGAGCCGCCTCAAGGCGGATTGCCGAGCTGGCGAGGTCGTCCCGAACGACGGTCCGGGCGAACGGGGCGGGCGCGGTCGCGCGGGGGGCGGTGCGGGGCGCGGCCGCGTTCTGGGCCAGCGCCGGGCCGCCCGCGACCCATCCGAGCAGCGCCAGGGCACCCGCGAGCCGTCCGAGCCGCGCCATCAGCCTGTTCCCCACCTGCCGAATTCCCGATGATTCGCGTCGGGATCGGTCGTGCGGGAGCCTAAGCAAAGTTGCGTTGGCACGCCAACGCAACGTGCGCTTAGGGTTTTCATCGATCGCAGGTTTTCGTCGCAAAACCGGCAGCCACTTTTGCGAACCCTGCTTCGCACCGGCGGCCCCCGCCGCAACGCTTTGACCGTCGCCGGTTGGCGGCTGCTCCGGTCAAAACGCCTTCAGCACCTGCTCGGTGTGCTCGACGGAGACGGGCCCGGCGAAGCAGTGCGAGACCAGGGCGCGGTAATCCTGCCAGGGCTGCGAGCCGGTGAAGTCCTTGGTGTGGGCTTCCAGCGTGTCCCAGTGGATCAGCAACCGGTAGCGCTGCGGGTGCTCGATCGAGCGCCGCACCTCGAAATGCCGGCAGCCCTTGGCCTCCTTGAAGATCGCCGAAGCCTTCGTGATGCCGGCCTCGAAATCGGCTTCCATCCCGGGCTTGATCTCGATCTGCGCGATCTCGAGGATCATGGGTGACGTCCCTCTCTCAGGTTCGAAGGGGGCGGCCGAGCTTGGCCGCCAGGATGCGCTGTGGGCTTAAACTGGGGTCGGCCTGGGCGGTGACCGGCAGATAGGCGGTCTGCTCCAGCATGTAGCGGCCGCCCATGGCCCCGTGCATCACGAGGTCCGAGAAGGTCACCCAGGTTTCGCCGGGGCGGAACGCGACATCGGCCTGGGGGGCCGAGGCCTGATAGGCTTCGTCCTGCTTGAGCGCGTCGTGCAGGTGCAGCATCAGGTGATCGTATTCGGAGCGCTTGGCCTTGGTGACGCGCAGCGTCGCGAGGAGACGCGCCGAAAGTGCCGAATAACCGGGGAGCCGGGGCAGGAATTTCTCCGCCATCGACCCGAAATCCTCGCCGACCCGCCACCGGCGCGGCTCGCCCGCCGGGTTGATGTTGCGGAACACCCGCAAGATCCGCTTCTCGCCGATCGGGTTCGACGGGAAGGCATCGACGTGCAGCCGCGTGTCGTCGCGCCGCCAGCTCAGCTTGCGCCGGTCCACGTCGAAGGGGCGATACGAGGTGCCGGCGAGACTCACCCGGTCGGCATAGTCGGGCAGGTAGGTGCCGATCAGGTCCCGGGCGAAGGCGCGGTAGCGGATCAGGAGCTGGCGCAGGGCCTCCTGCTCCTCCGGGGTGCCGGCCGCCCCACGCAGATGCGCCGCCTCGCCGCGGATGTTGACGTTCTTGGCCTTGCCGTCCGCGAAGGGGCGCTCGGTGAAGCGGCGCTCGAACTCCGTGAACGGGAACGGCAGGTCGGGAAACAGCAGGACCGCCCCGGCCTCCAGCTCCCGCGCCAGGGAGCCGGGGGATTCGCCTGAGGCGACTGTGCGGATCGGACTGATCATCGTGCCGGGCTGACCCTGCCGTCTCGGATGCCGGACCCCTGTAACCGAGCGCCCGCGGCGAGGCCAGAGCCTGCATTTCCGGTGGATGACCGCACGGCATCCGGGAGGCCGGCCCGGCGCGGCTTGCGCAACCCGGCCGTTCCCGCCACGTTCTCCTGAGCATGACCGGCCCAAGTGCCCGGCGGAGGATGGCGCCGATGGCGACCCTGAAGGAATTCGAGGAAGCCCTGCGCGAGCATGGCATGAACATGGCGCTGGCGCTGCTGGAGCGCCTGCGCGAGCGCGACCGCGCGACCCGCACGGTCAAGCCCGCCCGGCGGCTCACGGGCCAGAAGATGACCCCGGAACTCGCCCGGGCGATCCTGGACCTGCATGCCAGCACCGGCATGACCCAGCAGGAGATCGCCTTCAAGGTCGGGGTGAATCAGGGCCGGGTGAACGAGGTGATCAAGCGCGGCAAGTGGCTGTCCGACGATCCGAGCGCCCCCGAGGCCGTGGCCCGCGACAAGGCGGTCGCCCGGATGCGGGGGGACCCGAAGCCGAGGAAGCCGCCGGTCGCGCGGGCCACCGCCAGCCGGCCCAAGGAGCGCAAGGCTGCCCCCCCGAAGGCCCGCAACCAGGGGCAATTGGCGCTGGGGGATTTGTAGGGAGCGGACCGAGGGGTGTCTGGTACCTTTCAACAGCCCCCCTCCTTCGAGGTCTCCGCTGTGCTCCGGCACCTCAGGATAAGGGCGCTGACGGGATGGAGGTCGTGCGGACCTAGGCCCCTCACCCCGCCGGCGCGAAATGCCCCCGGTAGCGCGCGCCGATCGTCTCCACCGGCAGCGTCACGAACACGTCCGTCGTGCCGAACTGGCGGTCGATCACCGCGCCGTCGCCGAAGGTCGCGCCGAGGCGCAGGTAGCCCTTGATCAGGGGCGGGAGGCTCTGCAGGGCGGCCTTCGGATCCACCGCCTCCTTCGGCAGCCGGTCCATCGCCACCGCGCGCTCCGGCAGCGGGCGGACCCGCCAGCCCTCGGGCGCGCGGGCATGATGGTGCAGGAAGGCGAGCGGTAGGGCCAGCCGGTCCGGATCGGTGCCCTCCAGGCTGGCGCAGCCGATGAGCGCATCGATCCGGTGGTGCAGGACGTAGGCGTAGATCCCCTGCCACAGCAATTCGACGGTGCGCTTGCCCCGATAGGGCTTGAGCACGCAGGAGCGACCCAATTCCAGGATCCGCCGGTGCCCCTGGGCGGCGAGCAGCGGCACGAGGTCGTACTCGCTCTCGGAATAGAAGCCGGCATGGCGCTTGGCCACCTCGCTGCGCAGCAGCCGGTAGGTGCCGACCACCTTCGGCCGGGGCTTGGCGAAGGGCTTCTTCCGCTTCGGCGGGGTGTGGTCGAGGACGAGGAGGTGGTCGCAGAGCGCGTCGTAGCCGTCGGCATCCCGGCGCGACAGGGCCGCGAGCCCGGAGGGCACCGCCGACATCTCCTCGTAGAACACCTTGAAGCGCAGGCGCTGCGCCCGGCGGATCTCGGATCTCTTCGTCGCCAGACGCACTTCGAGGTTGCCGATGCGGCCGAGGCTGCGCCCCTCGAACGGCTCGGGCAGGCGGATCGCCTGCTCGGCCGAAAGTACGTCGGCGATGCCGGTCGGACCGCCCGCAGGGACCCGGAGATGCGCGTGACGCCGCCTCAGCTTCGCGATCGGCGCGCCGACGCCCCATTGCACGCCCTTGTGCCACCCGGCACCGAGTGCGCTGTAGGCTCCGCGGGCGAGATTGGCGACCATGATCCGGTTTGCTCCGGGTGCGCGTCGTGCGCCGCTCCTCTGGAAGCAGAGCACGGCGTGGATACGCCATTATGACAGCCGCCATACGAAAGCGCCCCGGCCGGGGACCGGGGCGCTCTTACAAAGCCGCGCGTTCGGGCGCGGTCAGGCGGCCTGCTGGACCGCGTCGGTGCGGACGTCACCCTCGATCACCGGAGCGCTGGCGCGTCCGGCCGTGGCGATCTGGATGCGGCGCGGCTTCTTCGCCTCCGGAACCTCGCGGACGAGGTCGATGTGGAGGAGGCCGTTCTCCAGGGCCGCACCCGTCACCTGGACGTGGTCGGCGAGCTGGAAGCGGCGCTCGAAGGTGCGGGCCGCGATGCCCTGGTGCAGGAATTCCGACTTGGTCTCGGACTTGCGCTCGCCCTTCAGCGTGAGCGCGTTCTCCCGCACCTCGATCGACAGGTCGGCCTCGGTGAAGCCGGCGACCGCGACGGTGATGCGGTAGGCGTTCTCGCCGGTCCGCTCGATATTGTAGGGCGGGTAGGTGGGCGCAGCCTCGGCGCTGGCGAACTGGTCGAGCGCGGAAAACAGCCGGTCGAAGCCGACGGTCGAACGGTAGAGGGGCGCAAGATCGAACTGACGCATGACATATCCTCGTGTGAGCAACATGCAATTCCGGTCCGCCCCGAGGGGCCGGACCCGTCTTTCGTGCCGCCGGATGGCCGGCACAGACGAGATATCGGAGGGGGAAAATCGGGGTTCAAGACCCCGGCGCGTAGGGAAAAGTGAGATTTTTTCGCTACGCTCCCGCGGTGCATGAGGAGGGGCGATGAAGCGGTTCGAGCGAAAGGCCGGGGGTGAGCCGCTGCTCACCCTGCGCGACACGCCCGACAATCCGGTCCCGCCTGGCGGCACCCTGATCGCCGTGGGTACGCGCGACGATTGCACTTTGCGGGCGGCCTATTGGCAATCCGGAACGCGCACCTGCCGGGGCACGGTCTGCCTGCTCCAGGGGCGGGCCGAGTTCATCGAGAAGTACTACGAGACGATCCGCGATCTGCGCGCCCGCGGCTTCGCGGTGGTCGCCTTCGACTGGCGCGGACAGGGCGAGTCGGACCGGCGGGTGGACGACCCCCACAAGGGCCACGTCGCCCGGTTCGACGATTACCGGCTCGACCTGCGGGCCGTCGCCGAAACCGTGCTGATGCCGCTCATGCCGGAGCCGCATGTCGGGCTCGCCCACTCGATGGGCGGATGCGTCGCTCTGCTCGGGGCGCTCGACGGCTGGCTGCCGTTCCGGCGCCTCGTGACGGTGGCGCCGATGCTGTCGATCCGGATGATCCGCTGGCCGGCCGGGGCATCCCTGCTGTCCCAGGGTCTGCACCGGCTCGGGCTCGGGGGCCGCTACATCCCGTTCGGCAAGCCGGTCTCGATCGCCACCAATCCCTATCCCGGCAACCGCCTGACGCGGGATCCCGTCCGTTACGCCCGCAACGCCGCGGCGGCCCGGCAGGTCGGCGCCGGCGCGGTCGGCGATCCGACGATCGCGTGGCTCGCCGAGTCGTTCCGGGCGATGGCGCGCCTGCGCGATCCGCGCGCCGCGCCGCGCATCACCCTGCCGACCCTGATCGTCGCCGCAGGCGCCGATCCGGTCTGCGGAACCCCCGACACCGAACGCTTCGCCGCGCGGCTCAAGGCCGGCCACATCCTGGTCCTGCCGGATTCGCGCCACGAGATCCTGTCCGAGCGCGATGCGATCCGGCAGGATTTCTGGGCGGCCTTCGAGGCGTTCGTGCCGGGCTCGCCCCTGCCCTCCCACGCGGAGGTCGCCACGCACGCCATCGCGGTGCCGGTGGCGTGACGGACGTCAGGGTTTCAAAAGGGCGAGCCCTTTTGCGGGTTCAGGGCAGAGCCCTGATGGGCTCGGGCGAAGCCCGATATCGGGGCCCCGCCCCGACACCCCGCCAAAGGGCTTTAGCCCTTTGGGATCCCGTGACGCTTCAGCCGCCGAGATCCGGGTCGATGTCGCGGGGGCGGACGAACCGGTCCAGACGTCCCTGCCCCGGGCCGATCTCGGCCCAGCTGTCCGTGTCGAAATCGATCACCACGTAGGCGGCGGTGGGGAATTCCAGCGCCAGGCGGTTGCGCACGGCGCGCGGCCCCTCCCCTCCGAGGTCCGAAGCCAGATCGCCCAACCCCGGATTGTGGCCGACGACGATCACCGTGGCGGCGCTGTCGGGCGCCGACTGGATCACCGTCAGAATTTGGTGCGCCGAGGCCTCGTAGATCTCGCGCTGCCAACGGATCTCGGGGTCGCCGAGCATGGCCGCCATCGCCTCCCAGGTCTCCCGGGTGCGCTGGGCCGTCGAGACCAGGGCAAGGTCCGGCCGCACACCCTCCTCGGCGAGACGAGTCCCCACGGCCGGCGCGGCCCGCCGGCCCCGGTCGTTGATCGGTCGGCCGTGATCGGCGACGCCCGCCGGGCGGTCCGACTTGGCGTGCCGCAACAGGATCAGCCTGCGCATGACGTCAGCCCCTGCAAGAATTTCGGACCGGCCTCGCGGTCTCGTGATGCCGGTTAGAGCGCTCTCCGCCGAAGTGGACACCGGTTCGGCGTAAGAGAGCGCGTCACAACAAAAGCTTGGCGCCGCGCACGATTGCAACGCGATGGGGCACGGCTCTAGCCGAAAGCGCGGTGCGCGTCAGCCGCCCCGCTGCTCGCGCCGCATCATGAAGGCGAGCTTCTCGAACAGGCTGACATCCTGCTCGTTCTTCAGGAGCGCCCCGTGCAGGGGCGGGATCAGCTTGCGGCCGTCCTGCTCGCGCAGGGTCTCGGGGGCGATGTCCTCGGACACGAGGAGCTTCAGCCAGTCGAGCAACTCGGAGGTCGAGGGCTTCTTCTTGAGGCCCGGCACCTCGCGCATCGCCAGGAAGGTCCGCAGGGCCTCCTCGACGAGGCGGTGCTTGATGCCCGGATAGTGCACGTCGACGATCCGCTGCAGCGTCTCGGCATCGGGGAACGTGATGTAGTGGAAGAAGCAGCGGCGCAGGAACGCGTCCGGCAATTCCTTCTCGTTGTTCGACGTGATGATCACGATCGGCCGCCGCACGGCTTTGACGGTCTCGCCGGTCTCGTAGACGTGGAATTCCATCCGATCGAGTTCGGTGAGCAGGTCATTGGGGAACTCGATATCGGCCTTGTCGATCTCGTCGATCAGCAGGACCGGGCGCTCGGGCGCCGTGAACGCCTCCCAGAGCTTGCCGCGCCGGATGTAGTTGGCGATGTCCGAGACCTTCGGGTCGCCGAGCTGGGAATCCCGCAGCCGCGAGACCGCGTCGTACTCGTAGAGCCCCTGCTGCGCCTTGGTGGTGGACTTGATGTTCCAGACGATCAGCGGCGCGTTCAGCCCCTTGGCGATCTCCTCGGCCAGCACGGTCTTGCCGGTGCCGGGCTCGCCCTTCACGAGGAGCGGCCGTTCGAGCACCACGGCGGCGTTGACCGCTGCCGTGAGGTCGGGGGTCGCGACGTAGGACTCGGTGCCGGAAAAGCGCATCGCGGTCTCGGAGAGAGGGGCCTGGGAGAACGGGTAACGCGGGGTGCGGGCGGGCCGCAAGCGGTTGACGGCGCGGCTTCGCTGACAGCGCCTGTCCCACCCACCCCCTCATCCTGAGGTGACCGCGTCAGCGGGCCTCGAAGGAGGGCTCCAGTCAGCCGCGCGATTCCTGGAGGGCTCCTTCGAGGCCTCCGCTACGCTACGGCACCTCAGGATGAGGCTGAGGATCGGATCCTCGAGCTTTTCCTTGGGCCTGCCTCAGCCCTTCTCGTGCCAGACGCAGTTCCGGGCCAGGATCTCCAGGTTCACGTCCGACTTCTGCGGCTGCGGCAGGGTCTTGCCGTCCATGGCGAGGTCGATCTTGATCTCGACCTGACCCTTCGCCTCGGCCGTGCGGCGGGAGAAGTAGCAATATTGCTGGTAGGGCTGATCGGCGTTGTCCTTGAAGTTCCAGCCGGTCACAATCTGCCCGTCGAGATAGGGCACCTGCTTGAACACCGTGAAGGTGGTGTTCACCGCAGCCTTCGAGGCCGGGGTGGCGTCACTGCCGAGCTGCGCCCGGGTGGGGGTCGGTGACCCGGTGGCGGCCTTGGGCAGACCTTCGAGCTTGAGCGTGTTGTCGGTGAGCGTGACCTCGCCCTTGGTCTTGAGCGTCACGTCCGAGAGCGCGGCCTGCATGGCGGAGGCGATCTTCTCCGCCGCCGTATCGAACTGGTTGAGCGTGGCCCAGCCATAGGCTGCCGCGCCGACGCCAATTCCGGCGAGGCACAGGAAGGCCCCGAAGCCCAAGGCCCGGAACAGGAAGGCCCGGGCCGCGACGTAGCTCGAATCCGCCCGCAGGCGGGAATTCACCTGCTGAGCGAGGGCGACGTTCTCAGGGGTTCCGCCGGCGACGTAGTTCATGCGCCCGCTCCCGCGGCTGGCAGGGTCTGGCCCGGAGCGTTCTGCCCGGGCAGGGCCTGCTGGCCCGGAACCGGCCGGTTCATCGGGATGACCGCCCCGGAGGCGTTGGCCGCCCGGGGCAGGATCGGCTCAGGGTTCGAGCGCAGCGCGTCGGCGATCGCGTCCAGCATGTAGGGGGCGGCCTCCGGGTTCACGGCGGCGCCGAGGTCGTCCTCATCCATGAAGGTCCGGCGGGTCGAGACCGCGCAGAGCGCCAGGATCGTCGACGCGAAGGCGGCGCAGATGGCCGGCACGAACACGAAGATCCGCAGGAAGGCGTGGACCTGACTCTCGGTCACGTCGATCGGATCGACGCCGTACACCATGGCGGTGAAGGAGTGGAGCTGCGAGCGGTTGACCGCGTTGCGGTAGCCCTGCTCGGCATCGGCAACGCGCCGGTCGGCGGCGCCAGGATCGAGCGCCGCGCGGGCCTTGCGGGCCTCCTCGAGGTTCTTGACCAGGGCAGCGCGGTCGGTCGAAGCCTTGCTGACTTGCGCCGACAGGGCCGCCACCCGCGGGTCGGCGAGGCATTTCAGGTTCTGGTACGACCGGCCCTTGCTGTTGGTGCCGAAGACCCGCTCGCAGCGCTGGGCCGGCAGGCCGGCGAGCTGCTGGGCGTTGTCGGCGGCGCGCTTCTCGATCTGGTCGAGTTCGACCGTGTACTGGGCGACGCGCTCGTCCGCCGCCTTGATCCGGTCGCCGATCGTGGCGCGGTCGGCCTGGGCGTCCTTGAGGGCCGTCTTGGCCTTGGCGGCCTCCATCAGCCGGGGATGGAACATCATCTCGCCGAGCTGCGACACCGACTTGGTGGTCACGCCGGCGGCGAAGATGATGCCGAGCACCGCCAGCCCGCGCACGAAATGCGAGCGCTGCGTGCGGGCCAGGATGCCCAGCGGCACCCGGCACAGCTCCACCGCGGCGTAGACCAGGGGGGCCAGCAGCATGAAATAGAAGGCGTGCCAGTCGCCGTCGCTGTAGACGCCCGCGAACAGCCACGCGCCCCAGAGCGAGGCGCCGATCACCATGAACTCGACGAGGTAGGCGATCGCCACGTAGCCCCATTTGACGCGGTAGCCCCGATCGACGTGACGCTGATGGCGCCAGCGGTCCGATTCGAGCCTCCACTCGCGCTCCTCGCGCTTGCGGTCGCGGTTGGGGGGCGCTTTGGGACCGGCAAAGATCGATTTGATGGAGATCATCGGCCTCAACACTTCCATCGGGTCCGGTCCCGGGCACAGCCAGCCGAGTTTAACCCCGGTTTAACTCCTGCGTGTATGCGCGCATTGTGCCGATTTTAGGCCGCCGCGCACGCCTGCACTGTACGATACCGGGCCCGCCGCCCGGGTGGCGGAAATGTCTCACCCGATTCATGTATCCGGCTTGTGTCGCAGCACACCTGAACCTGGCAGGAATTCGTTTGCTCCCCGTCGGCCTGGGACCCATGATCGCGAAGCCGTGATCGGCACCCCCGCCGCCGCCAGAGACGAGGTTCGATCCGACGCCGATGCCAGAGGTCCATCCGGGTTCCTACAAGGAAGCGATCCTGTTCCTCGTCACCGCGGGGATCGTGGTGCCGCTGTTCCACCGCCTGCGGATCTCGCCGGTGCTCGGCTTCATCGGCGCCGGCGCCCTGCTCGGACCCTACGGCCTCGGCCGTCTGGCGGAGGCCTATCCGTTCGTCCACCTCTTCACCATCGGCAACCGGGCCGAGATCTCCCATCTCGCCGAGTTCGGCGTGATCTTCCTGATGTTCATGATCGGGATCGAGCTGTCCTGGGAGCGTCTGCGGACCCTGCGGCGGCTGGTCTTCGGCCTCGGCTCGCTGCAGGTCGGCTGCTCCACGCTGATCCTGGCGATGATCCTCTACGGGCTCAACGTGCCGCTGGTCGGCGCCGCGATCGTGGGGATCGGGCTCGCGCTCTCCTCCACCGCGGTGGTGCTGCCGGTCCTGGCCGAGCAGAAGCGGCTCAACGCCCCCACCGGGCGCACGAGCTTCGCGGTGCTGTTGTTCCAGGATCTGGCGGTGGCGCCGGCCCTGTTCGCCATCGCGGTGCTCGGCCGCGACGATGGGGGCGACAAGGGCTGGGCGCTGGCCATGGCGCTGGGCCAGGCGGCGGTGGCGCTGGTGCTGATCGTGATCGCGGGCCGCCTCGCCCTGCGCCCGCTGTTCCAGCTCGTGGCGCGCACGCGCTCGACCGAGCTGTTCATGGCGGCCTGCCTCCTCGTCATCGTCGGCACGGCGCTGACCGCGGCGGCGAGCGGCCTGTCGATGACGCTCGGCGCCTTCGTGGCGGGCCTGCTGCTCGCCGAGACCGAGTACCGCCGGGCGATCGAGGCGACCATCGACCCGTTCAAGGGCCTGCTGCTCGGCGTGTTCTTCGTCTCGGTGGGGATGAACCTCGATCCGGCCCAGCTCATGGCGACCCCGGGCGCGATCCTGGGTCTCGCCCTGGCGCTGGTCGCCATCAAGGGGGCCGTGGTGGTGATGGCGGCGCCGGTGATGAAGATCCCCCGGCCGGTGGCGATCGAGACGGCCTTGCTGCTCGGGCCGGGCGGGGAATTCGCCTACGTGCTGATCGGCGGCGCCATGGCGACCGGGCTGGTGCCCGACGAGGTCGGGGCCGCCGCCCTGGTGGTGACCACCGTCACGATGATCATGATCCCGGCGCTCGCGGCGGTCGGCCGGCGGCTCAAGCAACGGGCGACCGCTCAGGCCCAGGCCGCCGCGGGGGCGCAGACACCGCTTCCCGAGAAGGTGGAGAACCGGGTGATCGTCGCGGGCTTCGGCCGCGTCGGCCGGCAGGTCGGCGAGATGCTGGAGAAGCACAAGATCCCGTATCTCGCCCTCGATTCGGACCCCGCCCGGGTCGCCGAGCAGCGCCGCACCGGGAAGCCGGTCTATTTCGGCGATTCCGGCAACACCGAGATCCTGCGCCACTGCGATATCGCCTCGGCGCGCGCCCTGGTGGTGACGCTCGACAGCCCCCGGGCGGTCGAGGCGGCGGTGACGGCGGCCCGCGCCGAGCGGCCGGACCTGACCATCGTGGCCCGGGCCCGCGACGCCCGCCACGCCACGGCGCTCTACGAACTCGGGGTCGACGACGCGGTGCCGGAGACGATCGAGGCCTCGCTGCAACTGTCGGAGGCGGTGCTGGTCGATGTCGGCGTGCCGATGGGGCTCGTCATCGCGTCGATCCACGAGCGGCGGGACGAATACCGCGCCCTGCTCAAGAAGCGCGAGAACGAGGCCAAGCCGATCTTCCGGGCCCGCCGCACCGTGGGCAAGACCCTGGGCAAGCCGCCGGTCAAGCGGGAGCCGGAGCCCCAGGCGGCGGCCGGCCAGGAGGCGTGAGCCGGCTTTTTCGAAAGTCGGAAGCCACCGCCTGGGCTGATGCTCTCAGCCCAGGCCCAGCCGGCTGCCGGACCCAGAGGAATGACCGCGCGCTGGATTTGGTCGATCGACGGACGGCTTCAACTGCGCCCTTGCGCCGATCCGGTGCGTTCTGACCCAGACATGGCGTAGTCGCCTGTGGCACGGATGGGCAGCTGGGGAGACGTACCCCTGCGACCGTGTCGACCCGCAGGCAGCACGATATCGTATCGGTTTGAACATATGTAAACAATAATTTTTTTGATATACGTTGGTTTTATTTGTTTTTAGATGTATTTATTAGGCGAAATATTAGAATAACGTTGAAATGTCGAACTGATAATGATGTATTCGCGGGACGATGGGGTCTCACCGGAGTCTTGATTGCGGATGCGAGTTGTTAAATATTTTTTACCACTGTAACGTGTCTCCGGCGGGCCAGTCTGTATCGGTCGGCGAGCCTCATGAGGGCCGGAACACGTATCCTGACGGTGATGGCTGCGCATCGAATGCGACCGACCGCGACGAAAGACCAGCCGTCGCGCTGCTGGCTCGATCCGATCGGGCCGGGCCGCATCGGGCGGGGCCGCCATGTATGAAGGGGATGGCCGGTTCCCCCGGATCGGCGGAAAGCGCGATATCTCCGCTTACGCGACGCTGAAGATGAGCACCGACGAAGTGCCGCCCGGCGCGCGCTTCGATTACTGGATCGAGACCTGCCGATCCATGTTCGGCGGTTTCGAGTTCGTGGACGTGGAGCGGAAGGGGTTTCACGCCGCACTGAACGCGTTGACCGTCGATAATCTCGCGATCGGTCATTACGTCGGCACGCCGCACGCCATGAGCCGGGCGAAGTCGCACATCCGATCCTCGGATAACGATACCTATCTCGTCATCCTCGCCTCCGAGCGGGTCTTCAATCTGGAGCACGGCCGATACTGCAGGTCCAGCCCCGGCGGGATCTCGCTCATGGACAACACCCAGCCCTTTCTGGGTGCCCATCCGGAGGGCCTGGACATCATCAACGTCTTCATCCCGCGGGCTGTGCTGGAGCAGGCGGTCGGGCCGGCCCGGTCCCTGACGGGCCTGTCGATCGACGCGACGCAGACGAGCTTTCCCATCATCGCCTCATACCTCGCGTCGCTGATCAAGCACGGCGCGACGCTCGATCCGGATCGGCAGGCGCGGATGGCCGCGGTCGCCGTCGAGCTCATCGCGGCGGGCTTCTCCGAGAAGCTGCAAACCGATCCACCCCGGTCTCTGAGCGGCGCCGCGATCGTAAGCCGGGCGCAGGCCTTCATCACCGAGCACATCGGCGTCGAGGGCCTGTCGATCAACGACGTCGCGGCTGCGCTCAACATCTCGGTCCGCCGGCTTCAGGAGGTGGCGAGCGCGGAGAACATCGCGCTGATGGACTGGATGTGGGAGCGGCGTCTGCAATTGGCGCGCACGAAGCTCGCCGATCTGGCCCACATCTCCGTGCCGGTCGGGCTCATTGCGTATCAATGCGGGTTCGCCAGCCAGGCGCATTTCTCCCGCCGCTTCAAAGAGCGGTTCGGGCACACGCCGACGGAGTACAAGGCCGCGTCCAGCTTCACGCGGGCCGCGCAAACGACGCGGCCTTGGCTGTCCGCCTCACGGTGAACGGATCGGCGCACAGAGGCCGCGGGTTTTCGTCAGACGAAGGCGGGCTGCGCCTCTGTGACCTTGGGGCGCCGCACCACGCGGTTGCGCGTCGCCGGCTCGAACCCCTCGGCGAAGCTGCATCGGTAGACCAGCTCATCGGCGGGCCCCAGGCCGGTGACAAGCGGCACCGTCACGGTGTCGCCGGAGAAGCGCCAGCCGCGCGCGCCCTTATCCCAGTAAAGCCAGACCGTGCCGGGATGGCCCCGCAGGGTGAACACGGCGGCCTTGCGCGACAGGGCCTGCACCGTCCGCGGGACGTACATGCCCTTGTCGCGATAGGCCTCCCGGGTCGCCGCGGGCTGACGGTCCATGAAGGTGTTGCGCACCAACTGAATCGTCGCCCCCGGCTTCCCGAGAAACCGCTTGAATTCCGTCAGATTCCGCAGGATGACCGCCATTGCAGGCCTCCTCGCTTGTCCTGTGCGGACCGCGTCGCCGCGTCCGCACCCACTCGATCCATCGAGTTGAGCGATTCCCATGACGGATTGCGTGACTGCCCGAGGGGTGCTGCGGCACATATCAACAGATTCGACGACTTATGCCCAGATTTTGCGAGTCGAGAGCCCGGAGAGACTCTCGGGGGTGCCGAAATCGACTCGGGCTTCGGCGCTGAATCTTGTCGACCATTCGCGAAGACTCGCGGTCGCTGACGGAAAGTCCAGAGCGGCTTGGGGCCGGTGGTTTCGATTCGCCTGGACTTGACCCGCATCGCCAACTGGCGCGTTTGTCTCAGATGCTGCTGCAGTTCTTCACGGCCCTGCGAGACGCCAAGGTCCCCGTCTCCCTGAGGGAGTACCTCACGCTGCTGGGCGGCCTCGACCAGGGGCTGGCCGGGCACGAGGTCGAGGCCTTCTACTTCCTGTCGCGCACGGCCTTGGTGAAGGACGAGGCGCATCTCGACCGGTTCGACCGGGTGTTCGGTACGGTGTTCAGGGGGCTGGAGACCCTCGGCGAGGCGGTCGAGCCGACGCCCATTCCCGAAGAGTGGCTGCGCAAGCTCGCGGAAAAATACCTGACCGAGGCCGAGAAGGCGGAGTTGAAGGCGCTCGGCTGGGACAAGCTGTTCGAGACCCTCAAGCAGCGGCTGGCCGAGCAGAAGGGGCGCCATCAGGGCGGCTCCAAGTGGATCGGGACCGGCGGGACCTCGCCGTTCGGCGCCTACGGCTACAATCCCGAAGGGATCCGCATCGGCCAGGACGGAAACCGCAACTTCCGCGCCGTGAAGGTCTGGGACAAGCGCACGTTCAAGGATCTCGACGACGATCGCGAAATCGGCGCGCGCACCATGCGCCTCGCGCTGCGGCGCTTGCGCCGCTTCGCCCGGGCGGGGGCGGCCGAGGAACTCGACCTCGACGGCACGATCCGCGCGAGCGCCCGCCAGGGCTACATCGACGTGAAGTTGCGGCCGGAGCGGCGCAACGCCGTGAAGGTGTTGCTGTTCCTCGATGTCGGCGGCTCGATGGACTGGCATATCGAGCAAGCCGAGGCTTTGTTCTCGGCGGCGCGCTCGGAGTTCAAGCATCTCGCGCATTACTACTTCCACAACTGCCCCTACGAGGCGGTCTGGACCGAGAACCGGCGGCGCCACGAGGCGCAGACGCCGCTGCTCGACGTGATCCGCACCTATGGCAGCGACTACCGGCTGATCTTCGTGGGCGACGCCTCGATGAGCCCCTACGAGATCGCCGCGCCCGGCGGCGCGGTCGAGCACTGGAACGCGGAGGCCGGCGCCGTCTGGATGCAGCGGCTCCTCGACCATTTCCCGAAGGCGGCCTGGCTCAACCCAGTGCCGGAGACGCACTGGGGCTACACGCAGTCGATCGGCATGGTGCAGCGGCTGGTCTCGGGCCGGATGTTCCCGCTGACCCTGGAGGGGCTCGACGCGGCGGCACGGGCGCTGGTGCGGTAGGGATCGTGGATGGGCTGATCGTGGTGGCTCGGGTGACCGGGCCTTGAAGGTCGACCGCTGACATGGGTCTGGCATGGGCAGGACGCGTTCTGCCAGGACAGCGGCAGTGTCCTCTTTCACAGGGGTGGCCGGTTTCGTATGTCGCGCGTGAAGAAGGAGCAGCCGGCTCCGTGCATCTCAGCCGTCTGTCGTCTGCGAAATTCACATATCTGCGTCGGACACTCAGGTCGTGGGAGAGCGCAGCGTGCCCCCTCTCCGGTGCGCGCAAGCGGATCTACACGTCTCCACGAAACGCCAAGGATTTGAGAAACAAGCGCGTTTCCCCTCCCCACAAGGGGGAGGAGAGAGCGTCGGCGCAGATGGGTGAAGACCGCAGTCCACACGGGAGAGGGGCCCCGCGCTTTTTCAAGCCGGCGGCCGAGCCTGCCGAAACCTGAAACCTCTGTATCCTGTAGCTCTGAGGGGACGAGGAGCGCATCGAGCCTTGGCGCTTGAGTCAGCGGGTCGAGGCCTCGGGAAGCGCGACAGCGTCCCCCTTCTCCCAGGCCTCAGGCCAGGCATTCACATCGCTGTCCGCGATGAAACGGCCGCTTTCGATGTCCGCCCTCGCGATTGCCAGAAGGGCCGCTCGCGCTGCCGGGTCGTCTCCCCAGGAGGCGCCGGCTTCCGGTTCTGCCGGAGTCCAACCGTCGTCACGCGCGCTCATCTTGAATCGCGGCGTTCCGCTTCAGCACGGGACGCGATCCTACCCCTGCTGCGTCGGGGTCGTCACCACGAGCCCGTCGAGCGCCGGGGTGATCTTGATCTGGCAGGACAGGCGGGAATTCTCGCGCACGTCGCTGGCGAAATCGAGCATGTCCTGCTCCATGTCCTGGGCCTTGCCGACCGCCTCGATCCAGTCCGCCGAGACGTAGACGTGGCAGGTGGCGCAGGCGCAGGCGCCGCCGCATTCCGCGTCGATGCCCGGCACGTTGTTGCGCAGTGCCGTCTCCATCACGGTCGCGCCGACACTGCCTTCGACGGTCCTTTCCGTCCCGGCGTGGTCGACGTAGGTGATCTTGGGCATGCTGGGGCTCCGGGCTCGCGTCGGGCGAAATCAGTCCAACGGGCGGCGTGACTGATTGGCGGTTGAACCCACGGAATGCAAGCGCGGCGATTGACACCCGTCCCGGATCGATCGCCGCATCGCTGCACCCCTGTTTCCGGAACGGCCCGCGACCTTATGGATGGCGGCCTTGCCCTCAGGCGCGGCCGTCCGCGATCGCGCGCAGCGCCGTGTCGACCGCTTCCGCGAGGTCGTCGACACCCCCATGTTCCTCCCCCCGCAGGCGCGTCTCCGCGGCATCCGCCAGCGCATGGACCCGCGTGGCTCCGACGCCCGCGGCCGAGCCCTTCAGGGTATGGGCGAGGTCGGCGCGCTCAGGCCGCGACAGGTCCGGATCGGCCAGCCGGGGCAGGATCGACCGGCACTGGTCGGCGAACAGCGCCAGGACCTCGCGGGCGAGATCGGCGTCGCCTCCGGTCTGGGCGTCGAGGGCCGCCCGGTCTATCGCAGGACCGACCGAACGGTCGATCGGCGGTGCGCCGGAGCCGTTGGATTCGGTGTTCTCTGGGGATTGCGGATCTGATCCACACAATTCACCCCCTGATTCGCCAGTCGGGGATCGCGCCGGACCCCTTCCCTGCGGCACGATGCGGGCGCGGTGAGCGGCAGGGTCGGTAACCATTCGGTTAACGTTTTCTGGGGCTGACCGGGACTCGGGTATCGGCAATCGCTGCTCAGGTCTAATCTTGTAATGGTAAACGGGGCGTTGCGTCTCCGGCATCAGCCTCCCCCGAGGTGCCGGTGAACCCGTGTCACGAGGCGTTGAATGGCGACCGAGAAGAAGCTGAAGGACCCGGCCGAGGCCGCGCTCTCTGCGATTGAGCAGGCGCTGAACCTCGACGCCCTGACGCCGACCGGCCTCGACGGCCGCGCTGAGCCGCGCCTGCCCGATGTCGGCGATACCGATCCCCTGCGCGACGGGGGGATGGACGCGGCTGGCCGGACCATGCCGCCACGCCTGGACCTCGACCCGCCGCTCGCCTCCGACCTGCCCCCGCCCGGCCTCGAGCGCCCGCGCCGGGAAGGCGGCCTCCTGCCGCCCGACCGGTCGCTTGTCGCCAACGACGACCGGCGCAACATCGGCATCCTGCAACAGACTCTGCGGGTGCGCTCCTCGCCCAAGCCGTATCTCGTCGCGCTCGCGGCCGGCCTCGCCTGGATCGGCCTCCTCGTGCTGGTCGCCTGGATCAAGTCCGAGGGCGATCTGCGCGGCGTCGTCGCGGGGCTCACGGCGCTTCAGGCGAGCGTCGGCGCCGCTGCGCTGCTCGGACCCGTGGTGCTGTTCGTGATCGCCGCCATGCTGGCGGTGCGCGCGCAGGAGATGCGCCTCGTCGCCCGGGCAGTCGGCGAGGTCGCGGTGCGGCTCGCCGAGCCCGAGAGCTTCTCGACCGACGCGGTCCTGACCATGTCGCAGACCGTGCGCCGCGAGGTGGCCGCCGTGGGCGACGGCGTCGAGCGGGCGCTGGCCCGCGCGGGCGAGTTGGAGACCCTGGTGCGCGGCGAGATCGCCACCCTGGAGCGCGCCTATTCCGACAACGAGATCCGCATCCGCTCCCTCGTGGAGGAGCTGGTGGCGCAGCGCGAGGCGATCGTCACCAACGCCGACCGGGTGCGCAACGCCATCACCGGCTCGCATCAGAGCCTGAGCCAGGAGCTGGAGGGCGCGTCCGACCGGATCGTGACGGCCCTGACCGGCGCGGGCGAGCGCGTGACCGGGGCCCTCGAGACCCGCGGCGCCGCCATCACGGACTCCCTCGGCGAGGCCGGGGACCGGGTGGTCGGCCTGATGACCGCCCGCGGCAGCGACCTGATCGACACGCTGACCGCCACCAGCGAGGCGGTGCGCGGCACCCTTCAGGAGGTCGGCGCGGGCCTGACCCACGCCTTCGAGAGCCGGGCCGGCGAGGCGACCGGTGCCTTCGAGGCCGCCGGCACCGCCCTGGCGGGCCGTCTCACAGAGAATGCCGGCACCCTGGCCCGGAGCCTGGAGGAGACCGGCGCGCAGGTCGGGGCGGCGTTGGAGCGCCAGGCCAGTGCGGTGCGCGAGAACTTCGAGCGCTCGGCAACCGGGCTGGAGAGCGTGTTCCTGTCGCGCGGCTCCGAGCTGACCGACCGGTTCGGCGCGATGGGCGCCGAGATCACGGCGCGCTTCGCCGAGACCGGCTCGGCCCTCGCCCAGGACATCGCCGGCCGCGGCACGGCGCTTCGGGCCGAGATCGAGACCACGGGTCTGTCGGTCGCTGAGGCGATCGAGGGCCGCGGACGCGATGCGCAGGCCGCCCTGGCGCTTGCAGCCGGCGGTGCCGGCGACGCCCTGTCGGCCCGGGCCGGCATCGTCCGCGACGAGTTGATCGGCGCCGCCGAGCGGATCGCCGACGCGCTGACGGAGCGCGGCGGTGCCGTGGCCGAACGCATGGACGGTGTCGCGGCGCGGCTCGACGAGACCGTGACGGTGCGGGCGGCCGATCTGGAGACGCGGGTCGCCGCTGCGGCGGAGCGCGCCGGGAGCGGCATCGCGCAGCGGACCGACACGGTCGCGGCCAGCCTGGAAGCCGCCTTCGCGGCCCTGGGCCGGGGCTTCGAGACCGGCGCGGCCGGCGCGGTCCAATCCCTGCGCGGCACGGTCGAGGGTCTGTCGGTCGAGATCGACGACCGTACCGCCGAGGCGGTCGCGGCGCTCCGGCGTGGCGCCGAGGCGGCCACCACCGCCCTGCACGGGACCACCGAGGCCGCCACCGGTGCGGTCGAGGCCCGGACTCTCGAAGCTGTCCGGGTCATGGAGCGGCGGGTCGCCGAGTCCGCCGCTGCCCTGGCGACGCGGACCGAGGAAGCCGCCGAGGCGCTGCGCGCCGCCGCCGAGCAGACCGGCACCGCCGCCGAGGCTCAGACCCGGGACGCCGCCGCGCGTCTCGCCGCGACCCTGGAGACCCTGCGCACCGCCTCGACCGAGGTGGCGAGCACCGTCGAGGCCGAGACCGCCGCCCTCATGGCCCGGTTCCTCGAAGCCGCCGACCGCGCCGGCACGGATCTCGGAACGCGCGGCACGGAGGCGGTCTCGGCCGTCCGCGCCGCCCTCGACGACCTCAACCGCGAACTCGCTGCCCGCACCGGCGACGCCACCGGCAGCCTCGCCGAGGCCGCCCGCGCGATCTCGGCCGACCTCGCCGCCCGGATCGGCGAGATGGAGGCGGCCTTCGGCGAACACGGACGGAGCGTCGCCGAGCTGCTCGCCGGCCACGCAGACGAGACCCAGACTCGGATCAGCGGCACGGGCCGCGACATCGTGCTCGCCGTGGCGAGCCAGGGCGCGCGCATCGCCGACACCCTCAGCCAGACCGGTGCGAGCTTCGCCGAGACCGCCGACGGCCGCGTCCGGGCGATCGACGAGACCCTGGGCAACCGCCTCGCCGCCCTGCAGGAAACCATCGCCCGCGGCGACATCCTGGCCGACCGGATCGGCCGCGACACCGCGGCGCTCGGCGAGACCGTCGGCGCCCGGTTGGAAGAGATGGACCGCCTGCTGACCGGCAAGGGTCAGGCCGTCGCCGAGACGATCACCGCCCGCGCCCACGAGGCCGGCAGCCTGATCGAGACCCATCTCGGCAGCCTGGAGGAGCGCTCCGCGAAGCGGGCCGCCGAGATCGGCGCGGCCGTGGCGGAACTCGTCGGCCACATCGACAGCCACCTCGGCAACCGCGCCACCGCGGTGGACGAGACCCTGCGCGCCCGCACCGACGAGATGGCGCGCATTATGGCCGACGGGCATCGCGGCCTCATGGAGATGCTGGAGGGCCGCACCTCCGGGCTCGGGCAGGACATCGCCCGGCATACGGGCGAGATCGCCCGCCGGATCGAGGAGAGCGCCGGTCAGTTCGATACCGGCGTGGTCAGCCGCCTCCAGGCGATCGCCGACGCGCTGGACGAGCGCGCCCGCCTCGTGGACGAAAGCTTCGGCGTCCAGGCCTTCGAGACGATCCGCGTCATCGAGGCCCGCACCCGCGCGGTCGACGAGGAACTGGCCGGCCGGACCCGCGACCTCGTCGCGACGATCACCGACCGGACCGGCGGCCTCGACGGCGCCATGGCGGAGCGCGTCCGCGCCCTCACGGCGACGATCGAGGAGGCCACGAGCGGCCTCGAGACCGCCCTGTCGACCCGCGGCGAGGCGCTCGTCCGTCTGGTCGACGAGCGCACCGAGAGCGCCGACGCGACGCTCGCTGCCCGCGCCGAGTCCGTCCGTGCCGCCTTCGCGGAGCGCGCCGATCAGCTGGCCCGCGAGATCGACCAGCGCATCGCGGCCCTGTCGGGTGAGTTCGACGAGAAGGGCCGTGCCGTGTTCGGTGCGATCGGCGGCCGGATCACCGAGCTCGCCCGCCTGTTCGACCGTGGCGGCACGTCGCTGTCCGAGCTGATCGACCAGCGCGGCGAGAGCGTGCTGGCCAAGCTCCAGCAGACCATCGCGGATGCCGAGCGGATGCTCAATGACGGCGAGGGCCGCCTAGGCCACACCCTGTCGAGCCGCACCGCCGACATCAGCGGCCTGCTCGACGACGGCGTGCGCACGGTCCACACCCTGTTGGACGACCGCACCAACCAGATCCGCGTGATGCTGGACGGCCATGCCGGCACCCTGGCCGCCACCCTCGACGGCCGCATGGGCCCGATCAACGAGGCGCTGGACGGCCGCGGCCAGGCGCTGATCGCCGCGCTCGACGGCGCCTTCGGCACCGCGACCGGCGCCCTGGACGACCGGACGCGTCAGCTCGGCAGCCTGTTCGACGAGCGGCTCGGCCACCTCGAGTCCCTGGTCGAGGGGCGCGGCAACCGCCTCGCCGACACGCTCACCGCCCGGGCTCAGGCCCTGCGCACCCTGTTCGAGGAGGCCCAAACGGCCCTCGATGCCCTGGTCGAGGGCGGCGGTGGCCGCTTCGCCGCCACGGTCGATGCCCGCATCCAGTCCCTGCGCACGGTGCTGGAGGAGGCCCCGGCCGCCGTCTCGGCCCTGGTCGAGACCCGCGAGCGCCAGCTCGCCGCCACCCTCGATGCGCGCACGCAGCGTCTCCAGACCCTGTTCGAGGAGGCCCAGGCCGGCCTGCGCGACCTCGTGGATGGGCGCGGCCAGCAGGTCGCCGACGCCATCGCGGCCCGGACCGACAGCCTGCGCACGACCCTCGACGCGGCGCCCGCCCAGATGGCGGACGTGCTCGACAACCGCCTGTCCGATCTGCAGGGCCTGTTCGAGCGGGCGCAGGGCGAGATCGACCGCCTGGTGGACACCCGCGGTCGCCAGATCGCCGGCACGATCGAGCACCGGACCCAGGCGCTTCAGGCGACCATCGACAAGGCGCATCCGGCGATCGCGGGCCTGCTGGAGAGCCGCGAGACTCAGCTCGCCGAGACTCTCCGCGAGCGGACGGGCGAATTGCAGGCCCTGTTCGACCGGGTGCAGAACCGCCTCGGGGCGATCGTCGAGGGGAGTGGCCGCGACGTGTCCGAGCGGGTCGATGCCCGGGTTGCGGCTCTGCGGACCACGTTCGAGGAGGCCCGCGCGGCGATCGAGGGGCTGCTCGACGACCGCAGCCAGGCCCTGCTCGACACCGCCCAGGGCCGCACCGGCGCGCTGGTCGAGGTGTTCGACACCCGCCTGCGCGCCCTCGACGGCGTCGTGCAGGACCGCACGGCGTCCCTGGCGCAGGCCGTGTCGGCGCATAGCGAGGCGCTGGCTCAGGGCGTCGATGCCCGCGCCGATGCCTTCACCCAGCGCATCGACAGCCGGATGCGGCTGTTCGCGACCCTGGTGGCGCAGCGTGCCGACACCCTGGCCAATGCCTTCGACGACCGCCACGACGCCTTCGCGAGCCTCGTGGACGAGCGCACCGCCACACTCGTCGCCGCCCTCGACGAGCGGGCGCGCGCCCATGCCGAGCAGGTCGACGTCCACAATGCGGCTCTGGCCGAGACGCTCCGTCGGCGCGAGGACGCCCTGGCCGGCCTGATCGACGAGCGCGTCGAGGCGTTGGGGGCTGCGTTCGAGCGGCGTACCGACGCCCTGGGTGCCCTTGTCGATACCCGCGGCGAAGCCCTGTCGCGCCGCCTGGCGGAGAGTGCCGAGGCTTTGGTGCGTGCCATTGAGGACCGGGGCGGCGCGCTGCTCACCGGTCTCGACCAGAGCGGGCGCACCGTCGGCGATGCGTTGGAAGGCCATGTCGAGCGTCTGCGCGGCGCCATCGACGGGCCGATGCTCGACCTCGCGCGTGCCCTGGCCGATCGGGCCGAGGCGATCGAGCGGGCGCTGTCGGAGACCGGCATGCCGCTGGCCGACAGCCTGCGGGAGCGGACCGAGGAGCTGGCCGTGCAGTCGCGGGCCTCGGCCGAGCTGCTGCGCGCCGCCATCGAGGACGGGGCCGGCCGCACCCTCTCGGAACTGTTCGACACCAATGACCGGATGGGCCGCGAACTCGGCAGCCTGCTCCATCGGATCGAGGCCGCCAACACGGCGCTCAGCGACCTCGTCGCCGGGGCCGACACCAATCTCGGCGCGATCGAGCGGGGCCTCGCCGGCCGGATCGAGCAGGTCCAGGCAGCCCTGGAGCGCATCGCGGCCGAGACCGGCCGGGCGAGCGCCGGCGTCTCGTCCCAGGTCGAGGCCCTGCGCGGGGCCGCCGATGGGGCGCTGAGCGAGGCTTCCCGCCTCGCCGAGACCCTCGACGGCCGCGGCCGCTCGCTCGCGGAGCAAACCGGCGCGCACGTCGCGGCCCTCGATCGGGCCGCCGTGTCGCTCGCCGCCATCGAGGAGCGGCTGGGCGCGACCCTCTCGGGCCGCGAGACGGCGCTGACCGAGGCGCTGGCCGCTTTCGAGACCCGCGCCGCCGCCCTGGAGGAGAACGGCAAGGCTCTGGAGCGGACGATCGAGCAGACCCTGCGCGCCGCCGAGGAACGGGCGCGCAGCGTCGGCGAGACGCTGACCCGGACCGCGGAGGGCGCCGGCGCCTCGGTGACCAGCGCCTTCGCCGACCTGAAGGACAGCGCCAGCGCCGAGGGCGAGAAGGCCGCCCAGGGCGTGCGGCAGGCGATCGAGGAAGCGGCGCGCGACATGCGCACCGGCTTCCAGGAGGCCCAGGCCAGCTTCGGCGACTCCTTCTCGGCCCTGCGCGATATGGCGGGCTCGATCCGTGGCGAACTCGACGCGACCCGCGCCGAACTCGCCAAGGGCGTGCTCGACCTGCCCCGCGAGACCCAGGATGCCACCGGCGAGATGCGCCGGGTGGTCTCCGACCAGATCAAGGCGCTCAACGAGCTCTCGTCCCTGGTCTCCCGCTCCGGCCGCTCGGTCGACGTCGCTCAGCCGCAGGCGCAGCGGCGGGTCGCGGAGGGCGGTGGTCGTGCCGTCGCGGCGCCGGCTGCTTCCCAGCCTGCGCCCCCCGTCGCCTTCGCGTCGGCGCCGCCCGCCGCACCGGCACCCGCGCTGCCCGCGCTTCCGGCGGTGTCGCGGCCGGCTACGGGGAGCGCGACCCGGGGCGAGACGCCCCGCCCGGCCCCACCGGCCCGCGCCGCCGCACCCGCGCGGACCGGCGACAAGCGGGGTTGGCTGTCTGACCTGCTGACCCGCGCCTCGCTGGACGACGACGAGGAGGTGCCGGCGACGGACGCGCCGGCCCCCGCCGCGTCGGCCCGCCGGCCCGCCGTGGCGGCCGCCGAGACCGGGCGGATCGCCCTCGACACGATCTCGACCGACATCGCCAAGATGATCGAGCACCAGACCGCGGTCGACCTGTGGGAACGCTACCGCCGCGGCGAGCCGAACCTGTTCGACCCGCGGATCTACACGGCGCAGGGGCGGACGACCTTCACGGAGATCCAACGCCGCTACCGGGCTGATGCGGAGTTCCGCCGCAGCGTCGACCGCTACGTCAGCGAGTTCGAGCGCCTGCTCGGCGACGTGGTCAAGAACGACAGCGACGCCAAGCGGACCGACGCCTATCTCACCTCGGAGACCGGCAAGGTCTACACGATGCTGGCCCATGCCAGCGGGCGGTTCGACGGGGCGTAGGGCGCCCCGCCGGTCGGGGGCGTTAACCCCCCTTCAGGGGCTCTGTTGTCCGCAACCGCGCCAACGCCCTCTCCTCCCCTGGCGATCCCGGGCCTGCCCGGGATCGCTCGAGCAAGCGGGAGGAGCTGGAGGTGGGGGTCGCGCAGGATGTGCCGTCACGGTGCCTTCTGCACCACCCCCACCCCTGGCCCCTCCCAACAAGAGGGAGGGGAAAAGCTCTGTCTTCTCAACGCGTTGGTGTCAGACCCAGCAGTGTGAATGCGCAGTCCGGCTGAGGGCAGCGGGAGGAGACGGCCGTAGAGCGCCCGCTATTCACCGTTGACAATGTTCCTATTTTGTGCTCATTAGCCGCCACCTGTCCGCGGCGGCCTGGGAGCGATCCCGGGGCGTCCTTCGGGGGCCCGCCCGGTGGCTGACTGGGCGGGTCCGGGGACGGGGCGGTGCCCGCGTCGGTGGCTC
>NZ_JAKSYD010000007.1 GCF_022829605.1 Methylobacterium sp. E-065 | reverse complement strand
GGCATGCTTTCGGGTGGCAAGCTTTGACGAGCGGGCCGCCGTAGAGGCCGCCGTGCGCATCGCTCAGGCCCGGCAGCAGGGACGACGCAAGGGCGGGAACCCTGACGCCAGCAAGGCCAAGATCAAATTTGATCGACAGATTGCAGCGATCGGCGCCGTCGAAGGCGCTACTGTCATGTATTCCGATGATGCCGACGTGCGGAGCTATGCCATCGAGGCTGGAATGGAAGCCTATAGCCTTGCTGATCTGCCCTTACCGCCAGAGGACCCGCAGACTGCGATGATCCTTGAGCCGCCAGACGGTAAGTAAATACACGTTTGGTACACCGTTCTAGTGCAGCCTAACTTTGCTGCTTTTCCCGAGCAGTTGATCGACATAGGCGACCGTGGCCCGGCCGCCGGCATCGTTCCGGCGCAGCATGACCGCCCGGATGGCCCGCACCTGGTCGGCCTGCTTCACGAACGCGGCTTCCAGCCCCGCCAGCATGGTCTGCATGAAGGCGCGTTGCGCCGCCGCCATATCCGAACCGTCCAGCCTGAGGCGCAGATCGGCCGCCGTGTGCAGCATTTTCTCCAGGGTGGTTTCGTCCATCGGCCTGTTCCCCTCACCTGATTTTTAGGCCTGAATTTAGGGTGCGTCAGCACCCCTGCCACGTGGCGAACGCGGGGGGCAGAGCGTCATGGGGCGGCCGCAGGCCGGGACCGGAGCCACGCGCAGCGATAGCGAGCATGGCGAGGACCAACCCCCTTGATGCGTCGTTGGGGGCAGCGCCCCCAGCCTTACCGCCTGAATGGACAGACGCCTTCCTGCCTTCCTATGGCGTCGGCAGTGGCGCCGGACCGAGGCGGGCAACGCCCGCCCCGGTGACGCGAACGCGGTTGCTGTCCTGTCAGGGATTGGCTGTGTTCACCGAACGGAGGCGCGTCGTCTGCCGATCGGGATGGATGGCGGTCACGGCCGGCCCGGCCGGATCAGTGATGCCGCGGCAACATGCAGGCGGCGTTGCATGGATCGTTAGGGGATTGGACCCGTTTATGAATTCCCCTCGCGCGCGCGAGGGCGTACACCTCGCGGCGGGCGCGCTCTACGGCAGGGCAGGCAATGGCGAGCTGGACAGCATTCCAGTCGGTGATCCAGCTGGCGATCGCGCTCAACTGCGCTTTCGCCACGCTTGCTCCGTTCCTGGGCTCGGCACCAGAGCGGGACCGCCTCCTGGCGGCCGACTACGCGCAGCAGCTGGACAATTACGAAACGGCCCTGGATGCCGGCCTCGCCGGCGATGATAATGCGTCCCGACTGCTCGGCGAGATCATCGCGGTGCAGTCCTGTCTGGACGGGATAAAGCAATCTTCCGGCACGACGGATATCAGGATCGCCAGCTTCCTGAACGGCAGCATTCGCCTCGTCTGCCTCGCGTCCGCGGCGATATCCCTCGGATGCCTGTTCTTCAGCTCGTACGCCGCATCCACGGACGATCTGCCCGTCCTGGGGCACGTCTTCATGTACCTGCAATACGCGCCTTTCGTTGCCGGCGTCACGTGGATCATGTGGCTGTCGCGCGCGCATCTGGCCAACAGAAGCCGCCTGTCCAGGCTCGTCGTCCGCATAAGGGCGATCGAGAATAAAATCGCACACTATAAAAATTTCAAGAGGGAGCGTTTGGCGGTCGATGGGAGATCTCAACACATGCCCGGAATGTCTGGAGCCTTACAGGAGGCTCAGGCGAGTCGTCCGGGCCAGCACTGATATTACTGCCGATCTTGAGAATGCTGGAATGGACTATTCAACAAGTGGTTTGGGAGATTTATTCGTTGTGTTAAGCTGCGGCAAATCGACGAAGCATTCGCATGTGAATGTCAGCGGAACGTGTACGGTAGATAGGATGAGCCGGGTCGTTCACTCATGGAACTGTTAAGCAGGAATACCAAATGATCTCCGATACTCAGCCTGACGACGTGCTTCCGGCACATCCGGGCGACCTGATGAAATCCTGGTTCATGGACGGCAAGAAATTGTCCGCCGAATATGTCGCGATGGAAGCGCACCTCCCTGTCCGCACCATAGAAGGCATCATCGAGGGCAAAGTCGATATCGACCGGGATACGGCGACCGCGCTCAGCAAGGTGTTCGGAAAATCGGCCGAGACGTTGTTCCGCCTCCAGGCAGAATACAATCATTTCCTGCGCTTCAAGAAAATACCTTCCTTCGACGAGCTGCCGCGGCTGTAGACTCATTTTGCCAGGCGATTTTCGCGGTAATAGATATCGTATGGATCGTACGCGCCTCATGCGATGGGCGGGTTGGGCGCTTTGCCCGAGCCGAATGGCCGCCAAGGCCCGTATCGATCAGGGCCAGATAGCCTCCGCACGCTCGCTGAGGGCATGGAATTTCGCCTTCCAGGCCATAACGGCCGAAATCTGCTGTTTCAGCGTGGCTGTTCGGCTCCTGGGCTGGACCTTTCCCGGATATCTCTACGTCATCGCCGGGATCTATGCCTTCGGACGCATCAACGAGCTCGTATACGCGTTCTATCGCGACGCGCTCGACAGGCTGGAAGGTAAGGCGCCCCGCATCAAGCTGGAGAAATCGGAGCGGATCACGCTCCTCGGGATCGGCTATATCGAAACGATCGTGCAGTTCGGCCTGGTTCATCTGGCAGCACAGGCATTGTCGCTGCATCGTGCCTATAGCCATCCGCTACGGGATGCGTTCGACGCCATTTATTTCAGCGCCATGACAATCACGACGACAGGGTTCGGCGATTTCTACCCGGATAGCCTGCTGCCGCGTCTGGTGACCATGTACGAAGCGGTAATCGGCATCGTTTTTCTGGCCCTGGCGCTTGGGTCCTACCTGTCTTTCACCGTCAAACCCGAGAATGGCGACAGTGGCAAGGCGGATGACGATACCGGTGGTGCGTCGCCCTGACCGGGCCGCGCTCTACTCGGCTGCGCCTCCCGGAACCCGAAGGCGGTTTCCGCCATACGGTGACGATCGCTGACGCGAGCAAGGAAGAGCCCCCTGGCCTGTGGCCAGCCCGCCGCTCCCAAAGATGACTTCGTCGTCCGCTCCCCCCACGGCCTTCCGGCCCCCACTGAGAACCGGCTGTGCCGGCAGTCTTCATGATCGCATCCGCGATCGGCAAGAGGGGCTGACCGCCCCCGCCATCAAGGACTGGACGCGAGCGCGTCGGCCGGGGTGTCCCCGGATTTCGCAAGGGCTGCAATCCGGGTGATCCCCCTCCCCGGCCGCCGGTCCTCTGACGGCTTCCCCCCGCTCATTGGCGCTTGGCCTAGCAGGGTTGCATGCGCAACCCTTTTAGCAACCAAGAAAGAAAAGACCATGACCAACCATGCTTTACGTGAAATATCCCTTGTGAAACTGACGCAGTGGAGCGGCAACGTCCGTAAAACCGCTGTAGAGACGGGCATCGATGAACTGGCGGCATCTATCGCCGCGCACGGCCTGATTAATCCCCTGACCATCTGTTCGGCCCCCAAGGGCAAATTCGTCGTCGTGGCGGGGCAGCGGCGGTTGCTGGCTTTGAAGAAGCTGGCGAAGGACGGCACGATCCCGAAAACCCATCCGGTCGCCTGCACCATGCGGGACGATGACACGGACCCGGCTGAATTGTCGCTTGCGGAGAATGTCGTGCGGGTGGCGATGCATCCCGCCGATCAGTTCACGGCATGGAGCGGCCTGATCGAGAACGGCGCGACCGTGGACGAGGTGGCGGCGCGGTTCGGGGTGGCGGCATCGACGGTGCGGAAGCGCATGGCCCTTGCCCGCGTCAGCCCCCGCATCTTTGCCCTGTACCGGGAGGGGGAGATCGAGCTTGAAGCCTTGCAGGCTTTCACAATCAGCGACGACCACGAGCGGCAGGACGCGGTGTTCGATGGCATGGCGGGATGGCAGCGGAACGATCCCCGCGCCATCCGTCAGGCACTGACCGAGGGCGAAGTCCCAAGCAGCGACCGGCGGGCGCGGTTCGTCGGCATCGAGGCTTACGAGGCGGCGGGCGGCACGGTGCGGCGCGACCTGTTCGATGCGAGGGAAGGCGGGTTTTTGCAGGACGTTGCCCTGCTGGACCGTTTGACGGTCGAGAAGCTGCACGAGGTGGCCGCCGAGGTGAAGGCGGAAGGCTGGCTATGGACCGAAGCGCGTCTGTCGTTCGACTGGACCGACCGGCAGGAATTTGACGAGGCCGAGGCTGAATTTGCTCCAGAAGGGGATGGCGACGAGGACGACGACTCCGCCCTGTCATGGTCGCATGAGGCGAAGGCCATCGCCGGAGCCGTGGTCTGTCTGTCCTATAGCGGCGAAGCCGTGATCGAGCGCGGGTTGATCCGTCCCGGCGAGATCGAGCCGGAGGCCGACGAAGGCAACGGAGCGACCGGGAATGACGACGAGGACGCGGACGCCATCAGCGGCCCCGCTGCCCTGCCCGCCTCACTGATCGAGGAATTGACGGCGCAGCGGACGGCTTCGTTGCGGATCGAACTGGCCCGCTGCCCGGAGACGGCCCTTGCCCTTGTCGTGCATACCTTGGCGGCGGACGTTTTCTACAACCAGCCCAAGGGCATCCTGAAAGCGTGGATCACGCAGCGCAGCCTTCGCACGGCGATGAAGGACCATGACGCGGCCCTTGCCGTCATGGCTTTGAACGACGAGCGCGACCGCATAGGCGACCTGCTGCCGGGCGACCGTGCCGGTTTGTGGGACTGGTGCATGAATGCCAGCCAGACGCAGTTGCTGGACGTGCTGGCTGTGGCAACGGCGCACGGGCTGGATGCCGTCGAGAGCAAGAACGACCAGAACCGTTTTGGGACGGCAGAGGGCGCGACCCTGTCCGGCACGCTCAAGCTGGACATGGCGCAATGGTATCGCCCGACCGCAGCCGGATATTTTGGGCGGATCGGCAAGGCCGCGATCATGGCCGACCTTGAGGCGATGCGGAATGCGCCCCCTGCCCCGTCATGGGCCAAGCTGAAAAAGGGCGAGCTGGCCGCACTGGCCGAGCGCGAGGCGGAAGCGCACGGATGGATGCCGCCGTTGCTGCGCTGATCGCCACAGGAAAGAGAAGCCGGGAAAGGAGGGGCCGCAAGGCCCCTTTTTCTTGTCCGCCAGACGGCAGGATGGAAGGGGCAGCGTTGGCCTGACGGACGCCGGGATGCGAGGATGCGGTCTGGCAGATGTCGGATTATGATGACTTTGCAGGCTTTGTGAGGTTAGCCCGGCCCGGGCCTTTTTCCCACGCATCGATAAAGGTCGTCGCGATCTTCATTCTATCGAGCAACGAACGATGAGTCTGGTCGGGATACGATAATGGCGGTGACATTCCCCGGGCGGTCAAAAGATATTCGTCCTGACGTTATTCCGGATGTGCCGAGCAGCGTTCGAACCAACCCGTACATTCTGGTCGTTGCCATCATCAGCGAATTAAACCAGCTCGAAACAGATGTGCTTGAAGGCTATCTACGCATCCTGGATGAAGAGCAGATCGCAGAAATATGCGGTCGGCCAAAAGCCGATATCGAAAAACTGAGATTGCGTGTTCAGCTGAAACTTGCAGTGCGGCGCAGTGAGATAAGGCGCACGCTCGCGCAACTTGATCCTGTTTTACTTGATAGCATAGAGATATTTTTGCTAAATAGCGGAATGGAAATCTCCCTCATATTTAATAAATACATCAGTATTCTTTCCGAGGAAGAAAAGTACGCGCTTGAAGCAACCTTTAAAGATGGGACGCTGAGGGCGTTTTTGAACGCAAAGAATAACACTCTGCCATCGTCGCCACCCAATGGCGAAACATATGATTCCCGGCCAGATAAGAAAGAAAATGCGCCGGCATTCATAAGGCGGGTTTACAGCCAATGGCTGACGGGCGGATTTACTAGGGCGGATTTGCGAAATATTGATCCATCCGCTGCTATAGCCCTCAATAATTACGAGAGCCACAGAGGCCAGAAATTGGGGCTCGACGAGCTGAACCTGCCGACGAAGAAGCAGCGGAACGACGAAATCCTCTCCAGCCCTCCCGGGAAGGACGATGTGAGCTGGCGCGAGGCCGATCGCATAAAGGCAGCGGCACGGCGGCGCGGCATGTCATTAAAAAAGTAGCTGACGTTATGATTGACAGATCCCGGCCATCTGGCATCTTGCCGGTAGCCGCTATCGCCGGCTGGCGAGCTCCGAGGTTCTGCCATGAGTGTCGACCGAATGCCTGTCCTGCAGGCAAGGACACATGTCGTCTATCCGGATCGATCAGATAAAACGCAGTTTTATCAAGACCGGGCGAAATTCATATTCATCAATATCAGTGAAGCGAAGGATACGGCAAAAGCTTACCTCGATCTCAAAGATCGGGTTATGCCTCGTGACGGCTGGGCCTTGCTGAATTTTACGAAGGCCGATCTGCTGGCCAGCCAAGCATGGATCGGCCTTCTCATGGTCGAGGACGGTCTCGGGGCTGCCACGGCCGCGGCAGGCATGCACATCGTCCGCCAGGGTGACGGCACCGCCCGGCTGCAAGGCGTCGTGACCGACCCCGCTTTTCGTCAGCGGGGGTTCTGCAGCACCCTTCTCAACGCCGTACTGGATCGTCTGCATAAAGGGTTGAGGATTGAAACCGTCGACCTCGTTGTCCGGATAATGGCCGACGGAAGCATCAACGAACGGGCCTTCAACGTTTTTTACGAGGCAGGTTTCCGACCCGTCGAGGATATGCGGATCGCCTGGTCGGGAATGGCTTGCGACCAGCATCTTCAGGCCAGCCTCGATGCGCGGGGGACGCATTACCGCGCTCGCAAGATGACCTTACGCCTGGCCGGTGCGGCATCAGGAGATCGGACATGACCCATGCAATCCTGATCGAGCTGCTGTCCTACCTGGCTGGCGCCATTATCTGCGCCTCGGCCCTTCCTCGTATCGTGGGCTTATTGCGCGAGCCCCGCAGGGCCGCTCATGAGTCGATCCTGCGCAACGCCGCCCTCGTGACCGGCAATGCCCTTTGGGTGTTCATCGGCATGAGCAGCGGCAATCAAGCGCTTGCCCTGATGTGCTGCGTCGGCGCCTGCCTCAATGGCGTGGTGCTGTGGCTGGCTGTTCATGCGCCGCGGAACGGGAATAGCGTTTCGTCATAGGGCATTGCTGTGGGCGAATGCCCCGGGACCTGGCTGTATCCGGGGCGCCTCAACATCGTTTGACGGTGACAGCGAGAGTGCATTTCCGTCCGGATGCGCCGGACAGCCGAGGGCGATTTCTTCCTGCCGCGGGCCAGCCCCGTTCTCATTACCGGCCATGCCCATCCTGCCGCACGCGGCGGGCCTTCGTCACAAACCCAAGCCCTGCGGGTGACGCCAGGGTGTCCCCGGCCTTCGCAAGGGCTGCCAGGCCGGGCGATCCCCCTCCCCGTCGTCAGGCCTGCGCCGGTCCCGCCGATGCGGCTCCTTCGGATGACATGGCCGGCAATGAAGCCGGCCCGCTCAAGAAGGAAGAAAACGCATGACCGACACTGACGCAACCAAGGGCCGGAAACCCGACCTGACCGCCTACTTCGTCGCCGATCGAGAGGGAGCGCCGTGGATAGCGATCGGGGCCGCCTGGACCCATCAGGACGGCGAGGGCAGCAGCCTCAAGCTGGATCTGATCCCGAACGCGCCCGGCCGGATCGTCCTGCGCAAGCCGAAAGCGGCCGAAGCCGAAGGAGGCGCGCAATGATCCTCCTCACCAAGCCACAGCAGGAAAAGCTGCTGGCCAATGGCACCGCCACCGCCGCCGCACTCGCGGCGGGGCGGGAGCCGCCGGACCACAAGCCCGTGGTCAAGCTGTTCACCCCGGACGCGGCCGCGACCTGGCTGCTCACCGAGATCGACCCCGACGAACCGGATATCGCGTTCGGCCTGTGCGACCTCGGCATGCAGTGCGCGGAACTCGGCAGTGTCAGCCTCGCCGAACTGCGCGCCCTGCGCGGCCGGCTCGGGCTCCCCGTCGAACGGGACCGTCATTTCGAGGCGACCCACCCGCTATCGGTCTACGCTCGCGCCGGGATTGAGCATGGCGCCATCGTCACCGACCCGCGACGGCTGGACCAGGCGGCCGCGGCTGAAGAAGTCGGCTGATGCCGCAGCAAAAGGCCCGGCACCGCGCCGGGCCTTTTGCCATGGCCGACAGGATGCGGGGGCGCACGCGCCTGCTCATGACGCGCCCCAGGGCATGCGCCCTGCCCCGCGGTCCCTCCGCTGCCTCCGGGTCAATCCGTACCGTTCCAGATGTCGAGGAGCCGGCGCGTGACGGCCGCCGCGTTCTCAGCGTCGCCATCGCGCCGTGCCAGATCGAGATCGGAGACGCCATCGAGCAGCGGCAGGATCATCGACGGCCGGATGCGCGGATGGCCGGTCACGTCCCCGTCGAGGAAGCGGCCGACCGCCTCCCGTGCCAAGTCGCCCGCTGCGTCGAGGATGCACAGCGCGGACCTTGCCGCGTTGGCCGTCCCGTCCGAGGCCGGCACGTCGAACGGTCCCCGTTCCAGCATGGCCCGCAATTCGTCGCCGTCCTGCTGTTCCATCATCTGAACCGCCACGTTCAGGACGGAGGCCGTGAAGGCAGCGGGCTCCTGGTCGCGTTCCGCCGCCAGCCGTTCAAGGCGCGAGCGCAGATGGTCGGGGATTGCGAGCGTGTCCGGCATCATGGCGAGGCCTCCTATGCAGCGTCGGTTCCGCCTAGGGCTGCATCCTGGCACGCTTCAGAAGGGAATGTCGTCGTCGAGGTCATTTGGACCCGGCGGCTTACGCGTGGCAGGCGGCAGCGGCAGTTCCGGCCATTGGGCGAGGAAAGCTGCCGGCGCGTCGTTCAGGGCGGCAGCCAAGGCCGTATTGAGATAACCCTGTATGTGAAGCTCGGCGTCTCCCGTCGGGTCGGCCGTGTGGAAGTTCGCCCAGTAGCGGCACAGCTCGTACGCCCGCCGATCCACCTGGACGGTGACGAACAGCGTTTCGCCGTTGCTGGATGTCCGCGTGCCGGTTCGCCGGGGCGATGCGAGGCGCTTATTCCGCGGCTTTGGGCGAGGCGGGCTTTCGGCCACGGGGTTTTCCCTTCCTCTTCGGTCGTTGCAGCACGTCGGCAGGCTTTAGAGGGTCGAACTCGAACGCTTCCGCCTCAGGCCACCGGAGCGTCAAATCATCGGCCGGTGGCGCTGACGAGGGCGCTGATTGCGGGAACGGGGGCGATGACGGCGCCGTCGTAGGATGATCCGTTGCGGACCAGGATGGAGCCGACCATACCGGACGTGCGGCCGCGGGTTCGGTTTCAGCCGTAGCGCGCGGGGCAGGCCCTGTTGCAGCTGCGGACGCCATGCCCGCCGCCATTGAACAGGGTTTCGCGGACGGGGTTTGGGCCATCGGCTTCTCGGTGTCTGGCGAAACGGAGGCCCCGCCGTTCGCGGCTTTAGCCGCTTCCTCCCGTCGCCATGCCTCGATCCGCCGTTGACGATCGCGCCTTTCCTCGAAACGCGGATCGACCCATGGCCGTCCAGCCCGTTTATGGGTGTATCCCTGCCAGCCGTAATAGGCGTCTTCAGCGGCTTTGAGGGGCTGTTTCCAAGCCTTGTAGATCGCCCGGCAGAACAGCCAGAACCGGATGCGCAGCGGCTTGCGCCGGCCGGCCTCGTAGGGATCGGGCTGATATTGCCAGGGATAGAAGGCGCGGTCGTAGGCGCCGCGGCGTACCAGGGCCTGCCCGCCGCCCTCGTAGAAGACGATCGCTCGGCCGCTGTCGCGGCTGCTCTCGCGTGCCAGCTCCGCCGATGTGCGGAACCAGGTCGCGCCCTGCGGCACCCATTCGTGGCCCGTGTTGCTCCGGACCTTGCGCCATGAGATGTGATGACCGAGCCGTTCCGAGAAATAGCGGGCCGTGGTCTGGTCGTTCATAGCGAACACCTGGACCTGCCCCGCGTTGGCGACGAAGGTTTCCCAGTTGTCGCCATAGGGTTTGAGCTGGCTCAAATTCTGGATGATCGGCCAGAGCTTCACGCCCATGCCGGACAGCTGCGCCGCGGCCGCCTCGACCACGTGCAGCGGGCCGAGCGCCGGAAACTCGTCGAGGATGAACAGCATCGGGTGCTTGCCGCGCACCCCCCTGCCCGCCGCCTTAAGGGCGAGCGTGATGAACAGGCGGAGGAAGCGCGCATGCGTGGTCAGGTACTCGGGCGGGATCACCAGATAGAGGGTTGCGTCCTGATGCTTCAGGCTCTGCAGCTCGAAATCCGAAGCCGACAGCGTCTGCCGCATCGCCACGCTATCCAGCCATTCCATATGGACCGCGAGCGTCGTCATGATGTCGCCGCCGGCGCCGCTGCTCGCCCGCAGAAACTCTTTCCACCCGATCTCGACGAGACCGGCGACGCCCTTGTGCAGCGCCATGTCGTTCATGCTGCGGCCGTTGGTTTCGGAGATGATCTCGCGCACCGTCCCGAGATGCCGTTCTTCCGGTTTCAGCTTTTCCCAGCTGAGGACGTGAGCGATGACGCCCGCGACCACCTTGCGCGAGGCGTTGTCCCAGAAGGGGTTGCTGTGCGGCGACGGCACGATCAGCGCGTCCGCCAGATTGTTGATCTGCTCGACGACGTCGTTCTCCGTCAGGTCGATCGCGGTCAGCGGGTTGAACCGCTTCACCGCGTAATCGACGGGATCGAGGCGGAGCCGGTCGAGGACGCCGAACGGGTCGAGGATATGGATCGTCTGGCCCATCGCCTGCCGCGCGAGTGCGGTGACGGCCGTATTCTGGCCTTTGGGGTCGATGACCAGGCACGGCCCCGGCCAGGTCAGCAGGTTGGGGATGATGCAGGCCCGGCCTTTGCCGCTGCGGTTGGTGGCGACCGTCAGCATGTGCCGGTCATCGGGCCGCCCCAGCAGACGACCGGGTTCGTACAGGGACTCTCCGAGGATGACGTTGCCCCGCCTCCAGGGCATCCGCCATTCGTCAAGCAGGCCGTCGAATACGGTAGAGCCGCCGACGCCTGTCTTGACGGCCCGCCATAGGCGGCGCAGCGGCAGGGTGCCGTAGGCCAGCAGGCGCTTCTCGATGCCGAGCAGCCAGAAAGACAGCACGACCGGCAACGGGAACAGAATGATCCGTATCCAGGCGCTCGCAAGGTCGCCGGAAAACCGTGCATTGCCGTGACCGGGAATGAAGGCGTGAAACGGATCGGCCGCCATCGCAGCGAAGAAGGCCAACGGCATGCCCAGCTCTTCGAACTGCCCGATCACGAACAGCGCGGTCGGCAGCATCAGGGCGAGAAAGGCGATCTTCCCGATCGTCCACCGTACGAGCGACGTGCTCCATAATCCGCCGCCCCGCAGGACCAGCCCGGCCGCGAGCGTCGTCATCAAAGCGGAGACGCCGAAGAAGCTGGCGGCGAACAGGATCAGCGGGCTCAGCAGCGGGTGCCCCCACCAGCCGAAGACCTCCATCAGCGGCACGCCAAGATACGTCGCGACGGTCCCGGCGACGATGAAGGCCAGCAATGTTCCCATGGTCGGACCCCCATAGACGGGCGACCCGGCCAAGCTACACGGCGCGAATAGATGGGGATAGATACAACCTTCCAGTAAACGGAGGGCGGGGGTTGCATGATAACGTTGCAAAACAGCCAATCGAACGATCCGGAACCCCAACGGTGAACGCCCCGACCGCATGAAATTCAGTCTCAGCCAGGCAGCGAAGGTCGCCAAGAAATCCAAGGGCACCGTCTCGCGCGATATCCAAAGCGGTAAGCTGTCCGCCACAAGGCTCGAAAGCGGCGGATACGAGATCGACGCCTCGGAGCTGTTTCGCGTCTATCCCCCGGCGCAGTCCGCAACCGGCTCGGAACCCCCGTCGACTGCCGATCGGCAACCCGCGGCGTTCTCGGGAGAGCTGGCGGCCGAAGTGCTCCGGCTGCGTGAGATGCTGGCATTGATGAAAGACGCGACCGAGCGGGAACGTCGGCAATGGTCCGACCAGGTCGATGATCTCCGGCAGCGCCTGGACCGGGAGGGCAGCGAGCGCCGCGAGCTGATGCAACGTCTCCTGACTTACCAGTCGCCGCCCCCTGCTCCGCCGGATGCCCCAGGACCGACCGTGTCCGAACGCCGTCGTCTGTGGTCGATCTTCACCCGCAAAACCGGATGATCCTCTAACCCATGTATCGGTCTCGCGCGGATACTCGTTGATGGCGGGAGACGCGTGACGGTTTCAGATGCCGGTTTATCCTGTGCTGCTCAGCTTGGCAGATAGGTTTTCGGAGAGGCCCGGAGGGGGGTTGCATATAGGGGTTTCGCAGCGGGTCCGGGTCAGTTCAAGGGCGGGGTTGCATAGGGTTATGGAAAACTTAACGCGGCTGAGCTATTCTGAACGGAGCAGAAGGGTAGCCAGATGTGTTTTTGTTACACAAAAACTCTGGCCAAGGAGAGGGGAAGACCCCCCTCTTGGAACTCCCCCGCCGCGCGGTCTTACGATCCTGCGGCAAGGACGGAAACGGTGCGACATGGCCCGGCCAAAGAAGGCGTTCGACGAGGTTCGCGGCACACCCCTCGGGGTGCGCCTGACCGTCGCCGAACGGGCCGAGCTGGATGCGACCGCCGAACTGTACGGGCTGACCGCGGCCGAGTTCATGCGGCGGCGGTCGCTCGGCTATCGCCTGCCGCCGACCCAAGCTGCGGCGCGAAGCGAGGCCGTGATCGCCACCGCGCTGATGCGGCTCGGCGTCAATCTCAACCAGGTCGCCAAGCACCTCAACGCCGGCCGACCCGTCAAACTGCCTGTCATCGAGGATCTGGCGAGGCGCATCAACGCCGCCCTGGACCGCCTCTATGACGCCCGTCGAGACGAAAACCGGCCGCAGCTTTAAGGGGGCGGCCGCCTACTATCTCCACGACAAGCTGGAGGACGGCCAGTCCGTGAATGCCGGCACGGCCCGCATCGCCTGGACCGAAAATCTTAACCTGGCGACGACCGATCCCGAACGCGGGTGGCGGATGATGACCCATACCGCGATCGCGCAGGCCCAGCTCAAAGCGGCCGCCGGTGTGAAGGCGACGGGACGCAAACTGACCGCCCCCGTCTACGCCTACTCTCTCGCCTGGCACCCAGAGGAGAAGCCGGACCGCGCCGAGCAGCTGAAGGCCGCGAAGGAAACGCTGAAAAGCCTCGGGCTCGACGCGCACCAGGCGATCGTCATCAGCCACAACGACACCCCCCACCCGCATGTGCATGTGCTGGTGAACCGGGTGAACCCGGAGACCGGCGTCGCGGCCCCCCTGAAAAACTCCCGGCTGAAGCTGTCGGAATGGGCGCTGCATTACGAGCGCGCCCAGGGCCTTATCCGCAGCCCGCAGCGCGAGGCGAACCACGAACGCCGGGCGCAGGGACAGGCGGTCGAGGCCGGCCGGGTGGAGCGGTCTGCCTATGAGGCGGGCCTGAAGACGTCCAACGACAATCTGGGCGCCGAGTTCGTCAAGACCGACCAGAAGCAGAAAGACGCCCAGCTCTATGCCATCGGCCGGCAGATGGAGGCGAGCCACGGCCGGCAGCGCGACGAGCTGAACCGGACCTATGGCCGGATGCAGGAACGGATCGACGCCTCGGCTCTGCAGCGAAAGACGGGGCGGGCGGCTGAGATCCAGGACTTCGCGCGGGTCCGCTGGCGGCACCTCTTCGAGCGCCAGCAGAAGGAGCGCGATACGTTTTTAGAGGCGGAGCGCGGCTTCCTGTCGAAGCTGTGGAGCATGGCGTTCGTTTATCAGACCGCCCGGCAGATGGACCCGAAGGCGGACGCCCTCACCATTTTCTACAGCTTGATCTCATCACGGCAGCGCCATGAGATCGTCGGCAAGGCGCAGCTGAAGGAGCGCAAGGAGATGGCCCGGCAGATCGTCCGGGAAATCGCGGCCGCTCATAAGAAGATCGATGTCGAGGCCGGCCGCGACCGCACCAAGCTGCGCGCCGAATTTCTCGCCAGGAGTGAACAACTGACGGTCACGCACCAGAAGCAGAAAGCGGAACTGCAGACTGCATGGCGTGCCCGTAACGCCGAGCGTATCGTCGCCTATGGCCCGCTCAGACAGCGAACGCAGGCGCGCAGGCAGGGACATGCAAACCGGGCCGGACGGACCATCCGCGATGATACCCGCCCTCGCCGCCCGCCCCGGTCCGGTGGACCTGGACCGGGCTAGGCGGGATTGCCATCGGGACGCCCCGCCTCGGCACTCGCTTCCCCGGCAGCCATCGCTTCGAGCATGGCCCGGATTTTCTCTTTGTCCTTGTCCGGCATCGGCACCAGGCAGAGAGGGTCCATAGGCTCGTCGTTTTCCGCAGGACGGGCTGCCGTTATGCGGTCGAGCGCGCGATTATAGACCCTAACGCGCTCTTTGAGATTGTCCTCGGCCGGAGACAGGCAGGAAAGCCCAGCCCAAAGGTCGCCCTCATTGGGTTTCTTTGCGTAAGGATCGCCGGGGCTGTATTTAAACAGGGCATCCATCAACGCGCGGGCAACCGACGTGGGGACGATCTCCTGCTCGCGAAAATGCTCAAGCACGCCTTCCATGTAATCGCTTGCGTACTGCGCCTTGGCGACATCAAACCCGTTATCGTTGATGGCCGCTATTTCTTTGTCTTTTTTTGTCATGCATAAAGCGTAGCTCGAATGCGTCCGATCCCGCAAACTTTGCAGGTCTCGCATGAGCGACGATGCGCCGGAACTGATTGCCCGCTTCAATCAGGCCTCGGGCCTGCAATTCTACCGCGAATACCGCACAGCTGAGGCCCAGGATAAAGCGCTCGATACGTTTCGCCGGCTCGACGACGCCATGACGAACGCGCGTTTCTATCTCGCTACGTCCATTCACAAGAACCAGGACAGGCCGGGCCGGGCATACGAACCCACGACCCCAGGGTTGGGCGGCGAGGCCCGCGCCGCGCGGCAAGGGCAGCAGCAGAACAACATCAGGAAAGCCCACGACCGCTACGAAAACAGGGTCAAGGCGATCCAACGGGCCGGACAAACCGTTCTGAACGGGATCAAGCAAAATCAGGTGCAGCGGCAGGGCCTGACCGCGGAATTCCGGCGTAACCGTTAATCGTAGTCACCGGGCTTGCGGCGGCGGGCAGGGGTCTGACGAAGTTGAGCCTGCTCCTCGGCGATACGTCGGTCGCGGATGGCCTCGTTTTTCAGCTGCTCCTCGGATGGCGCGTTCGTTCCGACATGCTTGGCGCAGGCCCCTTGCGACATCGGCGTAGGTGCACAGGTGCAATAGATCGTTCCGGCGGATGACAGGTCGAGGGTGCCCTCATCATCCTGGAACAGCCAGGTTGTCGGGATGGCGTCGGGGGCGTCTTCCAGGCGGCCGACCGTTACGTGCTGCGTCCGTCCGTCCTCGTCCGGTCGTTCGATCAGCACCTCATCCGGCGCAAGCTCGAAATGGCTGTGCGCCAGGTGTATGGCGAAGCGACCCAGCTTCCCGTGGCGCGCAAGGACTGCCCGGATCTCCGCAAGGCAGGCCATGTCGTCCTTATCGACCGGATATGCTTCGTCCAAAGCCGGCAGGACGGACCATTGGAGAGGTCGGATCACCAGTTCAGGCGTCATGGCTGCGACTCCGGTCGACGAACCTGCATATGATAGCGGCTTGTCAGCTGGAAGCCGACTGCTTGCTTATTGCTCACGGACAGCTAACTAACTGTGATCAGACTGCTAGCAGTTAGTGCTTCTCGCTGTTAGCAGACAGTGAGCAGTTGACTAACTGATAGCAGTTAGTGATCTGCTACATGCATGTTAGCTGTTGACTGACTGTTAGCAGTTACGGCAGCATGGTCGAAAGCGCATCACGCGCACGAGCTTCAACCCTTTGTCCAAGGGGCCACCATGCCAACCATCGTCTTTGCCAGCCCGAAGGGTGGCGCGGGCAAATCAACGTCCGCCGTCATCCTCGCCACCGAACTCGCGGGGAAGGGCGCCTCCGTCACGATCATCGACGCCGACCCGAACAAGCCGGTATCGCGTTGGGCTAAGCGGCCCGGCGCGCCGACGACGCTCAATGTCATCGCCGACGTGACCGAGGACAGCGTCATCGACCAGATCGAGGAGTCGGCCCGCAAGACAGCCTTTGTGATCGTCGATCTGGAAGGCACGGCCTCTGCCATGGTGGCTTACGCCATGAGCCGTGCCGACCTGGTCATCATCCCGACGCAGGGCAGCCAGCTCGACGCGGCCGAGGCTGTGAAAGCGGTCAAGCTGGTGCGCACGCAGGAGAAGGCGTTTAGGCGTATCATCCCGGCGGCGATCCTGTTCACCCGCACGAGTGCCGCGATCCGGCCGCGCACCCTGCAGGCGATCGAAACCGAGTTCATGGAAGGCGGGGTGAGGGTGCTCGGCACGCAGATGCACGAGCGCGACGCCTTCCGCGCCATCTTCGCCTTCGGCGGCTCGCTGTCGGATCTCGACCCTGCCCAGGTCAGCAACATCCAGGCGGCACGGAACAACGCGCTCGCCTTCACCGGCGAAGTGCTGGCGATCCTGAAGCCGTCCGCAGCCGCAAGCCAGGCGAAGGTGGCGTGATGAACAAGCCCCGCGCCAGCATCTTCGACGGCGATGCGGACGACATCGACGTGTCCGCCTTCGCTCCCAAAACCGCGTCCGATCCGGCCGCGCCGCCGGCGGAGGAGGTAAGGGCCATTGCCGAGGCGGCGAACTTCCCGAGCCGCGAGGTGGTGAAACGCCCGCCCGTGGCGCCTGCCGCCATGGCTGCGCCCGCACCCGTACCCGTGCAGACCCCGCCGGCGAAGCGCGAACCGCGCCGCCACCGCACGGGCAGGACCGCGCAGTTCAACGCCCGCACGACGCCGGAGACGGTCGAGGCCTTTTACGCGATCGCCGATCAGCAGGGGTGGCTTGTCGGTGAAACGGTCGAACATGCGCTCGCGGCCTTGCAGCGTGAGCTGAAGGAGCAGGGCAGGGGGGCCAAGCCCGCATCGTCCTGAAAGCCTTGCTGGCCGCGGATACTATGAGGTTTTCGGGGAAGAGGCGCGCCCGATCCGCAACGGCTTCAAGCGTTTGATGCAAGGACGGTTTTTCACCGTCATACCGCCCCGAACCCCCGCAAATATGAGGTTTTCGGGGATGTGTATGAAACTGCGTCCTGTAAAGTTTTCATTTTTAGCGGCGACGGCGGTGATGTACGATCCCCTATGGCCGAACAGAAGACAGCGCAGCTCCTGACCCTGGATCTGACGCCCCGCAACCGCGAGGCGATCAAGCCGGCGGAGCTGATCCAGATCACCGGCCATCACCTCCTGACGCTGAACGCCCGCCGCGCCATCACCATCCTTTGGTACAATGCGCACCGCCAGGGCATTCAGGAGGGCAGGGACTACACGGTCGAGATCGACGACCTCAAGCCGGACAGTCACAAGGGCTATGAGATGGTCGAGGAGGCCGTCGAGGCCTTGATGCGCACCATTCTCAACGTGAAGACGCCGACCGGACGGACACGGGTCCAGTTCCTCGGCGGCAACGACATGGACGACCCCGAGCGGCCCGCCGGCGTCCTGACCTACAGTTTCGACAAGCGGCTCATCAAGATGCTGGCGAAGTCCACCATCTGGGGCAAGATCGCCCTGCCGGTCCTGATGGCCTTCACTTCGAAATACGCCGTCAGCCTCTATGAGAACGTCGCGCAGCTGGTGAATTTGGAGCGGAAATCGCACCATGTTTACACGCTCGACGAGTTCCGCGACCTCCTCGGTGTCCAGCCCGGCCGCTACCGCACGTTCGGCGAACTGAACAAGCATGTCATCAAGCCGGCCGTGGACGAGATCAACGCGCTCGCCGCCTTCAGCTTGAGCGTGGTGCCGAGCAAGCAGGGCAAGAAGGTCACGGAAGTCGCGGTCGGCTGGTGGCAGAAAGACCCCGACGCCCTGAAGGAGGCCTTTCAGGAGGTGCATCGCACCAAGCTCGGCCGCCGCGCCCGGATCAGCGGTATCACCGAAACGGTGTCGCCGGCGCAGCCTTCCATAGGCCGCATGATGCGCCAGGACCGCAAGCGGCTGAGGCCCCCGAAAACCTCATAGTTGGTGCGTGCCGGTGCCTATGAAATCAGGCACTTGCAGGCGCCGGAGGGGCTTCCCCGAAAACCTCATAGTTGGAGGGGGAGCCTGTGGATAAGTTAACGGAGATTTACCATACCATCCCCGGAAACCTCATAATAACGCCCCGAATTCCTCATAGTACGCCCCGAATCTCTCATAGTAAGAGGGTGTTTTTCCCCGAATTCCTCACAGGAGTCCCCGGAAACCTCATAATTAAAGTTACAAGCCATTGATCCAGCTGTTTGATCCGGCCCGGAATCTTAGAATCTTTTGAATCATTGAAAGAAGAAGAAGCGGATAACCGGGCGTCCCGCTGATCGCGGACAGGCTCTAGAGTCATGCCGACCCCGGCACTTCGTCGCCGCCCATACGGGTGACGATCCTTGACGCAGAAGAGACGGCCCTGACGGGCCGTAAGCGGACGGGCTTACGCCCGCCTCAATGAAAGGACCGCTAACGCGGTCAGAGAATCGGAATCGGGCTGCGCCCGATACTTTTATGATTGCCCGATGCACCAATCGTAGCACGACGGACGGGCCGTCAACGGCTTCGCCGTCCTCCGCTAACGCTGCGGCCCCTGGCGGGGTGACTGGTCCGTCCTTACGTGCTGCATCATAATTGTTCGGGACGAAGGCATGTTCTTCTTCGCCTCCGGCTTGGGATCAAACAAAGGCATAAGAAAGAAAGGGGCTCAGCAGGAGAAGTGTTGCGGTGAGTGTTCGGCGTTGCTTTACACGACACCGAACCCCCTGCTAAACTCTTTAGAATCTCGATAGGCCGGATTATGGACGACGAAATCTACACAATGAAGAATCCTGCCCATCCCGGCAGTTTTATACGAACGGAAATCATCGGGGCGCACAGGCTTTCCGTCACCGAGGGCGCCGAAATTCTTGGCGTGACCAGGCCGACCCTCTCCCAGCTGCTGAACGAGCGCGTGTCCCTGTCGGCCGACATGGCCCTGCGGATCGAAAAAGCGTTCGGCGTGAAGATGGACACGTTGATGCGGATGCAGAACGCGTTCGACATCGCCCAGGCGCGCGGCCGCGAGGATCAAATCAAGGTCGCCCGCTACGTCCCGCAGCCCAAACCCGACCAGTTGCCGGGTCTGTCGTGACCGTCATCCATGCGGATTTCCGGCCGTGGACGGCCATCATCACGAAGCGGAAGACCTACCTCCTGCCGCCCGACGCTACAGGGATTCCGGTCGAGGATCGGTTACCGGACGTGCCGGACTGCATGAAGGGCATGAAGTTCTGGCAGACCGAGGACGGGGAAGTGCTGGCGCGCGGCGCGCCTATGCGGTCCGTTGTGGATTGACCGCCTACCCCGGATTTTTTTCGCGCCTGTAGGCTCTTTCTGTTTTCGGGTCGCTCCGACCCCTGAAAAATCTCGCGCCCCTGTACGGGCTTTAAATCGCATTTGCGGGCCATTTCCGCCCCGACTGGATAGATGCCTTTCAGCGCATCGGCATGGTGCCGCCGTGCCTATCCGGTCTAACCTTCTCAAATTCCGGCTGGGGAGACGCCTATGCCCTTCGAGTTGGCCTGGAACATCGAGCCTGACGAGCGCGGCGTGATCGACGGGCGCGAGCTGGCAAGAGAGCTGATCGCTGCTGCCTACCGGGCGCTTGTTCCTTATGTCGATGCCTGCCCTGCCTGCGCCGATAACCTGTTTGGCGTGATAGCCAACAAGGCCATCGATGACGTGCAGCGTGACGGATATGCCGGCGCGGGCCTGTATGTCGTCCCGCATCCGGCGCAACTATCCCAGGCCGATGCCGAGGCGGCGCATTTGCAGTCGTCCAGGGAGACGACGCACGCCATGCTCGAAGGCATCGATTATCACTGGCACTGAATTCCTCCTGCCATGCGCTACCGGCTTGTCTCTGACGTTCATTCGGAATTCTGGCCGGAAAACCCCTACAAGGCAGGGAAGCATATCGACCGGCTGTTGCCGCCCATGCCTGACGACCGGGACACCGTCCTGCTGCTCGCCGGCGACACCGGTTCATACCGCCGCCGCAACATCTACCGGGCCGTGATCGACCGCCTGTGCGACCGCTTCAATGCCGTGGTCGACATTCCCGGCAACCATTACGGCTATGGCGGGGAGTGGGACGACGAGACTGCCCCGGCCGTGCGGGACAATTATCGCTTCGGGCCGGCCTTCCAAGCGTTCGGCGTGACCGCCTGCACCCTCTGGACCGACTTCGACGGCGGCAATCCGGAGATCGAGCGGGAATGCCAAGAGGGGATGAACGATTTCCGCCGTGTGCGCGGCCTGACCGTCGAGGGCGTAAAGGCCCGCCATGCTGAGCAGGTGCGGTTCCTGACCGAGCGCATCGAGGCGGGCGGAATCGTCATGACCCACTTTGCGCCGTCCCGCCGATCGCTCCCTGAAGCGGAGGAGGGGGATGCCTTGAGCCACTACTACGCGACCGACCTGGAACGCCTGATCCTGGACCGCCGCCCCAGCCTGTGGGTTCATGGCCATATCCATGCCAGGTCCGACTATCGCCTGGGCGCTACCCGCATCCTCTGCAATCCGGCCGGATATGACGGCCGCGACCACGATCCGCACCTGACGTTCGAGGCGTAGCCCCGCCTGCCTTCAGTTCAGCATCGTGACGACTTCCAAAACGGTTTCGCCGTCCCGCACCAGGGCGACGCCGCGACGGCCGCAGCGAGCTCGCCAACTTTCGAAAGGGCTGTTGAAGGCAACCAGGTCATCGCCCGGCCGCATCGCCGCCTTGAGCCGTTCCCACTGACCATTGACGCCCCCGAAGGGCTTGGCGAGGTCTGGGACGGATGGGACGCCGGGATTTTCCGCCTCGGCCTGTTCGACCGAAATTATGCGCCTCTCCATGATCCCCCCTGCGCCATCACGTAGTGGAGGAGACGCTACCATTTCCCTAAGCCGACAACGCGGGGCACTCGAAGGGGCTAGCGGACACAAGCGTAAACCAGCTACGGTTAAGCTTCATGGAAGGGCGCCCTTGGGGAACGTCATATCAGATCTTGATAATTGTCTGCGGGGAGCCGGAATAGCTTTGAAGACAATAGCACTTAAAACTCGGAAATCTGTGGCATGAACGCCGTCGAGATCGAAGAAGCAATATCCATTTTAGCTGAGCGTCCGTTTGATGCTGCCGAATTCCCATATGCTTTTCTTGAAGCATTTGGCAACAAGGAAACGACTCTCAAGCGTCTTCGCAGCGGCGCCTCAAACAAATCAGATATAGGTGGTGTTCTTCAAACAAACAACATTCATATAGCGACCTGCAGCCCCGGCGAAGTCTCAAATACACTTGCGCGCCTGAAGGATAGTCCTGCAACGGCAAGGTCAAAAGCGCGGTTCGTGCTGGCAACCGACGGGGACTTGTTCGAGGCGGAAGACGTAACATCCGATGACGCGCCAGTCGCCTGTACCTATTCGGATTTCCCGAACCATTTCGGCTTTTTCCTGCCGTTGGCTGGCATCACCACGGTCAGGCAGGTTCGCGAAAGCTCCTTCGACATACGAGCGACAAGCCGACTCAACAAGCTTTACGTTGAGCTGCTGAAAGACAATCCTGACTGGGGAACCGCCGAACGCCGCCCTGACATGAATCATTTCATGGCGAGGCTGATCTTCTGCTTCTTTGCTGAAGACACCGACATTTTTGCGGGAGATGGTGCTTTTACCTTGGCTATCGAAACTATGAGCGCCAAGGACTCAACTAACACCCATGAGGTGATCAGCTCGTTGTTTCTCGCCATGAACACCAAGATGGATGACCGAACGAACGCAGGCGTTCCTCGTTGGGCTGACCGTTTTCCCTACGTGAACGGCGGCTTGTTTTCGGGCAGTACGGATGTGCCGCGCTTCAACCGCCTGGCCCGGTCGTTCCTCCTGCACATTGGTAGGCTCGATTGGAAGAAAATCAACCCGGATATCTTCGGCTCGATGATCCAGGCTGTCGCTGACGATGATGAACGTGGCGCGCTTGGTATGCATTACACCAGTGTGCCGAACATTCTAAAGGTACTGAACCCGCTTTTCCTTAATGATCTGCGCGAGAAGCTGGACGAGGCTGGCGACAATGCGCGTATGCTGCTCAACCTGCGAAAGCGCATATCGAAGATCCGTGTGTTCGACCCGGCCTGCGGTTCCGGCAACTTTTTGGTCATCGCCTACAAGGAAATGCGGGCCGTTGAGGCGGAGATCAATCGTCGCCGTGGGGAGGCCGACCGGTCCACGGAAATTCCTCTGACCAACTTTCGCGGGATCGAGCTACGCGATTTTCCTGCAGAGATTGCCCGTCTGGCGCTAATTATTGCCGAATATCAGAGCGACGTTACTTATCGAGGTCAGAGAGAAGCACTTCGCGATTTTTTACCGCTTGACGCACAAAACTGGATCACCTGTGGGAACGCCTTGCGCCTCGATTGGCTGAGCATCTGCCCGCCCACCGGAACTGACGTCAAGCATCATGCCGATGATCTATTTCATACGCCACTCAATCAAGCACAGATCGATTTTGAGAATGAAGGCGGCGAAACATATATCTGCGGCAACCCTCCGTATCTGGGCAGTCGTTGGCGAAACGCTGAGCAGCAGGAAGATTTATCTTCTCTTTTTAAGGGGCAGTCATCAAGTTTCAAGGATCTAGATTACGTTGCTGCATGGTACTTAAAAGGAGCTGAATTTATTCGCTTAGTACCTCATGCAGAGTGTGCTTTTGTGGCTACAAAATCGATTTGTCAGGGCGAACAAGTGGCCATGATATGGCCTCTAATTTTTGAAAGAGGTCTAGTAATATCGTTCGCGCATAGGCCTTTTCATTGGAGCAATTTAGCAAGCTCAAACGCGGGCGTAACAGTTGTTATCGTCGGAATTTCTAGGGCCACTAATAAAAAGAAGGCCGTTTACGAAAAAGATGAAATGCGGCTCGTTGATAACATAGGTCCATATCTAATACCAATGGGTAATATTATAGTCACAAAAATGTCCAGGCCGATTAATGGTCTCCCTAGAATGGACTACGGTAACAAGCCTACTGACGGCGGGAATCTTATTATAAGCCATTTCGAAAAAGAACAGCTTATTAAAGAAAACCCTGAAATAAAAAAATTCGTTAAGATGTATGTAGGTTCTAGTGAATTCATTGGAGGCGCAGCCAGATTTTGTTTTTGGATTGAAGATGATGAATTAGCGGAAGCAAATTCGATACCGATCCTGCGAGATCGTTTGGATAATGTCCGGAAACTGCGAAGCGAAAGTAAGGGGTCACAGGCAAACGCGAATGCCAAAACGCCGCACCGTTTCGTTTTTGCTCCCCATCGAGCTGGCACTGCTCTCATCGTTCCCCGAGTTTCGTCCGAGAGACGGCCTTATCTACCAAGTGGGCTAGTCGACGACTCGACTGTAGTTTCAGATAGAGCAGCGGTGATTTATAACCCGGAGCCTTGGTTGCTTTCGATTATTGCAAGTCGGATGCATCTTGTTTGGATTGCCACAGTTTGCGTGCGAATGAGAATGGACTTTTCATATTCAAATACCTTGGGATGGAATACATTCCCACTTCCTATGTTAACAGAGAAAAACAAGTTGGATCTTGCCCAATGTGCTGAAAGTATTCTGTTCGTGCGTGAGGGTCATTTTCCCGCAACGATAGCTGAACTATATGATCCTGAGGCGATGCCTAATGATCTACGCGAGGTACATGAACGCAACGATGAAGTATTAGAACGTATCTATATTGGACGTCGATTTAAGAATGATACTGAGCGGCTTGAAAAACTCTTCGAGCTTTACACTAAAATGTCCGCCAGCCAGGGGACAGTCAAAAAGAGGACGGAGGCTAGCGCGTGACAATTTCTATCAAATCGGTACCTTCTGTTTCAGTTTCCTATGCTGGAAATGGAAGCTCTACCAAAGCCAATGAATTCGGCATGCGGCCGATGCAGGAGCGCGCTTTCGAGAAACGCGGCGAGCAGTATCTTTTGATCAAATCGCCGCCGGCCTCGGGCAAAAGCCGCGCGCTTATGTTCGTCGCGCTCGACAAGCTTACCAATCAGGGGCTGAAGCAGGCAATTATCGTCGTGCCGGAGAAATCGATTGGCTCTAGCTTTCACGACGAACCGCTGAGCAAGCATGGCTTCTGGGCTGATTGGCATGTTGAGCCGAAGTGGAACCTCTGCGATGCTCCAGGCAACGACAACGGCGGCAAGGTCGGTTCGGTCGGTGCGTTCCTTGGGAGCAATGATAAGGTGCTGGTTTGCACCCATGCGACCTTCCGCTTCGCCGTTGATAAATTTGGGATCGAAGCGTTCGATGACCGCCTGATCGCGGTTGACGAGTTTCACCACGTCTCAGCCAATCCCGAGAACAAGCTTGGCTTGCATCTTGGCGACTTCATTGCTCGTGACCGGGTGCATATCGTTGCGATGACCGGCTCGTATTTCCGGGGTGACGCGGAGGCCGTGCTGTCGCCGCAGGATGAGGGAAAGTTTGAGAGCGTCACCTACACCTATTACGAACAGCTAAACGGCTATGAACATCTGAAGCAGCTGGATATTGGTTACTTCTTTTATTCTGACTCCTATGCCGACGACATTTTGAAGGTGCTGAACCCGACTGAGAAGACGATTATCCACATTCCGAACGTCAATTCGCGCGAGAGTACTAAGGACAAAATCAAAGAAGTTGAGCATATCATAGAGACGTTGGGCTCGTGGCAGGGGACCGACCCAGCCACGGGCTTCCAGCTCGTCGCTGCTCCGGACGGACGCGTCCTACGCATTGCCGATCTGGTCGATGATGACCCCGTCAAGCGCGACCGTGTCTCCGCTGCACTTAAGGATTATCGGCAGAAAAATAATCGCGACCACGTCGATATTATAATCGCTCTTGGCATGGCGAAGGAGGGGTTCGACTGGATCTGGTGCGAACACGCTCTAACGGTCGGCTACCGCTCCAGTCTTACCGAGATCGTGCAGATCATCGGTCGAGCGACCCGCGACGCGCCGGGCAAAACGCGGGCGCGCTTCTCCAACCTGATCGCTGAACCAGCTGCTGCAGACGATATTGTCACCGAGGCCGTCAACGATACGCTGAAAGCCATAGCGGCCAGCCTGCTGATGGAGCAGGTGCTTGTGCCACGCTTCGAATTCAGGCCGAAAAATCCGCAGAGTGGCCCGGTCATCGGCGTCGAATATGGCGAACGCGGCTACGAAACCGACAAATGCAATGTCGGCGTTCATCCGAATGGTACAATCCAGATCGAGATAAAAGGGCTGGTGATGCCCAAGAGCGAGGAGGCGATACGCGTTTGTCAGGAGGATCTGAACGAGGTGATTGCGGCTTTCGTTCAGGACAAGACGACGATCGAGCGGGGGATCTTCGACCCGGAGCTAGTGCCGGAGGAGCTGACCCAGCAGCGGATGGGCAAAATCATCAAGGATAAATTTCCGCACTTGGCCGAAGAAGACCAGGAGGCCGTTCGTCAGCATGCCGTGGCGGCGCTCAATTTCACGCAAAAAGCTAAGGAGGTCGCTTCCGGCGGTTCCCTGAGCGAGGAGGGCGCTAACACGGCCTTTGTCGATGGCGTCCGCAAGTTCGCGATGGACGTGCGTGAACTGGACATTGACCTGATCGATCGGATCAATCCTTTCGGCGAAGCCTACTCGATCCTTGCTAAAACCATGAGTGAGGACAGCCTGAAGCAGGTCGCTGCGGCGATTGCCGCCAAGCGGACCGCGCTGACGCCAGCAGAGGCGAAAGAGCTGGCCGTGCGTGCCGTGCGGTTCAAGAAAGAGCGTGGCCGGCTTCCGTCGATCAGTTCAGCGGACGCCTGGGAAAAGCGCATGGCCGAAGGCGCTGCCGCGTTCGTCCGCTTCAAGGATGAGGGCCGCTATGAGTGATCTCGACCTTGATGAGCTGCGCTCCGAGCTCGAAGAATTTGCGGCTCCGGAAAAGAAGGGCGGCCGTTCCGCACGCGAGGAGCGGATCATCGCCGGATTTGAGGACATCCAGCGGTTCATGGAAATGAACGGACGTCCTCCCCGGCACGGTGAAGAGGGCGATATATTCGAGCGTCTATATGCCGTGCGGCTTGACCGCTTGCGTACCCAGGAGGAGTGCCGGGCGCTTCTAGCGCCGCTCGATCATCAGGGATTGCTGTCTGGGGCCTTGAGCGAGACCCAAGCCCAGCCTGACACCATGAATGAGGATGAGCTGCTTGCCGAACTGGAGGGGGCTGCAGGTTCATCCGACATCACTCAACTGCGCCATGTCCGCACCAGTGCCCAGAAGCGTGAAGCTGAGGACATTGCTACCCGCGAACCATGCCTGGACTTCGAGACGTTCAAACCTCTTTTCCAGCAGGTTCAGATCGAGCTCGACAACGGCTTCCGCACAACACGGAAGTTCGTCAAAGACGCCGGCTTCTCAAAAGCCGAGATCAAGGCCGGTCAGTTTTTCATTCTGGGCGGACAGACGGCGTATGTCGCATCCTTGGGAGAGACGTTCAAAGCACCGAACGGTGAGTCTGACGCTCGGCTAAGGGTCATCTATTCGAACGGCACAGAAAGCGATCTGCTTTTGCGGTCGCTTCAACGTGCGCTCTATAAGGACGAGTCAGGCCGACGAATCACTGACCCGACTGCGGGGCCGTTGTTCGCCGATAAAGATGAGGATGGGGATGAGGCAAGCGGCACGATCTACGTGCTGCGAAGCAAGGCGGATCACCCCATAGTGGCTGCTAACCGCAACATTCTCCATAAGATCGGAGTTACGAGTGGCAGCATCGAACGACGGATTTCCAATGCCCGTATAGATCCGACGTTCCTCATGGCCGATGTGGAAATTATCGCGACCTATGACCTGTTCAACATAAATCGGAATAAATTAGAAAATCTAATTCACAGGATTTTTGGCCGGGCGCGTGTCGATATAGAAATCAATGATCGCTTCGGGACTCCGGTCGTTCCGAGGGAATGGTTTCTTGTGCCTTTATTTGCTATAGACGAAGCCGTTGAACGCATAAAAGACGGCTCGATTAAAGATTATATCTACGATCCGAAAACTGCAAAAATCGCTCATGCTACTGACTTATAAAACAGTAATCCGTTCCTACTATCAGTTGATACCGGCGAGTATCTTATCGAGATCATGGGAAAACGACGCGTCAGGTTATAGTGACTATGCTGGATTTTGAGAAGTCATGGCGTTTCAGCAGCCCAGGGGCAGCCCCACGCGGCGTTGTGAACGCATTTTACGAATTCATCGAACGGATCGCCCAACAAAAGGATGATCCAAAGCATATTGTCGAATGGTTTAAAGCCGCCTTCTCTGGCGGAAGCGCCGGCGGGAGCAGCACCCTGAGCTGGGCGTGGTCCGATTTAGATAAGACCATGGGCCAAGCTGCTGATAATGCGCCGCTTTTCATAGAGGCTTTTTGGGAAACCTGCGTCGGGCTGGAAGCAAAAGGCATTGCTGTTCCTGACGTCGTCCTAATCAACCGCGTCCTCGCCGAGCATGCGGCTGGATACGAATTGCGACCTCCTCGCTTAGTTGCGACGAACGACTACGCGCCTGTAGCGGTCCCGCATCAAATGCCCTCCCTGGCTGCGCAGGCAAACGCACTTATCACAGAGTCGCTTGATGCCGCCGACCGGCTCCTTGTGGAAGGGCAGGGCAGGCGTGCCGTTCAGGAGCTGCTATGGCTTTTAGAGACAGCTTCGACGGCCTTCCGTGCATCAGGCGCGAACGACAGCAGTGTGCAGGGCAAGTACTTTAATAAAATAATGAGTGAAATGCGCTCTCAGGGACGAGGTACTGCCCAAGAGCAAATTCTAACCTGGATGACGACGCTACACGGTTTCCTTTCGTCGCCGACAGGAGGTGGTGTTCGGCATGGAACAGACCTGCAGGCTGGCATAGCCATCCAGCCGCACGAGGCGCGTCTCTACTGCAACTTGATCCGCGGCTATCTAACATATCTAATCCAGGAGCATGAACGGCAGGCCATCGCCGTTGCTCCTACTACCCTTTAAAAAGGTATCTCATCATCGAGTTCGTCGCTTTGGGTGATCCGCTTCGGCGGACCTTCAATCTTTTTGCGATCTTGCCAAGGCGGAAGCGCGTCCTTGAGCTTCTTCGCCTTATCCAACCAGTCGAAAATCCTATCTATGGTTTGCTGGAGCGGCTTGATTTCATCGTTCACTTCGTGCGCAACGCGTGCAGTGTCGACAGCAAAAGCGTAGAAGGCTTCGGTTCGTGTTCTATTGCGATCCAACTCCGAAGCGAAAGAGTTGAGTTTGCTAAATAGCGACTCGCGTTTGTTCTCTGAAAGAGATAGCCCATTCAGTTTTTCACGGATAGCTTCGATTAAAGCATGAATGCCCTGACGGGCATTTGCATCCAGCACGACAATATTACTTGCGCCAGTTTTCAATCGCCGCGCGGCTTCCATCAGGATTTTTTGGGAGGATACTTCTGCGACGCGTCTACAGTCTTGAAAAAAATCGGAGAACTGGCGGTCATTCGTTGGAGGATCTCGAAAGGCAGTGAGAATACCGAGGTTATGAACTTCATCAAAGGCGACTAGGCCGTCAACGTACTGGCGTTCATGATAGAAATTATTTCCACCTTCGTTATTTTCCCACCGACTTTCCAGCTCCTTGAACTTACGACGGTGGAGGACAGCGAAGGCTTCCTCAGAGTCGTCAGGAAGATCTAGGTATTCATTTTCGGCTTCCATATAATTAGCTTTCAAATTCGGCCAAGCAGCACGACGTTAAAGGTGAGGCAACGCTCATCAATTTCAAGCTGTCACTCTGCCGCCATAGAATGTCGCTTCGCGATCCTCGCAATCGTAGACCGGCTGCAACCGGTGGCAGCCTGTATCTGGCTCCAAGGTGAGCCGCCGCGCAGCATGGCAGCGATGCCCTCGTTGCGCTTGGTATCCTCCTGGCGACCCTTGTAGAGGCCGGCCGCCTTGGCGCGGGCCTGCCCCTGCGCCTGCCGGCGGCGGCGGTCGTCATAGTCTTTGCGTGCTACGGCGGCGAGGACATCGAGCAGCATGCCGTTGATGGCCTGGAAGACGCGCCCGGTGAACTCATCAGCCGGCGTCGTCAGGCTCCATGACGTAGGCAGATCAAGCGCCACGATGCGCACCCGCTTGGCGTCGATTTCAGCCCGTAGCTTCGTCCAGTCATCTGAGGAAAGGCGGGAGAGGCGATCAACCTGCTCGATCAGCAGCACGTCGCCCGGTCGACAATCGGCCAGCAGCCGGAATAGCTCCGGCCGGGCCAGTGTCGCCCCACTCTCGTTTTCGACATAGGCCGCAGCGATCGTCAGGCCTCGCCCGGCCGCAAAGGTGTCGAGCTGCGCCCGCGCCCGTGTCGCGTCCTGTTCAGAGGTAGAAGCGCGCAGATAGGCGCGGACGAACATGCAACCTGCCATTCGGTTCGATTAGGATAGGTATCATGATAGCGGTGCGATTTGAATGGTCAAGCTGATTATAAAAGACCATTCCGGGACTGGTTCGACTGAGGCATACCCAAAAAGTACTGGAGCAGGGGAATGAAATCCGTCTCACTTTGGAATATTCGGAGCAGCCGCAGAAATTCATAGGTCGTAGTGGTACTCCCAAAAATCCTGGGCCGTAGGGTCAAGTGGGGACGAGCCTTCACTTTTAGCTAATTCCCGCCCATGCTCGAACATGAATTCTTCAAGCTCCGCGAGCTTGGATTTGAGACTTTTCATCGTCTTGTTCGACCAGTTAACGCGCTCCCCATCTTCAAGATCGATATACTTGAAACGCGCAGCCGCCTCAAATTCTGCTTTGTCACTATGCCATTCGATCGTATACGGTTGGTTATAATAATCGCTCAGGACAAAAGTCATCACGGCCGCGCCTTTCAGCATCGAACGGTATTCTTTAATTTCATCTGTAAGCGCGTTGAAAGCGCCGGAAACATCATCTTCGCTGTCTTGGTCGGCAAAGCTCGCCTGTACCGTCGCTACGGCTGCACGATCTTTCAAGGCTTCGGTTTCGGCAAGTTGTTTCTTGAGTTTGCGGATTTCTTCCTCAGAGGTGTCAAGCTCGGCCCGCGCCTCCGATAGTTCACCTGCTAATTTCGCGTGATCGGCTGCTGTAACGTGGGTCGGACCTTCCACCTTCGCAAGCAAGGGTTCTATGGCCTTCAAGAACGCTCGTCGCTTTGTATCCCACTTAGTCTGAGATTTTTCCGTGCATGCAATCTGCTCGCGAAGCGTTGCGAGCAGGTCATTGTAACCAATATCATCTTCGATCTTGATTACCTGCGTGCCCAACAATACATCTTTTACGTCGCTATACTGTAGCGGCGGCACTAATATTGGAAATATTGCATGTGACTTGATCCATGCAGCTCCCAGTTCACTTATACAAAACTTGCTTTCAAAATAGGCTGGAGTTAGTAGAAGGACGACGACCTTCGGCTCCAGCAGCTGGGCCTTTATGTATGTAATAAAGTTCTGACCGGTAGGAATTCCATAGCCCTGTAGCGATGAACAAAAGATCTCGCTTTCTGGAACACCAATTCCTTCTTCGATCAGCGTAACAACTTCCGCCGCCAGTTCGCGGTCTTTCACGGCGTGACTGATAAATACAGATTTGCTCACCGTTACAGCCTCCCGGCCCGCATTTATTTGTTGTAGTGTTGAGACACTGCGCCTGGAGATATCGCTAGTAACTTCGCCATGAAACTCTGCTTGATCCCGGCGTCCCGGGCGCCTGCTAGCAGGACGCGGCCGAAATCAGTCATTCTTCCCGCGTCAGTTTTCGCGGCGTCTCGCAACCCTTCCAGCAGCTGGAGGGCAGCCTCAACCTCTCTGAGCTTACGGCGGATCGTTTTAATCGCGTCCATGAAGCCTCCGATCAGAGGGCAAGGCATAATCTAAACGTTTGGTGCCGTCAAATCGTTTAGTTCGCCGCATAAAGGCAGCAGTTTTTCCAGAAATATCCCGGCCTACGTGGCCTCTCCCGACAGGGGCCGCTCAGGTTCTATGCCTCCTGGGTGGGGCGCGCGACGGCAAACGGGTCATGTCGACGAGTGGCGTCATATACAATGACGAGTATGTGCGCAGCGACGCTGGCCGGCTGATCGCCAAACGGATCACTCGCTTCGACTGGCAACGCACGGAGGACCTGCCCGGCGTAGCCCCGTTCTTATCGGGCTAATGGCGTGTCGGGCTTGTCGGCCGGATGGTGTTGCGGGCCTTCGTAATCGACAGCAGAGGCTGACCTTGCCTGGGGCGGTGCATCCTTAAAGGCATCTGCCGAGGCCGCCGTGATCCGATCATAAGCCCCGCTATGGACCCGCCGCGTGATCGAGAGAGCGAGCGCGGCCGTCCTGGGATCGGCTGTCGCCTGATCGATAGCGGCGAAGGCTTCCTTGAGCAGCGTTTCCGCAATGAGGGGCCAGTCAGCTGCCGCGCCGTCCTGCCGGTCGAACAGCTTGACCATGAAAGCGCGGACGTGCGGTGCGCCCTCGGCGGCCGTTGTCGGTTTCGCGGGTTTGGCCAGTCGAGGTGTAAAGCGCGGGCCTTTTGCCATATCTGGACTGTATATTGAGAAGATTAAAATCAGCTATACGCAACAACATTTCCCAAAATGTGTTCTAGTATTGTTCTAATTCATGGGGGCAACATCGATGGACTACAGCAAGATTTACCGGGATGTGACGCATTTCGGGGTATGGGCGCATGACGGCGCAGACGGCAACGGTAAGCGGGACGCCCTGGCCATCCTGGCCACCGCCATCGAGCAGACAGAGGACCGCGACTTCCGCCACGATAGGGACGTGCTGGAGGCTCTGGACTATCTGACCGACCTTGCGGGCCGCCTCCCCGCTGCTGCTGCCTACAAGGCCGCCCTGGCGATCCAGCATCCTATCGAGCGCCGCCAGGCATTGACGGTCGCCTATGAGCGCCTGGCCCGTCACCTGGGCGACGAGCGGCCCCATGCCGGATGATCCGCCCGGCTATGGCGTTCCCTTGGCCCTGAAAGCCCGCTTGAACGAGGTCGAGGGGTGTTGGCTGGACGTGCAGTGCGACTGTGGCCGCAGCATCAGGTACCCGATCAGGATGATGGTCCGCAGCCTTGGGCCGGGCCATCACCTGGGCGAGATCGTTCCCCGTCTAAAATGCGAGAAATGCGGCGCGAAGCCCGCCACCGTGCATCTGTGTGAGACGGCTATCCGGGAGTTTTGCAAGGGTGCGCCGCCCGGATGGTCCGTGCAGCTTCATCCCCTGCCCTAGTGCAGTCGGAACGCTATCGAATGGGCGATGAGCCATTGCTAGCCACAACGTATGCGATCTGGCATACTTTCTGTTCTGGCTTTGTTTCCATATCTCACGAGGCCAGTGAAATTTTCGGAGCAATCGGCTGGCAGCACGTGACGGACCGTTTGCGCAACCAGAAGGATAAAGGTCCAGGACCGGTCAAATGAGTGACGAAAGACGCCTGATTTTCTATATAGATGCCTATTCGCCGGAAACTATTCCGATGGCGAAGCTGGCGGAATATATGGCTGATTTCGCCGCTTTGCTCGGCAAGGACAATGCTGTTCATTTCGCAGGGTTGGAAAAGGGCAGCACCAAGATTGCGGTCCGCATTGAACACGAAGATTTACCCAAGGTCACGGCCCGCTTGAGCGATGTTCGCCGGGGCAATCCGACCAAAGAAATGGCCAAGGTCTTTGACCAGATTGACGACCGCCTCGCGAACGACAACGCGGTAGGGCGTATTTATATCGACGGTCCGACCGAAGACGTCGCATTGCTGGCATTTCCGGGGCGCACCCGTCAGAAGTCGCAGAGCTATGGTCCGTTCAATCAGGAAGGCCACCTGGACGGTATCCTCATTTCCGTAGGCGGCAAGGACGAGAGCATCAGCCTGCGCCTGCAGAATGGCGATACGACCTACACGAATTGCGACACGACCCGGCACATCGCCCGCGAACTCGGTAAGCACCTGTTCGAGCCGCTACGCATCCACGGAACGGGACGGTGGATCCGTGAAGCCAACGGCAAGTGGACCCTTTTGCGGTTCCGGGTGCATCGCTTCGACGTTCTGAAAACCGATAGCCTTAGCGATACCGTTCACGCCCTGCGGTCGATAACGGGCAGTCAATGGAAAGAGATTGCCGATCCGCTTGCAGAGTTGGAACACCTGCGCCGCGACGATGAAGGCGAACTGCACTAATGGTCGTCTTCGATGCTTCCATTCTGATCTTCGTATTCGAGGAAAATGCAAACGCTTCAACGCCACGCGCGAAAGAGCGTGTCGATTTTCTGATCGAAAATCTTTCGGAAGAAGGGGTGAAAATCATCATCCCGACGCCAGCATTGAGCGAGATATTGGTCAATGCTGGGCAGGCCGGTCCCGAGTACCTGGCAACGATCAGCCGGCAGGCATGCTTTCGGGTGGCAAGCTTTGACGAGCGGGCCGCCGTAGAGGCCGCCGTGCGCATCGCTCAGGCCCGGCAGCAGGGACGACGCAAGGGCGGGAACCCTGACGCCAGCAAGGCCAAGATCAAATTTGATCGACAGAT
>NZ_JAKSYD010000002.1 GCF_022829605.1 Methylobacterium sp. E-065 | reverse complement strand
CCGCGCCGCTCTGCGGGCGTTTGTGCCACGGGTGCGGAATGTGTCAGCGCGGACGGACCTGATCTCGGAAGGCGACACGCCCAGCGACGTTCATCTCATCCTCGACGGCTACGCCTGCCGCTACAAGATGCTCCCGGACGGTCAGCGCCAGATCATGGCCTTCTTCGTGCCGGGCGACTTCTGCGACCTGAACGTGTTCATCCTCGACGAGATGGATCACTCCATCGGCACGATCTCGCCTTGCAAAACGGTCGAGATCCCCCGGGCCGCCATCGAGGAGATCACGGCGCACCACCCGCAGGTGACGCGGGCCCTGATGTGGTGCGCCCTCGTGGACGAGGCCGTGCTGCGCGAGTGGCTGGTCAAC
>NZ_JAKSYD010000224.1 GCF_022829605.1 Methylobacterium sp. E-065 | reverse complement strand
CGCCATGGCCATCCCATTCCGAAACCCCATGCTCACCCCCGCTGAATTGGCGGGAAGACCTGATGCTTTGTCATCTCCCGGAGTTCGCGTGAGCGCCGGATTGCCTGCTTGGCCTGCTGAATGGGCCTTCTGTCATACTCGGCCAGGACGGCACGCCGGGCGGGCGGTTGCTCATTCTCGGCAGGGGTGGGCGGTCTGAATACACTTGGGGGCATGGTGGTGCTTCGCGCAATGCAGGCGGGAGCACACGTTACTCTCAGCCACCAGAGCCTACGGGTTCGGAAACCGGCCGGTGATCCCAACACCG
>NZ_JAKSYD010000212.1 GCF_022829605.1 Methylobacterium sp. E-065 | reverse complement strand
CGGGCTGCGGCGCGGACCGTCATCCAGTTCGTTGCCCGGCAGCCTCCCCTCGTCGTCTCCGGCACGTACGACCGCGCCGCCATCATGGCCGCCGTCTGCCGCGCCGCCCCCGGAATCATGGAGCGCTGCGGCGTCTCCCGCCGCGTGGCGATGTCCTCCGCCCTCAATGCCGCTTGGCAGGTCGCCAAAGCTGCCCACCGCGCCGCTGCGCACTGAAGACCTGAGTCCAGAGGCCGTTTTCGGACCTCTGAGCGCCTGAAAACCTATTCGACCCAGCAACTTGGGCGACTGAGTCCACCACCCCGCCAAGCCCACCGCCACGAGCCCCATCAGGAGCGCGAACGATGACCTATGCCCGCATCCCGAATTTCAGCCAGCCCGTTCCGGCCCGCAGCGATAGCCCCCGCACCGGCCGCCGCCGGCTCTCAGCCGATGGCCGCTACCTGAACCTGCCGAATGAGCCCGTGCCCGGCGAGATCGAGCCCTGGCAGGCCGTGGCGCCCGTCAGACCCGACACCGCGCACAGCCGGTCCCTGCGCTTCCTCGACGCCGCGGGCGAGCTGCTGGCCGCTGTCGCCATCATCGGCGGCGGCATGGTGCTGACCGGCCTCGCCACCCTGCTCTGAACCCCAGCCCGTAACCCGAGCGGGCCGGATGCCCGCGCCCTCATCCCAGGATACCGCGATGTCCCTGCGCACATCCCTCAAGAACTTGATCCGCCGCGATCCGAACGCCAGCCTACGCGAGCGCGCCGCCGACCTGCAGGCCGATCTCTCGCGCGTCGTTCGGCAGCCTGAACCGCAGGCGGCTCCCGATGTCGTCGACTGGAACAGTCCGCCGCCCGGGTTCATGGCCTACCCCGAGCGGGACCCAATGAGCTTCCTCAACATCTCCGAGGCACTGCGCCTGGAGCTGGAGCGCCTGCGCAACATCGCCGAACTTGAGGTCGAGCGCGTGGTCGAGATGACCGGCGAGAACGTCCACGAGGCGACCCGTGCCGGCATCGAGAGCCGCATGCGTCGGCGCCTTCGTCTCGACGGGATCGAAGCCGCGCTGGCCCCGCAGGTTCCGATCTCGGCCGGGGTCGAGGCTGAGGGCGTCATCTACTACGAGGATGCCTCGGGCAAGACGCACCGCAAGTCCGTCGCCCATTGGATCAACTTCACGGCGATGCGCCTCTACACGGTGGCGCGCCAAGAGATGAGCCGACAGTTCAACGCCCAGTGCGGTGGCCTGGACGAGGCGGGGAACCGCGCTCTGGACGCCAAGCTCCGGCGTGAGCTGCGTATCGACGCCCTGTTCGCCCTGACCTTCCACTCTGACCGGGCGTTCATGGCCGCCCAGAACCTACGCATTGGGGCCGAGCCCATCTCTGCCGAGGTGCGCGCTTCCGGCGACGCCAACCTGATCGCTCTCGCCCCGGAATGGGAAGCGGCGCGAGACCTCTATGCCCAGCGGATCCAAGAGCAGATCGCAGTTTCAGACGCCGCGCAACCTCGCCCGTCCCGCGATCAGCCTCACGCCGATTG
>NZ_JAKSYD010000208.1 GCF_022829605.1 Methylobacterium sp. E-065 | reverse complement strand
GCCGCCAGCGCAGGCCTCCTGTTTGGAGGCGTCCGACATGGCCTACAGCGTCAGGATCGATCGCATCGGGAAGGTTGGGGTGCCGCGGAGCGCTCCCCGGGTCTATCAAGCGAAGGACGAGGCGGACGCTATCACGATCGGGGCCTACGAGGTGGACGGGAGTAAGCCCGATCGCCCCCGGGTCGCCGCTGTCACCGACGCCTCCGTGCGCATGGTGTTCACCTACTCCGGGCGGGCCAGTACGGCGGCTCAGACGTGACCGGGAAGGAGCGAGAGGTTCCGGAGCTCCACGGTCGTGAGATCATAACCCTCGTCGGCATGATGCTCGCGTCCCAACGTGCGTTCTTGGCGGTCGCGATGCTGGGGCTTTGAGGCGCACTATCGTAGTCGCAGTTCGACGGCCCGACTCTACAGGAACCC
>NZ_JAKSYD010000203.1 GCF_022829605.1 Methylobacterium sp. E-065 | reverse complement strand
CGGACGGCAGCGGTCGCTGGCAATCGCAGCCAACCGTGCCGCGTCGGTCGCATCGAGGAGCACGCATACCGTCTGAGCCATCGCCCAGACTCGCACGTCTCATCCTACGCGTGAATCCTCCGTCCGCGTCACTGCACTAGGAGCTGGCTGCTCGACGTTCAGACCAAGCATAGCCGTGCGGCCTATGGGGGCATCTCTGATGAGGGGTAGCCGAGGGTCCGGTCTCAATCGCAACAGCATCGGAGCGGGCGACTGCGCTAGCGCCAAAGCGTTTTCTCGAAAGAACGCCGGCGCCTGTGCTCGGAACTGTCCCGACTGCGTGCTGTTCCCCAGTCTCACAGTTACTGGCACCCTGAGGTGTATTGTGCGCGTACGCGAGCCCGTCTCACGCCGTCACATGCTCCAGTCCGGAGCCGTTGCCGCCACGAGTACCTTAATCGGGATCAGAGGAGCCACAGGCTTGGAGACGACTTCCGACAGTCCCTCCGACGCTGCGACCGGCCGTCGAACGAAAACTCTGGATCAAGATTACTTCAGGGGCATGTACGCGACCGAGGCGGATCCGTGGCACTTCGCCACGAGCCCGTACGAGCGCGACAAGTATGCCGCGACGCTTGCCGCCCTGCCGCGCGCTCACTACGCATCGGCACTGGACGTGGGATGCTCCATCGGCGTGTTCACTCATCAGCTCTGCCGGCGCTGCGATGCGCTGATCGGGCTCGACGTGGTGCCGTCCGTTCTGGATGCCGCGCGGGCGCGATGCGCCGATTGCCCGAACGCGCGCTTCATGTTGGCCGCTGTTCCTGACGCTTGGCCAGACGGGCGGTTCGACCTCATCGTGATCTCGGAGGTAGCGTACTATCTCGACCGCGCCGATCTCACGCGCTTGGTCGCGCGTGTCCGAGGCGCTCTGTTACCCGAGGCTGATATCGTTCTGGTCCACTGGCTCGGCGTGACCCACTATCCCCTCTCCGGCGACGAAGCAGCCGAAGGCTTTATCGCGGGCGCTCGGAATTTTGCGACGGTCGTGAAGCAGTCGAGGACCGCTGAGTATCGGCTCGACGTGTTACGCGGCAGCAAATCCGACGCCGGCTAGAGCGGGGCGATCACATCGCGGGAGCATGGCCGTCAGGCTCAGCGCCGCGTTCGCGCCTTGGCGGCTGCGTACAGCACGAGGCCGATCAGCATCATGAGCAAACCCGCCAGGGACTGGAAGGGTCTCACCGCCACGAGATAGACCATCATGAACAGGGTGACCGCGAGGAAGACCAGCGGCGTGAACGGGTAGCCCCAGGTCCGGCACGGTCGCGGTAGGTCAGGCCGCGTTATCCGGAGCTTGATCAGGCCGAGTACGGTCAGGAACGAGCAGGCGATCAGTCCGAACTGGACGAACTCAAGCACCGCCTCGAAGCTCTGCGTCAGGAGCAGGAGGCTGGCGACGCCGCATTGGAGCAGGATGGCGGCAGTCGGTACGCCGTTGCGCGAGCGGCGCGTGAACACCTGCAAGGGCTCTACGTCTTCGCCCATCGCCACTGTCACGCGGGGACCGATCCACGTCATCGCGCTGATCGTCGGGATCAGGCCGGCGCAGATCAAGATACCGACCAGGCGGCCACCCGCTTCACCGAAGACATGACGCCCGGCGATCAGGGCGACCTCGACTTGGCCAGCGAGCTCCGCCAGCGGCGTGGTGTAGAGGAACACCGCGTTCAAGGCGACGTAGAGCACAACCACAGCCCCCGTCCCGGCTAGCAACGCCCGCGGCAGGCTGTGATGTGGATCGCGGAGCTCGCCAACGATGTAGGTCGCGGCGTTCCAGCCCGAGTAGGCGTACATCACGAAGACCAGGCTGACCGCGAAGCCGGCGCTGACGATCTGCGTGAGGTCGAACGCGCTGAAGGCGAAGCTGATCGGTTGGCCACCGCCTCGGGCGAAGCCCACCCCGATGAAGACGACGATCAGAGCGAGCTTCAGCAGCGTGAAGGCGACCTGAAACACGCTGCTGTGGCGCAAGCCACGCAGGTGGATGGCCGTGACAATCCAGATCAACGCGAGGCCGAGCGGAAGTGCAGGCGCGCCGGGCAGTACAGCTTCGGCGTACCGCCCGAACGCCATAGCGGCGAGCGCCACCGGTGCAGCGAACCCGACGGTGGCCGAGAGCCAGCCCGCCATGAACCCGACCGCCGGGCCGTACATGTGTGAGAGGAAGTTGTACTCGCCGCCGGAGCGGGGAAACATCGTGGCGAGCTCGGCGTAGCAGAGCGCCCCGCAGAGCGCGACGCCGCCGCCGACGACCCACAGCAGCACCAGGGCGAAGCCGGACGTGACGTCCCGGGCCTGGAACCCCAGACTGGTGAAGACCCCGACGCCGATCATGTCGGCCACCACGATGGCTGTCGCCGTCAGCGTGGTAACAGCCGGCAACCTTCGGGTGGCCGTCGGTCGGTCTGTCATCTCTGCCACCTGCCGGGATCCATCGCGCTGATGCGCATGCTCACGAGAAGCCGAGTGAGCAACAGCCTGTGCTGCGGATGTAACAAACCGCGTGACCGGCCGCGGTGTAACCGTCGATTAAGTCGCACGCCGTGATGGACCGTAAACCGGGAGACTGGAATATCTTCCGGCAGCGGCCGTTCGCCGACGATAGAGCGCGAGCATGGCGCTTGTCGCGGCTTCGCGGGAGAACACCATGGATCAGCGCACGCCGCTCGACCTGACGTTTGACGCCGTCGCCGCGGCACGCGCGGTGTCACAGTCGGCAGCGCAGCGCGCGCAAACGCAGGATCGCGATGACGGCTTCCCAGCCGAAGACGTCGCCGACCTAGCACGTCTGGGCTTGCTCGCGGCGCCCGTCCCGTCCTGGGCTGGCGGTGCTGATCTCGGTGAGGAGTCGGGAGCCTCCAGGCTCGCCACGGTATTGCGATCGGTGGGATACGGCAGCCTCGCCCTCGGGCGGCTCTACGAGGGTCACGTCAACGCCTTGCAGCTCATCGCTCGGCACGGTGACGCCGGCCAGCAAGAGCGCCTGTTCGCAGATGCTCTTGCTGGCCACCTGTTCGGCGTTTGGAACACAGAGCCGCCCGAGGGCGGCCTGGTCCTGCAGGATGGCGTTGACGGCATGTCGCTCAGCGGCGTGAAAACATTCGCCTCTGGGGCGGGCTTCGTCACCCGTGCGCTCGTGACGAGCCGCGCTTCGGCCGGGACCGGAACCCTGATGCTGGTGGTGCCTCTAAAGCCCGGGACCCGGAGCGACCTGTCGGCGTGGCGAGCCCACGGCATGCGCGCCTCGGCCACGGGAACTCTCGACTTCGGCGGCATCGCCGTGGCGGCGGAGGACGTTCTGGGCGACCCGGACGACTACTTCCGCCAGCCAGATTTTTCGGGCGGCGCGTGGCGGTTCGCGGCCGTGCAGGTCGGAGGCATCGAGGCTGTGTTCGACGCCTGGCGGGGGCATCTCGCCGCGACCGGCCGCGGCGGCGACCCACACCAGCTCGCGCGTCTCGGCGAGGGTGCCATCGCGGTCGAAGGGGCCAGGCTGTGGGTGAACCGCGCTGCGGAGACGGTTTCCGAGGGCATCCTTCCGCCGGAGCGCGTCGTCGCACTCGTCAATCTGGCACGGCTAGCCGTGGAGCGGGCCGGGCTCGACGTGCTGCAACTCGCCCAGCGCTCGGTCGGTCTGCAAGGATTCCTGCGCCCGCATCCCCTGGAGCGGCTGTCTCGCGACCTTGCCACCTACCTGCGCCAGCCTGGGCCGGACCGGGCCCTCACCACGTCCGCCGAGGAGATCCTCAGGGCCGGAGGCATGGCCGGGGACCTGTGGGACGGGACCATTGCGTGAGCGCGGCCAGCGGTACCGACGCAGCCCCGGTCGTAGTCGGGTGGCTGGATACACCACGCCGCTACGGCCGCGTCAGCCGTGCGTTCCACTGGCTGATGGCCGCGCTGTTCTCGTGGCAGTTCGCAGGCGCGCTGCTGTACGTCGCCACCGGCGACAACGCAGTGACGCGCATCGTCGGCGGCAGCCACTTCACCTTGGGCTTCACCCTGTACGTGCTCGTGCTGCTGCGCGGTGCCTGGGGCTTGGCGAACATGGCCCGGCGCCCGCCACATCCGGGGCGACTTGGTCGCGCCGCGGTCGCTGTTCATCTTCTCATCTACGCGCTGATGGTCGTCGTGCCGGGCCTCGCGCTGCTGCGCCAATACGGCTCGGGCAAGCCGTTTACGCCCTACGGCATCCCGGTGATGCCCGGGCGCGACGAGAAGATCGCCTGGATGGTTGCCCCCGGTGATTTGCTCCATCACTGGCTGGCCTTCACGCTCTTGGCGGTGTTGGCCGGCCACGTCGTCATGGCCTTCCTGCACCGCAAGCTCTGAAAGGAGGACGTGCTCGCGCGGATGACATGAAGGGGTCAAAGGGGCGGCGTAGTTGGCAGGTGGCGCTTTCGGGATGCCGTACCACGCCGCGTCCGCTTCCGACCCGTGAGCGGACCCTCAGCTGACAGACTCGAAGTCGGCGAAGGGTCATCTACTGCCGGGACCGAACATCTAGCCGGTCAGGTCAGCTGGAGCTGCGGTGGAAAATACTTCCGCTTTCGGTGATCGCTTGAGCGCTCGTGTACGGCTGGGTTGGGTCGCAAGCAGACCGGCGACAGCGATAACCGAGCTTTGAAGCCGAAACGCCTGTCAGCCTGTACGCTCGCTGGATGGCGCCCAATCCCGGGGGTCGATCTTCCGGACTGGGGAGGCCCGGAGCGGGGCCGCTCGGCGTCCGGCCACTCGGCGATCATTCTCGATGTGACGGCGCGGCCGCAGGTTCGGCAGCGGCGCGCGCTCCTCTTCTTTCGGCTCCAGCCACGGCGCGATCGGCGCCCTCGGCGACAGGACCTCGATGCTGGTGAGGAACTGAAGCGCCGGCACGAGGTAGACGAGCGCCGCATGCCAGTAGGCATAGCGCAGCTGCTCCTCCAGGACCTCAACGCCCGTGCGGGTGTAGGTCAACTTGCAAAACAGACCCATGTCGCGGCTGTCGCCTTTCGAGAGCGCGACCTCATCGTGGCTGGTGAACCACGGCTTGCCATCCGGGCCCTCGCCGCAGGGTGTGAGCTTGGTTCGCCACAGCGTGATCTTGCCATTGGTCGATTTCACCGGCTCGATCTCGATGCCGCCGGCGACCTCCGGGCGGTTGCGGATCGCGGCGGTCATGAGCCAAGCGGGCGTCGCGTGCATCGCGGTCGAAGTCATCGCCTCAAGGCTCGCCTTGCCGCGAAGCCCGACTTGGACGGGATAGGGCGTCAGATCGAGCGGGCACAATGCCGAACCAGCCGCAGCCTTCTGCAGCGTCTCGCTGAGGACCTGAAGGTGGGCTTCGATCGTGATCGCGTCCGGATGGGGGTCACCCATGGCCGGCGGCATCCCGGGCTCACGGCTCCAGTTGTCGACCCGACCGCCCATGGCGACCATGCGCCAGACCGGGTCGGACGCGCATCGCGGGCCGCGGATCGGGCTGTCCTCCCGCCGCTTCGGCAGCTCGTCGCGGATCGCCCAGCGCAGTGCGTCCTCGATCGTCATCTTACGGCGCTTGCTTGCGCCTTGGGTGGTGCTCTGCGTCGTTGCCGGCACTTTTCTCTCCAACCCACGCTGGATGACCGAGTCGTCGACCGGCGGTTTCCGCATACGCAAGCGAAAATTTGAGCGCGCGACAAAATATCGGAGCTGCGTGTTACCGCCTTTTTCTACGAGCTTTGGGTCTATGTTCCGAAAGCCACGCCAGGCCCTTCTCAATGTGAATTAGGCCGTTTGGCTCGCGGGTTAGACCGAGCTTAGCAAGCCTACTCGCATCAGTTCTTCCGACGCGCCTAACAAAGGCAGCAAGCGTTTCAAATCCCGCCGGAAACCGCGTTACGCATCTCCGGGGCCAAGTCTTCCACCATAACATTGCATCCTGCACCTTGACTGAACCGTCATCCTCCAAGGGCAGGCCTGCCTTTTTTGCCAAATGGACCTGCTTACGCGTGGTGCTCATTCGATCTGCAAACTGCCGCATGGTGTCGCCGGCAAATCTCGGCTTGGCTGCTCCATTCGACTCGATCCATGCGATAGCCGGTTCAACAATGATCCAGCCATTTGGCGCGGACGGCATGCCGGCTTTCACCAAGTGGTATATGCGCCTGTAGGGGATCCCTACACGTCGAGCGAAAATCATCTGCGGTTCACAAGCGCCGTCTGGGTAGCCGAACGGTGGAATGTTGCCATTGGGCCTCCGAACTTCCTGTAGGTCCGCGAAGACCTCCTGGATCGTACGGTCAGCGACAGCGTAGGCGCGTCCACATTCAGGGCATGCCCAGGCCATGGGGTGAACGGCTGAGCATTCCGGGCAACGCCGAAGGCGCTCGACGTTAAATGCCATGCGCCGCCGCGCCGGCTGATCCAAAGACCACTCCACCGCGTCGTCCGGCAACCCGTGCTCGTAGAACAGTCCCGCGTGATCGAGGATGATCGTGGCGCCCTTCCCGGGCGCTGCCCGCAGTCCCCGCCCGACCATCTGCCGATGCAGCGCGAGCGAGCGGGTCGGCCGCAGAAAGATCACTGCGTCGATCACGGGCAGATCGAACCCCTCGGTAAACACCTCGACGTTCGTGAGCACCCGCAGGCGCCCGGCCTCAAGGGCGGCGATCGACGCGTCGCGCTCCTCGGCCGGCGTGTCGCCGCCGACGTGCGCGGCCGGGATGCCAGCGGCGTTGAACCGGGCGGCGAGCGCCTTGGACGCCTCCACCGTGACGCAGAACGCGATCGCGCGGGCGTCATCGGCGTGACGTCGATAGTGCTCCACCGCGTCGCCGACCAGCGTCGCACCGGACATGCGTTCGGCGAGCTGCTCGCGCGCCCAGTCGCCGGCCCGCACATCGACGCCCCGGAGGTCCGGGATCGTCGGGGCGAACAGCCGGTAGGGCGACAGGTGCCCCGCCGCCATCAGCTCGGCGGTCGTGGGACCACAGATCAGCTCGGCGAAGAAGTCGCCGAGCCCCTTGCCGTCCAGGCGCTCTGGCGTCGCCGTGAGGCCCAGGTGACGCACATCTGGGAAGCGCGCCCGCAGAGCGGCCCACGACTTGGCCGCGACGTGATGCGCCTCGTCCCAGATCATCAGGTCGGGCGACGGCAGCGCATCGGCGCGCCGCGTGAGGCTGCCGATCGCGCAGACTTGGACGGGTCGATCGGGCTCGAACGGCCGCCCGGCGCCGACGACGCCGTGGGGTACGCCGAGGCTTGTCATAGACCGGCTTGTCTGTCCGACGATCTCCCGTCGATGCGCGATCATCCAAACCCGCTCGCCGACCGCGGCGGACACGCCGGCCACATGGGCGGCTATGTGCGTTTTCCCGCCTCCTGTTGGGAGCTGGAGGAGGACGGAGCGGTGCTCAGAGAGAGCCGCGCCGACGCGACGCACGAGGTCGATCTGATAGGGGCGAAGCTGCATCAGGCTGCAGCCTGCATCGCCAGGATGTCCCGCACCAACCCGGCGATCAGCGTCGGCTCCGGATCCGTGTCGTCATCCAGGTCATTCTGTGCCAGCCGCGCCTTGATCCGCAGCCCATCGAGCGTGTGCGCCGTGGCGTCGCGGATCGCGCCGTCGAGTTCGGCCTGGGCGTCGTCGAGCGCTTCCCACTCGGCGTTGGCCACATCAAGGCCACTCACCGTGTAGATCCGATCCAGCTCGGCTCTCCAGTCGTCCCAGGCCCTGACGATCGCGTCAGCTCTAGCCTGCGCCTCCGGCCATGCCACGCGCCGGCCGATCGTGCAGTCCGTACCGTGAAGCACGTGCCCCTCTGGGAAGGGCTCGTCAACGACCCGGGTCCGCGGGCGCCGCAGCGGCCCCGCTCGACCGCCTGCGCCCGGCGCCTGGACAGAGTACCAGAGCCGGCCGGAGCCGTGTGACGTCGCGAGCCCCAGGAAGCCGAATGCCTCGTCTCCAGCCTGAACGAACACGGCCTCGGGTGGCGCGGGGAACGGCGTTGCGTCCGATAGATCGTCTTGGCGCTTGCCCGCCGCCTTTGCCGCCGCCTCAGCGAGGCCGCGGCGGTGCCAGAGGTCGAGCAGTTCGGTGTCTGGATGCGTGTCGCCTGCCAACACAGGCACGGTCAGGGCGGTGGAGGTCGCGAGGCCAGCGAGCAGCGCTCGCCGACTCGTGCTATGGGCACGGTCAGCCATTTTCGATCTCCCAGGGATCGAGGGTGGTTAGGGCCGTGGCAAGGGGTAGGAGCCTTGCTACGGTCCGATATTTCTGGCACCATCAATTCATGACGTCAATACTTGGCACCAACAAATCTCGGAGACCTGGGCGGCCGCCAGCGCATACGACCTCAGTCAATGTTCGTTTGCCACCGGATCTTCTGGCTGCTCTTGACCTCCACATCGCAGAAGCCGGTCGAAGCGCATCGCGTCCTGATTGGATCCGCCTCGCGCTTCGCGAATGGCTTTCAAGCCACGGAAGGCTCGATAAAATCGCTTCCGGTAGGGTGAGATGATGGCCTGGGCTCCGGAACGGATCGGCGGTTGGGAAATACGTCGAACCGCAACCATACTATCTGAAGACCAACAATTAATTGAAGTTTACCCTTTCTCTGATGAGAAAGAAAAGAAAGTCATATTCGCAATAGAATTCACGGAAGACAAAAACGATTTCGGAACAAGCGCTAGTGCGGCGGATAATAGTACATTTATAGTAAAATTTAAAATATCTTTTGAGCAATCAATTTTTGGATCAGCAACAAGATGGATAGAATTTGCATCAGAAAATGAAGGAAAATACTATATTAAATTTGCTATTACGGTAGTTGGTAAGATTGATCGTTTCACAATAATATTACATTATAATTTAGCTTGGGAGGCTCTGGGTGGCTAAAGAACTGCAAATTTCTCGGGGCAATCCTGCAGATAATATGCCTGCAGACTACAATCTTCAAGAAATGTTCGGGCTTGAGTATAGGCCCACACCTATTAAACCAGACAGCGTTGATGACATACTGGCCTATCTATCAGCAGAAAGGGCCTCCTCGAAAAAGATTGATTATATTATTCACCAACTCGAAAAAGATCGTTTGGAAAGAAGCAAAAAGGAAGCAGAATTGGAACAAACGAAAGTCGAAGTTCAGCGAATTTTTGACCAAAATTTAAAGTTGACGAGTTTAATACGGTGCGTGGGGAAGGTCTGGACGCAAGCATTTATAGGTTTTTTAGTGTTTAGCGGTATACTACTTTTAGCCACTGAAAAATTGAGCTCATTATTTGTTTCAGGCGGGGTTTGCATTTTCGTCAGTATTATTTGCACTTTACTTATAGCCGTTAATGGAAAAAATCCAACCGAACACCTGGGAAGATCCGATGGATGATAGCGCGTATGGTAAAATACTAGTTATCGCGTGTATACTTTTGTGTTTCGTGGTGGGCCTGGGCCAGTATCCTAGCGACATAAATCCGTTTGTGCTCGGAGTATTCACTGGTTTAGCGTCTGCGGTTTTTTGGGGGTTGACGTCTCTAACCATCACAAACGATATCGAAATTTTTCCAATCGCAGGAGTAAATGGATTTTTCAATTTATTGGCTGCCGCATGCGCAGCATTAGCTGTTGGCTATCTTATGCCGGCGGATATTTGCACATCGAAAGATATAACCTCGGCCGCGACATTTGTTTGTCGGATTAGAGCACTTCACTGATTTTGATTTTTTGATCGTTGGAAACAAATTGGTTAATCTTATTTTTCTCGGCAGCAATTTTCTTACACGCGCGCATCCGCTTCCTGTCAAAAGTGCTGCGGTGCATGCCTCGCGCCTCGCAGAACTGCGCGATCGATCCGCCGACCTGGCCTTCGGTGACGATCGCCCGAGCCCAGACAAGCAGGATCTTCCGTTCCTCAGATCGGTCGCCGAGCACGGTGCCGGTAAAGGCCAAGATGTCGAAGGTGGCACTTGGCTGGTTCTGCATCGCGCTGCGGAGCGTGTTGCCGCGAGGCGCGTAGATCGGCGTGAACGGCATGGCCCGGAAGGCGGCCTTCAGCCAGCCCTCGACATCAGAGCAGGTGAAGGGTTCGCGCGGGGGATTGGGATCTTCCGAACGGGTGAGCATCGAGCGCAGGGAAGCGGCCCAAACCGCCGCTGCCCATTTCTAACATGTTCCGGGTCACGATAGCGTGGCGAGCGCGACATCGTGGACGGCTTACGTGTGTCGGACTTCTGCCCCCGTCAACCGTTTCACGAGCGCATGCAGATGCTGCGTGTTAAGAGTGGAAGCACGACCGTCTGCCGTCAGGGGTGGCACGGGAATACCGGACGTCCAGTGTTCACCTCGATCTGGCCGGGCTTGCCTGTCTCGATCCTCGAAACATCACCATTTAAGCCAAATATCAAGTAGATCAGTCGTTCGATTAAGTCAAAATCTTCACGTATCTCACGGTCGGATGTCAGATTACTTTGGCCATTTCATCTTATCTATCTACGTCTCGATTGGAAAATGAGCGATTTGATGATGGGTATATGCTAGTCATATATCTCCTATTTTCGGCGCAGCTTACGTATTGCCGCCGCCTAACATGGATCAGCAACGTACTTTCGCCTCAAACTGAAACGCTTCTACAAATCTTAGAGCCTATAAACCCCTAATTAAAGATTTTTCAGATATATTCGCGAGGCTGTCAGGCTTTGCACGTTTGGATAGCGTCTCCCACAGGACATGTCCGTGATGAATTCTGCCCTGCACCATTCCGGCGCAGTAGAACTTCAACCTTTCTCGCTGGGGGCGCGTCCTGGTTTAAATGCAGCGTCACTCGTCAAGGCTAACCACTACCTTGATGCCATTCGGTACGGCCTGCTCATGATCGACCCATCAGGAGATGTCGCTGACTTTAATGCTCCAGCTGAGATTTTCCTTACAGACCTGGGTATCGATCTACAGATCAAGCTATCAGCAAAGCTATTGCTTCGTGCCTTGTCCGGCGGGGCTGCACTAAGACGGCGAGAGATATTTCAGTCATTGCAACATGCGCTGAGTTCTCAGTCGACGGTCTCTTTCGAAGTGACGGGCCGAGCTCGGACGCTCATGATCGAAGTCTGCCCCATAGTAGATGGAGGCTGGATCGCGACGCTGGAAGATGTGAGCGCGCGCAAGGCGAGCGAAGCGCGAGCGGACGAGATGGCGCGTCTCGATCCTCTCACCGGCTTGCCGAACCGACTTCTCCTGCGTGAACGCTTGGCCGAGGCTCTGGCACGCTTGCAGCGCAACGGCGAACCGTATGCGCTGCTGCTCATCGACCTCGATCGGTTCAAGCCGGTCAACGATACGCTCGGCCACCCGATCGGCGACTTACTGCTCGCCAAGGTCGCCGATCGTCTGCGCTCGACCGTCAGGCCGACGGACACCGTGGCCCGCATCGGCGGCGACGAGTTCGTAATTCTACAAACCGGCATCCGTGAGGCCGGCAATACGCAAGCGCTAGCCCGGCGCATCGTCGATCTGATCAGTCGAACCTATATGGTTGACGGTCACCTCCTGACGATCGGGGCGAGCGTCGGCGTGGCCCTCGCACCCACGGACGGAGAAACTGCTGACAAGCTTTTAAAAAATGCCGACCTTGCTTTGTACAGGGCCAAGCTCGACGGGCGGGGCACATACCGGTTCTTCGAACCTGAGATGGATGCGCGCATGCAAGCGCGTCGACGTCTCGAACTCGACATGCGCCAGGCGCTAGCGCGCCGCGAATTTCAGCTGCACTACCAACCACAATTACAGCTCGACGGTGATAGGCTGATCGGTTGTGAAGCTCTGATCCGCTGGAAGCATCCAGAGCGTGGCTTGATATCTCCCCTGGATTTCATCCCGCTTGCTGAGGAGATCGGCCTGATCGTACCGATCGGCGAGTGGGTCATTCGTCAGGCCTGCCGCGACGCGACGACTTGGCCCGCTGGAATGTCTGTCGCGGTGAACGTTTCTCCGGCTCAGTTCAAAAGTGATCGGTTGGTCGAGACCATCATCTCAGCTCTCACCAGCTCAGGTTTGTCGGCCAGGCGGCTGGAGGTTGAGATCACTGAGGGCGTACTTCTGCAAGAAAGCGAAAAGACGTTGCAAACGCTGCATCGTCTGCGCGAACTTGGGGTCCGTGTCTCGATGGACGATTTCGGCACGGGCTACTCATCCTTGAGTTACCTGCGCAGCTTTCCTTTCGACAAGATCAAGATCGATAGGTCCTTCGTAAAAGATCTCGCGAGCAAACCGGACGGCGACGCGATCATTCGAGCGATCGCTGGTCTCGGCAAGAGCCTGGGAATGACAACGGTTGCCGAGGGCGTCGAGACGCCGGAGCAGATGCAGCGCATCCGCGACGAAGGATGTACCGACGTCCAGGGCTACCTCATCAGTAAACCAATACCAGCCGACGATTTGCTGCAATTCCTCGCGAACTACCGTCCAAATCTTTGATCCGATTTTTACTTGGATAGCCCCATGAGTGAGCTCTATCGTCTCGTCTATGCTAGCAAGAACCTGTTTCAGGGAACCGATGCCGAGCTGACGGCCACCGTCAGTCAAATCCTAGCCGCATCGCAGCGAAACAACGATCGATCCGACGTCACCGGCGCGCTGATGTTCAATGCTGGTGCCTTCGCTCAAGTCCTCGAAGGCCCACGCCGGGGGGTCGAGGAGACGTTCGAGCGCATCCAGTGTGACGATCGCCACGGGGATGTCACTGTTCTTCAGTGTGGCCCGACGGAGGCCCGCAGCTTTGCCAACTGGTCGATGGCTTTCGTCGGCCAGTCGGCTCAAGGGCAAGCGAAGTTCAACCAAATTGCGTCGGAGAGTGGCTTCGACCTGTCCAGGATGGACGGTGATGCGGTGTTCGCCATGTTGCACGAGTTGGTCTTGGAGGAGGAGGGCCTGCCGACCTCACTCGCCATTGCTCCATCGATCAAGCCAACCAACGCCCGCCCCCCGGTAGGCCTCGATGTCGAGCAATTGAGAGCGGAAATCACGCAGCTTCGGCCGGATGCAGCAGCGATGCCGATGACGACGCCGGCGGACGACAAGCAGCGAGGCGAAATCGTTGAGGCTGAGCGGCGATCCAGTCTCGCCAGCGACGTGAAATGTTCGTCGCAGGGAGCAACAGCTGCGGCGCTGAGTATACTCAAGGCCGCATTGGCTGATGAGCGGCAACGCACGAACGATCTCCGGACCGAGATCGATGCGTTGCAAATCGCATTGGCATCGAGCGAGGATCAGCTTGATGCCATGCGGATCGAACGGGATCGTTGGGCTGTACGTGCGGGGCTTCTCGCTACGGCTATGGCCCAAGAAGCCAGCGACGTCCAAAACTTGAACTTCCGCGCTGAGTCGGCTGAAGCACACCCGAACACGCAGCTGGGCTTGGAGGGCGCTGCCCGCGTTCTTGCCGCTTGATCGCCGTCGCACGCCGTGAGCGCTAAGTGCAATCGTGGCGCGCGACACTCGAGATCATTGGTTGACAGGCCTATAGAGATCCTCAGCACACTACTCAGCGGCTTGCCGTCCGATCTGAGCGCCCGGCACACCGAGGCCGATCGCTTTCGCGAGCGATGAGCGCTGCGCCGAGTAGGACGGACAGACCATCGGGTAGTCGGCCGGCAACCCGAAGCGCCTGCGGTAGCCGTCGGGCGTCAGACCGTGGGCCGTCAGGTGGCGCTTGAGCGTCTTGTGCGAGCGCCCGTCGAGGAAGCTTACGAGGCCGTCCGGGTGGATCGACTTGCGGATCTGCGAGGCGGACGGGATCTCCAAGGCGGGCGCGGCAGCTGCGGTGTCCGCGATCGCGTTGCCATCCTGAAGCCCGCGCAGCGCCCCGTGGAGCGTCGTGAGCAGCAGCGGCACGTCTACCGCCGCGATGTGGTTGTGGCTGACGTAGGCCGCCGCAATACCGGCGGTGAGGTCGAAGACGTTTGCGGAGGTATGGGACATAGATGCTCTCCTGGGTTTTAGATCGCCGACAGCGCCGAGCGTCATGCCGCTTCGGTCGCCGGCGGGAACGGTGTCGGCATGTAGGCACCGTGCCCGCCCGGCATCGACATCCACCGGGGTTTCACGGCGTGCTCGGCGAAGTACGCCTCCCAGGCTGCGCCCTCGTCCGAATCGGCGAGCACGAAGTGGGTGCAACCGCTTGGCCACTGGCCGCGGCGGGCCTGGTCCATGCCGGCTGCGTTGCGGGCAGCGAACGGATCGGCGGCGGCCGGACCCGGGGGGGCAGCCCCGACCGCAGGCCCGGCCCCACCGGCCGAGGGAGCGCCGTTGCGCCAGAGCCCGCGCTCGAACCATCGGTGCAGAGCTCGGGCCTGGCTGCGATGCTGGGCGCGCGTTCGCGCCTCGGCGGCGGCGGCGTGAATCGCCCGCTCCTGATCGGCGGGGTCGAGCGCCGCGAACAGCGCCACAGCCCGGGGGCGATCGGCCGCCAGCCGCCCGCTCTCGGGGTAGGCCGCCCAGAGGCGCTCGAATCGCGCCGCGGTGTCCGGCGGCACCGGGGGCAGCGCTGCGCCCCGGCAGCCCTGCGACGGTCGTGGCCGGCGCTCGGTTCCTCGTTCGGGCCGATTTCCGATCCAGGCCTCCTGCTCAGAGATTCGATCTTCCTCCAGCGAGCGCGTCCCCCCGCTGGCGGGGGGATAAAGGGGGGAGAATCCCTTGGTAGAATCTAGTTCTAAGTAGGCGGTCGGGTTTGCCGACTCCGGTTCGACCGACTCCGGTTCAGCCGTGCACGGTTCACCGGGAGTCGGCTGATCCGACTCCGGTACGGGAGTCGGTTTTTCCGTTTCCCGTGTGGCCGGTGTTTCTGCTGCGTTCTGGACGTCCGAGGCTAGTTCGGGCTCGTCCAGCACGACGTACTCGAAGCCGCCGTAGATCCCGCGCGGGCCGCGGGGCAGCTCATGCCGCTGGATCCAGCCGACGGCGATCAGCTCGCGCATCAAGCGCTGCATCTTCTCCGGGCCACAGCCGAACCGGCGGCGCAGATGCTCGGTGGAGATGTTCCAGTCGTTCGGGCGCGAGCGCAGGTAGCAAAGCAGCCCGAGCGCATCGAGCTCCAGGCGTTCGTCGGAGAACACCTCGTTGCCGATGACGGTGAAGTTCTTGTTGTGGCGTCTGCGGATAATCGTCATGGCGGGCGCCTTCTTCAGGCAAGGCTGGAGCGCTCAGCCGCGAAGCCTGTCCGGCTCCGGGCACGCAAAAACCCGTCGGCTGAATCGCTGCTCGCGACGGCCGTTCGGGCAGGGTGACGGGTGGGAAGCTCGCAGCGCAGACCGAGCCGTCAGCCTCCGCCGAAAGGGACGGCGTCTGGAGGCGGCAGCTCAGGACCTGCGGAAGGCCGGATCTCGTCCGGACCGGGCGGCATCAGTCGGGCACGAGGCGGGGACCTGACGCAGGGCGTGCGAGGATCTGTGAGGCCAGGTGCGGGGGGCCGCGGGGCAGCGGCCAGAGCTGGATGATCATGGCGTCAGCGCTCCCGGGTCAGGCGGCCGTCGTCGCCGCGCCGGCGGGCGCGTCGGGCTGTTGAGCGGGCTGCGCGGCGGGCTCGGCGCTGGCGGCGGCCGTCCCGCTCGCAGGGTCGGGCTGCTGCGCCGAGGCGGTAGCGGCAGCCGTGCCGTCGGCAGTTGCCGGGGCGAGCTTGGCCAGAACCGCGTCCGTTGCGGCGATCGACGCGTCGAGCGTAGTCGTGTCGATCGCCTCGGGCGCGGCCGCGGCCAGGGTCTTCAGCATGTCGCTGTGGGTGTTCTGGGTCTTGAACACCCCGGTCAGGACCTCGGCAATGAGGGCGTTCTGCTGCTCGATCCGGACGAGCGATGCTTCGACGGACATGAACTTGCCTGTGAGGTCGCCGAGGAAGGCCCGGATGGACGGGCGACCGCGTCCGAACGGGGAGAAGGAATGGAGGCCCACCGCTTAGGCCTGCGGTGATGGGACGGCTGGAGCGGCGGCCGCGAGCACGGGGTCGACGCCAGTGGCTGGCGTGGGGATCGCGGGCGTGGGCACGTCGGCCGCGCCGGCGCCGGCACCGATGCGGGGCGTGCCACCCGGGCCCTGATCGGGGCCGAGTAGATCGAGGCGCCGCAGCGTGTCGTTCTGGCGGACGCCGGCGAGCGCCAGGCAGTCGATGATGCCGAGGTTGTTGACCCGGATGGCGGTCGAGGTCGGCGACGCGTTGCCCTCCAGGGCGTCGTTCTTGATGCGCAGGTCCTGAACGATGGCGGTCAGTAGCTCTTCCAGCTTGAAGCCGGATGGGTTGCCGGCCGACATCAGCACCTTGGTGGTGGGCGTGCTCATCGATGACCTCGGGAGGTTTGCCGCGCGCAGGCGGACGGGTGGCCCGGGCGGGCCTGGAGGGGATTCAGAGTCCGAGTCTGGCGGGAGTCGGGGCCGCTCTGCGGCCTGCTCCCGGGCGCCACGCTAGGCGTCCGGTCCGGGTGACGCTGGCGGCGTCGGGGGTTTAGTCGTGACGCCGAGCTGATCGCGGAGCGGGCATTCGAAGTCACACCACTCCGACCCTGCATTCATGCAGGTGCCGTCGCCGGTTTGGCCGCAGTCGTCGGCGGGATCCCAGGCGTCCGGCTCATCGTCGGCCTCGGGATAGTCGAGGTCGTGCTCGTCCATCTCGCGCCGAGCCTCAGCCGCCACGCGATCACTGCACGCCCTGCACACCCGGTAGACCGGGCCGCCCATACCCTCTTCGTAGTCCCGCGCCCACGCGAGGTCGGTCGCCTCGCGCTTGCACCAGTCGCAGGTGCCCGTGTGCGCTTCCTCGGTCGCCTCGTAGGCACGATCCGCGTCCAGGCATTCCTGGCACAGGAGGACCGTCTCGAATCCGAAGCTGTCCGTCTCGCCCTGGACGTTGGCGACGGCCGCGCGATCGGAATGCTCGTCGCACATCGCGCCGTCGGGCAGCGGGTGACGGCGTCCGGGTAAGCCGCTCATTCGGCCGCCTCGCTCATCGTGGGCGGGGCGGCGTACAGATTCATGAAGTCCGGCCGGGCGAGCCGCTGGAAGGCCTCGCCGTAGGGCGGGTACGAGCAGGCGCGCACCAAGTCGTAGAAGCCCTCCGGCTTCTCGCTGTTGGCGCCGACCGGCCAGTCGTGATCGGTCCGGACTGAGCGGGCAGGCCGAAGCGTCCGCAGCTCGCCGCGCACGGCAAACAGCACGTGCTCGGTGCTGTTGCGGAAGTACCGGCCCAGCCCGATCGTCGACTTCGTCCAGGTGTGAACCGTCTTGTAGGCGAAGCCCCATCCCGTGATCAGTTCGAAGGCGAGCCCGAGCGTGTTGTTCGTCGCCCAGAGGTAGAGGTGGCAGTTCTCCTCGGCCCAGTCCGCGACCGGCATCGCGCGAATCTCGTCGAGCGGCATCGTCGCGTAGTCGTGCCCGGCCGCTCGGGAGATGTTGTCCTCACCCCACGGCGGATCGACCACGAGCGTGCGGAAGCGACCGGCGACGGGCGCGAGCGACAGGACGCGTTGCTCGTCGAGGATCCGGTTCAGCTCCTTGCGCGCCGAATCCGGACCGCCGGCCTTGTCCATCATCGCCACGAGGTGGCCGAAGCGGTCGGGGTCGGCCGCCGCGGCCTCGGCGACGTCGAAGATCTTGCGCAGGGTTCGGCCGGTGATCCCATACCGCTCGGCGGCGCGGTCCATCGCCAGGGAAGGTCGTGAAATTTTCACGCCCTTCCCGCCCATCGAGATGCGCGTGCGGGCCTGCTCCTGCTCCTGCTCCAACAGCGGGCGCGCCGACACGGCAATGTCGCTCGGCTTCCACCGCGACAGCTCACGCATGAACGAGCCTTGATCCGGATTGGGAGTACGAGTGGGGATGGCGCGCGGGGAAGCACGCCGGGGCGTCATGCCGGATCGAATCCAGGCATGGGCGAACGGGCCGACATCAGACGAACCCCCGCCGCAGCGGTACGCGCAGGGCCTTCTCAGCCGCTCGGCCCTCGCGCCGTGCCTGCCACCGCAGGGCGATGAGCAGCCCGAGCTGGACCGGCGCCGTGAGCAGCGCGGCGAAGCTCGGGTGCACCATGATCGCGGTCACGACGACGACCGCGATCAGGAGCCAGAGGGAGAGGGAGCGGGTGGCCATCGCGTCAGTTCTGCGGCTGCGCGATCGCCTGGATCTGCGGCTTAGCGGCCGTGAAGGCCCGCAGCAGCTGATCGTAGGGGCGCTCGTTGGCGTTCACCCAGGGGAGCGCCGTGACGAACAGGGCGTCGACCGCGATCGTGTCGAGCGCCTTGGTGCCGTAGAGCGCGCCGGAGGGCTGGATTCGCGGATACGTGCCGGCCGGTATCTCGCCGTAGCCGTAGACCGGTTGGCCGCGGGCATCCTTGGCCGAGCCGACCATCTCTCGGTCGTCGGAGCGGACCAGCACCACACGGTCACCCTGCGCCTGGGCGTCGTTCTTGATGAAGGACGCGTTCAGCGCCCCGACCCAGAGCGCGCACTGCACCTGGCTGCCGTCGGCGACGGCCGAGAGCGCGCGCACGCCCGAGCGGGTGTCGACGTTGACGGGCCCGAAGTGCTTCTTGTCGGCGAGCGCGAACGCGTCCCACGTGGTGCGGCCGCCCGAGCCGTCGGGGCCCACCGCCACCGTGGTGGCCTTGCCGAGGTCCGTGATGCGGGCGATGCCCGCGGCCCGGTTGCAGAGGAGGTGGACCTGCTCCTGGTAGAGCACGCCGGCCCGCTCGATCGTGGAGAGCGCGGCCGCGTTCTTCGAGCTGTAGACCAGCAGGGCGTCGGACTGGACGAAGGCGCCGTCGCATTGCCCAGCGGTGATCTTGTCTAGGTTGTCGAGCGAGCCCTGGGTCGGGTCGACCTCGACCTTCAGGCTCCCAGCCTTGCTCTTCAGGATGTGGCCGGCGCGGAAGTAGTTGCCGGATTCGGAGCCGGTGCAGAGGCGGAACGCCGGAGGCTCCACAGCAAGGGCGGCCGTGGAACTGGTAAGGACGAAGGCGAGGGCGGCGAGCTGGGCGCGCATGAACGGGTCTCAGGCGTGGGAGGGCTGGGCTTCGGCACCGGCGAGGTCCGCCGGATCGGGCTGCTCGGCGGGCGCGAGCGGCTCTTCAGCCGCCACCGACGCCATGTCGGGCGTGGGAGGGGACGCGATCGCGGCAAGGGCCGGCTCGTTCCACCACGCTTCGGTCAGGCGGCCGTCGCCCGCTCGGTATCGGACAAGGTAGCTGCGGCCGTTCTCGGCGTACTCGGCACGGCCGATGACGGTGCCACGCTCATCGCTGCCGACGAGGCTCACCGTCTGGTTCAGCCCGAAGGCGAAGACACCCACGAGGCCTACGTGCCCATCGCCGGCGATGCCGGCCGTGCCTTCCGCGACGACGATGGACTGACCGTCGTGCGGATAGAACCAGCGGACCTCGCCGGCCTTGATGGTGTCGGTCCAGGCGGCCCGGATCTCTCCGCCGGCCTTCCGCTCGACGGTCGTCACCTCGGCGACCCAGGCGACGTCCTTGGGGACCTCAACGAACATGGAGATGGTCACAGGCAGCTCCTCAGGCTCCGGGTGGGGGGTGAAGGTCGGTGTGCTGGCCGCGGGACCAGAGGCGCGGGTCCCACTCGCGGGCGCGCGTCTGGAGGCGGCGGGAGCAGTCCAGGATCGGCGTCGCGACCCAGCCGATCGCCAGGAACGGCACGGCCAAAGCCTGAAGGCACGCGGCGAGCCCGCGTAGGACAAAGGCGGCTGCGATCATCGCCCGCCCCAGATTTCCGCGAGTTGCTGCCGGATCGTAGCCGCTTGCCGCTCCAGGCGTGCCTGTCGGCAGATGCGCGCCGCCTCCTGCAGCGAGGCCGGTGAGGCGTCCGGGTTCACGAACACGAACAGCTCGGGCCCGTAGACCTCGATCAGCCGGTGGTACGTGTTGCCGGACGGCGATGATGTGCCGGACAGCCACTTCTCGACCGTCTTGAACGAGATCTGCGTGTCCGCCTCGATGCAGGCGGCCGTCTTCTGCGGGTGGATCGTCCGCAGGAACTCGGCGATGCGCGCGCCGAAAATCTGGGGTTCGAGTACCCCAAGATTTCGGAAGACTCCCTCAGACCTTCGCACGGGCTTCCTCGATGCTGTGGGCATCGAGGACCGGCCAATCGGGCTGGTCGGAAACAGCGAGGCGGTCATCGATCGTCCCTCGCGAGGAGGTCGACAGAACCATGCACATGATCGCGCGCCAGGGCTTGCAGGCACAGAGGCGCGTAAGGGACGGCGGGGGCGGTTCGCGTCATGCGGGCCGCCCCGTCGCTATGAAGCCGAGCGCGATCGCGCCGGCGGCGGCGCAGAGCGCCCAAAGCGCGGACCAGATCCCGACGTGCGGTGGCATGCGCAGCGCCTCATCGACGAGGCCGATGCTCAAGAAGGCCAGCGCGATCGCGGGGAAGAGGAGCGTGAGCGCCATGTCAGTGCTCCACCGCGGAGGGAACACTGACGTATTCCGCCGTGCCGGAGCGCGCCGCCCGCGCGCCGGCGTCGAGCGCGTCATGGGCGAACTTGAGGGCCGATCGGCGCTGGCCACGATTGGAGAGACCCGCGATCAGTTCGCCTGCCACCGTCTGAAGCTTGGAGATGGCCTCGGCCGAGTCGATCAGGTGCGTTCCCGTACCCGGATCACGCAGCCCGTTCTCCGCATAGTACTCGTCGACTGCACGGCCGATCCGGCACTCGAGGCAGCCGCAGTACGGCTTCATGGCTCGGGCCGACATCAGGCGCCTCCCGAAAGGGCCGGAGCCCGAAGGCCCCGGCCAGTCGAAGGGAGGAAACGCCCGCCATGGGCAGGGGTACGGCTTGCACGGAGCGTGCCGGCCGAATTGATGAGCTGCGGGTTGAGCGGAGCGTGCTGCACGTCAGCGTCTCCGCTCGGTTTCAGCGAGCATGTCGGCGACCAGCAGACCCAGACGCCCGGACAGACTCGCGGCGAGCGCCGGTGTGAGTTCGACCGGTGGAAGGCTGAAGCCTTCTCCAAGCAAGCGCAGTCGGACGATGTCTCGCCCGGTCGCATCGCGCGCCTTCTCGACGGCCCAGGTGCGCGCGATCACCGGAGAGGTGCTGTCACGCTCAGCCATCTACACAGCCTCCTGATCGTGGGCGGCGGGCATCGAGGCCGCGCCATAGGGCAGGAGCTTGGTCTGGACCGTCGTGCCGTTCGCCAGGATGGCCACCTGGTCCTGGCGGGTCGGGAGCGGCACGCCGACGGCCGCAGCGAGGTCGAGCGTCAGCTGCTCGGTGGACGGGATCGCCTCGCCGGGCTTCTTTGCGACCTGCCGCCAGAGGCCGAGCACGAACCCGGAAAAACGGATCCACTGCTCGGCCGTGAAGACGCTGCCGGATGGCATCGGCACGTGGTGGCCGTTCGGCGTGGTGGGGCTGCCGCAGTAGGGGCAGCGGTTGCGGGCGGCGGTCATGCGGCTGCTCCGACAACGGGTGTTGTGAGCACAGATACGGGTAGGCACGAGCCCCGGAGGACTCGGCCCACCCGCACTGCTACCTTGGTAGCTGCAACACACACCAAGGAACTCGGAATGGCTGATCCGAAGGTCGAAGGCGTCATTACCTCGACGCCAGAAGAGCAAAGCATGGCCCACCGCGGCATCATCAGTTTGATGCTCGCGCTTCTCGTAAAAAAGAAGGTCATCAATCGACAGATCATCGAGCGACGCCTCCAAGCCATGATTGACCATGGACCCGAGGCGCGAATGACGCCGGGCGTGCTGGACGAGGTTGCTCTCGTCCGGCACCTGATGCGGGCGATGTTGGACGATGATGACCCGGTTCACTGAACCAAGCGGTGTGGGCGGCCCAATATGCGCGGGCCGCCCGAGTCGCATCTCTCCGCTCGACGTCGTTGCGACGTTGCAGAAGCAGCGCTGCCGCGGCAACGAAGGCCCCGATCGCAAGAAGCTCGCGCATCAGGCAGCAGCTCCCTCGGTGGGGGCGGCGAACACAGGCGCGAGCGGACGCGAGCCCCGGAGGACTCTAACCGCTCGCGCTGTTACCTTGGGAGTTGCAACACACACCAAGGAACTCGAAGTATGGATACCGAAATCAGCCTCAAGAGCATTTCCGCAGACGGCGCCCGGGGCCAGATGCGGCACTGGGAAGTCACGTTCGACGTCGAGGCCGACCGGCATCAATACGAGATGCACGTTTGGCTCGACGGCAGCGTCGACGAAGCGGATCTCGTTCCAGAGGCGCGCGCTAAGCTGCATCAGCACCTCCAGGCGCTGGCCGATCGCTCGAAGCAGTGGTCGCAGCCGTAGCGGCCACCTCGTAGGGCAGCAGCCGCTGGCGATACCCTTCGCCGTCGACGCGGAGCGGGACGCCGGCGGACTTTCCGAGCGCCAGAGTCAGTTCCGCCTCATCAACGCGCTTTACGTCCGGATGCCGAATGGCGTTCAACACGCGTGTGAGCACGCCGCCGGCGAGGCGGACGATCTGCTCGGCGTCGAGGGGGAAGGCGGAGCCGGACATCAGGCAGCAGCTCCCTCGGTGGGGGCAGCGAGGCGCTTGGCAGCCGAGATCTTGGCCAGGCGCTCGTACGTGACGTCCCTGCGGCCGCGCGCTTCAGCTCCGCGAACCCACGCCTGCCAGTATTCGGACGACACCGAGTTCCGCTTGCGCATCTGCTTAGCGGTATTCTCGGGCACGCCGATATCGGCGGCGAAAGCGCCGAGGCCGTAGCTCGCAATGAGTGAGCGGAACGAGTCCATTTCGATTGGGTACCATGGGTACCCATCGAGTAGCAAGACGAAACGTACCCAACTTCAGGGGTACAAACTGTGCATGGAACTCGATACGCCAGGGGCGCGCCTTGCGTGGGCGCGGAAGCAGGCGGGCTACGACAGCCCCCGTGCGGCGGCGCGCGCCCTGCGCTGGAACGAGAACACCTATAAGTCCCACGACAACGGCGTACGCGGCTACGGCGTTGAGGAGGCGCAGGTCTACGGCCGTGCCTTCAACGTGTCGTGGATTTGGCTGGTCAGCGGCGAGGGTGGCGTCGAGCGCAAATCCGCAGCGCGCATCGTGGGACTGATCGGAGCCGGCGGCGAGATCGATACGAGCGTGAGCGACGCGTTTGGCGAGGATGTCGTCGAAGTCGAGGTTCTGGTCGCGTTGCCGCCAGACGCTCTAGCTTACGAGGTCTGGGGCGACTCCATGCTCCCGAAGTACGACCCGGGCGATATCATCATCGTCCGCCCCTCGGAGGTGACGCCAGACGAACTCGTCGGTGACATCGCACTCGTCCTTACCGGGGAAGGTCGACGCTACCTGAAGCGCATACAGCGCGGCGACGAGCCCAACACGTTCAACCTCGAAAGCTTTAACGCCAAGCTGCTGCAGAACAAACACATCGTCGAGGTGGCAACGATCCATCTCGTCGTGCCCGCTAAGCAGGTTCAGCGCGTGCCGACCGGGAAAGAGATTGAGCGGCGGTTCAAGCTCAAGGCGACTGGCTGAATGCCATGACCGACCCCAAACCCTTCCGCGCCGACAAGGCCGCCTACCTCCAGCTCGGCGAGCTCCACACCGACTTCATCCTGCCGATCTGCCTGCCGGATCCCGAGCTGATGGTCGGTGACGCTCTTGCCGTCCTGGTGGTGACCACCGTGGAAGGACACCGGGTGGGCGTGCCGATCGGGGTGAATGCGCTGGAGCACTTGAAGGGGATCGTGGAAGCGGGGCTGCGCGTGCTTCAGGAGGAAGATGGCGGCGAGATGTGGTGACCCTCCCCTAAGCTGCTGCGGCTCGCGTCCCGTTCAGCGCCACCAGTCTCGCCAGCGCATCGTCGATCGCGATGTCTTCCGGCCAGCCATAAGCGGCAGCCACTGCGCGATCGAGCTCGGCGTGGGCGTGATCAAGCCACTGCGGTCGCTCGTTGTAGAGGTTGGTGAGGGTACGTTTCTTGAGCACGCCGGCTGTGTTCGCGTCGCGCGGCAAGAGCCGATCCGGGAAGCCTGGCGCTACTTCTGGCTCAACCCGCACTTGATCCAAGGGGTTTAGCCACGCGGATCGGAGTTCATGGAGCTTCTGGGCCGCCGCACCGACCCGCCGGGCGTTCGGCTCGCCTGCATAGTCCTTCGCCATCACGTTTGGCGTCAGGTTCACTGGAAACGGATACGTCTCGAACGTCGTAGTGGGCGTGTAACGTGGATCGTTGCCGACGCCAAGCCAGGAACACAGCCGCAACGACCACGCCTCGTGAAAGCGCGAATGCAGGACCCCGAATGCGGTGTCGTCCTCGCGTGCGATGGCGATGACCTGCGAGTCCGGTATCACGATCGTTTCGAACCAGCCAAAAAGGCGATGCTTCGCGACTCGTGCGGTGCCAATATAACGAGCGAGATTGCCGACTTGGGAGTTGAACGCGGGCCTATTTCTAATGTGCTTCCACCACCACCGGGCGATATCGGGATTTCTGTTGGAAGCGCGTTCCGACTTCACGGTCATCAGCACATGGGCAAATGGCGCTTCATAGAACGCCGCCTCGTTGTCGCTGCCCATAGCGTTAAAATCGATGATCCACATGTCCCGCGGGCGCCGGGCGATGTCGAGCCCGTTGATCCACGGGCGCAGCACGTCGGCGTTCGACCGCCCGTTGACGTTAAGCGGCGCGGACAACCACGCCCTGGCCACCTCGCCGGGTACGTCGAACGCCCCGCCCTTGATGTTGCCCATGAACGCGACGCCCTGGTTCTCAGCCAACCGCCGCACGGCGCTCAGGTTCGCGCCCGCCCCGGTTAGGTCCGGGTTGACGCGCTCGACCTGCTGGCCATCCAACTCGATCGCTTCGTCCGGTAGGGTCTCGCCGAAGCACACGAGCGACACCCGCACCGCCGCCCCGTCCACCACCCAAGGTTCGTCCGCCCAAGCAGAGAAGACCGGCATGTCGGCCGCGATCTGCTCTAGGACGCGCCGGTTGGCGCCGCCGCGGATCGAGTTCGTCGTCACTAGGCCCGCGCGCCGCGCCTCGCCCCGCTCGATCTGTGCACGCGCTTTCTCGAACCAGTAGGTCACGAGGTCGGCCTCCGCGGGTACGCGTCCGCGGTAGGTCTCGAATAGGGTGTCGACCGCAGCGTCGCCGAGGTTCCGACGCAGCATCTTTCCGCCCAGGAACGGCGGGTTGCCGACGATGAACTCCGCCTTCGGCCACTTGGCTTCTTCGACCGGCGACGACGATGCCGCCGCGGCTGGCGGTGCGGTGATCAGCGCATCCCGGCATTCGATCGTGTCGAGTCTCCGGAGGATCGGCTCTGGTCGCGTGTAGAAACCATTGCGCACGGCCCACTGGATGTCGCCGATCCATACTGTCGTGCGTGCCAGCTCGGCCGCAAGCGGGTTGATCTCCAGCCCGCGAAGGATCTCCGGCCCAACCATCGGCATGCGCGGCGGCAGGCCGTAAATCTCACACTCCTGGTTCGCGGTGTGCTCCAGGTCCTTTACGGCGTGCAGCGCCATGTACAGGAAGTTGCCGGAGCCGCATGCGGGGTCCAGGATCTCCAAGGTGCGCAGACGCTCCAGGAACACCGAGCGGCGCTCCTCGGCCCGCTGCCACTCCTTCGCCTTCGGCCCCTTCTTGCGAGCCTTGTCGGTCAACCGCTCGATATCAGCCCTCGCCTCCTGCCACTCGGCGCGGAGCGGCCGCAGAAGCACCGGCTCGATGATGCGCGTGATCTTTTCCGCGTCGGTGTAGTGCGCGCCGATCTGAGCGCGCTTATCAGGATCTAGGAAGCGCTCGAACAGCGTACCGAAGATCGAGGGATCGATGTGCGCCCAGTCCTGGCGGCCAGCCTCGATCAGCAGCTGCACGTCACCTTCGTCGAGGGGCAGCGCAGGTTGCTCATCGAACAGCCCTCCGTTGATGTAGGGCAGGCGCTCCAGCCCGAACCGGCCGCCCTTGCGCAGGATACCGAAGAGGTCGTCGAACAAGGCCTTTGCTTCGTGTGGGCGCCCTGCGACCTCCTCAATCGCGCGGCGAAAGAAGCCAGCCGGCAGCAAGCGCACGTCCTCGGCGAAGAATAGGAAGGCGAGACGGTTGACGAGGTGAGCGACCGGCTCCGGCGCGTGTCCGCGCTCGCGCAGGCGCAGCGCTATGCTGGAGAAGCGATCAGCTGCCTGCCGGGTCAGGTCGGCCCGGCTCCCGCCCTTGCGCAGCTTGGTCGGCTCGTGGAACGCCGACCGCAGGATGTCGAGCTTCGCAGGCTCGCGCAGGTCGTCGAGGCTGATGTCGTAGGCATACGGGACGGTGTTGGTCCACGCGGTGACGACCCGGAACTGGTCCGTATCGCAGGCGATATGGAGCGGCGGGCTCTCCAGTGCGAGCGCGTAGCGAGCGAGTTGGTCGAGGGCGTCACCTAGGTTGCGCTTCCGCTTCTTGTACTCCCAGGCGAAGTGCTGACGCTTCCACACGTCGGCGAAGCCGAGGCCGCCGCCTGACTTCTGCAAGCCCTTCTCAAAGGCGAAAGTCTCGCCTTTCGGGTCGGCCTCGATGGGTGTCGGGTGGTCGAGCAGTCGGCAGAGGTCGTTGAAGTGCGACTGGGCCGCGGCGCGCTCGGAGAGGGCGACCGGCTTCCAGCGGTCGATGAACTGCTGCGGCGTCATGGATCCCTCCCCAAGCTCGGCCGTTCTGATGGGCGATGCCTGTGGATTAAGAGTGAACGAGGTTGACTCCCTCAAGATGGAATGCGTGCCGCCATGCAATTCGCGGAGAGGCGTAGCGATTGAGTCACGCCTGCTCAGAACGGCAACTGGTCCGCCAGCCCCAGCGGCACCTTCCCGAAGATCGCCAGCGTGATTGGCTCCAGGCTTACACCATCGCCTGCGGGTGCGGCGACCGCACGCCTCTGAACCGGTTCGGCAGCAGCGGGCAGCCGTCATGGGCCTTTCGGTGGCTCAGCCTGATTTGGATCGGCTGGGTATAGTTGCTCGCCGTCAACACGACGCCGTGGCATTCCGGACAGCGCTTCGGCGCGGAGCGATGATGGGCGTGCGCCTCCACGGCCGTCACGCGCTGCCAAGCGCTGTCGACCTTGACCTCGCACATCGGGTGGACTGACTTCGCCATAGCCTGAGCGTCGCACAAGGAACGAACACTGCCGAGTGCAGCAACGCCACACGTGGAACGTCAGATGATCCACCAGCCCTGACGATGCCGCCGCGAGGACCGGCAGCGTGCCTATGCCGCGGCGGCGGGCATGGTCAGGGCATCGACCGAGGCGCACCATGCGGATGACGCCAAAAGCACCGCGCACCGCCATGCCCATCGCCTCAAGAGCCCTTGCACTCGCCCTCGTCCTGGGGACCGCAACCGGCGCCTGCGGCCAAGGCCGCACGGACACGCGCACCTTCACCTGTGCCGATCTCAGGGCTCTCGTGGCACGGGCGGGGAACGCAGTGCTAGCATTGAGCGACTTCGCTTATGAGACCGTCCACCGGGACAGCGGCGCGTGCGAGCAGGATGAGACCGGGGCTCCGGCCTATGAGCCGACCCGCGATGTGCCAGCCTGCTTCGTCGGCTGGCGGTGCAAGCAGCGCAATAGCGACAGCGGGCCCGTGTGACAGGTCGCAGTTAGAACGGCAGCTGATCCGCCAGCCCCGGTGGCACCTTCCCGAAGATCGCAAGCGTGATCGGCTCCGCCCCTATGCCATCGCCTGCGGGTGCGGCGACCGTACGCCTTTGAACCGGTCCGGCACCAGCGAACAGCCGTCATGCGCCTTCCGGTGGCTCAGCCTGATCCGGATCGGCTGCGTATAGTTGCTGGCCGTCAATACAGGGCCGTGGCATTCCGGGCATCGTTTCGGTGCGGAACGGTGATGAGCGTGCGCCTCGGCGGCCGTCACGCGCTGCCAAGTATCCTCGACTTTGACTTCGCAGATCGCGTAATCTGATTTGGCCATGTCCGAAGACTGACACGGATGGCGGATGCCGGCGAGCGCCGCGCGGGCACAGTCGGACCAGCAGCCGATCCGCTGGTACCGGCGACATCGCACCGAAGTTCACCAGCATGATCTGCTCAGCGGCCCGGGGCGGGGCTGCGGCGAGGCCAAGCGGATCCCGGGGGGCCACCGGCCCAGGCGCTGTATCAGTCGCCCGCACTCGGTGTCGTGACGCTAACGTCGACGTGGCAGACGATCTTGCCCGCCTCGTCCGCGACCTCCAAGTACCACGCTTCGCCGTGCTTCGAGTGATATGCCTCCTCCCGCAGGATCTCGCTGGCCATGTTGGTGGCCACCAGGCGCGCGGCGGCGTGACCGGTCAATTCCTTGCCTTCGGTGTCGATCTCGCTGCGATCGTCATGGACGCTGAAGAAGTAGCGGGGCATGTGCACTCCAGATTGAAAAAGACGGGAGCGCGTCGGCACTCACTGAAGGGCGCGCCGTAAGATGCTTGCAATCGCGGGTGAACCTACCCGTGGACGGGTGAAGTCGCCCCAACGCAGATTAGAACTGTCGCGCAGTCCATCAAAAGGGCGACTGATCCGCCAGCCGTTGCCGCACCTTCCCGAGCGTCGCCTGTGAAACCGACAAGCAGCTTTCCCACCTATGTCAGAGCGCGAGTATGCGATTTCTATAGGTTTGCTTGATCGGGGCGGCGCACACCGTCCGTGCCACCCGATCCCCCGCTGGCGCCGGTCGAGACCTTTCGGCGCTCGCGGCTTTACGGCCCGAGACAGACTTCGCCCCGCCACCACCTGGTGCGCGGGGCGCCTTCTTGAAACAGTAAAGGTTCCGCCCGGCCGAAAGGCATTTAATCAAGCGGCCGCTCAGATGTCGCGCTGCCCGATCATCTCGCGGACTGCCGAGAGCATCCTAGCATCGGCGTAGGGCTTCGGCAGAAAGCGAGCCCTGCTCGGTACATCCCCCGGCACTGGCAGGACTTTGCCGGAAGTCATGATGATGTTGATGTGAGGCCAGCGGCAATCAACGCATGCGGCCAGTACGATACCGTTGATACCGCCTCTCAAGTCAATATCGGTGACTAAGACGTGGATTTTGTTGACGCTCTCTAGTGTGAGGACAGCTTCTGCGGCACTGGAAGCTTCAAGGGCTTTAAATCCGGCAGCTTGAAGCATTTCCGCAGCTGCCATACGCTGGCAAGCTTCATCATCGACGATAAGAATGGCGGGCCTATCGCAAAGCAGCAGGTTCGACATTTCGATACTGCTTATCATCTTGGTGCAGGCAACATTCTGAGAGCAATTAGTACCGGTCTGGTTATGACAATCAAGCCACTGAGAGTTGCATGAGGGCCAGTTTTGTCACTTTGGGTAGAATTCGGTGACCACGCAGCTTAGCAACCCGCTGTAGGAGTTGTAGTTTTCGCCGAGCCATGTTTTTATTGCAGTCGAAGCCTGTTATTGGTTGCAAGATAACTTGAGTTATCGAACCGAATGCAGTTTCGGATCCGCATAGCCCGCCAGAAGCGAGCGGGAGGCGTCGACACCATTTCGGAGTCGATAGAGGCCCCTGACGTCGCCGAAGCGATCGCGGCTGCCGATCATGCGATGGACGCCTACCTGGCCGGAGTACCGGGGGTCTGTATTCTCACCGATGCTGTCCACGGCGGCGTCGTCTGGTCCCATCGACGGAACATGCCATCGCCCCCGGGGTCCGATTTCCTACGTTCTTGAAGCCTGACGAACGCTCGGCCCGGAGTGTTGCGTCGCCGATGATCCGCCAACTTTGGGATCGCCCATTCCAACGATCTGTCAGAGCACCGTGTGCTCGCTGACAGTGGCTTCGTCGAGGGGCACGAGGAAGGCCGCACCGACACCTCCGTCGATCCGGCGTGCGACCTTCGCACGGTGCCGCCCAACCACGATGGCCTGCCCGACCTCCAACGGCGCGTCCAGCTGCAGCGCCACGCCGGAGGCGGACAGGTTCACGATCCGAGCGGACACACCCGCGCCGTCGGCCAGCGTCACCTGTACAGCCCTGCGCTTCGGCACGACGCGGCGTGAGACCCGCACCTCTTCCGACGGCGGTGCTTGCAGTCGCGCTAGACCTACGAGACTGCGCACCACTTCGCCAGGCGCGGCGCCTCGGCCCATGACGCGCACAGCGAAATCGACTGCTCCGGTCCGAACGACGCGGATCTCCATCGCCCCGACGCCACGGATCGAGCAGCCGAGCTCCGCGTCCATCGGTGGGATCGTCGCGGAGCGCATTCGGATGCCCTCGCCCGAGATGTCGACCGTGACAGCGTGGAACTCGGAGCCGTCGGCGCGCCAGCACAAGGCGGGAAGGATAATGGCGTGCCGCGGGATCGTTCGCCGCTCGGTCATGGCTTTAGGTGACTCATCCCGTACCCGTATGAGGGTCGGCCTGCGATTGCTTTGCTGCAAACGTCAGCATTTTATCGACCGGCCACTTGCCCCCAATCTGGGTGCCCAAGCAGACTGCCGGCCTATTGTTCCTTCTAGCCTGAGCCCCGTCGCTCAGAATGGTAACTGATCCGCCAGCCCCGGCGGCACCTTTCCGAAGATCGCCAGCGTGATCGGCTCTCCGCCGTCGTCGTAGTCCGGATCCACGACCGTGCGGGTGAAGGCGGCCGCACCGATCGCTCGACCTCTGCTGACGCGGTCCTTGGCCACCTGGCAGGCTTCTTCAGGCGCCTTGCAACTGATCAGGTTACCTGGGGCGACCTTGCCCTTCACAAGAACGAACAGCTGGACGCAGTGGGCGATGATGGGCTTTAGAGCCATGGCGATTACTCCTAATCTGTCAATTTACTCGGAGGCTAGAAGGGCAGCATGTCCCGCGCTTCAGGCGGCACTTCCCCGAAGGCTGCAATCGTAATCGGATCTTGATCTTCCAAATCGCAGCAGGCGACTGCTACAGCCCCTGCGTAACCTCTTCGACAGGACAATTGCTGAGCTTGCTGTCTTGCATCGTCAGCATTGGAGCACATCTGAGCTTCGCCTCGCTCCAGGGGGCCCTTCTTGTTGCGCCTGAACCCGAGAGCGGCATAGTTCCTACGTGATGCCATCGCGGTCTCCCTGACCCGCAAAGGCTCGCACGAAATGGAACATAAAGGGAACAAGCGAAATCTGGGGTTGTGGACGACTGTGGATAGTTGCGGAGAAGCCGCGGCGCCCCGCACTCGCCTCGGTGGCAATGGGTACATTTTGTACTTGACGTTATGGGTACGTCACGTACCATGCAGCTCATCGCCTCTCGCGACGGAGCCACCCCGGTGCTCACTGCCTACCTCGACCACCTCCAGCATGCTTCGGCCGGCATCCAGGTCGCGAGCTGCCTATCCGGCTCCCTCGGTGTCTTCTTCCTGTGCTTCGCGCCTGGACTGATCGCCGATCACGTCCGCGCCTATCAAGCGAGCCGCTGACATGGCCGCCCCGCTTTCCCGCGGAAGCCGCATCGGCCGGCCTCGCGCCGACGGCTCCCTTCTACCCGGTACCGTCCTCGGTCCCGCCTTCGGTGAGGGCTTCTACCGCGTCGAACTGAGGGGCGAGGATGGTCCCCGGATCGCCTGCCTCCACATGGACGAGGTCGTGGTCGAGCCGGCCTTCGGCGATCTGCGCGCGGTCGCTGCGGCGATGCGGGCGTGTGATCGCGCCCCGGCGCCGATCGCTCAGGCCGCGGGCCCACGCCGCGTCGTGGCGGCGTTCTGATGGCCGCCCGTCAGCGCACCAACTTCCGCCCGGACGTCCGCAAGGCGGCCCGCGACCGTGCTGCCGGCAAGTGCGAGGGCGTGATGCCGACGGGCCTCCGCTGCGAAGCCGTGCTGGTGGCGGGCTTCTACATCTTCGACCACGTCCTGCCGGACTACCTCGGTGGTCGAGCGGACCTCGATAACTGCCAGGTGCTCTGCAAGGACTGTGATCGCGCCAAGACGGCAGCAGACCAGTCCACGATCGCCGACACCCGCCGCGCCTTCGATGCCCACCACCGCCTCCGCTCGCCGCGCAAGCCGATGGCTGGCGGCCGCTACGACCGCGTGCGGAAGGGCTTCGACGGGATCACCCGCGATCGCGTGACGGGTGTCGTGAAGTCCCGCCCCGGCTCGATCGACGTGAGGGACCTGTGATGGCGGCCGCTCCGATGTTCGCGGGCCTGCCGCTCGCCCACGCGCCAATCGTCTCGATCCCGGCGCTGACGCACTACGGCGCCGATCCTGTCCGGCACATCTACTCGGTGGCGCAGCAACGCCAACCCCACTTCAAGCCGTATGGCCTGTGGGTGTCGGTCGACGCAAACAGCATCAGCTGGCCGGACTACATCGAGTCGTCAGATGCGTGGGCCCACAGGCTCCGCGTCGTACACGACGTGCGCCTCGCGTCGGACGCCCGGATCCTGCTGATCGCGACGGTCGAGGATTTCGACGCGTTCGCTCATCAGTACGGCCGCAGCGAGCGCACGGCGCCGCCGGAGTACTACCACTACATCGACTGGACGGCGGTCGCGGAGGCCTACCAGGGCATCGTCATCGCGCCCTACCGGTACGATCGCCGGTTCGACGGCGGCCTCTGGTATTACGGCTGGGACTGCGCCTCTGGCTGCATCTGGGATGCGGACGCGATCGCGGCGATGACGGTGCGCACCTCTAAGCGCGAGGTCGCCTGATGGCCGACCGCGCTCTCCGCCAACCTGCCCCCGATCCGGCACCCGCGGTCGTCGCGGCTGCCCCGGAGTTCGGCACCTACCGCCTGGAGCAGCTCGGCGACAGCCAGTGTCGCTTCCCGTGCTCCTCCCATGGGACGGCGCATCGCTTCTGCGGACGCCCGGCGGTCCACCACAACCCGGACAAGCCTGCGGTCTGGTGCCTGGAGCATCAGGCGGTGGTGTTCACGCCGAAGCCGGTGATCGCGGCCCGTAAGCTGGGGAGGGGCTAGCATGGCCCACTCCAAGGAGCATCCGCTCGCCCATCGCTTCGTCGTCCCCCACGGCTACCTGCTGACGGGAGAGACGGTCCGCGTGATCGACTGGCTCGACCGCTGCGGCGAGTTCATGGGCGCGGAGATCCCGCCGCGCTCCGCCGTCTCTATTCGTGTCGATCGCCTGCGCTTCCGCGGGAAGTGGGGCGGGGAAGAACCGATCGCACCCGACCAAGCGGTCGCCGTCATCGAGCGATCCGGCAGCGGCGTGTGGATCCTGCACGCCAGTGAACTGCCATCCTATGATCCTGTGCCCGTGGGGGTGATCTCGTGAGCGACCGCGCTTTTCGGGGTGTCTTCGCCCGTCTCGATCCACGCGCTCCGGGGCAGACCATGGAGATCGCCGTCGCGCTCCCACGCAGCGAGTGCGACGCCGTTATGAAGGCGCTCGGGCCTCCGCATCCGGAGCTCGGCCCCCACGTCGCCCTGCTGCCTTGCCTGCGCGCTGATCATCCGCGCAGCGACCACGACGCGGTGCTCCTCGCCGCGCTGCGCACGGCCAACCGCCTTCTGCGCGACGGGCGTACCCGGCTGAGCCCCGAGCTGCTGCACGAGCTCGGCGCGCTTCAGTCCCAGACCGCCGGGCGCAGTCGCCGCCGCGACATCACCCAACCTCCGCCCGCGCTTCCAGTGGAGATGCGCTGACATGGCCTACGATTTGGTCAAACAGACCCACCCCGATGCGCCGACCGTCATTGGCGCTCGCGTCGTCGAGCGTCTGTCGGGGCGGCTCGGTACCGTCGCCCCGGCGCGCGCCGGGCTCTCCGGCATCGGCGTCCAGTTCGACGGCCGCTTCGGAGTCGTCGACTGCCCGCCCGAGCGGATCCGGTACGCGGCTCCGCCGCCGGCGGCTATGCAGACCTGGAGCGCGCGATGAAAAGTGCTCCCTCACGCTCCGCTGAGCTGCTGAACCGGATCGCCGCCGCGCTGGGCGTACCAGTCGAAACCTTCAGCGCGCCGAACCCGCAACCCACGGCCGACGCAGTGCCGAGCGCGCTTGTCGCCACCCTGATCTTCGATCCGGACGGCCGGCGCTTCGTTGCGGCGTTCCCAGCCCTGTCCCCGCAGCTCCGTCGCTCGTTCGCCGATAACGCCGAAGCGCTCGTCGCTACGGCGGTCAGCCCGGAGGATGCCGGCTGATGGCTTGGCCCGCGCGCGATCGCCGACGCCACCCGATCTCGGGTGAAACCTACGCGGCCCTCCGGGACCGCGCCCGCGCTATGCGCTCCGACGGCTGCACCCTGGCGACCATCATGGCCGCCCTCGACGTGTCCAAGCCGACGGCCTGGAAATGGGTCCGGGATCTGCCGTGCCACGCTAAGATCACCCGGTCGAACGCGCGCGCCGGCGCTGACCTGCGTCGGATCTACCCGCCTGGATCGCTGGCGTATGTCCGGCAGCTGACGCGGAAGGGGTTCACGCCGATCGAGCGTATCCGCCTCGCGCAGGAGGCTGCGCAGTGACCGGCCGCGCCGCGCCCCTCGGCATCGCCATGGCGACCCTCGTCCTGTTCCTCGTCCTCGGCATCGTCCTCATCCCGTGGCTGGACGAGCTCCTGCGGGAGGCGATCGCACGGAAGGAAGCGGCCGAGGCGGCAGCCACCGACAATGTACGGGCCGCTGCGGCCCGGAAGACAGAAAGGCAGACCGGATGACCGCCGCCCTACGCATCCGCATCGAGGAGCTGGAGGAGGAGATCCGCCAGCTGAAGGCGGCCTTCTCTCCGAAGGTCGGCTTCCCCGCATCCTGGAGGCTCGATGCGCCTGAGAGCGCGATCCTCTCAGCGCTGTTCCACACGAAAGGCAGCTACGTCACGCCCGAGGCACTACTTCTATTGCTCGTCCGCCCTGACGACGATGCGGACGAGTCCACGACGCGTGCCTGGCTAGGCCGTCTGCGTCGCAAGGTCGAGCCGCGCGGGATCGCGATCACGACGCGCCATACGCAGGGCTACCAGCTCGAAGCTGCCGGACGCGCGATCGTCGCCGACGCGCTTGGGTTGGCACAGCCGCAGACGGCTGCGGCTACAGAGCCTCCGCTGAAACACCCGCGCGGCTGGTGTGACGGTCAGGACGCGGTCGTCCGCGCCGGCTACGCGCGGCATGCGACGCTCTGCGTGATCCGGATCGAGCTGATCGCCGCCGGCTTCAAGGAGCGCTCGTTCGGGTCGATCTCGACACGTGCGCAGACGCTCGGCCTCGCCAGCGTGCGCGCTGCCCCGCTGTGGTCCGAGCCCGAGGATGAGATCCTACGGGAAGCCTACGAGGCAGGTGCCTTCATCAACGAGATCCGGCTGCAGCTCGCCCAGGCCGGCTTTCGGCGCAACCGCGGCGCGATCCAAATGCGGGCGATCGCGCTTGGCGTCGCCGGCGGGCGGACGCGGGTGTGGACGCAGGCTGAGAAGGCGATCGTCCGTTCCGGCCTGAATGCCGAGCGAGCGTTCGAGGCGATCCGCGTCGAGTTGGCGGAGAAGGGGTTCGAGCGGGGTCTGACGTCGATCGTCCGCCTCGCGCACAAGATGGGTGTGAACCGCGCCACCACCCCATGGTCGGACGCGGAGCTCGCAACGCTGCGCCGATTGTACGCCGAACGCCGCTCGGTCCGCGAGATCGCGGATACACTTGGCCGCAATGTCCCGGGTGTCGCCAGCATGGCGAGCAAGCTCGGGTTAAAGCAGCGTCAGCGCTGGACGGATGAGGATCGCGCCGTCCTCCTGCGCGCCTTCGAGGCCGGCGACACCCTCGACGTCGTCTGCCGTGAGCTGGATCGGCCGCTGCCAGCGGTATCCACCGAGGCGCGCCGCATGTGCCTGCAGTTCCCGCCGACGCCGCGCCGACCGCAGATCCGGGATCTCGCGGCATGACCGACCGCCCCCCGTCCGACACCCTCGCCGCCGCGCTCTCCCGCGAGATGGCCTGCGTCGCCGGCCTGATCCCGACTTACCGACAGGTTGAGAACGGCGAGCTGATCGCGGTGCCGATGCAGGCGCCGACCGGCCGTATCCACGAGGCTCTCGCCAAGGGCCCCCAAGCTGACGATCCGAGCGCGAAACGCTATGCGAACGTCACTCCAACACGATCGGCCTGCCGCCAAGCCACGCGGACGTCGCGGATTTCACCGCTGTGTCCAACGATCAGGGTGAACGTGTCGGGCAGACCGTTGGCGCCTAGAACCTTCAGCTGCGCACCCGCAACGGAGCGGTCGGCGAGCGTGCAGGACAGCCGTCTCCCGTTGGCGGTGAGGATGTGTGCAGGAAAGCTGGTCGCCAAAAGCAGGCTTTCACGTCGATCTTGGGACATCACGCTTTCCTTGCTGCTCAGGCTCAAGTCACACGAGTACGTTGACGATCTGCGTGACGGGCGCTGCGGGATCGGGTGGTGCAGGCGGAGGTGCTTGCTCGCTGATCGCGACGGGCACGCTCTGCTTGTCGCCCAAAGGGACGCCCGTTCTTACTGCTTGCAATTGTGCAGCTCGAACCATCGCGAAATAACTATCTGTCGAAACGCTGATCATAGGTGGCGCCTCCACAAAGCCTATAGATTGTGTTGGCCGGTTAAAAACGCGTTAAAAAAAGTCTTTGCGCGTACTGAAACACTGATTTCAGACCATTGGGGAATTTGCTGATGGTTGCTTATTCCTTCAAATCCCGCTTCGGCGCCCCCATCCTCGCCGGCACCAAGGCGCAGACGATCCGGGCAGAGCGCACAGGCAAGTCCCGCCATGCCCGCCCGGGCGAACTGGTGCAGCTCTACACCGGCATGCGCACCCGCCAGTGCCAGAAGCTCGGGGAGGCGCGCTGCCTGGAAGTCCTACCGGTCAAGATCGACCTGCTCCTGAGCGTCCTGTTCATCGGCGACGTCTGCTTCGGCGGGCCGAAGGCGCTGGACGAGTTCGCGCAGCAGGATGGCTTCGCCGACTGGCACGACCTCGTCGCCTTCTGGGTGGCCGAGCATCCGGGCGTCGACCTGTTCGAGGGCGTCCTGATCCGTTGGCAGCCGTTGCCACCGGCCTCGGAGCTCGACATCGCCGGGGTGGCGGCATGACGAAGCGCAACATCCCGGATCGTGTCGCCGATCTCTCAGATCTCGATCGAGAGCTCTGCCGAGCGTACTGCGCCCCACCCAGCGAGGGGCGGGATGGTATACCTCCCTTAACGGTTGACGTCGCTCGCGAAGACTGTGCGCGCATAACCAGGGATCGTCTGGAGGGCGATGCGTTTGCGACCTGCAGGTGGGTCGGTGATCCCGCTAAGCACAGCAGTCATCATCATGGCGAAGCTGATGATGCATACAATTCCAAGTATGTGCCCAATTTCTTCGGCATGCCGGAAGTCTGCTTTCAGGATACTGCCGCCAATTACTGCGAAGAAGATAGCTCCAAGGGCAAAATCGATCGGATCGAATACTACCATATGACCGCCTTATATGGGCGCAAGGATCTGTTGACGTCCGAAATGAACGTCGTCAAGCGCCAGCAAAGGTCCGATTTCTGCGATGCAAACCGTGCGCCAGCTTGGCTATTCGAAGGGCTGGCGTCTCAATCGTCGGCGGGCTCACGCGCACTGTTAAACGCGCATCCAGGCATGGATCTGTTTGAGGGCGTCCTGATCCGCTGGCAGGCGCTCGTGCCGGCCTCCGAGCTCGACATCGCCGGTATGGCGGCATGACGAAGCGCGTCCCCAAGCTCCCACCGCCGACCCGCCAGGACCGCGAGGCCGCGGCGATCGCCGCCGAGGCCCTGACCACCGCCATGGCCGATCCGTCGACCCGCGGTGAGCGCAGCGTCACGTTCCTCGACTTCAGCAACCCGCGCCGGGGCGAGTGCCACATCACCTGGTCGAACCTCCCCGGCTTCCTCCAGGCCAATGACCGCTATGCCCACGCCTGCCTGCCGGGCTGGGAATACACGAAGGCCGAGATCGCCCTGGAGATGATCCCGGACCTGCGGGCGCTGGCCGAGCACGGCGTGCGGCCGTGCCTGCCGACGAACGGCAAGCCGGCGACGCCTGACCTGTTCGGGGTGATGTCATGAGCCGGGCTGACCGCATGGACCCGGCCACCGCGCTTGCGCGGGCGCTTACGGTGCTGGGACCGTTCTTCGACACCCAGAGCTTCAAGGCTGCTGTCAGCCGCTCGGCGACGGCGGAAATCCGCTTCTGCGGTCCCATCGGCAAGCCGGAAATCGACCGGCTGATGCGGCACCTAGAGATCTTCCGGGACAGCTTTCCGGACGAGGCCGAGCCGATGCCGTCGGAAGCCGAGCTGGCCAAAATGATCCGCGACGCGATGAGCGCGCCGATCGAGGAGATCCGTCATGGGTGAGAGCAAGCGCCGGTCGAGTATCGCCGACCTGTCCTACCCCCACCAGCAGGCGGTCGAGGCGATGAAGAGCCAACTGCTCATCGTCCTGATCAACCGACTGGGTGGATCGCTGGAGATCCCGGTCGAGGAGGTCGACGGCACGGGCGCTTTCAACCTGCTGTTCGAGCTCAAGCCGGATGGACGGACCTTCGCCTTCGAAGTCGTGCGGAAGGAGCGATGATCATGGCAGAGACCGTCATCACCCGCGAGATGATCGAGGCGGCCGCCGCGGCGATCGCCAACAACCGAGCGGCGCGCGGATCCGGCGCGCCGGCGATCACCAATGTCCTCGAAATGCTGGAGCGCGTGTCGCCGAAACTTCTCGTCGAGGTGACCGAGGATGCCGAAGCGGCGCTGAAAGCGGCCTTCGCGGTTCGGGGTAGCCAATGACCTCCCTCACCGAGGCCGACATCCACACCGGCCAGATCTGGCGCGACAGCGGCACGCCACACCTTTGGGGCGTGCGCAGCGTCGTCCGCGATCACCTGATCAGCGACCTCTACGAGACGACCGTCATGCTGGTGAACGAGCTCGATGGCCGGGACACGATGCGGATCCCAGGCACCGTGCTCCTGGCGAACTACGAGCTGGAGTTCGACCGATGAACGCCTCCACCCTCGCCTTCCTCGCCGTCCCGATCGCCACCGGCTGCGCCTCCGCTCTGTGGTCGCCCATCACCCCCGCGAGCTGGAACGCCATGGCGGCGCTCAACGCCGTCACCTACGCCACGATCTGGGCGGTGATGACGCTCATCCGGACGGACGATCCGGGGCTCATTCAGGCCGTGCGCATCGTCGGCTGGTGGCCGATCGCGGGCTACGTCGCCCTTTCCATCGCCGTCTCCACCGGGTGGTTCGTCGCCCACCGGGAGATCCACGTCGTCTGGATCGCGGTGGGCGAGATGGCGTGGCCCGCCTGCGTCCTGGCCGGGACGCTCGCACTCGCGCGTTGGACATCGCTGCCTGTAACGGCGCCCGCGATCAGCCTGCCGCACGCACTCTGGAGCGCGCTGATCTTGGCGGGCGTCGTCGGACTCGCGGTGACAGAGGGTCGGTCGTGAAGCCCCTCAACATGCGCCAGCTCGCCGTCCTGCGCGCCGCCCCCATCGGCGTCGACGATGCCTCTGGGGGCGACCCCTACAAGGGCGGGCGCTTCACCTACCAGGGCGTGGATGGGCGGGTCGCCCGCACCCTCTGGCTGTCGGGATACCTCGACTATCGGCAGGTCGGGTTCGGCGGGCAAGGCGGCCTGCTGGTCGTTTCAGCTGCCGGACAAGCGGCCATGAACTCAGGAGCGGACCATGGCTGAGACCACCGGCATCTCTTGGTGCGACCGGACGTGGTCAGTAGAGCGTCTGACCGCGCCTAGCCTTCCGCAGGTTGCGGATGCTGTCCGGTTTGTAGTGCTCAAGCTCGTGACACGCGTGGCAGAGCGTGATGCCATTCTCGACGGCCAACCTCAGTTCCGGGTGGTCGGCGTAGCTCTTGATGTGGTGGGCACGAAGATTACCGCCCTGCGCATCGCCACACTGCTGGCAGATGAACCCGTCGCGGGTGAACACAGCCTTGCGCCAGTCTTTGTACTCGGGCTGCCGACGCTCGTGCAGGTTCCGTGCGGCAGCGCCATCCTTCCACGCATAGTGTTGGGGGCCGCGAACCGCGTGCTCACGTGCCCATGCCGACAGACGAGCCTTCGCCTCGGCCGAGAGCGTGGTTCCGCGGCGTGCGGGGTTCGGACGCCCCTTGCGCACGGCGCTCATCGCGGCTTTGGCCTCCAGGGTGTGCCGACGGCCCTTAAAGATGCTCGGGCGACCCTTCGTGCAAACCCGAACCTTCACACGAGTGCAGTCTTGGCACCGGGTGGACAAGCCATCGTAACGACTTCTGTCGCTGTTGAAGCGCGACCTCTCGCGCCATCCCCGGCAAGACCAACACCACTTCTCGGCCTTTTCGCGCTCAAGCAAGTCGCTGAGCTGTATGCCGATCTTGTTTGCTCGCGCCTGCGCAGCGCCAACCTTGGTCTGAACCATGGGTGATCATACCAATATTTCATGGACGGACAAATCCTGGAGCCCATGGTTCGGCTGCACCAAGGTCAGCATCGCCTGCGACGGGTGCTACGCTGAGAACCTGATGGACCTGCGCTACGGCAAGGTCACATGGGGCCCGCACGGCGAGCGCGTCCGGTCCAGCGCCGCCTACTGGCGCAACCCGCGCAAGTGGGATCGGGAGGCCGCGGCGGCCGGCCGCCGGTTCACCGTGTTCCCGTCGCTCTGCGATCCGTTCGACAACCGCGCCGATCCGGTGATCCGTGCCGAGTGGTTCGCGCTGATGCGGGAAACGCCGCATCTCGTGTGGCTGCTGCTGACGAAGCGCCCGCAGAACATCGTGGCGATGTCGAAAGCCGCCGGCGGCCTGCCGGAGAACGCGGCGCTCGGCGCGACGTGCGAGAACCAGGAGATCGCGAACCGCAACGTCCGGCATCTGCTCGACGCGGCGCGCGACCTCTACCCGGTCTTCACCTTCGTGTCGGCCGAGCCGCTGCTCGGGCCCATCGATTTCACCAAGATCGTCTACGGGACGGCCGGTGATTGCACGGTCGTGCGCGACGCCTTGAAGGCCTCCGACATCGAGCGGATCGATTGGGTCATCACGGGCGGGGAGACCGACCAGGGCAAGCACCGAGCGCGCCCGACCGCCACGACGTGGCTGCGTCAGATCCGAGACGCCTGCGCCGCCGCCGGCGTGCCCTACCACCACAAGCAGAACGGGGAATGGCAAAGCGGCATCACGGCGCGTGATGGCGAGCCTGGGCAATTCGCTTTGCACTGGGCCGAAGCGCCCGGCCGCTGGAGCTACCTCGATTGCGGGCCGCGCCAGTTCACGCAGTTCGGCGCCGATGCCCGCATGACCCGCGTCGGCAAAAAGGCCGCCGGCCGCCTCCTGGATGGCGTGCAGCACAACGGCTTCCCGGAGATGCGAGCCTGATGCCGTTCTTCCGCTGCCCGTCGACCGTCCCCTGTAGCGCCTGAGGAGATCTGCCCATGCCGTCGCCGTCCCTCGTCCAAGATGCCCGCCGCGCCCCCGACGCGCTCGATCACGTCATCCGCATGGTTCGGGTGATGCAGGAGCGGATCACCGGGCCCGAGGAGGCCTGCACGATCGTCCACCTGTTCCAGGCGGGCTTCACCGAGGTGCAGGTTCATGCCTTCCGGGATCCAGCACGAGCCTTGATGCAGGGGCAGCCGACCGGGCTGCGCCACAACCCGCCCGGGCGACTCGCCGCGAAGCTCGCCCTGCAGCGCGTCCCGTTGATCCGAGCGGCGATCGCCGAGCGTCAGGCAGCGGACCGACTCCTGTGGTCGGCACCGGCATTCCAAGAGCGCGCGCCCGAGCTGGCGGCATGACCGCGGGCCTCAACACATCCGGCGACGTCTCTTCCGCCGAGGGCGTGGCCGCCGACGAGCTGAAGCAGTTCATCGAGCGGCTCGAACGACTGGAGGAGGAGAAGGCCGGCATCATGGGCGACATCAAGGAGGTGTTCGCCGAGCTGAAGGGCCGGGGCTTCGACGCCAAGGCGGTGCGCACCATCCTGCGGATCCGCAAGCAGGACCACAGCGAGCGCCAGGAGCAGGAGGCCATCCTCGAGCTCTACATGCAGGCGCTTGGGATAGCGTGATGGGTCAGCTCCGCCTTATCCCGCCCGACGGTTCTGACTGGACGATTGACGCGGTGCCGACGCCTGATGGCGTCGAGCTCGCAATCGCCTTCACACTCCAGGGCCAGCCCATCACCGCGCGCTTCGTCATGGATCGCTCGGACGCCCGGACCCTGTCGGATGGCCTTCGCGCGGCCGCCGGCGACGGCACGATGCGCACCTTCCCGAAGCCTGCGGACAGCCGCGCATGACCGCCCTCCCATGCCCCCGCTGCGCCGGCACCGACTGGGACGGCCACGACGACCGGCATACCGAGACGAACATGGACCGCTGCCGGGACTGCGGCGGCACAGGTCAGATCCCCGCCGCCACGGGCGAGCGCCGCGAGACGTCGTGCGATCCGGCGACCGGGCGGGCGTTCGTGGAGTGGGTGAGCGCGGGGGAGGGGGTATGAGCGGGCCTTCACCGATCCTCCGCGGCTCGAAGCAGCACGACCTGTCCGCGCTGGCTGCCGGCAGATCAGAGCGTCCAAGGTCCGTTGATGATCGGACGGAGCTTCTCTGCTTCATCCGACCTGTCCTTGTGGACGAAGATGTAATTGCTGTCCTCGACGCTACCGAGCACCTCGTATCCATAGCTCTCAAGGATCTGCTTGTTCTGTGGGCGCTCGGACACCCACAGCTCCACGTAGAGAGACGGCTTGAACCGTGCGAGTGTCTGCTTCGCGCCCTTCAGCAGAAATTCGGTGTGCCCTTCCACATCGATCTTCGCAAAATCGAACGGGGCGAGGGAAAGCCCGTCGAGCGGTCGAAGCTTGATGGCGCCAGCGCGATCCTCGCGCGCCCTGATGATGGCGTGCATTCGGTTGCGGGCCTCCGACCAAGGATCTCCGGTCGTTTCCCGCTCCCCCAAGCCGAACGGATGGATCTTCACCACCTTAGTCAATTGGTTGAGTTCGATGTTGCGTCGGAGGATCTCGAACGTTTCGGGGATCGGCTCGAACGCTACGATCGACTTGGCGCCGGCGATCTTCCCCCAGAACACGCTATGGCTGCCGACGTTGGCACCGATATCCAGGATATTCTTGCCACGAATGTACGGAGAGAAAGCCTCAAGAGTAGCCTGGTCCCAGAAAGACTCGCTCATCATCATATGAGTCTGAACGATATCCAGATACGCCTTTGGAACAAAGAATTTAATAGGTACGCAGCCACAGTACCAGAACTCGACGACCTTTTCCGGGCCGAGTGCTGCGAATTTCGCCAGATGTCGCGTCAATGCCTCTTCTGCGCGAGCAGATCGCAGCTCTTGTGTCAGATCCTCCATAACCTGGAGAAGTCGCCCATTCTCGTCGCTCGACATACTCTGCTTCCCCCAGCGCGGCACCGCGGCCAGTTGCTCGCAGAAGCATTAATCGTCGCGCGCCGCTCAACTCAAGGTCGACGATCAACGGGCCGGGCGCGGTTTCCTCACGGATGTCGGCGGGAACCGCCGCCCTCCACGTCATCGCCACAGCCGCCGAGTAGCCCCATGGCCGACAGCACGATCACGCGCGACCTCATCTTCCCTCGCGAGCTGACGCCGAAGGTCAAGGACGTCCTCAGCATCATGTGCTTCGAGGCGGGCCCGATTGCGCGGGCGTTCCGCGAGGCCGGGCGCGCCGAAATCAAGACGCGCGCCGAGGACGAGCAGGCCTTCGTGCTGCACTGGCTGCTCACGTTCGCCCTGGAGCACGGCGCGGAGTGGCGGCGGCGTGCGGGCGAAACGCTGACCCCCGTCATCGCGGAGGCCGAGGCTGCCACAACCGCCAAGGTGGCGGAGCGTGCCGCGCGGGAAGTAGCGAGGGCCGGCCGTGGCTGAGCAGACCGCCCCCCTCGTCCAGGTGTTCGTCACCAGCGATCCACTGACGCACGGCGTCATCCCGGAGGTCTGGGCCCGGATCGAGGGCGATACCATCGTCCATAGCTCGTACGAGTATCGGCTCACGGGCGAGGGCCGCATGTGGCACCGGCGTCGGTGGGCGGCGGAGAACTACGCGCGCCAGCTCCAGGCAGCGAAGCTCGCCGAGCTGCGCGCCGAGGTTGCCCGCATCGAGGGGCTGCGGTTCGGGAGGCCGGGGTCGTGACACGCGACGCTCGCACCCCTGAGCGCGTCCCGATCACCGAGGCGGCGGCGATCCTCGGCGTACCCGTCCGGACGGTTCAGCGCCTCGCCTCGCAGCGCCTGTTGCCCACGGCCGCGAAAATTGGTCGGCTGTGGACGTTCAACGAAGCAGCGATCCGCGCCTGGCTTGTTGAACAGGAGAGCAAGCCACCATGCCCACAGATCGCAAGAAGGCCCCGGAGGGCTGCTACTGGCGAGGTAGCACCCTCTGGGCGCGCTTCACCGTCGCCGGCAAAGAATACCGGTTCAGCCTCAAGACAGGTGATCCAGTCATTGCGCGCAACCGCCAGGCCGCAGAGCACGCACGGATAACGGCCGCCGCCTCATTCGGCGACGACCGTAAGCGTTGGGAAGACGCGTTGAAGGAGTGGGGCTCCTACATCGTCCATCATATCGGCGGCCGGACCTTCAAGCGATACCTCGGCTCGCTCGACATCCTCGATCCGCACCTCACCGCGCTGTTCGTCGACGAGATCGACGAGGACACGGTGGCCGCGATCATCAAAGCCCGGCGCGCGAAAGGTGTAACCACCGCCACCATCCGACGCGACCTCACCGCGCTCTCCAGCGTGCTCGCGTTCGCGGTCGACGAGAAATGGCGGCGGGGCAACCCCGCTTTCGAGGCGATGCGCAGCCGGCGCATGAAGGAACGGCGCGACCCGATCGTTCTGCCGGAGGATCGGGACATCGCGGTCGCGGTCGCCCGCGCGCCGGGGAACCTGAAGTTCCTGATCCGCGCCGCGCTGCTCACCGGCTGCCGCCAGGAGGAACTCGTCGCCCTGGAACGGCGGTACGTCGACCTGACCCGGAAGGCCATTTCGGTGCTGGGCAAGGGCAACAAGCGCCGCGACGTGTCCCTCAGCGATGAGGCGGTCGCGCTGTTTCGGGAGATCCCGATCAGCATGGTGACGCGCTTGGTGTTCTGGCACTCGGACGGCCGCCCGTTCCGAAACGTGGCCACCCGCTTCAGCCTGTACGGGCGGCAACTCGCTGACGAGGCCACCAAGAAAGGCACCGAGTTCCGCCGCTTCCGCTTCCACGACCTGCGGCACCGTTTCGCCGTCGATTACCTGCGGACCGGGCGCGGCGGCATCTACGAGCTGCAGCACGAGCTCGGCCATACCAGCCTCAAAGTCACTGAAGGCTATCTGGCCTTCCTGACGGCCGAGGAGGCCCGCGCCGCGAAGGATGCCGCCGCACGAAACACGGCACAGATGTACCGGTTTTCACCGGCCGAGAACGGCTAACGTACTGGTTATGAATAGGAATATGACGAAGCAAGTATTTCAGGGCTTCGGTTTACAAAACCGCTGCACTACCGCTGTGCTACACCGGC
>NZ_JAKSYD010000176.1 GCF_022829605.1 Methylobacterium sp. E-065 | reverse complement strand
GGTCTTCTGCGCCTCGCCCTTCAGCTCCTGCACCTTGCCCTCGGCCACCAGCTTGTCGTTGCCGGTCACCTGGCCGGCCGCCTGCTTGACGTTGCCGACGGCCTCGTTGGCCAGACCCTTCAGCTTGTCGGTCGTGCTGCTCATCGCGTGATCTCCTGCTGGACGTGGAGGCCGGGCGTCCCGGCCGGGATGGAGGCCCCCGCAGCGACGGGGGCCCGTGAAGGGGCTCAGACCCGACGGGTCTCGTAGGCGCCGAGCAGCGTCGTCGGCTTCGGGGCGCCGAAGCGGCCGCCGAAGAACGCCGCCAGCGCGCCCAGGATCAGCGCGATCGCCGCGTAGAACGCACCCTGCGTCGCCGCCGACTTCGCCGTCACGGCCGCGGCCTCGGCCTTCTGCTTGGCCGTGGTGACCGCCTGCTCGTACTGCTTCTGGTAGTCGTCGATCTGCGCCTTGGCCTGGTCCGGCGAAACGCCCTGCGCCTTGGCCAGCGCGTCGGCGGCGCGGCTCTTGGCCTGCTCCTTCTGGGCCGGATCACCGGTCAGCACCGCCTTCACGGCGGCCACCGCCGCGTCCTTGGCGGCCTGCGGGTCCTGCCCGGCGGACTGCTCGCGGACCTTCTGCTCGATCCCGTCGAACGGGTTCGAGATCTTCGACAGCGACGGCGCAGCCGCCTGCGCGGCGGTCTGGATCGTGCCGCCGACGAGGTTGCCCGCGCCGCCGAGCGCCCCTGAGACCGTGCTGAGCGTGCCGCCGACGAGGCCGCTGGCCGCCGAGGTCAGCAGGTACAGCACCACCAGGGTGGTCACCGCCCACGACACCAGCCCGTGGAGCGCGGCCGCGCCCGGCAGCGGCTTGCCCGACAGGCGGCCGGCGATCAGGCCGCCGGCCAGCGAGGCCACGATGCCCGAGGCGACGAACCAGAGGCCCGCGCCCATCGAGACCGTCGAGGCGGACGGGTTGTCGGCGGCCTGGGTGCCGACCGAGGCCAGCCCCACGCCGACGCCGACGAGGTTGACGATGACCTGGGTCACCAGGGCGGTCACGGCGCCGGCGAAGATGGCGCCCCACGACACCTCGTTGAGCAGCACGGTGCGCGTGTCGGCCTGTGCGGCTGTGGTGGCGAGCGGGGAAGCGGTCGTCTGGATGGTCACTCTATCACTCCGGGTCGGTGGTCTTCAGATGGGGAAGGCGTTCAATCGCGGGTCGCGTTGACCAGCAGGCCGAGGCCGAAGCCCACGGCACCGGCGATCAGCAGCGAGGCGAGCGGATACTCGGCGACCTGGCCGGTCACGCCGCCCTGGCGCAGGGCGCGGGCGCCGCGGTCGTAGGCGTCCCCGGCGTAGTCGGAGGCATCGTCCGCCGCGCGCCGCACCGAGCGTCGGGCCCGGTCGAAATGGTCCTCGGCCGCACCCTGAGCCTGGCGGGCCCGGTGCTCGATGTCGTCGGAGCCGACGAGGCCGCCCACGGTCTCGCGGATGCGTCCGCCGATGTCGCGGGCGGTGTCGGCGACGGTCTCGGCCGCGTCGCGCACGGTGTCCTTGGCCTGGCCGTAGAGGTTCTCGGCCTTGCCGGCCGCCTCGCGGGCGCGGCCCTCGGCCGAGTCCCGCTGCGAGCCGGTGAGGTCGCCCACCGCGCCCTGCACCTTGCCGCCGAG
>NZ_JAKSYD010000174.1 GCF_022829605.1 Methylobacterium sp. E-065 | reverse complement strand
CGCACGAGGGGTAATACCAATCGACGGTGAGGCTGACTCACAGGGTATCGTTGCGGCCCTGGAACTGGTTCGATGAGGTGAACCGGAGGGTTTGCCACGTCAACTGCGGTGCGGCTGCGTGAGGACCGTACCCCTCGTCTTCGATGTCCTGGGTGAACTCGGCTACGCCACACGGGAAGCGCCCGACGTGCCCTCCGACCGCTGCATCCTGCAGTCGGACGCGCGCATAGACCTCCTGGTCACGGATGCAGGTCGGCCTGGGCTCAACGTCCGACAGCTCGCGGACCAGGCCAGAACCGGG
>NZ_JAKSYD010000163.1 GCF_022829605.1 Methylobacterium sp. E-065 | reverse complement strand
CCGCCGCAGATCGTCGGCCGTGAAGTCCTCACGCAGCCGCACCGCAGATGACATGGCAAACCCTCCGGTTCACCTCATCGAATCAGATCCAGAGCCGCAACGATACCCCGTGAGTCAGCCTCACCGTCGATTGGTATTAGGCGGACCGATCATGTCGCACGGCCCCGGAACGCTTCCCGTGGCCGGCGCGAGGGCCTATGCCGATGCGGCTCGCGATGGGACGCCGCGGACGCCCCCCGTTCCCCTCCGGAGACGCATGGAATCCGATCCTCTCCTCCTGACCTGGCGTGCCGCGCGGCGTCTGCACGGGGCCGCCGTGGCCCTCGCGGTCGGGGTCGGTGCCCCGCTCTGCGCGCTGGCCATCCTGTGCCTGCGCGACCTCGTCGCGGTGCTGCCCCGCGACGATGCACCGACGCTCGCCTTCCTGCGCCTCGCGGTGCCCCTGCAGGGCCGCGAGTTCGTCCTGGCACCGGGCGTGCCGATGCGGGCGGCCGGGCTCGAACTCGCGGCGTTCCTGTGCATCGCCGCCTGCGCGGTGATCCTGGCGGGTCTCGGCTGGTGGGTGGCGCGCCTGTGCTTCAAGGCCCAGACCCGCGCCGCCGACACGGTGCGCGAGGGGGTCCTGCGGGCGGTCCTCGACGCCCCGGCCGGGGCGCGGGACGAGGCGCGCAGCCTCGCCCGCCTCGTCGGCGAGGTGCTGGCGCGGGCCGACCGGCTGCTCGCGGCCGGCATCGTCCTGCCGGCGATGACGCTCGCCGCGCTGATCCTGGCCCTGGGGTTCGCCGCCCTGGCGGCGCCCCGGCTGATCCCGGCCGCCGTGGTCGGCCTCGGGGCGGTCGGCCTCGCCTACGGGCTGGTGCTGGAACGGGCCCGGGACCGGCAGGACCTGCGCCTGCGCAGCAGCGTGCGCGCCGAGGAGAACCTGAACGACCTCGTGCGCCGCCTGCCGGCGGTGCGCAACCACGGGGCGGCCGCCCTGGAACGGACGCGCATCGCCGCCCGCGTGACGGCGATGCGCGGCACCGTCGCCCGCGCCGAGGCGCGGCTCGCCTATGCGCGGGCCCCCGCCCTGGCGCTGGCGGTGATCCTGCCCGCGATCGCGATCGGCACGGCCCTGTGGCGGACGGCCGCTCCGGGGGCGTCCCCGGCGCCGCCGGTGGATCCGGCGGCTTTCCTGGCGGCGGTGGGCGCCTTCGGCCTCGCGGGCTGGCTCGCCGCCGCCTGCGCGCGCCTCTGGACGGTGCGCCGCGCCGTACGTCCGCGCTTGCGCGACCTCGCCCGCATCGTCGCGTCCCTCGAAGGCCGGCGGGCGCGGCCCGGCGCGCCCGTGCCGCTGCCCCGGTCGGGCCTCCTCGCGACCCAGGGGGTCGGCGCCTTCGATCCGGCCACCGGCGAGCGGCTGACCGGCGTCGATGTGGCGGTGTCCATGCCGGGCCACGTGGCGATCACCGGCAGCCGGGGCAGCGGCGCCCGGGCGCTGGCCGCGGTGCTCGCCGGGCAGGTCGAGCCGACCGCCGGCACCGTCACCTACGCGGGCACGGACCTGCGGGGCTTCGATTCCGCCGAGCGCGCCCGCCGCATCGCCTTCGCGGCCGGCGAGGCGATCCTCATGGCGGGCTCGCTGCGCCAGAACCTGCTCTACGGCACCGACCCGGCCCGGGCGCCCGACGACATCGCCCTCGTAGGGCTGTGCCGGCTGACCGGGCTCGACGGCTTCGTGTATGCCCGCGGCCTGACCGGACGGCTCGATCCCGCGGCCCGGCCGCGGCTCGCGGCCGCGATCGTCTCGGCTCGCCGGACCATGCGGCAGGCGCTGGCCACCAAGGGGGCCGAGCGCCTCATCGAGCCGTTCGACCCCGATCGCTACAACCATCAGGCCAGCATCGGCGAGAACATCCTGTTCGGCGAGCCGGTGGGCGGCGCCTTCGCACCCTTGCGCTTCGCCCGGCACCCCTACCTGCGGGCGGTGCTGGAGGCCGAGGGGCTGGTGCGGGCCCTGACCGAGATCGGCCTGTCGGTCGCCCGCAGCACCGTGGAGATCTTCGCCGACCTGCCCAACGACCATCCGCTGTTCGACGCCTACTCGCTGTTCCAGGCCGCGGAGCGGGGGTATTTCGAGGACCTCGTGGTGCGCCTGCCCGATGCCGGGGGCCTGCGCCGAGGCCCCGCGGGCCAGCGCGACCGGATGCGGCTGATCGGGCTCGCCCTGCGCTACAGCGAATCGCGCCATCGCTTCGGCCTGATCGACACCGCCTTCGAGGACCGGCTGGTCCAGGCCCGGCGCTCCTTCGCGCGGATGCTGCCGGCCCATCTCGCCGGCGCGGTGGAGTTCCACGATCCCAGCCGGGTCAACCCGGCCGCGAGCCTCCAGGAGAACCTGCTGTTCGGCCGGATCAGCCTGGGCGAAGCCAATGCCGAGCCGCGGGTGCGGGCGCTGGTGCGGCGCGTGCTCGCCGAGGAGGGCCTGGAAGCCGCGGTCTACGAACTCGGCCTCGACAGCAAGGTCGAGATCCAGCCGAGCACCGGCGCCCTGGCGGACGGCGCGATCAACGCCCGGGAGCGGATGGCGATCGAGCTGGTCCGCTGCCTCGCCCGCGAGCCCGATATCCTGGTCGTCGCGATCGCCGCCGACGAGCGCAAGGAGGGGCTGAGCGACCGCCTGGCCGGGCTGCGTCAGGTGCGGGCCGGGCGCGGCCTGATCGTCTGCCTGCCCGGGGCCGCGGTGTTGGACGGGATCGCCCCGTTCGACGCGGTGATCGCGGTGGAGAACAGCGCCGTGGTGGCGCCCGAGCCGGTGAGCGCGGAGGCGGAGCCGGTGGCGGTGGCGTGAGCGGCCATTGGTCGCGAAGGGTGGTCCGCGACCGTCTCTCCAAGCGGGCCCTCACCGCCCGCGGGAGGCCAGCCGGGCCCTGTCGGGTCGATGGCGACCGCGCCTTGCGCGGATCCGCGTGCGCGTCCGGGGTGGCCAGACGCCCAGCGCGCCCGATCTGCCCAAGGGTGCCCGCGCGGGCCGAAGGACGGCCGCGTGGCTGAGGAGATCCCCATGAGAATGTCGGTCCTGGCGGTCCTGGCGGCACTGACCGCGCCCGCCGCCCCTGCCCAGGCGGGCGACGCGCCCCTGGCCAGTGCCGGCAACTGGGACCTGAAGCGGGCGGACGGCAATGCGACGGGCGAGGCCGCGTGCCTTCTGACGCCGAAGACACCGTCACGGATCCAGGTGAGCAAGGACAGGCTCGTGGTCACCGGACTGCCGAAAAACGCGATCTTCAATTATCAGTACCGAATCGACGACAAGCCCGCCTCGACACCGGCGTTTCCGCCCAGCGCCATGCAGAGCGAAGGTCTCATCGCCCTTGATGGTGACGCGCTGGCGGAGATTTTAAACGGCCGTCGCTTTCAGATCCGCATCCTCGACAAATGGCACGAGGCGATCACGGAGGACGTCGATCTGGCCGGCCTGAAAGACCTGCACGGGAAGCTGGCCCAGGCCTGCACATAGAGCCCCTACGCGACCGCCAAAGCGGCCGCGGCGAGACGCGCCGAGGGCCTGCCTCACGGCTCCACGCCACGTCGTTCAGGGCTCAGTGCGGCATGAGCTGGGGGATAGCCTTCCGCAGGCGCGAGTAGCCGCGCGTAGCCAGGGGCCAGGCGGCCTCGTCCCAGTCGCGGCGAACCCGCAGGCAGCCGGCCGGCAGCGCATCGGCGGAGGGGCCGACCGGTGCCCAGGCCGTCACCGTCGGGCAACCCGCATCCCAGTCGGCCGGGACGAGGGTCGCCGGACAGTCGAAATGCGCCGCGGCCCGCGTCAGGGCGTCGGCCATCGCGGCTCGATCGGCGTCCCGCACCCGGTCCGAGGCGTCCGGCGCATGGACGACGAGGCCGCCGACCCGGACGATCCTGGCTTCGCCGAGCGGGAGGCTTTCCGGGTTCAGGTCGTCGAGATGCAGCAGCAATGCGGCGTCGCCGGCCGGCGCCGCGTCGGCCCGCGGCATCGGGACCTCGCGCGGCGGCGTGGCCTCGTCCAGCGGGTCGGGATATTCGTCGAGGCCGACGGGGTCGAAGCGGCCGTCGGTGTAACGCCGGATGTTCTCGGCCCGGGCGACATAGTGCTTGCCGCGCGTGTGCAGGCCGGCCACCCAGCGCCACGACAGGGTGTTGCTCGCCGGATCGCCGTCGATCAGATGCGCCATGAAGAACGCGGCCCCGAGCGCCCAGGGCAGGCGCAGGGTGAAGATCCAGATCGAGGCGAACCACATCCGGGTGTGGTTGTGCAGCCAGCCCGTCTCGACGAGGTCGCCGACCCAGTCGTCGAACCCGTCGATGCCGGTCCGGCCCGCGATGGCGGCCTCGTAGGTGCGGCGCAGCCCCGGCTCGGTGGCCAGCCGCTCGCGGTCCGCCGCGGCGAGTGCCAGGAATCCGGTCCAGGCCTCGGGGTGGGTCTCCAGATGACCCTTGAAGTAGGTCCGCCAGAACACCTCGGACACGAATTTTTCGGCGCCCCCGTCGCCGAACGCGCGATCGGCCGCGGCCACCACCTCGGCCTCGGTGATCAGCCTCCGGCGCAGGTAGGGCGAGAGCGCCGATGTCGTCGGCTCCGCGTCCGGTCCGCGGTCGGTGTTGCGGGCACCGGCATAGGCGAGGCCCGCCTCCGCGAGAAAAGCGGACAGCCGGTCGAGCGCGGCGTCGCGGGTCATGGGAAAGCTGCGATCCATGCCGGGAAGATAGGGCGGAGTTTCGCGGCCCGTCTGCGGCACGGAGGACTTGCGCGTTCGCCCGGTGGGGGGTCGGATCTGAATCGATCATGCGCCTGCCCAGGGCTGGCGTGCTGGACAGGCGCGGACATTTGACACGTCGGCGCTCAACGATCCTGTCCGGCCGGCACCGGTTTCCGCCACCATTTCAGACCCGCCGGAACCGCGTCGCCGAGGTCGTCTGGGCCGACTATGGGGGCGGTGAGGAGGTCCCTGCGCCCTGGTGGTCACCGCAGGCGCAGCGGCAGCGAAGAATTGTCAGGACCTGAACGCGACCAGCCTGCCCGTGGTGATGTCCGCACCGGGTGGATTTGAGCCGGTCCGCTTTTGGGCGGCAATCGACGGTGTGTCTTTCCCCGATACCGACCCCTGCAGGCGCAGAACGGGCCCGTTGAAACCAACTGCGCGCTCTCGCTTTGAAGGCACGACACCGAGGTTCACATGCTCTACGAACTCGCGACCCTTTCGTGCCCGTTGCTTGCAGTCGGCCGGGCATCCGAAGGCGTTTATCACTGGGTGAATGACGCAGAAGCCAAGGGTAACCTGTTCGGGTGCTGGCGGACCGAGCTGGGAACACTCGGCCGGTTGATCGTGCTGCGCGGGTTCGAGGCACCGGAGGATATGACGGCCGAGCGTCGCCGTGCGCTCTTGAGTGCTAGCCCGTTCAATGCGGGGAACGTGGTGACGGCGCTGGAGATGGACAGCTACGCGCCGTTTCCCTTCCTACCGCCGATCCGGACCGGGGACCGTGGCGGGGTGTACGAGTTCCGAAGCTACCGCCTGAAGCCCGGTGGGCTACCGCCAACCCTCGCAGGCTGGGAAACGGCTATCGCACCAGCACGCGCGTATACCGAGCATCTCGTCGCGAACATGTACGCCCTCGATGGAGCGCCGCGGATCACGCACATCTGGGGCTTTGCGAGCTTGAAGGAGCGGGCGGAATTACGCGCGCACGCCTATGGAGCCGGTGTCTGGCCGCCGAAGGGAGGCCCGGAGCAGATCGCCGAAGCGACGTCGACGATTGCGCTTCCCCAGGGACCGTCTCCCTTGGCCTGAATAGCCCTCTGCCCCACCCTCAGACGCCCCTGAGCAGTACGCGCACATGACTGCGTTCGGGTTGCGTCAAAGGTCGCCCGCAGGCCCGGCATGGGTCGCGAACGGATCGGCGGCTTGGGGGGGGATATCCGCCGGTCCGCGTCACGGTATGCAAGCGCCGAGCGCCGTTGGACCGTCACAGGCGCGCTGGCTGGCAGGCCATTTCACCGGCTGGTGGCCGGTTCAGCGCAGGGCAGCGGTCGTTTCGAGGGTCGACAACCGGTCCCTGACAGCGACGCCCCTGTAGATGACAATCGTTGCGACAAGGCCGCAAAATCCCCCGAACGCCATCCAGTATCCCGGAGCCGCTGGGTTGCCCGTCCGCTCGATCAGCCATGTGGAGATCAAGGGCGTGAACCCTCCAAAGAAGGCCGTCGCCAGCGAATAGGCGAGCGAGAATCCTGCCGTGCGCACAGAGGTCGGAATGATTTCGGTGAGGGCGACAACCATCGCACCGTTGTAGCTGCCGTAGAGAAACGACAGCCAAAGCAGGACGATCAGCATGTTCGTGAAGGACGCATTTGCGACCAGCCAAGACAGCGCAGGGTAAGCCGTCAGCAAGGTCAGCGCCGAGAAGATCAGCAGAAGCGGCTTGCGACCAACCCGGTCCGACAGCGCTCCCATGACGGGCAGCCAGAACAGGTTCGACAGGGCCGTGCAGAACGTCACGAGCAGGCTGTCCGTGTCCGAAAGCTTGAGAACGGTCTTGCCGAACGTCGGTGTGTAGACGGTGATCGTATAGAACGACACGGTCGTCATGGCGACGAGCAGCATGCCAAGGCCGACGATCCTCCAGTTTTGCACGAGCGAGCTGAATATCTGTTGCGTGCTCGGCCGAACCTTGCGCTGAAGGAACTCCTCGGTTTCCTCCAGCGAGCGGCGGATGTAGAACAGGAACGGCACAATCGCGCAGCCGATGAAGAATGGGACGCGCCAGCCCCAGTCGTTCATCTCGGCGGGGACAAGGGCATGGTTCAGGAAGTAGCCTATGATCGCGGCGAACATCACCGCGACCTGCTGGCTGCCTGATTGCCACGACACGTAGAAGCCTTTGTTGCCGGGGGTAGACATCTCGGCCAGGTAGACTGAGACACCGCCGAGTTCGACGCCGGCCGAGAACCCTTGCAGGAGGCGTCCGATGAGCACGAGGAAGGGTGCGAACAGCCCGATCGTCGCGTAGCTCGGCACGAAGGCAATAAGGACTGTTCCAAGGGCCATGATCATCAGCGTGACGATCAAGCCTTTGCGTCGTCCTATGCGGTCCACGTAGGCGCCGAGGATCACCGCCCCGAGGGGCCGCATCAAGAAACCCGCGCCGAACGTGACGAACGTCAGCATCAGGGACGCGTATTCGTTGGCGACCGGGAAGAACGCCTTGGAGATATACGAGGCGTAGAAACCGAACAGAAAGAAGTCGAACATCTCCAGGAAGTTTCCGCTGGTGACGCGAAGCACCGTCGCCACCTTGGACCTGGATCGATCGCTCTCCGAAAACGTAGCCACGGCGTCGCTCCAGAACCAAGCCGCGGCCGGTTTGAGGGCCGCATATGTTGAAGCTCGGTTTAATCCCCGCACTAATCGACGCAACGCGTCGGGCGACCAAAAACAGGAGGTGACGGCCAATTCCGGTGCTTATGTAACTGACATCCGACGACTTCGGCTTTGAGCTTTTGGCGTTCAGGGCGGGCGAACGGCGCTTGGCTGACCCCTGCTTGCCCCTGGGTCCGCAACACAAGCCGACCGCGTCAGCAGGTTGGCGGCAGCCAATACGACACGGGTGATTCGGAGGCGGACCGTCTCGCAAAGAACGAAGGGTGAGCGTCCGCTCGCTGGCGCGAGCCGAAATGGCCGGACGACCGACGAACGACCGCTCCTGAGAAACGACAACGGGCGTCCGAGCGGCGGACTTGGATCGGAGGCAGCCCCTCACACGGTCAAGCGGATTGGGTTCCGACCCAGCCCTTTCAAGGTGTTTGGGCCGGATGCAAGGATCGCAAACTGTGGCACTCACATATTGAAAGGCACCGCGTTTTCCCCTCCTCCTTGCGGGGGATGGTGCAGGAGGCACCGCTCCGCGCACTTCCGCACCACCCCCACCTCCAACTCCTCCTCGCAAGGGGGAGGAGAGCAAGCCTGGCCAGTGCGCCGGCGCCTCCGCAAACATCTTGAAAGGGCTGGGTCCAGACCCTCGGGCGCAACAGAACACCGTCGCCCACCGCTTCGAGGCGCAGCGGGTGGCACGTCCGCGGGCCCCCATGGACGGCTGTCCGATGGCAGCCTCACCGCCGCCGCAATACTCCGTCAGGTCGGGAATCCGGCCCGCTCGGCGCCATCCCGGCCGATCCAGCCCGGACGGTTCATGCCTCGAACGCCCTCGATCATCCGCGCTGCCGGCCTCGTCCTCCTGGCGCTCTCCGGCCCTGCCGCAGCCCAGGCCGGCAAGGCCGAGGCGCCGATTCCGGCCGCGACCCTCGCGCTGATGGCCCAGAAGGGCGTCACCGCCGCGTCACCGGTGCTGTTCCGGGCCTACAAGAAAGAATCGGAAATCGAGGTCTGGAAGAAGGGCCCGTCGGGCTACGTCTTCATCAAGACCTTCCCGATCTGCCGCTGGTCCGGCCAGCTCGGCCCCAAGCGCAAGAGCGGCGACCGGCAGACCCCGGAGGGGTTCTATACGGTGCCCCAGCGCCAGATGAACCCGAACTCGCACTACTATCTGTCGTTCGACGTCGGTTATCCGAACGCCTACGACCGGGCCCATGGCGGCACCGGATCCGCCGTGATGGTCCACGGCATCTGTTCGTCGATGGGCTGCTTCGCCATGACCGACGGCACGGTCGGCGAGATCTACGCCATCGCCCGCGACGCCCTGAAGGGCGGGCAGGCGGCGTTCCAGTTCCAGTCCTACCCGTTCCGGATGAGCGCCGAGGCCATGGCCCGCCACCGGACCGACCCGAACTTCGCCTTCTGGCGCGAGCTCAAGGCCGGATCCGACCGGTTCGAGGCGAGCCGCGAGGAACTCCAGGTCTCGGTGGTCGCCGGCCGCTACGCCTTCGCGCCGTCCAGGAACCCCGCGGTCGAGGCGGCCGTGGCGACCCGCCAGGCGGTCGAGGAGGCGCGGATCGCGGCGCTCGCCGAGGCGGGGGAGCCGGCCGTGCGCACCACCTATTCCGACGGCGGGCAGAACGCCTTCTGGGCGGCCTACACGGCCCGGGGCGGTGCGGTCGGCGACGTCAGCCGGCCGGAAGCCCTGGCCTTCGCGGGGCAGGAGGTGGTGATCGTACCCGGTCACCGCGCCGCGCGCCCGGTCCCGGAGGCGGTCTGGAGCGCCTGGGCGGCGGGCTCCGCCCTGTCGCCCCGGCGGATGGCCGGATTCGTCCCGGTCTACGAGCGCGCCGCGGATCCGTTCGGGGCGCTCGCCGGCCCGATCCCGACCCGCTACGGCGACAGCCTGCCCTCCTGGCTGACCGCCGGCCGCGGCGGACTCACCCTCGGCCATGCGCATCCGTTCGGTTCGACCGCCGGCCTCATCGCGTCGGCTGAGACCCCGTGAGGCATGCGGGAGCCCGCCGCCCCGACCCATCCGTGTGCGCAGACGCACATCACGGGGGCGTGCGGCACACCAATTCATGGTACGGCAGGGGACGTACGGTACTCTCGAACCGTCGGCCTGCCGTAATCTTTGCCCTCTTCCCGGAACGGCGACGGGGTCTCGATCGTAACGGATCGGGATCGACGTCCGCAGATTCGTGATCGCCATGTCCAATACGTATGGGCCGACCGTCCCGGCGGCCAATCAGGACCTCGTACTGCGCTTCTGGGGCGTCCGCGGCTCGACCCCGGTCAGCGGCCCCCAGTATGTCGAGTTCGGCGGCAGCACGCCCTGCCTGGAGGTCCGTTGCGGGCAGCGGATGTTCATCGTCGATGCGGGCTCGGGTATCTATAACCTCGGGCAGGGCCATCGGACTGATCTGCCGCAGGAAGTCGACCTTCTGTTCAGCCACCTGCACCTCGACCACACGGCGGGTCTGCCGTTCTTCAAGCCCGCGGTGCTCGACTGCAACCGGGTGATCAACACCTATTGCGGCAATCTCGGCGGCGAATCGGCGGGCCCGACCCTCGACCGGCTGTTCGCCCCGCCGCTCTTCCCGGTTACGCTCGACAAGCTGTGCTGCACCTTCAACCATCACGGGTTCGAGGCGGGCCAGACCCTGACCTTCCCGGACGGGACGCGGGTCGACACGATCGCGCTGAACCACCCGCAGGGCTCGGTGGGCTATCGGTTCGAGCATGGCGGCCGCCGCCTGTGCCTGATCAGCGACATCGAGCACAGCGATCCCTGGCCGGATCCGGCGCTCGCCGCCTTCGTCGCCGGGGCCGACCTGATGGTCTATGACGGCATGTTCACGGACGGTGAGTATCCGACCTGCCGGGGCTGGGGCCATTCCACGTGGCAGAAGGGCGTCGAACTGGCGCAGGTGGCGGGGGTGAAGGCGCTGGCCATCATCCACCTGCACCCCGCTCATTCCGACACGGCGTTGCGCGACATGGAGGCCGACCTTCAGGCCGAGATGCCGACCGCCTTCATCGCCCGCGAATCCCAGAGCATCACGGTCGGTGCCCCCCGTACCGTGAGCCGCCGGGCGAGCGGCCGGCCCGCCGTGGCGCGCGAGGTGCGCCGCCGGGTCAAGGTCGCCTGATCAGGGCGCAGGCGGAGCGGATGCGAGCCGCTCAGCGGGCCAGGGACCGGGCCTTGCGCGACCTGTTGAACCAGCGGAACCCGAACAGCACGAACAGGGCGACGCCGATGGTCAGGATGCTCCAGCCGTAATTGCTGATGAGCTGATCGTCGATCGGATGGCCGATCCAGCCGAGGGCGACGAGCAGGCCGAGGACGGCGATCGCCGCGGAGACGAACATCCCTACAATCATCGCACTCTCCGGCGGACGCGACCGCGCCGGCCGATGCGGCGCGAGACCGTGAGAATGCGCGGGACCGGCGGCCGTTCCGTCCCAGGATCGGGGCCGCCCGGCGTCAGAAGCGCCGCAAACCGCGATCTTCGCGCGGCGCCTGATTGCAACGCCCTCGGCCCCCGCTCTAAGTAGGCCCCGTTATGGCGCCCCGGGGCGCGCGGAGCCCGAGACCACGGCGATGACCGGCCCAGACACCACGAACACGACCGCGAGCGCGGACACGCCCCGGGACAGCGGAGCCGCCGTCCCGGCGACGTCGGGCCCCCTGCGCCCGCAGGATCAGCTCGTCACGATCTATGGCGGCTCCGGCTTCCTGGGGCGGCACGTGGTGCGGGCGCTGGCCAAGCGCGGCTACCGGATCCGCGTCGCGGTGCGGCGGCCGGATCTCGCGCTGTTCCTGCAGCCCCTGGGGCAGGTCAACCAGATCGTGGCCGTCCAGGCGAACCTGCGCTACCCCGACTCGGTGACCCGCGCCGCCGAGCGCGCGGACGTGCTGATCAACCTCGTCGGCATCCTGCAGGAGACCGGCTCCCAGAGCTTCGCGCGCCTGCAGGTCGACGGGGCCGAGACGATCGCCCGCGCGGCGGCCCGGCAGGGCGCCCGGATGATCCACGTCTCGGCGATCGGGGCGGATCCGGCCTCGCCCTCGCTCTACGCCCGCACCAAGGCCGAGGGCGAGGCGAAGGTCTTCGCCGCCTGCCCGGACGCGGTGGTGGTCCGGCCGTCGCTGATCTTCGGGCCGGGCGACGGCTTCTTCAACCGCTTCGCCGGGCTGGCGCGGGCGCTCCCGGTCCTGCCGCTGGCGGGCGGGCAGTCGCGCTTCCAGCCGGCCTTCGTGGGTGATGTCGCCGAGGCGATCGCCCGCGCGGTCGACGGCACGTTGGCGCGCGGCAAGGTCTACGAGCTCGGCGGCCCGGAGGTCGGCACGCTGGAGCACTTCGTGCGCTACATGCTGAAGACGATCCGGCGCAAACGCGTCGTGGTCGACCTGCCGCTGCCGGCGGCCAAGCTCCAGGCCCGCCTGCTCGAGATCGCCGACACGCTCACCTTCGGCCTGCTGCCCGATACGCTCAAGCTCACCCGCGATCAGGTGATCCTGCTCCAGAACGACAACGTCGTCTCGGAGGCCGCCAAGGCCGAGGGCCGCACCTTCGAGGGGATGGGGATCATCCCGACCGCCGCCGAGGCGGTGGTGCCGGGCTATCTCTGGACCTACCGGAAGGCCGGCCAGTTCTCCACGGAGCGGGACCTGGAGCACCTGTCCGAAGTGCCCGATTCAATCGCGCCGCGGCCCCTGGCGGCCAGCTCCCAGCACCGGCCGCAGACCGCCTCGGGCCCGGCGATCGGCGCCGATGCGGGAAGCTCTCCAGGGGCCGGCATCGGCGTGCGCTGGGGGACCCGGAAGCCGAGCTAGATGGTGAGCCACATCCGCACCTGCGCCGCCACGGCCTGGACGTGAGGCGCATCCTCGTCACCGGGGCCGCCGGATTCGTCGGCGGGCACGTCCTGCCGCTCCTGGCGGCGGCGGGCGACCGCGTGGCGGGGATCGGGCGGGGGCCCGCGCCCCGGCTGCCGGAGGGCGTCACCTACGAGACCGTGGATCTCCTCGACGAGGCGGCGCTGCGCGGCTTCGTGGACCGGTTCCGGCCGACCGAAATCCTGCATCTCGCGGGTCTCGCCTCGGTGGCCGATTCCGCCAGCGGGCCCGGGCAGACGTGGCGGGTGAACGTCAACGGGCTGATGAACCTCGTCGCCGCTGTCGAGGCCGTACCGGGCTGCACGTTCTTCGACGTCAGCTCCGGCGAGGTCTACGGCAGCGCCTTCCTGTCCGGCAACGCGCTGACCGAGGCGGCCGAGCCGCTGCCGCGCAACACCTATGCCCGGTCGAAATGGGTCGGCGAGCAGCTGCTGCGCGATCTGCTGCCCCGGATCGGCGTGAAGCTCGTGGTGCTGCGGCCGTTCAACCATATCGGCCCCGGACAGGATGAGCGCTTCGTGGTGGCGTCCTTCGCGGGCCAGATCGCCCGGATCGAGGCCGGCTTGGTGCCGCCCTGCCTGGAGGTCGGCAACCTCTCCTCGTACCGCGACTTCCTGGACGTGGCGGACGTGGCGCAGGCCTATGCCGACCTGATCGGCCAATCGGACGCGCTGAGGGACGGCAGCGTGTTCAACATCAGCTCCGGTGTGCCGCGCACGATCGCCAGCGTGCTCGAGGATCTGCGCGCTCGGGCGCGGGTGCCGTTCGAGATCCGGATCGCCCCCGAGCGGGTGCGCCCGACCGAGATCCCCGTGGCGGCCGGCGATGCCGGGCTTTTGCGCGCCATGACGGGCTGGCGGCCACGGATCGCCTGGGACGCCGCCGTGAACCGGGTGCTGGACGACGCGCGGGCGCGGCTGGGGGGCGTTTACACCTCTCAAGCTTGAGCGCGGGTTCCCCTCGCCCTCAACCCTGGCGTTCAGTCTGCAAGCCCCAGAGGTGGAAGGGCGGGAGATGCGCCTCGGCCCCTACCGCACCACCCCCTTTGCCCGCAGCGCGTCCTGCGCCTCCGCCGGATACGCCAGCTGCTCCGCCAGGATCTCCGCACTCGAATCCCCGAGCCCCGGCGGCATCCGGCGCACCGGCAGGCGCCGCCCGTCGAGGCGATAGGGCGGGGCGATCACGTGGGCGTTGTCGGCGCCGCCGACCACGAGACCCGCCTCCCGGGCCCGGTCGCAGGTCAGCGCCTCGCGCAGGCCCATCACCTCGCCGCAGGGGATGCCGGCCGCCCGCAGCCGGGCGATCAGCGGGCCGCGCTGCCAGTGCGCCAGCGCGGCCTCCAGCACCGGGATGAAGGCCGCGCGGTTCTTCGAGCGGTCGAGATTGGTGGCGAAGCGCGGATCGGCGACGAGATCCGGCCGCTCCAGCACCTGCTCGCAGAAGCGGCGGTACTGGCCGTTGTTGCCCACCGTGATCACCACCGGCCCGTCCGCGGCCTCGAACACCCCGTAGGGCACGATCGAGGGATGGGCGTTGCCGTAGCGGGGCGGGTCGATGCCCCGGGCCAGCGCCTCCAGGCCGTAATAGGAGGTCAGCGCCACGCCGCAATCGAACAGGGCGAGGTCGATCGCCTTGCCGCGCCCGGTGCGCTCCCGCTGATAGAGGGCGGCCAGGACGGCCTGGGCGGCGTATTGCCCGGTGAACAGGTCCACCGCCGCGACCCCGAACTTCAGGGGCGGCCCCCCGGCCTCGCCGTTCAGCGCCATCACGCCGGATTCGCCCTGGACGACGAGGTCGTAACCGGGCCGGCCCGCCTCCGAGCCATCGGAACTGTAGCCGGCGATCGAGCAGTAGATCAGCCCGGAATTCTCCGCCGCCAGATCCGCGTAGCCGAGGCCGAGCTTCTCGGCCCCGCCGGTCTTGAAGTTCTGCACCAGCACGTCGCTCTCGCGGGCGAGCGCCTTGACGATCGCCAAGCCCTCCGGCGTGGCCAGATCGACGCCGATCGAGCGCTTGTTGCGGTTCACGCTGTCGAAATACGAGGTGTTGCCGGGGCTGGTGGACACACCCCAGTCGCGCGTGTCGTCGCCGCGCTCCGGGTGCTCGACCTTGATCACGTCGGCGCCGAGGTCGCCCAGCACCTGCGCGCACCAGGGCCCCGCCAGCACCCGGGACAGGTCGAGCACCCGGATCCCGGCGAGCGGCAGATCGTGAGCCGGATCAGCATCCATCGAAGAGCTCCTCGGTGCAGGGTCTCGGATTGGGAAAAGTCCCGGATTCAAAAGGTCTTCGACCTTTGGAAATCCCGTCCTCACGGCTCAAGCTCCCATGACGCCGTCGAGGCTGCGCACGGCCTCGATCAGCTTCGGGCGCGCCACGTCCAGGAGGAAGCGCGCATCGGTGATGATTGTGGGGGCACCGCAATTGATCGACATGGGCGGCAGCCCGCCGCCGGGATGGAACCCGACCGCGATGGCGCAGACCGTCTCCTGCCATTCGCCGAACGAGGTGCAGCAGCCGATCTCCCGGTGCTCCGCCACCGCCCGGTCGAGGCCGGCGCGCAACGCCGGCCAGGCCACCGGGTCCAGCGCCTCCAGATCCTCGTAGATGCCTCTGCGCTCCCGGTCGGGGCAGACCGCCACGTAGGCGCGCCCCATGGCGCTGCGGGCGAGCGAGATGCGCGAGCCGGTGTCGAGATTGAGCGAGATCGCCGCCGGGCCGCGCTGGCACTCGACGTAGCGCATGCTGAGCCGGTCGCGCACGCCGAGCCCGACCGAGGCGTTGGCCGCCTCCGCCACAGCCCGCAGCACCGGCCGGGCGATCGCCCGCACGTCGAGCCCGCCGAGCGCCGCCGCGCTGAGCGCGATGGTGGCGGTGCCGAGGCGGTAGCGGCCGAGTTCGGGCTCGTGCTGCAGGTAGCCGAGCTTGGTCAGCGTGTAGGTCAGCCGCGACACGGTGGAGCGGGGCAGGCCGCAGGCCGCCGCGAGGTCGTGGTTGGCGAGGCTGGTCCGGCCCGGGCCGAAGCAGGCCAGGACCGACAATCCCCGGGCCAGAGCCGTGACGAAGTGGCGATCCTCCTTGGCGCCGGACCCGGCGCCGTCAGGCTCGGCCAGCAGGGTCTCTCCGGTCGTCATCGGCGCAGGAAGGCCGCGAAGGCCGCCTGCGCATCCGGACCGCGGCGCAGGGTGTGGAACACCTCCGCTTCCTCGGCGAGGGCGCGGGCGACGGGCTCATCCTGGCCCCGGCGGAGGGCCCGCTTGGTGGCGGCGATCGAGGCCCGGGGCAGGGCGGCCAGCGACCGCGCCTTGGCGAGGACCACCTCCAGCGCCGTCCCCGCCGGCACGGCGGCGTTGACGAGGCCGGCCGACACGGCATCCGCGGCCGTGAACGGCTCGCCGAGCAGCAGCAGCTCGGCGGCGCGCTTCGTGCCCGCCACCAGCGGCAGCAGGTAGCTCGATCCACCCTCCGGACTGAGACCCAACGCCGCGAACGGCAGGCGGAACCGGGCGCCATCCCCTGCATAGGCGAGATCGCAATGGAGCAGCAGCGTCGTGCCGATGCCGACCGCGTGCCCCTCGACCGCCGCCACGACCGGCTTCGGGCAGGCCCGCAGGGCCTTGAGGAAGGTCAGGCCGGGGCTGTCGCCCCCGGTCTCGACATCCTGGAAATCCCTGAGGTCGTTGCCGGCGGTGAAGCAGCCGCCCGCGCCGGTGAGCACCACGACGGCCACGCTCTCGTCCCCGGCCACCGCCCGAAAGGCTTCGGCCAGCCCCGCATAGGCGGCGCGATCGAGGGCGTTGCGCCGCTCCGGCCGGTCGAGGGTGACCAGCCGGATCCCGGGCTCCGGATCGGAGAGGCGCGGATTGAGGGGGGCGGCGTCACGCATGGGCGGCGCCGACGGTGCTCTGGAGCTGAACGCTTCTCCCCTCTCTCCTGAAGATTGCGATGTTCACGCATCTTCCTCGGGGAGAGGCGCGACGCCCCCCTCTCCCCGCTTGCGGGGAGAGGCCCGCTCGGACCTCGTCGTCCGTGCGGGAAGCGAGAGGCGAAGCCGGAGCCGAGGTGAGGGGGCGATTCCGGAAGAGGCTCGTCCTGAATCGCCCCCTCACCTTCGGCTGCCGCCTCGATGCGACGACGACAAGGTCGCCGCATCCCTCTCCCCGCAAGCGGGGCGAGGGGGAAACAGCCGTCATCGTCAGCGCGGCGGACGCAGTGTGAAACCGCAAGGGGGAGACAAGTGCCGCCTGCCCCGCGATGGTCCGGTGCGCCCTGACGCTCACGGCGCAGCCTCCCCGACATAATCCGCCGACAGC
>NZ_JAKSYD010000154.1 GCF_022829605.1 Methylobacterium sp. E-065 | reverse complement strand
GACGGCAGCGGTCGCTGGCAATCGCAGCCAACCGTGCCGCGTCGGTCGCATCGAGGAGCACGCATACCGTCTGAGCCATCGCCCAGACTCGCACGTCTCATCCTACGCGTGAATCCTCCGTCCGCGTCACTGCACTAGCTTTCGACTGCATCCTATAATCTTCGTAAATCTAAGATTAAGAATTCATTAACCTAATTGAGATTTGCTTTACCTGCTTCATACACTGAGAAGATGAGCTATGTCGCGAGCTGCAGCACACCAAGATGTCGGAGGTGATCTCGCAGTGCAGCGCATCCCCAATACCGACACTATCGCTGAGGTCGTCGATTTGGCTTCTGGCCGAGTGATCGAAACCGCGGGCGCCGCGGTCGATGTTCTGTCGCCGGAGACGCCTTTCGTCGCCCGCGGTCTGCGCCTGAACTGGGCGGCCAAGCGCGGCCTCGATGTCGGCGTGGCCGTCACCGCCCTGTTCCTGCTGCTGCCGCTGCTTCTGCTCATCGCCCTGCTGGTCTGGGCCGGCGATGGCCGCGCCCCGATCTTCCGCCACATGCGCCTGGGCCTCGACGGCCGCTCGTTCGGCTGCCTCAAGTTCCGCTCCATGGTCACCGACGGCGAGGCGGTGCTGGCCGCCCATCTGGCCTCCGACCCGCGGGCCCGGGCCGAATGGGCCGCCACGCACAAGCTCAGCAACGATCCGCGCGTCACCGCGATCGGGCAGGTGCTGCGCAAGACCTCGCTCGACGAGCTGCCCCAGCTCTGGAACGTGCTGCGCGGCGAGATGAGCCTGGTCGGGCCCCGCCCGATCGTGCCGGCCGAGGTCGCCCGCTACGGCCGCGCGTTCCAGACCTGCTTTGCCGTGCCCCCTGGCGTGACCGGGCTGTGGCAGGTGTCGGGCCGCTCGGACACGAGCTACGCCGAGCGGGTGGCGCTGGGCCAGCACCGCCGGGATGGTGCGCAGCATGATCGCGATGTCCCGGCGCAGGCTCCAGCGGCTGGCATAGTCCAGATCCAGCGCCACCCGCTCGGCGTAGCTCGTGTCCGAGCGGCCCGACACCTGCCACAGCC
>NZ_JAKSYD010000150.1 GCF_022829605.1 Methylobacterium sp. E-065 | reverse complement strand
CGTGGCTTTGGCCGTCTGCTCGGCGAGCGCCTTCACCTCGGAGGCAACGACGGCGAAGCCCTTGCCAGCGGCCCCGGCCCGGGCGGCCTCGATCGTGGCGTTCAGGGCCAGCAGGTTGGTCTGCCCAGCGATGGTCGAGATTAGCCCGACCACATCGCCGATCCGGGACACGGCGGCACTCAGCTCCTGCACGAGGCTACCGGTCTGGTCAGCCTCACGCACGGCACGCTGTGCCAGCTCGGCCGAGCCAGCGACCTGCCGGCTGATCTCCTGCACCGACGAGCCTAGCTCCTCGGCGGCCGCGGCGACCGTGTTGACGTTCGAGGACGCTTCCTCGGCAGCCGCTGCGACCGTCGTCGACTGGCTGGCGGTTTCGGTCGCCGTGGCCGTCATGGTCTGGGCGGTGGCCTGGAGCTCGGTGGCCGACGACGACACCATGCCGAGGATGCCGCCGACTGCGGCCTCGAAGCCGTCGGCCATCTGGCGCATGCCAACCTTGCGCTGTTCCTCGGCAGCCATCCGCGCTTGCGCTGTCTCGGCCTCAAGCTGCCGGGTGCGGATCAGATTGTCCTTGAACACCTGAACCGCCGAAGCCATCGCGCCGATCTCATCGCCCCGTTCTTTGGCCGGGACCTCACGCGTCAGATCTCCGGCAACGAGGCCATTCATGAATACCGTCATGGCGCGCAACGGTCGGACCACGCCGCGTCCGATGAGAGAGGCCAGGAGGGCGATGAGCGCTGCCACGATCGCCGTCCCTCCGAGGAGGCGGATAAGCGCAGGCCGCATCTGCGCTGCGGTATCATCGGCATAGATCCCCGATCCGATGATCCAGCCCCAAGGCTCGAACCCCTTCACGTAGGAGATTTTCGCGACAGGCTGATCCAGACCGGGCTTGGGCCACATGTAGGGGACGAAGCCAGCACCCGACCGCTTCACCTGCTCGACCATGTCGACGAACAGGTGCTTGCCGGTCGGATCAACGATCCCGCCGATGTCCTTGCCGATCAACTCGGCCTTGGGGTGCAGGATCATGCGGGGCTGCATGTCTTGCAACCAGAAATACTCGCTGCCGGCGTAGTGCAGGCCTTTGACCACCGCGATCGCGGCTTTCTGAGCGGCGGCCCGATCCATTCGGCCCGCACGCTCCTCACCCTCGAAGTACGCGAGCACACCCTGCGCTGACTCGACGAGGTCGCGCGTCTTCAGTTCGCGCGCGTCTATGACGCTGCCCGACATATCCCAGGCCGCCAAGCCGATCAGCGCGGCCATCCCACCCAAGGCGATCAGGGTGATGGATTGGATGCGGGTACCGATGCGGAGGGCCATGAGATCCTGCAAAAGTCTGCGCTAACTGGCGCGCGGGCGGTCAATCCGTGGGACGCGACGTTGAGCCTTGCGACAGGGCGCGTGCTACAGGATCAACAGCTAATAGTGTTATGCCGACATCAGTTTACCGATGCATTAGTTAATTAATAACAGTCGCATCTTTGGGTTGAGCGATCGAGCTTATGCATCCGCAAAGATCAGAAGATTGCCATACATCGTAGATGGCTCAAATTGTCGTGATCTCTTTCAGCGCGCAGTTCATGAGTCCACGCCAGGATCGCATCATCCTCAAGAGAGCCCAATCATGCGCATGCTTCAGTCCCTCGCCGCCCTCGCCATCCTCGTCGGCGCCTGTGCTTTCATGCCGGCCGTAGCCATCGCTGGCCGTGGCGCCTCGATGACGGCGCAGAAAGCGAGCGTAGATGCGCAGGATCCCGAGAGTCTGTTCGTGCGCTTTGGCGTGGCCCCGTGAACCCCTGCGGACACCTGCGGGCGTGAGCCGGTAGTCGTCGGGTGTTGATGCGGAGGATCCGTTAACCACCCCGCGCCACCATACCCTCAGCGATCGGCTTTGGCCGCGCGCCGGAAGAGCAGCACCGGGATATCGTCTCGCAACGCCCAGGTGCGGCCTCGCCGGCGCAGTCGCGGTGATCGGACGCGATTGCGGCCAAGTTTGAGCCCAGCTAGACGCGCTGCCTTGGGTGCGCGGGAGCAGGAATGGGCGATGTGATGACCGCCCTGCTGCTGGCGCTGGCGACCGAGAACGCCGAGCTGCGCGAGCAACTGGCCTCGGCTCAAGACATGCTCGTGGAAACCGCGATCGACGCCGGCAACATGCACGCTCTGGTCGAGGCTATGCGGACCGAGCGCGATGCGTGGCGTGGGGAGGCCGGGCGGGTACGGGCGAGAGCTGCCTCATGCCTATCTCAATCCGGGGTGCGTAGGCTCAGACCGATCGGCTGGACAGGGTAGAAATGGTTATCCGGACGCAGGCCGAGCACGTCCATGACGCGATCCCGAGCCCCGGCATCGGTGATCGGCAAGCCATGTTCAAGTCTGACGATCACCTCGGGGGCGACCTGCGCGAGGGCTGCCAAACTCTCGATTGAGTAGGCGCCTCGGACGCGGGCAGCATGGATCTGCGCGGCTAACGCGGCATCCAAGGACGAGGGCTTGTCGTGTTGTTCGCTCATGGGCGAGCGGTACGGGCTGGCTCAGGCTGAAGTTTCGCCCGGGCGGAATTTTCGC
>NZ_JAKSYD010000147.1 GCF_022829605.1 Methylobacterium sp. E-065 | reverse complement strand
ACTCGGTCTCGCAGGTCCGGTTCCGCGTCCAGCGCGACTTCTGATTTCCCCAATCGAGATCGGTTGTTCCCAAAGCTTCCTGATCTTGATGTCCCCGTGCAAAGGGACCCCAACTAGCCCGGCCGAAAGGCCGGGCTTTTTGTTGTGCAGTTACTTGACTTCATCAACCTGCTCTCGGCCCCGCGTTAGCTCACCGCCATGGCCAAAGAGATCCCCAGTGTCGGCGACTTGCGCCGCGAGTCCGAGGTGACGGACGAGGAGACCGAGGCGGCGGCAAGGTTCAACCGGCGCGTAGGATGACTACCGAGATTGTGGTGGTACCGTGTGGATGACGCTGAAATCCTCTTGAACCTCCAGCCGCTTGCCCAGCCCGGTATGATCTGGGTGAGGGTGGACATGACTGAGGAGCAGACGGGAGACCTGCAGGTGCTAGCCGATCTGCGCGCCTGGCATCGGCGACAGATCGAGCAAGCGCTCGGCGATACCCGTGTCGTGCAAGCGCATGAGCAAGCCATCCTTCGGCTTCATCAGCTGAGCGCCATCAAAAGGCAGCGTGCGGCCGAGGACGAGGCCGATCGTCAGCGGGCCCGCGCGGCAAACTCCCAGACTGGAATGCCCCAGACCTGACCCTGCTTGGTCCGGTAGCCTGAGCCCCGATCGAACACGATCCGGGTTGGCTCTACCGCCACGGCCTTGCTGCCGGAGACCATCAGCGCACCGCAGTAGTCCACCCTTAGCGTTCCATGGTCAGGGTGTACTGCGAACAGTTCAGCCGCCGTCCACCCCAACGCATGCGCCTCGGCGCCCAAGCGGTCGCAGAAGTCGATGGCGGCCTCCCGCATCGGCACCCACCGGGTTGGGGTGAGATACCGGCAGGGAGGGGCGTGGGGCGAAATGTTCTCCATCGCGCCGTGCCACATGGCGACGAGGTTCGGGATCAGGGTCGGGGCGAGGCTGGCTGACATCCGGCCGAGCTACGCCATGGCAGCATGATCGGCCATGCGGCCAGAAGCGGGGTTGCCTGACCCAGGTTGGAAAAACGGCTCGGCCCCGTCGCCCGATCTGATCACGGGCCGACGGGGGAGGTCGTCTATCTCACCGGCGTTCCAACAGAATGACCGTCTGTGGTTGAGCAAGCGTGAACGCACGTCGTAGGCCGGGTGAGCCATGATGATATGGCCGCCCGGCTAAGCGCCCGGGGACGGCAGAGCAAAGCCTAAGGCTCAAGCTGCGCGTGTCAGCCGTTGTTCGATCCAACCCTGTGCCTCGCCGAGATCCGTGAACGTGGGTGGGGTCGCGGTGTTTACCCGCCCAAATCCCACCTCCAAGTACCACTTCCCGGCCTCATCCTCATACTCGTGGGAGAGGCGCACCAGCACCGCCACCAAGAAGCCGTCGTGGAACACCAATTGGCTCTCCTGATCAGCATCCCCAGTCGCGACCTGGATAGGCTGGAGGCGTAGGCTCATGCGGCGGCTTGATCTCCCAGGTGCAGGTAGCCCGACTTGAACTCCGCAAACTGCCTGAGCCCCGGCAGATCCAAGATCGTCAGGTGCCTCTGACGGAGTTTAATCAGCCCTCTCTCCCTGAGTTCCCGGAGCGAGCGGTTCACATGCACGGAAGTCTGGCCGGTCGTGTCGGCGAGATCGTACTGGGTGATGGGTAACTCGAAGCCGTTCTCGTCCGCCCTGCCGACCGCGCGCAAGCGCAGATGTAGCTCGCAGAACAGGTGCGCCAGCCGCTCCGGTGCGGATCGGCGGCCGACGTTGAGCAGCCACTCGCGCAGGGTCGCCTCGTCCACCAATGTGGACTTCCGCAGTGCGGCCGCGACGGCGGGGCGCTGCAACAGGTTCCAGATCGTATCAGGTGCGATGCGCGCGACCTTGCAGGCCGACAGCGTACAGATCGAATGATCCATGGCCCTGAGCAGTGGTCCGTCCACGTCGCCCGCATCACCCGGAACGAGGTAGGCCATGATCTGCCGCGCGCCGTTCTCCCGCAGCTTGTAGCGGCAGGCGAAGCCGTCCAGGATCAAGAACATGCCATCCGGCGGCTCGCCCTCGCGGATCAGATCCGTTCCGGCTGAGACAACCTGCGGGTTCTCGCTGATCTTCAGCAGCGCGGCTCGGTCCGCCTCCGGCAGCGGTACGAAGCCCTCCAGTTTGCGCAAGAGTGGATTGCCCGCAGCTTCTCGCTTGCTGTCCGTCATGATCTCCCGCGCCCTCCCACAAGCCAGTCGGCTCATCGTGGTTCCCGGCATATGTCGGGACCGCACTTAGCTTAGGTTAGCTCGCGCGCAACCCGGTTCGGTTCTCCGGTGTGAAAACCGACATTCGGCGCTTTGTCGGAGATCACACGCAACGCTCAGAAGTATTGCGACCGCCGTGACGCGGCAGTAGGCCGGTCGCACCGTCTGCACACCGTTCGGGGCGTGGGCGGCTGGGAGACGCGACTGCGCTCTTGCCTCGATCCAGGGAAGAACCGTGGACCAACCTCAACGGTCGAGTATCAGTAACCGTCTCTTGAAGATGCTCTCGGAGGACGATTTCACCCGGCTCGCTCCACACCTGCAACTCGTGGAACTGCCACTACAACACATGTTGATCGAAGCCAGTCAGCCGGTGGAGCACCTTTACTTCATCGAGAGCGGCATATCATCGATCACTACCGAGGGCTCGTTGGGCAGGGTCGAGATCGGCATCGTCGGCCGTGAGGGTGTGTCCGGCGCCGTGCCGGTGCTGACCGGCGGCGCCCGCATCCCGAATGACCAGTACATGCAGCTCCCCGGCGAGGGATACCGCATCGACGCGGACGTGCTGAGCGCGGCTGTCGAGGAGAGCCGATCGTTACGGTGGCTCTTGCTGCGGTACGTGCAGGTGGAGTTCGTGCAGGTGCGCCAGACCGCCTACGTCAACGCCACCTACACGATCGAGACCCGCCTCGCGCGCTGGCTACTGATGTGCCACGACCGGGTGGACGGCGACGAACTGCGGGTCAAGC
>NZ_JAKSYD010000138.1 GCF_022829605.1 Methylobacterium sp. E-065 | reverse complement strand
GAACCAAGCAGGTCGAGGACACGGCCGCCGGCACGGCGTGGAAGCCGTCGAAGCGGCCGGCATAGGGGACTAGAGCCGCCCGCTCGGCCTCGAAGGCCTGCCACACGGTTCGGTCGGGCTGCTCGGGATGTGGGTGGGCCTTGGCGTAGGCGATCACCCCGTCGAGCAGCAGGGCGTTCAGCTCGTCGTAGCTCCTCACCCGGATGCGCGGCGTGAACAGGCGCTCGCGCACCAGTCCGACCTGGTTCTCGACCTGCCCCTTCTCCCAGCCCGAGGCCGGAGTGCAGGCTACCGGCTCGACGAGATAGTGCGAGCACATCTGTAGGAAGCGGCGATTGTAGGCGCGCTCACGTCCGACGAAGATCGCGTCCACAGCGGTCTTCATGTTGTCGTAGATCCCACGCTGGCAGGCGCCGCGGAAGAACGCGAACGCCCGGTCGTGGGCGTCGAACACCATCCCCTGGCTCTCGCGCGGGTAGGCCCGCACGAACGGCATGCGCGAGTGGCAGAGCCGGACGTGGGCGACCTTGATCTCCGTGGTCGTGCCGCCGATCAGCACTGTCTCGTGGCTCCAGTCGAACTGGTAGGCCTCGCCCGACGCGAAGGAGAGCGGCACGAACGCCTGGGCTGTGACGGCGGTGCGCTCGCGCTTCCAGCCTTTGGCATAGCGGCGCACCGCGTCGTAGCCGCCCTCGTAGCCGAGCCCACGCAGAGCCTCGTAGATGCGCATCAGCGTCAGGCCGAGACCGCCCGGGAAGCGACCCGCGCCAAGCTCGTCGCCGTGGTGGCCACCGTGGTCGGCCTCGCGGTCGCCGCCGCCGCATTGCTGTTCGCGATCTTCGGAATCGCCCGGCCGATCGCGCGCATGACCGGTGCGATG
>NZ_JAKSYD010000132.1 GCF_022829605.1 Methylobacterium sp. E-065 | reverse complement strand
GGCACCAGAGGTGTTCATGCCAGCCTTCACCGCTTGGCCGGCTGCGCTCGCCCGACCAGCTCCGCCGGCCAAGCTAACCGTGGTGGAGCGGCCTACTGCGCACTAACTTTAACCTTGGACCACCCTGTGGGGGCCGATCATTCGCAATCGACCCGAATCTCGGAAATTGCACGTCGGGACATACTGCAGCGTTTCGGACGAGCAATCGTCACGATGATGGAGTTTGTGAACAGTCCTAACATTGATCTTCTCCTCGGGTCGATACCGATCGGATCGCCCAAAGGATTTTTACGAGTCTCGAAGCTGCACAGATCTCGTTACGTCGTTCCAATTAGCCGGAAACTCCAGCAACCCTGGACCGACGCAATCTTGTTAACGAGCAGTTCTTCTCCATCAGCAATGCAAACTGAACCCTTTTGGAAGAGGCCGGAACGACTCGGAGAAGTACGAGTCTGAGAAGGATATCTGGTACCGTTAGGATGTACTGTCGGGTTCGGCTGCGCTGAGACCAAGGAGCGGCCGAGAGCCGATTGTTGGCCGCCGGCCTTCCAAAAGCGTGCGTTGAGAAGGAGGGTTTGAACAAGCCGAGTTATCCGACACATGTGATCCAGGCGGCGCCTGCTGAGCCTTCGAGATCGCGCATCATCGAACTCAGCGTCAGGGCGCAGCGGTTTCCTCACGCTCAGCGCGGTTGCACGCGGCGACGTTCTAGAACAAAATGTGAACTCGCCGTCGTGTGCGGTGCGTGCCTCCACGTGCAGTGACATGTCTCCTCCTAGTTCGGGCCGCACGCTGTTCTTCTTCGAGAAACCCTCGGCGATGCGGCAGCTGCAGCGCTTCTTCCGCTCACAGAACACCGTCTGCGTGGCCGCCGAGGGCCACCTGCTGTCGGCCGAGGAGCCGGGCAGCATCCGGCCCGAGTGGAAGCCCTGGCGCTTCGACGCCCTGCCCATCAAGCTCGCCACGATCCCGGTCAGCTGCGGCACCAACCGGTCCGGCCAGTCGCACGAGCCGAAGATTGCCGCCATCCGG
>NZ_JAKSYD010000131.1 GCF_022829605.1 Methylobacterium sp. E-065 | reverse complement strand
CCGGATGGCGGCAATCTTCGGCTCGTGCGACTGGCCGGACCGGTTGGTGCCGCAGCTGACCGGGATCGTGGCGAGCTTGATGGGCAGGGCGTCGAAGCGCCAGGGCTTCCACTCGGGCCGGATGCTGCCCGGCTCCTCGGCGGACAGCAGGTGCCCCTCGGCGGCCACGCAGACGGTGTTTGGCGAGCGGAAGAAGCGCTGCAGCTGCCGCATCGCCGAGGGCTTCTCGAAGAAGAACAGCGTCCGGCCGGAACTCGAAGGTGACATCTCGCTACCTGCGAAGGCGCCCGCTGCACGAAGCAGCCCGTTCGTATTTTGTTCTAAGGCGACCGCACGCGCAATCGCTGTGATCGCGAGCGGACGGTTTGGAACGGCCCCTGGGTCGCTGCCGTGTGTCTCAGATCTCATCCCCCTCGTTCTCAGCCTCAGCGCGGCATAGGGCAGAGATGCTGAGCAAGCGCATCGTGCTGATTGACGGCCCGCAACTCGCCCGGGTCATGATCCGCCACAGCTTCAGTTGCTGGGTCGAGGTGGCTCTGACGGTGAAGCGCTTCGACGGAGAGTTTTTCGCGGGCCGAGGTCATGTCTCAGGTCAGGTCGTGCAGCGAAACGCGATCCGCCGCCCCAGCCCCCCGATCGACGCAGATGCGGGGCTACCTGACGTGCTTGAGACGCGTGCCGTCGCGCAGGCCGAGCTCTTGCGTAAGCTCGACCTCGAAACTAACCTCTTCAAGATCAGCCTTAAGTTTGGCGCAGCGGTCGACGACAGCGTCGATCACGAGTGCTGCACCTTCCGCGTCGTGGTCCATCAGGTTCAACGACGGCGCATCCTCGCTTATCAACAAGAGCTGGACGTAGGCAATCGCGACTTCCCCATAATCACGCACCATAGCCGACATAATATTATTCAAAATCTTACTCTTGATGCAAGCCAGTAACAACGATAGTTTTCATTAATAAACAAACCGATGATACAGGTAATAAGTAGTTTTATTTAAATTCTCGCTTTCTGGCATGCTAAGGCACGAGTGATTTCAATTCGCGGGCACACGCTCCCACGTTCCTGGTTTTTCTCCTTCCATATGCACACGCAAAAACACACCAAAAACCTTTTCTGTCCCCATCAAAGATTTGCAATTCAAGCACCGTATATCGTGATTTTCATTACCCGTTTTCGGATTTTCATAGCGTGTCTCATGCGGAGTTCCGCATTTTTTGCAGGTGTAATCAGCCACATCAAGCTCCTCAAACGCACACGATTAATAGGGGCTGCCTGAGACTCTGCCGGCCTCTGCTTACGCGCATGTTCAGACCAAGCCATGCCAAAGTTACAACGCTACACAGGGGCAGTAGGCCCCCTGCGAAAGGCCATCTGTCCGGGCGGCTGAGTATATTGCAGCGAGATGGGTGCACGAAGCGCAGTGCGTCTCTACGATGGAAGATACAAAGTGACCCTGTTTTCGGTCAAGTCGATAACCGGCGTAATCTGCGGGGTCCGTGTCAGGACGATTAGGAATATGGCGATCGGGAGCCAGAAGATCTACGATTCTGGCAGCAAGCAATATGCAGGGAGAAGTCGCGCCCTGCGCCGGAACTGCGGCGCAGAAGATTTTCATCCCGATAATTGTTTCAAATTACGGCTTTACGCAGCATGCCAATTATAAGCTGAAGTTAGACAATCTATAGATAAGGCAAGAAATACTATCTGCCATTGAACTATAGAAGTTGCCATCTCCAACTCGTTAAATAAAAATAATAGCAGTGCCCCAGCCTCGGATGGATACCGCCACCGAGGCCGACGCTGCGATCAAATACAACCGCCTCATCGGCACAAATGCTCGATGTTATATGGCAGACCATGCCTGGAAAACGTATGGGAGCGACCGCAATGAGGGAAAACGAGCACTTCAACTCAAGCTACAGCAGTCGACGAGTTCGCAATCGGCAAATGGTAGAAGCCTACTCAGCGTGGATCGACAACTTGATCACTGAGCAGTTCTGGCAGGGATGGATGGTCACCTTCATGTTCGAGGAGATGCACCTTTCAGAAGCTGGAACCAAGGCGATCATGCAAAAAGAAGTAAACGCATTTTTTAGAAAATTGTGTACCCGGTTTCATCGGAAGCCAACCAGCGCCGCCGCTTATCAGGTCATTCCTAGATTGATCGGCTGCCCCGATTTCCCAGTCTTCAAACACGCGAAAGAGGGGTTTCGCCTCACCGCACCGAACCATGGTCTTCACTATGGTTCGGTGCTGATACACCCCCTGATGGCCTATTCGCGGGCTTGCCGTTTAAAAGAACCGCTGGACCGACACGTTGAAGAAAACAAGCTGACGTATTGCAATAAAAAGTCTCGCATCGATCGCATTGATTTGGAACCAATTTTTGCGACGCCGGGGGCAGCTACGCGATACACGCTGAAGGCGCTGGAGAACAGCCGGATCGGTATGGACGAGGTCCTTATCCTACCCAGGTCAAGATCCGAGCTGTGAGGCGGCTGGGAGCGTTCCCGATCAAGTCCCAGAAGAAATCGCAGCCTCACCCTAACGCCCAGTCCAGCAATTTCATCGCCGAACGTGCGAAGCACCTAATAAGCGTGGTTTGGGTCGACGGCGACCTATACGAATGCGGGATTGCCATGTTCCGCCCGGTGCGGCTTCCCGCGGGCGTCGTTGCGGACTTCACTGATGATTTGCACGCCCTCATGCATGGCGAGCGCGAGCTGCTTCGGTTGCATCTCAACTCGAATATGATCTGGACCCGTTACGTGGATTGCTAAAAATACGAGACCAGCCGCCGCCTCGCCATAATCGATGCCGACGGCCTTATGATGTTGCTACAGACCTTGTTCAAATTAAAGCACAGCACAGCGTATAAGACACTTCAGCTTCAATCCGCCGGCTGTGCTGACTCCGGCGGCTTATTGAGAAAAATCTATATTAATAAATTTTGGATATTGGTCTCTATTTGAAATTCATATATTTGATTTGACAGACGGGTGATGATCTAAACTTTACAGATTGGAATCGATCATCGGCCACGGTGAGCATTCAGTTACTTACGCGGCCCTTAAAGTATTTTTTGCTCTCTTTGCAAAACAAAGCCAATGCCATTTTGATATCGACATATTTATCGTGGGAAATCTTGTAACCGTTTTTCCCTGAAAATACATCGCCCGGTCCTTCTGTGAGATCTTTTAGATACTTGACGTCTTTCTTCCTTTGTCGCTTGAGTGCGGCTTTTCTCGACGCCACTCCGGTCTGCCGCATCCCTTCGATGCCACCATGCTTATGAATGATCGCCGCAATCTCTTCAGGTGAAACGTCGGCGTTAAATTCTTTTTCCAGCATTTTGGCATAACGATTAGTCAGATTTATTTCGCTTGTGCTGCGGGCGAGAAAAACAAAGCGCATGACATACGATAGCGCCTTGTGCCGCCCCCGCAGGCTATCCTTGGGGCCCCGCTTGAATTGCTTCCAGTAGTCATTCCGGCAAAATTTTTGCCATTCACCCTGAACTGCCAGCATGTTGAACGCTATGCCGACCACGGCCCCCAACAACTCGTACTTTCGATTAAGGAAGCCATCGTGCAACGCCTTGATCGCGATCTGGCAGCTTGCTGCCGCATCATTCGGCTGTGTTTCGGCCAACCTAATAATATCGAGCGGGTTGGCGATGGTGATGCTGATCTGAGACCCAGAGCTGGCATCCTCACTTGCCCTGGAATCGTGCGACTCGCACGATTTCGATCGCTCGCCCACTTCAGCGGCATCGTGTTTGCAATTTTTATTAAGCATGTCACGCTCGCTTTTACGAACTTGAAACTACTGCCGCGACTCGAACAGTTGCAAATCGCCCAACCGCCAGTACCGTCGACCATTGATGCGGATCGGCTTTGGAAAATTGAGGCATTCATTCTTCAACCAGCGGTGCAGTGTCATGTCGCTGACCTGATACCTGGCCAAAACATGTGCGGCTGGCAGCAAATCATCAGATGAACGGACGTCGTAATTCATTGAGCCTCTCCGGTGCGGATACCGCTCGTTTTGGCGTCGAATGGTAGCTTATGTCAGCCGGAAATGGTCGGAAACGGCCGGAAACTCAGTCAAGGCGAGCCTTTGGTTCAAAATTTTGATAGATCGGTCCGAGATATTGCTTTAGTTGGGTGTCGCCTGGTTCTTCGGGTTCAAACCATTCAGCCATGTAATTAACTAATTCTGCCAGAGTTTTTGGCCGCCCATTAACTTCCATCCACCGAACCGCTTCTATTATACATTTGCTCCAATTATACTTTGGTGGGCGCCCGCTCGAGCCTATTCTATCTTTCGGCGTAAATGACGATTTTAACAAGGCAGCTTGCAGTGCTTGCAGCGCAGGATCGCGAGACTTTAGAAAATCATATGCCGTAGCACGATCCAGTAGTATGCTATATACTATCCAAATATTATCGCCAATGTGAAAATGAAAGCATGGGTTTTGGCAATCCCAATCAATCTCCGTGCAATTCCAGAACGCAACAGGTATTTCGAAATTTTTCCAAGGACCGATCTCGTCGCTTAGGGTCCGCACAATCGTCTTTGGATAGCATTGTGCCAGAGGTGCAAGACCAGTGAGGTTTCCTGTTACCATAGCGGCGCATATAAGATCGCCAATTTCGGATTTTGATAGTCCTGTTCGGTCAATGAGCTCGTTCCGGAGCCAATTAATGTCTACTTGGCTGCTCATCGTACTGTTCCACTAACTATCGCTTCGACGTGGGCCGCCCACGCGTCCATGGCATCACGCTTCTCGTCGAGGTACTGGTACCGGTTGTAGATGGCGGAAACGCCCTTGATGACGCCAGAGCGGTGATTCAGCACCGCCTCAATTACGTGTGGCTCTATCTTCAGGCGGCCCATACCCGTGGACGCTGTCCGGCGCAGATCGTGTAGCCGCCAGGGTTCGAGTGTGACGTCGTTCGGATCAGATCCCGCCGCTTCCGCATCTGTGCGCGCTAGCGAGAGCATGACGGCGTCGAGCCGAGCCTTTGCCTTGGCGTAGCCTGAGACGCCGCTGTTGCCTGTCGTGCTGATGAGATAACCGGCTTGCCCGACCACGCGAGGTAGGACCCCCAGAACAATCTTTGCGGCCGCGCTAAGCGGCACGTCGTGGAGCTGTCCGTTCTTCGCCCGCTCAGCTGGTATGGTCCACAGCGTGCCCCCGTTCCGCAGCTCGGACCGACGCATCTTCGCAACCTCGTCGCGACGCTGACCTGTGAGCAGAAGAAGCTGAACGAACGGCCCGAACGGCCAGCCGATTACCTCACACCCCCGCCAGAGCAGTCGCAGTTCGTCGTCATCCAGCACGCGGTCGCGGCTCGTCTCCGCGGCTGGTGCCTTCACGCGCACGCACGGGTTCGCATCGATAATGCCGCGGTCAGCTGCCCAGTTGAACAGTTTGGAAAGGGCCGCCAGCGTGCGGTTGGCCGCGATCGGCGTGCCTGCATCCACGATCCGGTCGAGAAGCTCGATCACGTCGCGGCGACCGATGTCCTGGATCTTCCGACTATCCCAAGCCGGCAGCACCTTGCTCCGCAGGATACGGATCGTTTCCTCGGCTGTCCGCGGCCGGTTTCTCGGCGTGACGTGCCGCTCAATGAAGCTGTCGATCACCGAACCGACCAGATCCCGTGTCGGCAGCGGTGCGACCACCTTGCGTTCGGCAACTGGATCCTGACCCAACGACACCGACTGAAGGGCCGCCCTCCCCTCGGTTCTCGCCTTGGCCAGATCGAGAGCCGGATAGGCGCCCAAGGTTAGTTTTCGGGTCCGGCCGCCGTGCCGGTACCGGACAGCCCAGCTTTTTGCACCGGAAGGTTGAATGATAAAATAGAGGCCCGGCAACGTGGCATCCGGGATCTCTAGCCGGCGAGCGGCGTCCGGTTTTAGGCGTTCGATGGCTTGCACGGTGAGCACTCGCGCTGCCACTCTGGTGATCCTCCAGGGTAACCAGGGGTAACGGAAACGGGCCGATATGCCCTGTTACCCCATGTTACCAACAAAGCATCACAATGGCAGTTTTTGCTAGTTCCAGCAAAGCCGTTGACCGCCCTTGAACCACCTGAATGTCAGGGGTTGTTATGCTCTCTGACCAGATTGTGGATCTGGGGGTCCCCCGTTCGAGCCGGGGCGGTGGTACCATCCATTCAGCCGGACGGCGCGAGGGGTTGGCGGATCGCCGGCCCCTTTTGCGTTTGGGGTTCGTTCGATGACGCTGGGGTGCCTGGGATGCGCATCCACAGTTCCCCCCGGGACCTCGGGACGCTAAGACCGCCCCTGAGCGCGGCGGCGGATTGCGTCCCGCGACCGGGTTACCGGGACACATGAGATGAGCATCCACGAACGGCGCGTGCGAACCCTCTTCGACGAGGCGGCCATCGCCAAGCGCAACGACGAACTCGCCGAGGAGATCCTGGCCGCACGGCCGGAGAACCTCCTGGTCGTGGCTGTGCTCAAGGGCAGCTTCATGTTCGCCGCCGATCTGCTGCGGGCGCTGCACCGGGTCGGGCTCGCCCCCCAGGTCGAGTTCGTGCACCTGTCGAGCTACCGCACCGGGACGGTCTCCAGCGGACAGGTCGAGATCCTGCGGGACGTGCAGAGCGAAGTGCGCGGGCGCGACGTTCTGCTCGTCGACGACATCCTCGAATCCGGGCGGACCGTTGTCTTCGCCAAGGATCTGCTGATGGCGCGCGGCGCTCATCGGGTGCTCACTGCGGTCCTGCTGGAGAAGCCCGGCAAGCGCGCCGTGACCATCGACGCGGATTTCGTCGGCTTCATCTGCCCCGACGTGTTCGTCGTCGGCTACGGGATGGACGCCGCCCACGCCTTCCGGCAACTGCCCTTCGTGGGCGTGGTCGATTTCGACAGCGGCGATCCCGATCTGTTCGATCCGTAGCGGTCGTCGGGGCGACGCGGCATTTTCGCCGCAGGCGCCGTCGATATGCCTGTATTCGGCGCATGGCGTCTTGACAGGCGGCGGGCAGGTCTGCGCCTGTCGTCTGCCAAGGGCCGACGTCGTCGCGACGGGGGCCCGGGAATCGAGGACGTTTACGGGACCCCATGGCGCGCATCCTCCTGGTGGATGACGAAGAGACCGTCCGGGGCTTCCTCAAGCGGGGGCTCGAGATTGACGGGCACGCGGTCGTCACCGCCAACGATGGAAGCGACGGGCTCGACCGTCTCAACGAGGCCGATGGCGGCTTCGACCTGATGCTCACCGACATCCGCATGCCGCTCATGGACGGCATCGCCCTGGCGCTGGCGGCCAAGCGCGACTTCCCGAACCTGACCATCCTGCTGATGACCGGCTTCGCGGACCAGCGCGAGCGGGCGCGCGGGCTCGACGCCATCGTCACCGACGTGCTGACCAAGCCCTTCTCGCTCGCGGACCTGCGGGCCACGGTAAGGCGCGCCCTGGCCGCCTGATCACCAGCCTTCACGGCACGCGAGCGCCATGGCCGAACCCCATGGGGCGACCTAGGTTCGAAGGCCATCCAGCGAGAGACCGGCCATGGCCTTCCCCGATTCGAACGAACCCAGCGCGCAGGCGATCGATGATCTGGAGCTGGTCAACGCCCTGATCGAGCGCAAGGAGGGCGGCGAGCCGGTCGATCCCGATATCCAGGCGCTGCTGACCGACATGGAGCGGCTGGGGCTCACCGGCACGGATGCCTACGCGACGCTCGACGCCTACCGGCCGGGCCCCGCGACCGGGGCCACCGGCGGGGACGACGTGGACGCGGCTCAAGCCTGAAACCGGCTAACGACCGGGGTCGTGCGGGCCGACGAGCCGCCGGCCCACCACCCAAAGCGGCACGGTCCGCTCGGGCGGTCTTCACCCAAGCGGATGCCGGTTCGGCGTAAAAGAGCGGGCCAAAGCTGAAGTCGGAGCGCTGTGCGCGATTGCGATGCGATCGGGCACGGCTCCCGCCCGAAGCGATCAAATTGTCAGGTTCTGTTGTCACGGCGGTAAGCTTGAAGACAGCAACGCGACGCTGCGTGCGCTGGCTTCAAGCGAACGAAGCCCCCGTGGCCTATCTGTTCGGCCAGGGAATTCCTGAGGTCGAACATGACAGCCGAACAGCGTCTCGCGGGCCGGACGGATTGCTTCAGCGCCGGGCATATCGTGGTCGCCGACACGGGCAGGCGGCTGCGCTGCCTCGTCTGGAACATGTCGGATACCGGCGCGCTGCTGGAGGCCGGCGATGACGACGCCGTACCCGAGACGTTCACGCTTCTGACTGCGATCGACCAGACGTCGCGCCGCTGCAGGGTCGTCCGGCGCACCGGCGCCCGGTTCGGCGTGGTTTTCGCTGACGCCTGAGCGCTCGGTCTGATCGGCGGAGCCGCCGGCCGGGCCGGGGGTCCGTTCGGGGCTGGACCGCGCCGAAGCAAAAAAGTTTTGCCTACCAGTATTGTCGTCTCAAGGAACCGCGCTGGCTCACACCCATCTGCGTGTTTCGGGGTGCCGCGTGCGGCAGGGACCGAACGCACCTTCTGACGCCCCGTCCTGCGGCGATTCCAAAGCCCGATCCTGCGGAAGCGCATGGCAGGACCGCGATCGTCCAAGATGATCCGCCCCACCCCTTCGATCGACAGAGGAGACCATGATCCGACTTCGTGACGCTGTGCTTTCGTCCACCCTGCTGCTGGCTCTTGGCGGGGCATCGACATCGGCCCTCGCGGCTGGTCGCTTCGACGGAGCTTGGTCGGTCGTCGCCACGACCGACACCGGGGCGTGCACCGGGCCCTACCAATATCCGATCGTCATCCGGGACGGGACCGTGGACGATGCCGGAGGGAACGGGGTCGACGCATCCGGCCGCACCACGGCCGATGGCCGGATCAGCGGCACGATCCGGAAGGGCCTTGCCAGCGTGCTGGTGTCGGGCCGCCTGCGCGGGTCCGGCGGGACCGGACGGTGGTCGCTGGCCGGCCTCGGCTCGTGCTCGGGCCGGTGGACGGCCCGTCGCACGAGCTAGGGTCCTACCCCGATCGAGGCGAGGCCCAGCGTGTTGCGGGCCCGTGCCGGGCCGAACGAACGCGCGGTGGACGGTATCCGCCGGGCCGTGCGCCTTGACGAAGCGCCCTCAAACGTAGTCAAAGACGTTCCTGGCGCACCGAAACCGTCAATTTACTCAATGGTTTCGGCGCGCTCGCCGGTGTAGCACAGCGGTAGTGCAGCGGTTTTGTAAACCGAAGCCCTGAAATACTTGCTTCGTCATATTCCTATTCATAACCAGTACGTTAGCCGTTCTCGGCCGGTGAAAACCGGTACATCTGTGCCGTGTTTCGTGCG
>NZ_JAKSYD010000124.1 GCF_022829605.1 Methylobacterium sp. E-065 | reverse complement strand
GGCATTTCCTCCCCCCGCCGGGCAAACTGCCGCCCGGTCTCACGCCCGCATCCGAGGCACGCCCCGTACCGGTCCGCCGCCCGGGGCGATGGCGGCTGAGAGCCACCGACGCGGGCACCGCCCCGTCCCCGGACCCGCCCGGTCAGCCACCGGGCGGGCCCCCGAAGGACGCCCCTGGGTCACCCCAGAAGCGTCGCGGACAGGTGGCGGCTAATGAGCACAAAATAGGAACATTGTCAAGGGCGACGGACAATTGGCGGCCTCGGCGCCGTTCTTATCAACGGTGATCTGTCATCCGATTGCCTCTGGAGGACAGGGAGGACGTCGCCACCCTATCGACCGACGATACATGACCCGTGATCCGAGGTGGGACGTGTGCAACCTCCAACGCCTCAGTGGCAGACGACCTGAACCGTAAAGTCGCGCGCCTTCACGGCGATCGCTGCACCGTCCATCGGATCGGTCGTGCGCACGGTGATCGGCGGCTCGACGCCGTTCGCCTCCAGGAAATTCAGCGCGATCATGGATTTGATGGCGAAATTGACGTTCTGCGGGATGCCGCAGGAGGCAAACGCCACCTGCTTGGACTGGATCACCCCGATCTCGTTGCCGAACCGATTCAGCGCCGGGCCGCCACTGTTGTCCTGATGGACCGGCGCCGAGATCTGGATCTTGCGCATGTCGTCGCCGGAGCCGACCGTCGCCGTCACGTTGCCGAGCGGCTTGCCGATGGTCCAGGATCCGAAATCGAGGGACCTCGGATCGGCCGCCCGCCGCCGCCTCCCGCGGTGACGGAGCGGGGCGCTGCATTGCAATGCGCGGCAGCACCGCCGACGCGACGACACTCAGGTGTCCTAGTCCCCTGGAAGAGCCCGCTTCGACGGCCCACGATCAGGAGCAGCCCGCCAACACGCTATGACGATTGATCGGCCATGGACTTTGCCGCAGACGACAATGCCGCGTTGCGAGACGACTGGATCGGCTGCGGCCGATTCGTTCTCCGCGAGGACCTCAAATATTCAGACCATGCTGAAATCTATAATTGGATACTTAAGTTTATTGGTACAGGGACCAGCGACCCGGAGTACGACAGGATCTGCCATCTGATCTATCACAGCACGAATTTGGATATCCCGAGCAGCGGATTGCAGCGTCTTCGCCTTGAGCTGATCGATACAGTCCGCGCGAAGATCGAGCGCGAGTCCGGCGCGGGCATCCTGGCCGACCGACCGGTTCCGAGGTCGCGCACCGGCCAATAGAAAAGGGGCCGCCTCTCGGCGACCCCCTTCCTGCGTCTCGACGGGTGGCTTGGACTTAGAAGTCCATGCCGCCCATGCCGCCGCCGCCCGGCATCGCGGGGGCGCCGCTGTCCTTCTTCGGCGCGTCGGCGACCATCGCCTCGGTGGTCACCAGCAGGCCGGCCACCGAAGCGGCGTCCTGCAGGGCGGTGCGCACGACCTTGGCCGGGTCGACGATGCCGGCCTGGATCATGTCGACATACTCTTCGGTCTGGGCGTTGAAGCCGTAGGTCTCCGAGGAGGTGTTGTCGGTGATCTTGCCGACCACGATCGAGCCCTCGACGCCCGCGTTCTGAGCGATCTGGCGGATCGGGGCCTCAAGGGCCTTCAGCACGATCTTGATGCCGGCCTGGACGTCCGGAATGTCGGACTTCAGCTCGGCGACCGCCTTCTTGGCGCGCAGCAGCGCGGTGCCGCCACCGGGGACGATGCCTTCCTCGACCGCCGCGCGGGTGGCGTTGAGGGCGTCGTCGACGCGATCCTTCTTCTCCTTGACCTCGACTTCGGTCGCGCCGCCGACGCGGATCACCGCGACGCCGCCCGCGAGCTTGGCCAGACGCTCCTGCAGCTTCTCACGGTCGTAGTCCGAGGTGGTCTCCTCGATCTGCGCCTTGATCTGCGAGATACGACCCTCGATGTCGGACTTCTCGCCGACGCCGTCGATGATCGTGGTGTTCTCCTTCTCGATCCGCACGCGCTTGGCGCGGCCGAGCATGGGGAGCGTCACGTTCTCGAGCTTGATCCCGAGATCCTCGGCGATCATCTGGCCCTTGGTCAGGATCGCGATGTCTTCCAGCATCGCCTTCCGGCGATCACCGAAGCCCGGCGCCTTGACGGCCGCGACCTTCAGGCCGCCGC
>NZ_JAKSYD010000033.1 GCF_022829605.1 Methylobacterium sp. E-065 | reverse complement strand
GCGAGCCCGGGCGGCAGCCGTCCCGAGGCGGCCCAGCGGCGACGGCGCTCCATCGAGGCTTCCGTGCGTGGCCGGGAGCCGACGGCCCTCCTGGGTCTTCCCACGCATTTTTGCGCAGGTAGGTCGATCAAATGCTCGGCTGTTCCCCCTGAGTTCGGGCTCTGTCCGGATCGCGGTCCATTTTTGGACAGCGTTCGCGTTTCGATCAGCCCGGACAGCGCCTCAGCCTCAGCCTCTGTGACCTTCCCCTCCCCATAGGCGCGCCACAGCAGTGCCGTCACTTGCGGCAGGGTGATTCGGCTCGCGGCCTCGATGGCGCGCCTCAACTCGTCGGCAAACATGGTCCTCGGCCCCGTGAAAGGGCCGCAACAGGTCGTTCCGGGCCGCCGCGAGGGCGTCCGGTCCACAAGGCAAAGCCTCATCATCGCGGGAATTGGCGTTCCCGCTTGACGCCTGGGGGCGTCTCGTGGCTTGTGGGGATTGGAAACCGGCCCCCACAGGCCACTTAGATTTTCGACGGGCTCCTCGTTTGGCGACGGGGGGCCCGTTGGCTTTTCAGGGGTCGACTTGCGGCGGCGGTGTCTCCTGATGGTCCCGGCGACTCGCCAGCAGGCGCCTCAGCCGGCACGGTCCATGTCGGCTGGGCGGCACGGTTAAGTCCACGTCAGGGGATGATCAGCGCGACCATGCACGCCGGACCTTCGACCCTCGCGGACCTGCGCAAGGCAGGTATCATCACAAGCCAAGAGATTGTGGCGGCCATCGACCTCTACCTTCGAAATTCGGCGGCTGGCCCCTACCGTTTCGCTAGTGGGCACAGCATCGACATCGCTGCCCTTGTGAACGCCACGCCAGCTTTCGGTGCGGTAGACCGCTC
>NZ_JAKSYD010000115.1 GCF_022829605.1 Methylobacterium sp. E-065 | reverse complement strand
GCTTCTTCCAGGCTCGGGAAGGTCGGAGCCTTTTTCCCCTGCAGCCGGCCGAAGCCAACCTCGAAGAACCAGCTTCCGACCTTGTCGTGCTCCGGCTCGGCGAGGCGCACCAGCACCGCCACCAGCAGGCCGTTGGCCATTACCAGCATGCCCTCACGATCGGGGCTGTTGGTGTCCACCTCGATCGGCTGAAGCTGCAGCACGAGCAGCGTCGCGACGTTGCTTCGCCCGGACATCGGCTAGCTCTCCTGGGCTTGACCGGGCCAGCTCAAGTCGCGGCGATCACCCCAGCGCGTACTGCGCAGGTGCAGGTAGTTCGGCGTGAAGTCGCAGAAGGCCTGGAGCCGCTCGACGTCGAGGATGGTCAGCACCCGCCGCTTGAGGTGGATCAGGCCGAGGACACGAAGCTCGCGCAGGGTCCGGTTCACGTGCACGTCGGACAGGCCCATCATGTCAGCGATCTGCGTCTGCGTGAGCGGGAACGCGTAGCCGTTGTCGGTGACGCGCCCTACCGCCTCCAGGCGCATGAGAAGCTCGCAGAGAAGGTGGGCGATGCGTTGGGGCGGGAGCCGGCCGCCGATGTTGACGAGCCACTCGCGCAGGACGGCGCCACGACGATCACGGCCACGACATCGAGCCGGCGCACCAGAGCGACCTCGTCGCCGATGACCATCACGGGCACCATGGCGATCAGACGCCCCACGAGAGCCCGCTGGTGATGACCCTGCCGTTGGCGATCCTTGCCTTCGG
>NZ_JAKSYD010000112.1 GCF_022829605.1 Methylobacterium sp. E-065 | reverse complement strand
GGGGTGGAGCAGCCCGGTAGCTCGTCAGGCTCATAACCTGAAGGTCACAGGTTCAAATCCTGTCCCCGCAACCAACATCACACGATCAGATCAGCAAAAGCCCCCGTTCTCCAGAACGGGGGCTTTCTGCTGTTCGGAGCCCATCAGGACGAAGCTCGGCCGATGTTCGGTATCGGGTAGGGGAGGGCGCCGTGGCAACCTTGGCGCAAAGCGATCATAGCTTTGCCGAATGCGCCCCAGTCGAGATGGTCGAGGGCATCCGGCATATGCGGTCATCCGATAGCGCTCAGCGAGGGCGGCCTTCAGGCGAAATGCATCCGCCGCCCGGATGCACGCACTGCGATCGATCCAGGACGACGCACGCCGCGCTGTTGGCCTGAACGGCACGCCGCCTTAAGGTAAGTTGGGGTACGTCGTACAACGCGGCGTAGGGGGGAGCAGCGATGACGATTCAGCCGGCCGGCACGGCCGACCGCCATCGGGACTGACGAGCGCGGTTTGCGCATCTCCCGCTCAGCCAATCGAGACGACAAGGTCCGCGCGCTTCGCGCGCTGCCACGGCTGATGCGTGCCGGTGCAGGCGCGCTGCTGCTGATGGCAGCCGTACCGGGACCGGTGCAGGCCTTCGATCTGTTCGGCCTTTTCGGGAGCGAACCCGAGCCGCCGGCGCCGAGCCTTTCCGCCCTGCCATACACGGTCCGGATCACCGGCACCGACGAGTCCGATGTGCTTCAGGCCGTGCAGGATACCTCGAGCATCTACCGCCTGCGCCAGGAACCGCCTCCGGACGGGGAGGGGCTGCTGCGCCGGGCCGAGGCCGACCGTGCCAAACTGGTCGATGTCCTGTCGGGCTATGGCTACTACCAGGGCAATGTCGCGATCCGGATCGACGGCGCACCGGTCGGCGGGCCGGCCGCCGCGGCCGTCGGCGCCGCAGAGGCTTGGCGGAATCGCGGACTCGTCCCAGTTAAGATCGCGATCGATCTCGGGCCGCTCTATCACCTGCGCCGGATCGCGGTGCGCGACCCGGCCGGGCGGGTCTTCCCCGATGAGGTCCTGCCCCCACGGGTCACCCGCGTGGACGACGATGTCCCGGCCCGGTCGGCGACGGTGCTGGCGCGCGAAGCGCGGATCGTCGATCATTTCCGGGGCCAGGGTCATCCCTTCGCCAAGGTGATCGCCCGCGATCCGGTCGTGGACGATGCGGCCCACGTCATGGATGTCACCTTCACGGTCGATCCGGGACCGGTCGCCAGTCTTGGCCCAGTGGCGCTGAACGGCGCCCCCGGCATCGACCCGGCCACGATCCGCTCCTTCATCTACGCCGAACCGGGCGATCCCTACTCGCCGCAGGCGGTGGCGGCGATCCGGCGGTCGGTGGCGCGGATCGAGGGGATCGGAGGGGTGCGGGTCCGTGAGGGCACAACGCTCGACGCCGACGGCAACCTTCCGCTTTTCGTCGAGGTCACCGAACGGGAACGCAACCTCATCGGTGTCTCGGCGCGCTACTCCACGGTCGACGGGCCGGGGGTGCGGGCCTACTACGCGAACCGCAACCTGTTCGGGGGCGGCGAGACGTTCCGGCTGGACGCCGATATCTACTATCTGGGGCTCGGCAACGATCCGTTCGCAACTCAACGCAAGATCGCCGGCATCGGCACCAACGGTCTCGGCGGCCGCCTGTCGGCCACCTACGTTCAGCCCGCGCTCTGGGGCTCGCGCAACGACCTGCTGGCCAACGCCTTCGTCACCCGCGAGGTGCAGCAGAGCTATCTGGTCGATGGCGGCGGTGTCTCGGCGGCGATCCGGCACCGGTTCTCCGACACGTTCTCGGCGCAGATCGGCCTGGATGCGCAGGCCGGCCGTTCAAAGGACGCCCTCGGCACGGTGAATTACCGGCTCGTCGGCGTGCCGGCCTCGGTGACCTACGATTCCACCGACAGCCTCCTCGATCCCACCCGCGGCGTTCGGGCGATCGCGTCGCTGGCTGCCTATCCCGGGGCGATCTCGTCGCCCGGCATCCTCGTCGCGAAGGCCCAGGGCTCGACATATTATTCGCTGGACGACGAGTCCCGGTACATCCTCGCCGGGCGGATCGGCTTCGGCTCGGTCTCGGGTGCGCCGCTGGGTGAGATCCCGGACAATTTCCGCTTCTTCGCCGGTGGCGGCGGCTCGGTGCGCGGCTATCCGTACCGGACCCTCGGGCCGATCGGCCCGTTCAATCTGCCGATCGGCGGGCGCAGCCTGCTGGAAGCCTCGCTCGAAGCGCGCATCAAGATCACCGACACGATCGGCGTGGTGCCGTTCTTCGACGCAGGCACCGCGTTCGCCTCTGCGCTGCCGGATTTCGACGAGAAGATCCGGAAATCGGTCGGTATCGGCCTGCGCTACTACACCGGGATCGGCCCGATCCGCGCGGATCTCGCCTTCCCGCTCGACCCCTACAAGGGTGGCCATGTCCGGCCGGCGGTCCTGTATCTCAGCCTAGGGCAGGCGTTCTGAATGGCTGAACTGACCGGACGCACCGAAGCACGGCGGCGAACCGTTGTTCGTATGGGGCGTGGTGGTCCGAGCCTCGTCCTACTCGGCCTCGCGATGCTCGTGTCGGTCGCGGCGCCGCGAAGCTGGGCCGATGAAGGCGATAAATCCGTGCTCGGCGGGCTCCTGTCCCGGGCACTCTCCACACCGTCGTCGCGCGTGGCGATCGGCGCGGTCGATGGGGCCCTGTCGTCCGACGCCACCATCCGCGACGTCGCCGTCAGCGACCGCGACGGTGTCTGGCTCAAGCTCGACAAGGCGCGCATCGTCTGGCGCCGGCTTGCCCTGCTGTCGGGCCGGCTCGAAGTCGACAGCCTCGAAATCGGGCAGATCGAGATGCTGCGCCGCCCGGTGCCCGGCCCGACGCCGCCGGAGGCGAAACCCGACGGCAAGCTGCTGCCGGATCTGCCGGTGAAGGTCGAGATCAAGGACTTCAAGCTGGCCGAACTTGTCCTCGGCGAAGCGGTGGCCGGGCAGCCCGCCCGGCTGTCCGCCGAGGGCCGTGCCCGGCTGGGCGCGGCGAGCGAGGGCCTGGAGATCAAGGCCCGGGCGCAGCGTCTCGACGCGGCCGGGCGCTTCCTACTCAGCGTGCTCTACGTGCCGACTGGCGACAAACTTGAGTTGAAGGCGAATCTCGTGGAGCCCGCAGGCGGCCTGCTCTCGAAGGCGGCCAACCTGCCTGGAACGCCGCCGATCAATTTCGATCTCGACGGGAGAGGGACGCTCGACGCGTTTGCGGCCAAGCTCGATTTCACGGCCGGCCCGGAGATCAACGCGAAGGGCGGCGCCCGGATCTCGCGAATCGGCGCCGAGCGACGGCTCGCCCTGGATCTGGCGGCGCGGATCGAAGGTCTGGTGCCGGGGCCGGCGGCGTCCGTATTCGCGGGCACGACGCAGCTCGCCGGCGGCCTCGCCTTCGCGGATAGCGGCGCCTTCCGGATCGATCGGCTGGAGCTGACGTCCCGCACCGCCCGGCTCGCCGCCGGCGGAACCCTCGGCGCCGACCGAGTCGCCGATCTGACGCTTCAGGCTCGGGCCCTGCCCACCGAAGGCAGCGTGACCAAGGCGGGCGAGGCCGAGATCGGCAAGCTGACGTTCGATGGCAGCCTCAAGGGACCCATCGCGGCCCCGACGATCCACGGCACCCTCGACGCGGCGAGCGTCCGCAGCCGCGATTCCGCGCTCGATCGGGTCGAGGCGCGCTTGGATGTGACGCCACAGGGCGAGCCCTCGGCGCAGCGTTTCGCCATCAGCGCCGATGGCACGGTCGCGGGACTGCGGCTCGCCGACCGAGCCTTGCGCCGGGCCATCGGAAGCCGGGCGCAGCTCACGCTCCGAGCGGCCGCCGGGCCGGACGGGGTGATCGACGTCACCACGCTCCGGCTCGATTCCGAGACGGCCCGAGCCGGCTATACCGGCCGGATCGGGCAGAACACGCTGACCGGTACGCTCGATGCGGCGCTGCCGGATCTTGCGGTCTTCTCCAGCCTCGCCGGGCGCGGGCTCGCCGGATCGCTGGATGCGAAGGCAAAGCTCAGCGGCGATCCGGCCCGGAAAGCCGTCGCGGCCGATCTTTCGGTTTCGACGACCGGCCTCGCGACCGGGATCACGACGGCCGACCGCATCCTGGGTCGCACGCCCTCGCTGCAGGGGCGGGTGTCGCGGTCCTATGACGGCTACGGGTTCGATCACCTGCGGTTGGAGGGACAAGGCCTGTCCGCGACGCTGCAGGGCGAGGCGACCTCGGAGCTTGCCGACGTAACCGGCCGACTGGACCTTCGAAGCCTGTCGGATCTCGATAGCCGTCTCACCGGCCGCGCCGCGGTCGATGCCCGGCTGACCGGTTCCCTGGAGCATCCGAACCTCGCGGCGACGCTCACCGCGCCCACCGCCACCGCGGATGGCAAGCCGGTCCGCGGCCTGCGAGCCGAGGCTGCTCTCAAAGATGCGCTCCTGGCACCCGAGGGCAGCCTGCGGCTCTCCGGCGACGTGGCCGGCAAGGCGTTGACCGGCGATGCCCACGCGTCCCGCGCCGGGGACGATTGGGTGCTCGACCGGCTCGCTCTGAATCTCGGATCGGTGGCGGTCACCGGCAACGTCTCGGTCGCGGCCGAGACGTGGCTCTCGGCCGGCTCACTCACGGTACGAGCCGACAATCTCGAGGACGTCGCACCGCTCGCCCCCGAGCCCATGGCCGGGCGCCTCAATGCGGCCGTGACACTGGCCCGCGACGACGGTCGCCAGGACGCGTCGATCCAGGCCACCGGAGCCGCCCTGCGCTACGGCGGTACGACCCTGACCCGCCTCGACGCCGATCTGAGGGGCCGCGATCTGCGTGCCCATCCAGTGCTCGACGGGCGCCTCGACGCCGACCGCCTCGTGACAGCCGGCCAGCAGATCGACACCGTCCGGCTTGTCGCCAACGGCAGCCCGGCCTTCAGCGATGTCACGCTGAGCGCCAAAGCCCGCGGCTTCGGCCTCGACGGGGCGGCGCGGATCGTGCCAGCCGCCGACACGCGCATCGAGATCCAGCGCCTCTCAGCCGCTCGCGGGAACGACCGCTTCGCCCTAGTCGGACCGGCGGCCATCACCTTGCAGGACGGCGGCGCCGTGATCGACGGGCTCGCCATTGCGGCCGGGAGCGGCCGCGTGACGGTCGCGGGCCGGGCCGGACGCGACCTCGACCTGAAGGTCGCGATCCGGGCGCTGCCCCTGTCGCTGGCCCGGATCGCCGCACCGGACCTCACCCTCTCGGGGAGCCTCGACGGCGAGGCGGACCTGCACGGGCCGGCCAGCCGACCGGAGGGGCACTACGCGCTAAGCGTTTCCAAGCTGGTGGCGCCGCAGACACGGCAGGCGGGCTTGCCGGCGATCGATGCCAGCGCAAAGGGTATCCTGTCGGACGGGCAGGCCAGCGTGGACGGACGGGTCACCGCCGGCCGCGGCGTGGCCCTGACGGTGGCGGGTAAGCTCCCGATCGAGCCGGGCGGCCCGCTCGACCTGCGCGGCCGGGGCACCCTCGATGCGGCGCTCGCCAATTCCCTGCTGAGCGTCGGCGGCCAGAGTGTCGCCGGGGCCATCTCCGTCGACGGCGGCGTGACCGGGACACTCGCGGCCCCCCGGGCTCAGGGTGCGGCGACGCTTTCCGGAGGCAGCTTCACCGATCCGCTCAACGGGATCCGCCTCACCGGGATCGAAGGGCGGGTCAGCGGACGGGGCGACAGCCTCGTGGTCGAGCGCCTGACCGCGGCAACCCGGAACGGCGGGCGCGTCTCCGTGACGGGGCGCGTGGCGCTGGAGCCGGATTTCCCCGGGCAGTTCCACGTCGTCGCGGAGCGGGCCGAGTTGGTGTCCAGCCCGCTGATGACCGCGATTTCAAGCCTCGACCTCACCCTGTCCGGCCCCCTGGCCCGGACGCCGCGGATCTCAGGCCGGGTCGATGTCGCTTCGATCGACGTTGCCGTGCCCGACCGGCTCCCCGCCACCGTCCGGCCCCTGCCGGAGGTGCGCCACGTCAACACGCCGCCTGAGGTGCGTGCGCGCTTGACTCAGCAGGCCGCGCGAAAGGCCGCAGCTGCGCCCGGACGCAGGTCGAAGAAGCCCGCCGTCCCCTTCAACGCAACGCTGGACGTCGCGGTCGATGCCCCGGGCCGGATCTTCGTCCGCGGGCGCGGCATCGATGCCGAACTCGGCGGCGCCTTGCGGATCACCGGAACCTCGCTCGCGCCCAATGCGGTCGGGGCCTTTGCGATGCGGCGCGGCCGCTTCGAGCTCGTCGGCCAGCGCCTCGATTTCAGCCGCGGCCGGCTGACCTTCGCCGGCAGCCTGACCACCCCGGAACTCGACTTTGCCGCCGAGACCAAGGCCGGGGACGTAACCGCACGGGTGGCGGTGACCGGACCGGCCGACGCGCCGCAATTCGGTCTGACCTCCGATCCGGTGCTGCCGCAGGACGAGATCCTGTCACGCCTGCTGTTCAAGAAGGCGGCGGGCGGGCTTTCGCCGTTCCAGGCGCTGCAGCTCGCCCAGGCCGTGGCGCAGCTCTCGGGCGGCGCCTCGGGTCCCGACGTGTTCGAGCAGGCACGCAAGGGCCTCGGCCTCGACAGCCTGGACGTCTCGACAGGGGCCAGCGGCGGCCCGGCGCTCGGCGCCTCGCGCTACATCTCGGATCGGGTCAGCGTCGGCGTGAAAGCCGGCGCGAAGCCGGCCGATACGGCCGTCGGCGTGGATTTCGACGTCACCCGGCGGATCAAGCTGAAGGGCGAGGCGGGCAGCGACGGCCGGACCAGCCTCGGCGTCGGCGCCGAATACGAGTGGTGACGCAGTGGACGCAGGCCGGGCATCGGCGGGGATGGGTAAGCCTTCGGGATAGACACGCCCCGACAAAGAGTTAGGTTCGGCGCAAGCGGCCCCGACGGCCGCGGATCGGGCGGGAAACACCAAGGGCGATGGACGACCTTTTCGAGACGGACGACGATCCCCCGGTGCCGGAGGGGGGCTTCCTCCGTCTATTGCCGATCATCAACCGCCGCGGCCTACACGCCCGGGCCTCCGCGAAATTCGTGCAGACCGTCGAGCGCTACGACTCGACTGTCACGGTCACCCGGGCGGGTGAGACCGTGGGCGGACGCTCGATCATGGGGCTACTGACCCTCGGCGCCGCCATGGGCACGCGCATCGCCGTCACGGCCGTGGGCCAGGATGCTGAAACATGCCTCGATGCCATCGAGGCTCTGCTCGCCAACCGGTTCGGCGAGGACGAATAGCGGCGCTCAGATCGCTGCGGTCATATCTCCTTGCCGGGCCAGAGGCAGAGGTCCGAAATCGGGCAGCGCGGGCAGGCGGGTTTCCGGGCCGTGCAGATGTCGCGTCCGTGGCGGAACAGCCAGATATGGGCCCCGTCCTTGAACCGCTCGGGCACGAGGCGCGCGAGGCCGTCCGCGACGGCATCCACGGTCGCACCGGATGCGAGCGGGATCCGGTTCGAGACCCGGAACACGTGGGTGTCGACCGCAATCACCGGCTCGTGGAAGGCGAAGTTGGCCGTGACCTCGGCGCTCTTGCGGCCGATGCCCGGCAGGCTGCGCATCGCGACGGAACTCCGCGGCACGGCGCCGCCGTGTTCGGCGATCAGCGCCGCCGACAGCTTCACGATGTTGCGCGCCTTGGAGGGCCCGAGCCCGACCGGTCGGATGATCTCAAGGATGCGCGCCTCGCCCAGCGCCAGCATGCCGGCCGGATCGCGCACGGTACTGAACAGCGCCTCCGCGATCCGTGCGACCGTCGGGCCGGTGGACTGGGCGGAGAGTAGCACGGTCACCAGCAGCCGGAACGGATCGGTGTCGTCGAACCCGGCTTTCGGATCCGGATCGGTCTCGGAGAACCGGGTCATCACGGCGGCGACCTGTTCGGCCTCATCAGCGTTGATCGGTCGAACCGGCTTGGCGGGCGCCCGGCGCGGTGAGGATGGGAGGCCGTGGAGGGTGTCGCGCGCCATGCCGGGCAGCTAGCGTCCCGGCTGCGGCCCGGACAGGGCCAGCCTGCGCGGCTGATTGACCGTTCAGAGCGCTCTCCGCCGAAGTGGACACCGGTTCGGCGCAAGAGAGCGCGTCACAACAACGACTTAGAGCCGCGCGCGATCGCAACGCGGTCGGGCACGGCACTAAGCCCGCGCCCGCCGCCATGGGATCGAGGCCGGACCCGCACCGAGATGGAGGGTGCCGGCGACGATTTCGCCGGCCCGGCGCAGGAATTCCACCCGCAGCGCGCCACGGCGCCCGAACAGGCGGCTTACCACACGAACCAGCGATGCCTCCGCCGGATCGGCGATGATCGGATGCCGCGCGGTGCGCGCATCGAGCGCGAGGAAGGTCTCCACCGCGTCGCGCACGGCCTGCGGCTCGGTCACCGTACGGATCTCGGAGGTGGGCGCCTCCCATCCGGCGGGACGAATCCCGATGAGGCTCGGCGTTGGGATCGATCGCGACCGGGCTGACCGGGCCGACGCCAGCACGGGACGAAACCGCGGCGTCTCACGAGCGGGCTCCAATGCTCCGGCAAGCCGGATCGGACGGCGCAGGGCTCCGAGCCGGTCCCGCAGCGCCCGGTCGACGGCTTCGGCAGCGGCCTGCCCGACCAGGGCGGTGATCTGAGCCTCAGCCGGCTGCCAGGGACGCGCCCGTCCACCCCAGATCGGATGTGGCATCGCCAACGGCATGACGCCCTGCAGCGCCTCCCGCCCGGTCTCCGCATCGCGGTCCCAGACCAGGGCGATCGCCACCCGGCTTCCGGCGGCCCGATGCTGGGCGAGGGGGAGCAGATGGTCGGGATCGCGCAGCGGGTCGGTCACGGCGTTCCGGACGAGCATCGCCCGCCAGGCCGCAACGGAAGCCGCATCCACGCCGCCGGGCCGACGAAGATCGACCCGCCACGCGGCGGTCCGGTCCAGTTCCGGCCCCGCGGCGAATGCCGCCGCGCATCCGGGTGCGCCGGACTGGCCGCCCTGTATCACGGTGAAGCGTGGCGCCATCGCGTGTCCTGCCTCTCGACGCTTCGTCCCATTTTGGGACGCATCGGCGCCGCTGAAGCGCCATCTGGGTCGAGCGTTTCAAGGCCGATGCCGCGCTTGCGAAGCGTCAGGGCCCCGGGATCGCGAGGGGATTGTCGGTGAGGGCGGCGGCGTCCGGCGCATCGATGCGTGGGCGGCCCAGGAAGGCGTCCCAGAGCCGTTGGACGAAGGCCGGATCGAGATCCTTCAGGATCAGGACCAGACGGGAGGTATGATCGGGATCCGGCCAGCTCGGCAAAGTCATCGGCGCGTGGAAGACGTGCTGGACGCCATGCACCACCAGGGGCCGTTCGGGATCCTCTGCGAGGGCCACGATCCCTTTGAGCCGCAACAGCTTCGCCCCATGGCCGGACCGGAGCAGGTCCATGAACATCTCGAAGGCGGCGCGCGGCACAGGCGCCGCGCTGGTCAGGCAGACAGCCTGGATCGACGCGTCGTGCCGGTTCACGTCCGCCTCAGCCTGAGCCATGCGCGCGAGCCCCTCATCGCCCAGCCACGCGCGCACATCGGCGCCTTTGCCGTCGAGGCCGAACAGGCCACCGAGCAGCGTCTCGGCCGGTGCATCGGGTGCGAGGATCGGCGCTACGGGATTGAGGGCGGCAAGCCGCGCCCGGATCGCGCTGGTATCGCTCGCGAGATCGGTCTTGGTGAGAACGATCCGATCGGCGATCGCCGCCTGCCGGACCGCCTCGGGATGCGCGTCGAGGGTGACGGCCCCCGTCAACGCATCCACCACCGTCAGCACGGCCTGGAGGCGGAACCGGAGCACCAGATAGGGGTGATAGATCAACGCGTGCAGGATCGGCGCGGGATCGGCGAGACCGGTGGTCTCGATCACCACGCGCCGGAAGGCCCCGATCCGCCCGTTGTCGCGCTTGCGCAAGAGGTCTTCGAGGGTCGCGATCAGGTCGCCCCGCACCGTGCAGCACAGGCAGCCGGCGCCCAACAGGATCATGTCCTCGTCGACCGTCTCGATCAGCAGGTGATCGAGACCGATTTCGCCGAACTCGTTGACGATCACCACCGTGTCGGCGAGCGCCGGATCGCGCAGGAGCCGGTTCAGCAGCGTGGTCTTGCCGGATCCCAGAAATCCCGTGAGCACCGTAAGCGGGATCGGCTCGGGGCGTCTCGGATCGGGGGCGGGCGCGGGGCTGATCGACATACCCGTCGAGGTAAGGGTCCCCGAGGCCTACGGCAACGCGCCAAGCCGTTCCCCGGGAGCGCTTACTCGTCCGCGGACGCCTTCTTGTTGGCCGGTTTCTTGGCAGGGGCCGGCTTGTGCGCGGCGGTCTTCGCGGCCGGCTTGGCTAGCCCTTTGCCCGGCTTGGCCTCCGGCATCGACGGTGCTGTCGCGGCGGTGTAGGCGCTGACCGAACGGGGGAGCGCGTGGGCCGGCTTGGCGGCGACCTTCGGCGCGGGCTTGGGAGCGGATTTAGCGGCTTCCTTGGAGGCTTCCTTGGCAGCGTTCGCGCGTTCTGCCCGTGCCGCACGCGCCTCCTTGGCGGCCTCGATCGCCGCGATGCGCTTGGCCTTGGCGGCTTCGAGCTTGGCGGCGCGACTGTTGGCGACCGAGGCTTTCTGCTCGGCTTCCTGCGCGTCGAGGATCTGCTGGCCCTCGGCCGGGTTACGGCCGATCCAGACGGCAATCGGCTCCAGCGGCGCCCGCGGCGGCAGGGTGCGGGCGCGCAGGGCCGGGTTCGAGAAGGCTGCCATCGCCAGGGCCGGCGAGTTGGCTGCGGCGCCACCGATCAGCTGCGCCGCAGAACCGGGGGCGCTGATGGCTCCGGGGCCATCCTCGATCGCCGGAGCCTTCTTGCCGCCGCACACGAACGGCCGCATGTCCGGCGGCTGGGGCAGGGCGGAGGCCGGCAGCGCGTCGAGCGTCGGGCTCGTCCAGCCGGCGCTCTGGCTGAAGGCGTAGTCGAACAGGTCGGCGGCCTTCACGTCGCGCTCGCGCGGCGTCGGCTGGCCCATCACGATGGTGACGATCCGGCGGCCATTACGTGTGGCGGTGGCCACCACGTTGAAGCCGCCCGAGCAGATGAAGCCGGTCTTCATCCCGTCCGTGCCAGGATAGCGCCCCAGCAGACCGTTGTGGTTCGCCATGACGGCGCGGCCGAACTGGATCGCCGAGATCGAGAACAGGTCGTGGGAATCCGGGAAGTCGCGGATCAGCGCACGGGCCAGCACCGCCATGTCGCGGGCCGAGGTCCACTGGCGCGGATCGGGCAGGCCGTTGGGGTTGTACCAGTGGCTGTCGCGCATGCCGATCCGCTGGGCGGTCTCGTTCATCAGCGCAGCGAAGTTGTCGACCGAACCGCCGAGATTCTCGCCGATCGCGAAGGCGATGTCGTTGGCCGACTTGACCATGATGATCTTGAGGGCGTTGTCGAGGGTGAGCTGCGTCCCCGGCTTGAAGCCCATCTTCGAGGGCGGCTCGGCGGCCGCGGCGGCCGAGATGGTGATCATCGAATCGAGCGAGACCTTGCCCTGGCGCACGAGGTCGAGCGCGACGTAGGTGGTCATCAGTTTCGTGATCGAGGCCGGGTACCAGGGATCGGTCGGCGCCTGCGCGTAGATCACCTTCCCGGAGTCCACGTCCGCCACGAGGATCGGCACCGTAACCGCCTCCGCGGCCCGGATCCCGGCGACGCTCGCCCCGAGGAGACCCGTCAGCGCCGCGAACCCGACGGAAAGGCGCCGGAGGAGGGAAGAGGACATGTGTGTCCGACTCGTCAGAGGATCGCCAGGATCGGTACCGCGCGGCACCGCAGGTCCGGCCGACGGGCCGGGTAAAGGGCACAACCCGAGCGACCAGATTCAGTCGCTGCGCTGCGTTACGGCATCAACGTGCCCACCGTGGCAAGAGCAAGGCGAGAGTGGAGCGCGGCCCTGCGCGGCGTGGTTGTCTGTGGTCTCCGCTACGCACAGCGCCTATCTGCCACCGACACGCCGCGCGGGCCATCGCGCGGCACGACGGCTGGGACGACAGTGAGTTACGCGGTCAAGGAACTTTTCCACACCCTTCAGGGGGAGGGCGCCCAGGCGGGGCGCGCGGCCGTGTTCTGCCGTTTCACCGGGTGCAATCTCTGGTCAGGGCGCGAAGCCGACCGCGCCGCCGCAGCCTGCCGATTCTGCGATACCGATTTTGTCGGTTTCGACGGGGAGGGGGGCGGTCGGTTCGCCGACGCGGAGACGCTGGCCTCCGCCATCGCGGCGACCTGGGCCGGAGGTCCAGAGAACCGGTACGTGGTGTTCACGGGCGGCGAGCCTCTGCTTCAGCTCGACGCGCCTCTGATCGCGGCCGTGCACGCGCGTTACTTCGAGATCGCGATCGAGACCAACGGCACGCTTGCGGCCCCCCCGGGCATCGACTGGATCTGCGTCAGTCCGAAGGGGCGCAACCCGCTCGCGCAGACCACGGGCCACGAATTGAAGCTGGTCTATCCCCAGGCGGATGCCGACCCGGCCGACTACGTTGGCCTCGACTTCCGCCACCGCTTCCTTCAGCCCCTCGATGGACCAGGCCGCGTGGCCAGCACGGAAGCCGCGATCGCCTATTGCCGGCGCGACGCCCGCTGGCGGCTGTCGCTCCAAACCCACAAGATGATCGGGATTCCGTAGGATCGCTCGGAGCCGGCGATCCAGCGCTCACGCATCCATGGCCGCCCGTTGCGCCCGTGCAGCCCGGATGGCCAAGCGGGCGAACCGCCCATCCGCCAGAACCGGATCTGGGACTTCGCCGGACAGGACGGCGCGCCGCAGGGCAACGAGGACGGGGTCGCCCCATGCATCGAGCAGGCGTTCGAACGCAGCATGGCGCCCCGCATCGAACGGGATCGACAGGCCGGACGCATCCTTGCCCGGATGGGCTGGGTGCAAGGCCGCGACGGGCACCCAGCCATGCGGGATCGGCGCGGTGGCCGCATGCGTCCGCCGCATCAGAAGGAGCTTCGGCAGGATGTGGCTGTGCGGCCCCGGATCGCCGATGCCGTACGGAGCCGGAATGGCCGTGTAGATCTCGATCCGCCCCAGGCGAGCGACGAACACGCGATGCGGACTCGACACCTTGAGCGCGAGAACGGCGGGATTGCCGGCCTCGAACAGCGGTCGGCCAGTCATGGCCCGCAGGCGCGCGGTCAGGGCCGGATCGGTTACGCGCACGCAGGCATCGACCGCTTCCAGGCCGAGGCCGAGATCGAACAGGATGCCGTCGCGGTCCTGCGGCCGGACCGCCGCGGCATCCGGGCCGAGTTCGGTCAGCACCGCGCGCCGACCCATCGCGCAGGCCGCGGCCGGCAGGCAGAGCGCGACCGTTTGGCTCCAGCCGCCGGTGAAACCGGTCTCGTAGGCGAACGGCCGCAGGGCTGAAGATACCGCGAGGGCGATCGCACCACGATCCGTCGTCAGCCCAATCCGCCCGTCGTCGAGGGGGCGCGCTGGCTCATCGGGATTCCGGCGGATAGCCGTGACGGCGCCGTAGCTCCCGAGACTCCAGGCGCAATCCGGATCGACAATCTGGGTGCGCAGCAGCGTCTCTACGGACCGCTCCGCCTGACCTGTCATCGGGTCCCACGCATTCCGCACCGCAGGCGCACGCCTTGACACGGATGGCGAATGACCGGAAGTCGCAACGCGATCACCGAGGTTGGGTTCGGCGAGGCGGACGCCCGGTTCGAAACAGGCAGGCGCCCCGGCAGTCGCCGCGCCGCGCCACGGGACCCGCGGGAAGGGCGCTGGAATGGACCTCATCGAAACCGAAATTCCTGAGGTGAAGCGCATCGTGCCGAAGCGCCTCGGCGATGCGCGCGGCTGGTTCTCCGAGACGTTCCGCGTCGACGCCATGGGACGGGCCGGCATCACCAACACCTTCCTTCAGGACAACCAGTCCTTCTCGGCGCCGCAGGGCACGATCCGCGGCCTGCACTTCCAGATCGCCCCCCAGGCGCAGGCCAAGCTCATCCGGGTCCTGCAGGGCGCCATCCTCGACGTGGCGGTCGACATTCGCAGCGGCTCGCCGACCTACGGCAAGTACGTGGCCGTGACGCTCGATGCCGAAACGGGTACGCAGCTCTTCATCCCGCACGGCTTCGCCCATGGCTTCTGCACGCTCACGCCCGACGTGATGGTCGCCTACAAGGTGGACGCGTACTACAGCCCCGAGCATGATCGGGCGCTCGCCTGGAACGATCCGGAGATCGGCATTCCGTGGCCGGTCTCGGGCGAGGCCGCCATCCTGTCGGACAAGGATCGCCGTGCCCCGAGACTCGGCGATCTCGGTCCCGTCTTCTGAGCGCCGCGGCCTATCGGCCGTAATTCCGTCACGGCCGACCGTCTTGTGAGGCCCGGCCAACTCGTTTCCGACTTTCCGAAGAGGTACTCGACCATGCGCATCCTGGTGACCGGAGGCTGCGGCTTCATCGGCTCGGCGCTGGTGCTGCACCTCGTCAACGATCTTGGCCACGAGGTCTGCACCCTCGACGCGATGACCTATGCGGCCAATCCGATCTCCCTGTCCCCGCTCGCCGACAACCCGCGCCACCGCCTCGTCGAGGCGGATATCTGCGATCACGCCGCCGTGCAGAAGGCGTTTGCCGCGTTCAAGCCGCAGGCGGTGATGCATCTGGCCGCCGAGAGCCATGTCGACCGCTCGATCACCGATCCGGGCGCCTTCGTGCGCACCAACGTCATCGGCACGCAGACCATGCTGGACGGCGCCCGCGGGTACTACGAATCCCTGCCGGAGGCCGACAAGGCAGGCTTCCGGTTCCTCCACGTCTCCACCGACGAGGTCTACGGCTCGCTGCCGCCGGGCGGCTTCTTCACGGAGGAGAGCCGCTACGATCCGCGCTCGCCCTACTCGGCCTCGAAGGCGGCCTCCGACCACCTCGCCCGGGCGTGGCATGCGACCTACGGCCTGCCGGTGCTGGTGACGAACTGCTCGAACAATTACGGGCCGCGCCACTTTCCGGAAAAACTGATCCCGCTGATGATCCTCAACGCCCTGGAGGGGAAGAAGCTTCCGGTCTACGGCGACGGCCAGAACGAGCGCGACTGGATCCACGTGGAAGACCACGCCAAGGGACTCGTCGCCGTGCTGGAGCGCGGCCGTATCGGCGAGACCTACCTGCTCGGCGGTCGGGCGGTGCGCAACAACCTCGCGGTGGTAAAGGGCCTGTGCGCCGCCTTCGACCGGCTGCGCCCCCAGAGCGCGCCGCACGAGCAACTGATCAGCTTCGTGGCCGACCGGCCGGGCCATGACCGGCGCTACGCCATCGATTGCACCAAGGCCGAGTCCGAACTCGGCTGGCGGCCGCAGAAGACGTTCGAGCAGGCGCTGGAAGAGACCGTCGCTTGGTACCTCGACAATGAGAGCTGGTGGCGCCCGATCCGCGAGGGCCGCTACAAGGGCGAACGCCTGGGGCTGAACGCCTGATGGACATCCTCGTCCTCGGCGGTGCGGGTCAGGTCGGGACCGAGTTGCGGGCCCTGTCCGGGCAGGCCGGCGTCACGGTCCACGCGCCGGACCGGTCCGAGCTCGACATCACCGATGCAGATGCGGTCGCAGCGGTCCTCGATAATCGCGCCTACCGGGCGGTGATCAACACCGCCGCCTACACGGCGGTCGACAAGGCCGAGTCCGAGGTGGTCGCGGCCTGGCGCCTCAACGCACTCGGCCCGGCGATTCTGGCGGCGGCGACGGCCGCGAGAAAGATCCCGCTCGTCCACGTCTCCACCGACTACGTCTTCGCCGGCACCAAGCCGGAGGGCGCCTATCGGCCCGACGAACCGATCGACCCGCAGAGCGTCTACGGGGCCAGCAAGGCCGCGGGCGAGCTGGCGGTGCGCACCGGCAACCCCCGCCACGCGATCGTCCGGACCGCCTGGGTGGTGAGCCCGCACCGGGGCAACTTCGTCAAGACGATGCTGCGTCTGGCGGCCGAGCGCGACGCCCTGACCGTCGTTGACGACCAGCACGGCTGCCCGACCTCGGCCGCCGATCTCGCGGCAGCGCTCGCGGCGATCGCGAAGCGGCTCGCGACCGACGAGGCCCCGCCCACCGGCACCTTCCATTGCGTGAACGCGGGCGACACGACGTGGTGCGGCTTCGCGGAGGCGATCGTGGCGGGCTACGCCCGGCGCGGCGGCCGCTCGGTCCCGGTCAAGGGCATCCCGACCTCCGCCTATCTGACCCCGGCCCGGCGCCCGGCCAATTCGCGCCTGTCCACGGCCAGCCTCACCGAGGCGTACAGCCTTCAGCCTCGCCCCTGGCAGGCGGCGCTCGACGACATCCTGGACCGGCTCATCAGGCCGGTTTCAGAGGGAGTATCCAAGCCATGAAGGGCATCGTCCTGGCCGGCGGATCCGGCACGCGCCTGCACCCGGCCACGCTGTCGATCAACAAGCAGCTCCTGCCGGTCTACGACAAGCCGATGATCTACTATCCGGTCTCGGTGCTGATGCTGGCCGGCATCCGCGAGATCCTGATCATCTCGTCACCGGAGCACCTCGACAACTACAAGCGCCTGTTCGGCACCGGGGAGCAGTTCGGCCTGCAATTCTCCTACGCGCTGCAGCCGCGGCCGGAAGGTCTCGCCCAGGCCTTCATCATCGGGCGGGATTTCGTCGGCGACGACGATGTGGCCCTGATCCTCGGCGACAACCTGTTTTTCGGCGCCGGAATGGGCGAGCTTCTCGAGCGCGCGGCCGTACGCAAGAAGGGTGCGACGGTGTTCGCCTACCACGTCGAAAACCCGCAGGCCTACGGCGTGGTCAATCTCGACAAGTCCGGCCGGCCGACCAAGATCGTCGAGAAGCCGCAGAACCCGGAATCGACCTGGGCGGTGACCGGGCTGTACTTCTACGACAACCAGGTTCTCGACATCGCCGCCGACGTGAAGCCCTCGCCCCGCGGCGAGCTTGAGATCACCAGCGTCAACGAAGCCTATCTCCAGCGCGGCGAACTCCACGTGGAGCGGATGTCGCGCGGCTACGCGTGGCTCGACACCGGCACCCACGACAGCCTGCTGGAGGCGAGCGAGTTCGTGCGCACCCTGCAGCACCGCCAGGGCCTTCAGGTGGCCTGCCTGGAGGAGATCGCCTACCTGCAGGGCTTCATCAACCGCGATCAGCTGGTGGCTCGCGGCCAGATGTTCACCAAGACCAGCTACGGTCAGAACCTGCTGCGGCTGTCCCGCGAGAGTGAGGACGACCTGCGGCTGCGCCGGGGCAAGTAGACCGCGCGCTAGCGCGGGGCGCAACCGATGCAGATCCCGCGCATCACCTTGTCGTTCTCCGCCTCGCGCGGCGTGCGCTCGCGCCTGTCGTCGGCGGTCGCCGCGCCCGCGCCGCGGCTCGGCGGCATGACCCGCCCCACCGACGAGGCGTTGGGTGCCGTCACCGTCGAGGTCGGCCCGCCACCCGTTCCGGTCTGAGCCTGCGCAAGGGCGGCGTCCGCCGCCAGGATGGCCAGGAGGATGGTGAGGCTGGGGATGGTGATCGGGCGGGTCATCGGTCGTAGGGCTCCGTGCCGGGACGTAACGCGGCTGTGACGTTCCGGTTCGACGCGCGGGTGCGATCCCCCCCTTTGTTCGCCTTTGCAGACCCGACGCGGCGCCGTATCAGGGGCCGCCGCTAGCCGCCAACCCCGCGGACGCATCGAAATTCGGAGCCGCCGCGACGATGCGGGACCCCAACGCGATCGACTTCTGGCGCGGCTTCGCCCTGGTAACGATCTTCATCAATCACATTCCCGGCAACACCTTCGAGCGCTACACCTTCTCGCAATACGGCATCTCGGACGCCGCCGAGCTGTTCGTCTTCCTGGCCGGGTGGTCGATCGGCATCGCGACCCGCGGCCGCGACGGGGTCCCTGAGCCCGCGGGCAAGAGTGTGGTGCGGCTGCTGAACCGGACCGTCGAGGTTTACCGGGCGCAGCTCACCGTGATGCTGATGGCCCTGGCCATCATCGCGGGTGCGGCGCTGCTGCTCGACAATCCGCTGATCCTCGAATGGCACAATGCCGGCGGCTTCTTCGCCGACCCGATCCAATCGGTCTGCGGGATGGTGCTGCTGACCTACCAGCTCGGCTACTTCAACATCCTGCCGCTCTACGTGCTGCTGATCGGGGTCGCGCCGCTCTTCGTGCTGGTCGGCCGCTACAGCCTCGTGGGGACCCTAGTCCTGTCCGGAGGCATCTACCTCGCGAGCCTTGTGTTCGAATGGAACCTGCCGTCCTGGCCCGGGGAGGGGGATTGGTATTTCGATCCGTTCTGTTGGCAAGTGCTTCTGGTTCTGGGCTTCCTGCTGCAGCGATGGAATGCCCGGTCCGACTTCGTGCGCCGGTGGGCGCGCCGGCTGTTTCCCGCCGGCATCGTCATCGTACTGGCCGGGATCGTGCTCGCAGTAACCGAGATCCGGCCGGATCCGATGCTGGTTCCGGAGCCGCGTCTGCTGTTCACGTTCGAGAAGACCTATCTCACGCCGGCGCGTCTTGTACACTTTCTAGGGGTATTGTTGGCGTTTGCCCCCGTTTACGCATTGCTCGCCCCCCGAATCGGCCGCATCGTCGGCTACCTGACCCAGCTGGGCCGGAACTCCCTGGCTGTCTTCTCGATGGGCTCGATCCTGAGCCTGATCGGGCAGCTGGTGCGTTTCCAGACCGGCGGCGGCCTGCTGATTGATATGCTGGTCGCTGGCTCGGGCCTGATCGGGCTGGGATTGACCGCATGGTTCGTCGAGTGGCGTACCCGCAGCAAGGCTCCGAGGCTGCGGCCGTGAGTACGGTCCGACCACGGCCGTCCCGACAGGCCGCGATCCTGGCAGCCGTAATGCTGGCCGCCTCGGCATCGCCACCCCGTGCCGAACAGATGGCGGACCCGAGTGCTAGCGAGCCGAGCTTATCGCTCGAATGCCGGGTGCCGGGTGCGCAGCTCTATACGGCTGCCAAGCTGGGCGCCGTCCAGGCGGCGCTCGCCGAGAAGCGGCCGATCAAACTGCTGGCGATCGGTGGCTCTGCGGCACCAGGCGCATCCGCCTCCTATCCGGCCAAGCTGGAGGCGGCCCTGGAACGGGCCCTGCCGAAAGTCGATGTGGTGATCGACCACCGCGGCCTTCCGGGCGAGATCGCGTCCGGCGCTGCCGAGCGCCTGCGGACCATGGTGGTGGAGGCCGAACCCGATCTGGTCGTCTGGCAGGTCGGCACCCATGACGCCATCGCCCGGGTGGATGCCGAGGCCTTCGAGTCCGCGCTCGCCGAAGCGGTGACCTGGATCCGGTCCCACGGGATCGACGTGGTTCTGGTCGACCCGATCTATACCGCCAGCATGGCTGCGGATGCCGATTACAACCGGATCGTCGAAGCCGTGCGGACCGTGGCGACGCAGCAGCAGGTCCCGCTGGTGCGGCGCTACGAGGCGCTGCACTACCTGTCGAGCCGCATCGACAGGGGGGAGGGGCACTTCCTGGGGCGTCAGTTCCGGCTCAACGATCTCGGCCTGCGCTGCATGGCCGAGCACGTGGCGCTCACGATCGTGACGTCGCTCGCGAAGACCGAAACGCCTTTAGAGCCGAAGGCCGCACCAGCCACGCCGCCCTTAACCGGGGCGCAACGCGCACCGGGTTAGACCGGACAACCGCAGGTCGGCGTCCCGTCAACCTGAGTTCGGCCTGGAACGCGCAGTGTCAGCCACGGCTCTCCCGATCCGTACGTTCCGGCGTTTGCGCGCCCTCGGCGGCGGCCCGCAGCGTGTGGCGCTGACGGTCTTCGCGATCCGCGTGGGCTCGGCCGGTTTCGCGTACGGCGCTCAAGTCCTGGCGGCGCGGCTGATGGGCTGGGACGCCTACGGCATCTTCGCCTCCGTCTGGGTCTGGACCGCGATGCTCGGCCATACGCTGACGCTCGGTCTGTCGCAGGGCGCCTGCCGGTTCGTGCCCGCCAACCAGGTCCAGGGCGATCTCGACCTCGCCCGCGGCTACATCCGCGCCGGCGCGTTCATGACCGGGGGGGCAGCGCTCTCGGTCGCGGGCCTCGGCGCGGCGCTGCTGGTCCTCGAGCCGGAGCTGTTCGCGCCGGCCTACAGGGCTCCGATCGCAGTCGCCCTCTGCGTGATGCCGCTCTTCGCGCTCCAGGATTATCTGGAGGGCGTGGCCCGCAGCCAGAACTGGATCGGGCTCGCCATCGCGCCGCCCTACCTCCTGCGTCAGACCCTGATGATGGCCTGCATGATCGCGGCGGTCCTGCTCGGCGCCCCGCCGCGCGCCGAGGTCGCCATGGGCTGCATGCTGGTGGCCGCCGCCGTCGCGACGGCCCTTCAGGCGACCCTGCTCATCACCCGGCTGCGCCGGGAGCTGGCAGACGGGCCGAACCGCTACCACTGGCGGACCTGGCTCGGCACGAGCCTGCCGATCGCCGCGATCGATCTCGCCAATGCCGGCTTTACCTTCGTCGATGTCATCGTGCTGGGCGCGCTTGTGAGCCCGGCCGAGGTAGGGGTCTATTTCGCCGCGACCCGGATCCAGCAATTCGTGGTCTTCGTGCATTTCGCCGTCAGTGCCGCGACCCTGCAGCGCTACAGCGCCGCCCACGCGGTGGAGAACCGCTTCCTCCTGGCCGAACTCGTCCGGCGCCAAGCCCACCTGACCGCGGCCGCGACGGTCGCAGTCGGCGGCGCGATCCTGGCCGCCTCTCCGTTGCTCCTGGCGATGTTCGGTGCGGGGCTCAACGACAGCATCCCGATCCTGTGCGTGCTCGTGGCCGGAAGCGTCGCCGCAAGTCTGTTCGGGCCGGGCGAGGATCTTCTCACCATGCTGGGCGGTGAGCGGCGCTGTGCCGCGATAACCGCCGGTGCGCTTATCGCCGCCGCCGGCCTGTGTCTCGCCCTGGTCCCAGCCCTGGGGGCGCTCGGCGCGGCCGTGTCGGTGGCGGTCGCCACCGTAGCGCGGGCCGGCTTCCTCGCCCACGCCGCTGGGCGGATCCACGGGCTGCCGACACCAATCTGGTCCGCGGGAGCCGTCCGATGAATCGCGCCACTCTGGCCGTCCGCCGGTCCGAACAATCGATCACCGACGCCGCGGCGCCGGAGGCAGAAAGCTGGGACGGGCTGTTCGCGACCGCTGCCCAGCCGCACCCGCACTTTTCACGGCCTGTCCTGGCGGCGCACGAAGCCGCCGGGTTGCTGCCGGCCGGCCTGCGCTTCGTCGCCGTCAGGCGCGGGGAACGGCTGGTCGCGCTCCTGCCCTGCGCGCCGACCCGCGACGTCTCCGCCCTTGGCGGCCGGGTGATGCGGCCGTTCCTCTCGCCCTTCGTGACCGCCACGGCGCCCCTGATCGCCGAGGGGCCGGAGCGCGCCGCGTACGCGCACGACCTCGTCGCCGGCCTCGAAGCGGCGTCCGGCGGTGGCGCCTGGCGCTGGCCGCTCCTGCCGACCCAGGAGGGTGCGGTGCCGGACATGCTGGCGGCCATGCGGGCCCGCGGCTGGGTCCTGGGCACCGTGGCAGCCTTCGACCGGCCGGTGATGGACCGCCGCGCCGACTACGACGCCTTCCTGGCCGGTCACCCGAACCGGTCGCGATTCAAGGATCTGCGCCGCCGAACCCGCCGACTGGCGGAGGCCGGCACCGTCGGGTTCGAGAGCTCGACGTCGGGGGCGGACCTTGCCCGCTTGGTCTCGTCGTTCCTCACCCTGGAACGCGCCGGCTGGAAGGGGCAGGCCGGCACCGCAATGGCCTGCCGTCCCGAGTCCGACAGGTTGGCCCATGCTCTGTTCACGGACGGTTCGGGACCGGTGGGCATCCGGGCGGACGCCCTCACCCTCGATGGCCGGCCCATCGCAGTCAGCCTTGCGCTGGTCGGCGGCGGCATCGCCACACTGTTGAAGACCGCTTACGACGAGGATCTTCGCAGCCACGCCCCCGGATTGCTCCTGGAGGCCGAGATCGTCCGCGCTTGCCACGAGACCGGCTTCGCCGAACGCCTCGATTCCGCAACCCTCGACGGGTCGGCCCTGGAGAGCCTCTACCGGGATCGAACTCCGATCGCGGAGATCATCGCGCTTCCGCCGGGTGGCCACGCGCTGTCCCTGGAGCGCCGTCTCCGGCTCGCCCGGTTCGAGCGGGAGGCGCGGACCGCCGCCAGGCGGGCTCTGCGGCGGCGGTAGGGTACCGTCCGGCAGAGGCGATTCCGGCCGTTCGGAGCACGATGCGACACAACCGGGCACGAACCTACCGCGTGCGGAGAGACCCGTCGCCCTCGACGCGATCGTAGACGCCGTGGCCGGTCCGGGCGCGATAGGCCCGGCCGGCGATCTCGCCGGGCGTCGGCGGTGTCCCGGGCTGCGCGAAGCTCGTTTCCGGCCGGTAAGCCGGGCCCCAGCCGATCTCCTCGTCGCCCGCGGGATCCTTGCCGGGAAAACCGGTTACGTATCCGGTGCTCTGCGCCAGCGCGGGCGCGGCGAAAAGGCCGAGCAGCGTCGCGACGCTGACGCGCAATCGTGTTCGGGAGCGCATCGATCGTATCTTCCGTGCATGATCCGCCGAACGGATCGTCTGAGGCGTAAACCCATCCCTATGGCGCGGGTTTGCAGGGCGTGCAGTCATGCCGCGGCCCCGACGGTTTTCGTGACCCGGATGGCTTCACCGCGTGGGCGAGCCCGCCGGCGGTTTCAGCGCGGAGGCTCGGGCAAGATGGAAGACTGGAAGGCGGGGCTCCGGGCCGAACTGCGCGCGATCGAGATCGCCACCGGCGATGCGGCCTCGGCCCAGTTGCCAGACCTGATCCGGCGCCTCCAGCGCCATCAAGCCAGGCTGCGCGGCAACCCGATCCTCGTCCTCTACCGCCGCTGGCGCATCCGGAGCCTCGCGCGGGCCGTGGCGGATGCACGCTGGCATGCGGAACAGGGCCGCATGGCCCGGCTCGGTGGCCTCGATCCGCGGCGCTGACGCGCGATGTCCGGGCCGGCGGGGAGTTCGCTAGGCCGCGACCGTTGTCGCTGTGCGGCGGTCGCGCCGGGGTGCAGCGAGAGTGCGCTCGGCCCCGATCGGGTCCGGGCGGTCCAGATTCGCAGCCGGGAGGCGCACGAGGACGATGGTGCCGACCGTTTCTTCGGAGCGGATGCGCAGCGACCCGCCGTGCAGTTCCACCATCGAGCGCGTGATGGCGAGCCCCAGCCCCGAACCCTTGTGGCTGCGGGTCATCTGCGCCTCGACCTGGGTGAACGGCCGGCCGAGCCGCACGAGGTCCGCGCGCCGGATGCCGATGCCGTTATCGACCACGTAGAGATGCGTGCTGGCGCCTGCGCGGCGCGCGCGCACGGCGACCCGCCCACCGGCCGGCGTGAACTTCACCGCGTTCTGGACGAGGTTGGCCAGGATCTGTTGCAGCGCGCTCGGATCGGCCAGCAGGTCGAGATCCGGCGGCATGTCGGTGGTGATGGTGATCGCCTTCTCGTCGGCGACCGCCGCGAAGGGCGCGATCGCCGACGACACTGCGGCCTCGGCCGAGACCGTCCGGGGGTTCAGCCGCACGCGGCGCGCCTCGAGCCGGGCCATGTCGAGGATGTCGTCGATCATGGACAGGAGGTGCGAACCGCTCTCGCGGATGTCGCGGCAATATTCGGTGTAGCGGGGTGTGCCGAGGGGGCCGAGAACCGCGTTCTCCATCACGTCGGCGAAACCGATGATCGCGTTGAGCGGCGTGCGCAGCTCGTGGCTCATGTTGGCCAAGAACTCCGACTTGGCCTGGTTCGCCGCCTCGGCGACGGCCTTCTGGTCGAGGTAGCGCTCGGCGAGGTCGGCGAGCTGCTGGGTCTGGAGTTCCAGGGTCCGGCGGGAGCGCTTGAGGTCCTTCACGGTCTCGATCAGCTCGCGCTCCGAAGCCTGGAGCTGCTCCTGATGGCGCTTCAGGCTGGTGATATCGGTCCCGACCGAGACGTAGCCGCCGTCCTTGGTGCGCCGCTCGCTGATCTGGAGCCACCGGCCATCCGCCAGTTCGGCCTCGAAGGTCCTGGCCGTCGCGCCGCCGGGCACCAGGCCGACATCGCCCGATTCGCGCCGGATCTGCGGCAGCACGCCCCGCCGCATCACATCAACGTAGCTCTGGCCCGACCGGGCGTCCTCCGGGCTGAGGGCGTGGAGATGGCGGAACTTCGAATTGCACAGGACCAGCCGGTTGCCGGTATCCCAGAGGACGAACGCCTCCGAGATCGCCTCGACGGCGTCGCGCAGGCGCATGTCGGCCGCCGCGTTGGTCTCTTCGAGGGCGCGCTGCTCGCTGATGTCGGTGGCAATGCCGACGAGATGCCGGCTTCCATCGACGGCGTTCACCACCACCTCGGCCCGGGCGCGAAACCAGACATAGGCCCCGTCGGCGCCGCGCATGCGGAAGGCGTGATCGATATGGGTCTGGTTGGCCGCCACGCCGCGGGCGAGGCTGTAGAGGTCGCCGTCGTCGGGGTGAACGAGGCCATTGACGTCCCCGAACGAGAGATACTCGTGCTGCCGCCGATATCCGAGCAGGCCGTACATCGAATCGGACCAGTAGATCCGGCCCCGGGCGACATCCCAATCCCACAGGCCGCAGGCGCCCCGGCGCAGCGCGGTCTCGAGGCGGCCGCGGATCGTCTCGCGGGCGCGGTCGGCCCGGGCCGCTTGTCGGGTCTGGAGCCCGTAGGCGAGCCCGACCCCGACGATCACGATGGCGGCAGCGGCGATCAAAACGATCTGATCCCGAGTCCGGGCGGTCCAGCCGCGCAGCAGCGGCTCGACCGGCTGGAGCACGGCTACCTGCCCGGTGCCACCCGGCAGGCTGTGCATGGCGGCCAGCACGGTTTCGCCGCCCGGGAGGTCGAGGGCGATGGCGCCCGCGCGCTCGCTGAGGCCGGAGAGCGGCTCGCTTGCGCCGAGGACCTGGGACAGGGTCTGGAGATCGGCCGGGAGGGGCGGATGGGCGGCGACGATGCGGGTGTCGGGCCGGATCAGCAGCAGTCGCCGGCCCGGATGCCGGCCGCTCTCCGGCATCAGAGGGCGCAGATCCGCGCCCACGCTTCCGGTGGGACCGATGGCCCGCGCGGCCAAGCGTGCGAACCCTTCGAGCTCAGCCTGGGCGACAGCCAGGATCTCAGCACGCTGGCCCCGGATGTGGAGCGCGGCGAGCCCGCACAGGCAGGCCAGAAAGACCGCCAGCGTTCCCGGCACGGCAAAGCGCAGCCAGCGTTCAGCTTGGCCGAACCGGGTCTCCGGCGTGCGACCTGGCCAGGAAACGGCACGAGTCGAATCCGCACGCGCGGAGAAGGAAGCGGAACCCGCCTCCGGCATGGCCGAACCTCGCCCGTGGAAACTGCGACTGGGCGGAGCGCTCGGCCCCCCGAATCTGTGTGAATACAATCACCCCGCGGGGCGGTTTGTCCACGGCTTTTTTACCATACGGGCTTGACGCCGAGCGCTTGTTGCAACGGTGCCGAAGAATCAATTTATATCGTAAATGCAAGTGCTTAGCCGCCTCCCAGGGTACGCGCGAGAATGTCGGCGGAGTCCCGGGAGAGGCCCGGGATCGCCTTGATCCCGTTGAGCATTTCGGCGGCTTTGGCCGCCCGCGATTTTTCCAGCCGACGCCAGGATCCGAAGGCCGTCAGCATGCGCGCTGCAACCTGCGGATTGGTCGAGTCGAGCGCCGCAACTGTCTTGACCACGCACGAAAAACCGGCGCCGTCGGCCCTCGCGAACTGAGTCGGGTTGCCGAACGCGAAGCTGCCGATCAGGGCGCGCACCCGATTCGGGTTGGTGAGCGTGAAGGCAGGATGGCCCTGCAGCCGGCTGATTCGCTCCAATGTCCCGGCTTCGGGGATCTGGGCCTGGATGGCGAACCACTTGTCGAGGACGAGGGGTTCGTCGGCATAGCGCGCGGCGAAGTCCGCGAGCGCCGCCTCGCGGGCCTCGCCCGGGATCAGTGCCAGCGTGGCCAGGGCGGCGAGGCGATCGGTCATGTTGGTGGCGTCCGCCAACCGCTCGGCGGCCCGTCGCGCGCCGGCTTCGGGGTCACCCGCCGCGATCAGGTCGAGGGCGGCGTTGCGGAGCGATCGGCGTCCCGCCGAGGCCGCGTCGGGGCTGTAGGGCGCCCCGGCAACCGGCGCGAGGGCAGCGTCGATCCGCTCGAAGCGCGGCCTTAGCGTCTGGCCGAGATAGGACCGCAGCTCGAAGCGCGCCCGATGAATCGCATCTGGATCGACGTCGGCCGGCAGGGCGTCGGCGGCTTCGCCCTCGCTCGGCAGCGCCAGCACCAGGGCCGCGAAGGCCGGATCGGCGAGCGCCTCGCCGTCGAGGAAACGGCCGAGCGCCTCTGCGAAGGCCTCCATGCGGCCGGCATCGGGTTCGAGGATCAGCCGCAGGGCGACGTCCTGCGCGGCCTGCCAGCGGTTGAACGGGTCGCTGTCATGCGCCAGCAGGCGCATGCGTTGTGCATCGGTCAACGCGAGGTCGAGGCGGACCGGCGCCGAGAAGTCCCGCAGCACGGACGGCACCGGCTCCTCGGTGACGCCCTCGAAGACGATCTCGGCCTCCGGACGGTCGAGGACGAACACGCCGTCCCGCACCTGGGCGCAGGTCGCATCGGTCAGCGGTCCCGACGCGCCGACGAGGCCGAGGGCGACCGGGATCACCAGCGGCGGCCCCTCTTGCCCGTCGGCATCGGGCAGGCTCTGTGCGAGCCGCAGGGTGTAGCGGGCGCCTTGCGGATCGTAGTGGCCGGAGATCGACAAGCGCGGCGTGCCGGGGCGCTCGTACCAGCGGGCGAAGGCCGTGAAATTGCGCCCGGTGACGGTTGCGAAGGCCGAGAGAAAATCCTCGACGGTGGCGGCGCTCCCGTCATTGTCAGCGAAGTACCGGTCCATGCCGGTTCGGAACGCCTGCGTGCCGATCAGGGTGCGCAGCATCCGGACGATCTCGGCGCCTTTATCGTAGACGGTCGCCGTGTAGAAGTTGTTGATCTCCGCATAGGCCCGGGGCCGGACCGGATGGCGCAGCGGCCCGGCATCCTCGGGGAATTGGCGCGCCCGGAGGCCACGCACCTCGGCGATCCGGTGCACCGGCCGGGAGCGCATGTCGGAGGAGAATTCCTGATCGCGGAAGACCGTCAGGCCCTCCTTCAGGCACAGCTGGAACCAGTCGCGGCAGGTGACGCGGTTGCCCGACCAGTTGTGAAAGTACTCGTGGGCGATGATCGCCTCGATCGCCGCGTAGTCGCCGTCGGTCGCCGTCTCGGGGCTCGCCAGCACGTATTTGTCGTTGAAGATGTTGAGCCCCTTGTTCTCCATGGCGCCCATGTTGAAGTCCGAGACGGCCACGACGTTGAACGCGTCGAGGTCGTAGGGTCGGCCGAACGCCGTCTCGTCCCAGGCCATGGAGCGGATCACGGCGTCGAGGGCGTAGTCCGCCCGGGGCTCCTTGCCGGGCTCGACATAGACCGCGCAGGTCACGGGACGCCCCTCCATGGTGGTGAAGCGGGTCTCGACCTTCCCCAGCCGGCCGCCGACGAGGGCGAACAGGTAGGCGGGTTTCGGATGCGGATCGTGCCAGACCGCGAAGTGCCGGTCGGTGCCGACCGCGCCCGATTCGACGAGGTTGCCATTGCCCAGCAGAACCGGCGCCTCGTTTCGGTCGGCCTCGATCCGGGTGGTGTAGACAGCCATGACGTCGGGGCGGTCGAGGAAGTAGGTGATGCGGCGGAAGCCATCGGCCTCGCATTGGGTGCAGTAGACCCCGCTTGAGCGGTAGAGCCCCATCAGCTTGGTGTTGCCGGTGGGATCGACTTCGGTGACGAGCCGCAGGGTGAAGGGTTTTCGGGGCGGGGCGAGCAGGCTCAGGCCCGCCGGGGACGCCGTGTAGGCGTCCGATGCGAGCGCAGCGCCGTCGAGGGCCACCGACACCAAATGCAGGTCATCGCCGTCGAGGTTCAGGGGCGCATCCGGGATGCCGGCCGGGTTCGGGCGCAGCGCCAGGGTTGCGTCGATCCGGGTGGCGTGCGGATCGAGGCGAATGTCGAGATCGACGCGATCGATCAGGTAGTCGCTCGGACGGTACTCCTCCAAGCGGATCAGCGGCGGCGTCTCGGTGCGCATGCGGCCCTCACTTCGGGTGTTTGCTGCGGTCCCTTCTGGTCGCTCGGCGCGCCCGGTGCAACGCGGCCGCGCCGGCCGTGTGCTCCGGGCCCAAGCCGCATCCGGTCTACCCGCGGTCCGGGGCGCGCTCTAGCTAGAAGTGCGACGAACCGCGGCCGAGCAGGCCATGTCGGTCTTCCTGAGGGCGTCGTGATGGCCCTCGCCGCAACAGAGGGATCTCCCGCGATGGAATTTCTGCACACCATGGTCCGGGTGGCCGATCTCGACAGGGCGCTCGCCTTCTACGTCGACACGTTCGGCCTGCAGGAGGTCCGGCGCGTCGAGAACGAGAAGGGCCGCTTCACCCTGGTTTTCCTGGCGGCCCCCGGCGATGCCGCCCGGGCCAAGGAGACGAAGTCCCCGCTGGTCGAACTGACCTACAATTGGGACCCGGAGACCTACTCGGGCGGCCGCAATTTCGGGCACCTCGCCTATCAGGTTGATGACATCTACGCCTTCTGCGCCCAGCTTCGGGACAAGGGCGTGACGATCAACCGGCCGCCCCGCGACGGCTACATGGCCTTCGTGAAGTCGCCGGACGGCATCTCGATCGAGATCCTCCAGAAGGGGGGCGCCAAGGAGCCGCAGGAGCCCTGGACCTCCATGGAGAACACCGGCACCTGGTGATCCGTCCTTGACCCGGACTGATCCGCGAGCGCATCTGCCCGCTGGATCAGCCGGCCGGGCGGCCGCTCCGGACGCTTCACGCGTCCGGGGAGGAAAGTCCGGGCTCCATGGAGAGACGGTGCCGGATAACGTCCGGCGGGGGCGACCCCAGGGATAGTGCCACAGAGAGCAGACCGCCCCGGACGCGTCCGGGGTCAGGGTGAAAGGGTGCGGTAAGAGCGCACCGCGGACGCGGCAACGCGGACGGCATGGCAAACCCCACCGGGAGCAAGACCGAATAGGGGCGGCGCGCCCTTCGCGAGAGGGGCAGGCCTTCTCTCCAGGCCAGTCGCCCGGGTTGGTTGCTCGAGGCGGTCGGCAACGACCGTCCCAGAGGAATGGCCGCCACGTCGGCGTGCGCAAGTGCGCCGGCCCTACAGAACCCGGCTTATAGGCCGGCTGATCCACCGCCACCGGAAATTTCGCACGGGCACAAGGGCTTACCGCAGGCGGACATCGCCCGCGACGGCCTGTGCGGACGTGCGATTTTCCGCGCGGTAAAAACCTTCGGTTAACCTTGCGGGGGTCAGATCGGTTCGCGCGGCAGCGCCAAGCGTGTCCGTTGACGATCCTCCGAGGCCCATGATACCCGGCATCCTCCCGTCAACGGCGCGTATCGGATCGCCGGGCGCAACCTGCCTCGCCGCAGGGCCCCTCCGTGCGCGGCGTTTTGCGCACGCTGCATCCGGTGCCGTTCCCGTCACGTGTGCCGCCCTCGGGCGGCCCGGCCCAGGGCACCATGAGACGCTTGAGCCGCATTCGCGACCGGCTTTCCGGACCGCGCAGCTATCCCGCCCCGTTCCGCGTCGCCACGCCGAGGCGCGCATGACCCGGCGGCGTCCCCTGCCGGAGGGTCACGACCCGGCGAACCAGCGCGGTGCGGGCGCGCCGCACATCCCCGTCCTGCTCGACGAAGTGGCGGCCGCGTTGCGAACCGACGGCGGCCTCGCGGTCGACGGCACGTTCGGCGCCGGCGGCTACACAGGCGCGCTTCTGGAGCGGGATCCGGCCCTGAACATCATCGCCATCGACCGGGACCCGAGCGCGATCGCGGCCGGGCAGGCCCTGGTCACCGCCGCCAAGGGTCGCCTCCGTCTGGTCTCTGGCCGCTTCGGCGAACTCGACACCCTCCTCGCCGAGGCGGGTGAGGCGCAGGCGGACTACGTCGTGCTCGATATCGGCGTCTCGTCCATGCAGCTCGACGCGCCGGAGCGCGGTTTCTCGTTCCGCTTCGACGGCCCCCTCGACATGCGCATGGGCAGCGACGGCCCGAGCGCCGCGGACCTCGTCAACGAGGCCGAAGAGACGGCGTTGGCCGACATCATCTACCATTACGGCGAGGAGCGGCGCTCGCGTGCCGTCGCGCGGGCCATCCACGAGGCCCGCCGCCGCGGCCGGATCGAGACGACTGCGCAGCTCGCCGAGCTGGTCGCCGGCGTGGTCCGGGTCGAGCCCGGCAGCCACATCCACCCGGCGACGCGGACGTTCCAGGGCCTGCGGATCGCGGTCAACGATGAACTCGGCGAATTGGTGCGGGCGCTGCACGCGGCCGAGCGGGTGCTCCGGCCCGGCGGGCGGCTCGCGGTCGTGACGTTCCATTCCCTGGAGGACCGGATCGTCAAGCAGTTCTTTGCCGCCCGCAGCGGCCGGTCCGCCCAGGGCTCACGGCACCAGCCCGGCACGCAAGCCGAGGTTACGCGGAGCTTCAACCTCGTGACCAAGGGCCCGGTCCTGCCGGGCGAGGCCGAGATCGCGCGCAACCCGCGCGCCCGCTCGGCCAAGCTGCGCGCCGCCGCGCGTACGGAATCCGCGGTGCCGGAGCCGCTGGCGGCGCTGACCGGACTCGCGAGCCTTCCCGAAGCCGCCCGCGGGGGCCACCGCCGATGATCCGCCTTCTCAACCTTCTGGCGGTCGTCGGGCTCGTGGCCTCGGCGATCTACGCCTACTCGATCAAGTACGACACGCTCTATCAGGGCGGTCAGGTCTCGAAGCTGCAGACGGCGCTGCACAAGGAGCGCCAGGCGATCGCGGTGCTGCGCGCCGAGTGGCAGCTCCTCACGCGGCCCGACCGCCTCCAGGCCGCCGTCGACAAGCACCTTGCCCTGGAACCGATCGGCACCAGCCATCTGGCGCGTCTCTCGGACCTGCCCGCCCGGCAGGAGCGCGGCGACGAAATCGGCCGGCTGCTCGCCGCCACCGCGACCCCCAAGGACAAGGGCGGACCCGAGCCGCGCACCACCGGCTCGATCACCCGCACCGTCACCACGACCCGCACCCCGACGAGCGCTTCGAGGTAGTCACCCGTGTCCCAAGACACCGACCAGACCCCAGACGAAGCCGCTGCGGCGCCGGACACCGGCGTGTCGGAGCACGAGGCTGCGCTTCTGGAGGCCGCCGCCCTGGCGCTTGCCGCCTCCGCGCCGCGCCCGATCCCCGAGGAGGCGCTGCCGCCGGAGCCGCGCGCCGACCGCGCCAAGGCGTTCGTGCGCAGCATGTTCCGGCTGGCGATCGAGCGGTCGCACATGCGCGTCGCGCTCGTCGGGCTGGTCTTCGTCGGCGTGTTCGGCACGATCTCGGCGAAGCTCCTGGCGATGGCGATCTTCGGGGAGCCGCCCAGCCAGGAGCACCGGGTAGCGGCCGCTTCCTCGACGGCGTTCCGGCCCGACATCGTCGACCGGAACGGCGAGATCCTGGCCACCGACATCCGCACCGTCTCGGTCTTCGCCGAACCCGGCAACATCTACGACAAGGATGAGGCGGTCGAGCTGCTCACCGCAGTGCTCCCCGAGCTGAATGCCTCGGAGCTGCGCGCCAAGCTGTCCTCGCGAAAGGGCCGCAGCGGCGCGGGCTTCGTCTGGGTGAAGCGCGAGCTGACCCCGAAGCAGCAGGCCGAGGTTCACCGGCTCGGCATCCCGGGCATCGGCTTCCTGCCCGACCACAAGCGGGTCTACCCGAACGGGACTGCGGCCGCCCACATCCTGGGCGCCACCAACCTCGACGGCGTCGGCATCGCCGGCATGGAAAAGTACATCGACTCCACCGGTCTGCAGGCGCTGAACAGCTTCGGGCTGATCAACAAGCAGGCCGACCTGAAGCCGGTGCAGCTCTCGATCGATCTGCGCGCCCAATTCGCGGTGCGCGACGAGCTGGCCTGGGGCATCGACCACTTCAAGGCCAAGGCCGGCGCCTCGATGATCCTCGACGTGAAGACCGGTGAGGTCATCGCCCTGGTCTCGATGCCCGACTTCGACCCGAACGACCCGAAGGACGCGCTCTCGCCCGACCGGATCAACCGGATGAATGTCGGTGTCTACGAAATGGGCTCGACCTTCAAGGCGATGACGCTCGCCATGGCGCTCGATTCCGGCAAGTATAACGTCAACTCGACCTTCGACACCCGCGGCGGCGTGTTGAATTGGGGCCGCCAGAAGATCCACGAGTATCACGGCACCAACCGGGTCATCACCATGCCGGAGGTGTTCACGCATTCCTCCAACATCGGCTCGGCCAAGATGGCCTTGGGCGTCGGCGTGCCCGGCCACAAGGCGTTCCTGAAGAAGATGGGCCTGCTCGACCGGCTGCGCACCGAGCTGCCCGAAAGCGCGGCACCGATCGTCCCGTCCCGCTGGACCGAGATCAACACCATCACCATCGCGTTCGGCCACGGCATCGCGGTGGCACCGATCCAGGCGGCGTCGGCCGTGGCGGCCATCGCCAATGGCGGCGACCTGATCACCCCAACCTTCCTCAAGGCGAATCCCGACGACAAGGCACGCTCCACCCACGTCCTGTCGGGTGCGACCTCCGAGGCGATGCGCTACATCATGCGCCTCAACGCCTCCGAGGGCTCGGCCAAGAAGGCGGCGATCCCGTACTACTTCGTGGGCGGCAAGACCGGCACGGCCGAGAAGGTGATCGGCGGCCGCTACATCCACAACCGCCTGTTCACGACCTTCATGGCGGCGGCGCCGATGAACGACCCGAAATACCTGTTCGTCACCATCATGGACGAGCCGCAGGGCCTGCCGGAATCCGGCGGCTACGCGACAGCGGCCTGGAACGCGGGCGTGGTCACCGGCAAGGTGATCGAGCGCGTGGCGCCGATCCTGGGCCTGCCGCCGCAATTCGAGCCGCCGGTGCGTCCGTTCCCCCAGATGGTCAAGCTCAACGCCTACCATATCAATCAGCTCGGCGGTCCGTGAGGGAGGTGTCATGACGGCCCGGCTCGCCGATCTCTTCCCAGAAGCCCCTATCGGCACCGCGGATCTGGCGGTGACGGGCTTGACCGCCGACAGCCGGCAGGTCGCCACCGGCACGGTGTTCGTCGCCGTGCCAGGTACAAAGGCTGACGGGCGTCGGTTCGCCCCCCAGGCGGCCAATCGCGGCGCCGTGGCGGTGGCGGGTGAGGGCGCGCGTCCGGCTGATCTGCCGGAGGCGGTGGCCTGGGTGCCCGTAGCGGACGCCCGCAGGGCTCTGGCGCTGGCCGCTGCGCGGTTTGCCGGATCGCAGCCGGACAGCGTGGTGGCGGTGACCGGCACCGCGGGCAAGAGTTCCGTCGCCGACTTCGTGCGCCAGATCCTGGCCCGCCTCGGCCGCGACGCGGCGAGCCTCGGCACCGTCGGGATCGTCACCAACCGCGGTGCGCAATACGGCTCGCTCACCACGCCGGACCCGGTGACGCTGCACGAGACCCTGGCGCGCCTGGCGCAGGAGGGCGTGACCGACCTCGCCATGGAGGCGTCTTCGCACGGAATCGAGCAGCGCCGCCTCGATGGCGTACGGCTCATTGCGGCGGGCTTCACCAATCTCGGGCGCGATCACCTCGATTATCACGCGAGCATCGAAGAGTATCTCGCAGCCAAGATGAGGCTTTTTACGGAGCTCCTGCCAGCAGGGTGCCCGGCGGTGGTCAACGCCGACGGGGCCTATTCCGACCGGGTGATTGCCGCCGCCGGGGAGGCCGGGCGGCCTGTGCGCACGGTCGGCCGCGCCGGCCGCGACCTGCGGATCGAGTCCGTCCAGACGGAAGGATTCGCCCAGGCGGTCCGGCTCATCGAACGGGAACGCGTCCGCACGTTGCGTCTGCCGCTCGTCGGTCAATTCCAGGTCGAGAACGCCCTGGTGGCGGCCGGCCTCGCGCTCGCCACCCCGGCCGGCGCAGCCGACCCGGACGGTGTGTTCGCCGCTCTGGACCATCTCACCGGCGTGCCCGGCCGCATGGAGCGGATCGGGGAGGCGCGGGGCGGCCTCTGCCTCGTCGACTACGCCCACAAGCCCGAGGCGCTGGAGAGCGTGCTGACGGCGCTGCGCCCCTTCGCGTCCGGCCAGCTCGTGGTGGTGTTCGGCTGTGGTGGCGACCGCGACCGGGGCAAGCGCCCGCTGATGGGGGCCATCGCGCAGCGTCTCGCCGACACGGTCATCATCACCGACGACAACCCGCGCACCGAAGAGCCCGCCGCGATCCGCCAAGCGATCCTGGCCGCGGCCCCGGGCGCCGAGGAGATCGGCGACCGGGAAGCGGCGATCCGGACAGCCGTGGACCGCCTCGGGCCCGGCGACGTGCTGGTCGTAGCCGGCAAAGGTCATGAAACCGGCCAGATCGTGGGAGATCGCACCCTACCGTTCTCGGACCACGCGATCCTGCGTGCCGCCATCGCCGACGCGGCCGCCTGACGGCGACGGGGATTGACCATGACCGCACTTTGGACCCGCGCGGAGCTCGAAGCCGCCACCGGCGGCCGCCTGATCGGCGCCGAGCAGCCGATCGGCGGCGCCTCGATCGACACCCGGACGCTGCAACCCGGCGACCTGTTCTTCGCCATCCGGGGCGAGGCGCGCGACGGCCATGACTTCGTCGCCGACGCCCTGGGGCGCGGAGCCGGCGCCGCACTGGTGCGCCAGGATCGCGCCGACGCGCTGGCGGCGCACGGCCCCCTGCTGGCGGTGCCGGAGATCGGCGAGGATCCGGTCCTGACCGCGATGGTCCGCCTCGGCGCGGCCGCCCGCGCCCGAACCACGGCTCAGGTGGTGGCGGTAACGGGCTCCGTCGGCAAGACCGGCACCAAGGAGGCCCTGCGCCACGTCCTGTCCGAGCAGGGCGAGACCCATGCCTCGGCGGCCTCCTACAACAACCATTGGGGCGTCCCGCTGACGCTGGCCCGGATGCCCGCTTCGACGCGCTACGGCGTGTTCGAGATCGGCATGAACCACGCCGCTGAGATCGTGCCGCTGACCGCGCAGGTTCGCCCCGACATCGCCCTGATCACCACGGTCGAGCCGGTCCATATCGAGCATTTCGCCTCGCTCGCCGCCATCGCGGATGCCAAGGGCGAGATCTTCTCCGGGCTCCAGCCCGGCGGCGTCGCCATTATCAACCGGGACGGCCCGCATTTCGACCGCCTCGTCGCCCACGCGCAGGCGTCCCGGGCCGGCCGGATCGTCAGCTTCGGTGAGCACCCGCAGGCCGATGTCCGCGCCCAGCGGATCGTGCTGCGCCCCGATCTCTCGGTGGTGGACGCGGTGGTGATGGGTGAGGCCGTCACCTACAAGCTCGGGACCGCCGGCCGGCACACGGCGCTGAACTCGCTCGGCGTCATGGCGGTGATCCACGCGCTCGGCGCCGACCTCGCCCGGGCCGCGCTGTCGCTCGGCACGCTGTCCCCACCCGCCGGGCGCGGGGCGCGGACCGCCCTCGAGATCGACGGCGGCACCGCCTACCTCATCGATGAGAGCTACAACGCCAACCCGGCGGCGGTCCGGGCGGCGTTGGCGACGCTCGCCGGCATCGAGACCGGACCGCGCGGGCGCCGCATCGCGGTGCTCGGCGACATGCTGGAACTCGGCGCCGCCGCCCCGGACCTCCATCGCGGCCTCGCCGAGGCGGTCGAGGCCGCGCATATCGATCTCGTTTTCGCGGCCGGCCCGCTGACGCGCCACCTGTTCGAGGCGCTCCCGGTCAGCCGCCGAGCCGGCGCGGCCGACACCGCCGCCGACCTGATCGAGCCGATCACGCGGATCCTGCGGCCCGGGGATGCCGTCATGATCAAGGGATCGAACGGCAGCCGCATGGGCCGGATTGTCGACGCGCTGAAAGCCCGCTACGCGGACGACCCGGCGCGGCGCGCCCTCGCGACGGCCCCCTGATCGCGCGCCTGAGTTGATCGATGCGGCCCAGCGTCATGGACGATCGGTGCCGCTCCCTGAAACCCTCGCCTGAACGAAGGGGCCGAGCGCCCGCATGCTGTACCTTCTCTCGGAACTGAGCGGCAGCTTCACGCCGCTGAACGTGTTCCGCTACATCACCTTCCGCACCGGCGGCGCGCTGTTCACGGCGGGCCTGTTCGTGTTCTGGTTCGGCCCCTGGATCATCTCGCTCCTGCGGATCCGGCAGGGCAAGGGTCAGCCGATCCGCGAGGACGGGCCGCAGACCCATCTGCTGACCAAGCGCGGCACCCCGACCATGGGCGGCCTGATGATCCTGGCGGGCGCCGTGGTGGCGATCCTGCTGTGGGCCAACCCCCGCAACCACTACGTCTGGGTGACGCTGACCGTCACGCTCGGGTTCGGGGCGATCGGGTTCTACGACGACTACCTCAAGGTGACGAAGCAGTCGCACAAGGGCTTCTCCGGCAAGTTCCGATTGGCCTTGGAGGCTGTGATCGCGCTCGCGGCCTGCGTCACCGTCGCGGTCTATTCCCCCTCCGCGCTGCAGAACCAGCTCGCCTTCCCGGTCTTCAAGGACGCGCTGCTGAACCTCGGCTGGTTCTACCCGCTGTTCGGCGCCTTCGTGATCGTCGGCGCCGGCAATTCCGTGAACATGACCGACGGACTCGACGGGCTCGCCATCGTGCCGGTGATGATCGCCTGCGGCACCTTCGGGTTCATCGCCTACCTCGTGGGCAATTCCTTCACGGCGAGCTACCTGCAGGTGAACTACGTCCGCGACACAGGCGAACTCGCCGTAGTCTGCGGCGCGGTGATCGGAGCCGGCCTCGGCTTCCTCTGGTTTAACGCACCGCCGGCCCAGATCTTCATGGGCGATACCGGCTCGCTCGCGCTCGGCGGCCTGCTCGGCAGCATCGCGGTGGCGACCAAGCACGAGATCGTCCTGGCGATCGTTGGCGGCCTGTTCGTCCTGGAGATGATGTCGGTGATCATCCAGGTCGCCTCGTTCAAGCTGACGGGCAAGCGCGTCTTCCGGATGGCGCCGATCCACCACCATTTCGAGCAGAAGGGCTGGAAGGAGCCGCAGGTCGTGATCCGGTTCTGGATCATCGCGGTGATCCTGGCGCTGGCGGGCTTGGCGACGCTGAAGCTGCGCTGAAGAAGTGTGCTAAATAACTGTCTTGAGCGGCCAGATCCCTGTCTGGCCCTCATCCTGAGGTGCCGGAGCGTAGCGGAGGCCTCGAAGGAGGCCTCCAGCCAGCCGCGCGAGCCCTGGAGCCCTCCTTCGAGGCTGCTGCGCAGCACCTCAGGATGAGGGCGTGAGTGGGACCGGTCGGATCGACTGCCGCATCCAGAGTTCCGCATGACACCCGTCACCGTCTTTCAGGAAAAAACCGTTGCCCTGTTCGGTCTCGGCGGCTCCGGACTCGCCACGGCGCTGGCCTTGAAGGCGGGCGGTGCCGATGTGCGGGCGTGGGACGACAACGCCGACAGCCGCGTCCGCGCGCAGGACGCTGGAATCGGTATCGAGAATCTGCGTGTGTCCGACTGGTCAGGCCTCTCCGCCCTGGTGCTGAGCCCAGGCGTTCCCCTGACCCACCCGGAACCGCATTGGAGCGTCCGCCTTGCCAAGGAAGCCGGCGTCGAGATCATCGGCGACATCGAGCTGTTCTGCCGCGAGCGCCGGGCGCAGGCGCCGGGGGCACCGTTCGTGGCGATCACCGGGACCAACGGCAAATCGACCACCACGGCGCTAATCGCCCATGTCCTGGCCCAGGCGGGCCGCGACGTGCAGATGGGCGGCAATATCGGCACCGCGATCCTGTCGCTGGAGCCGCCCTCCGCGGACCGCGTCCACGTAATCGAGATGTCGTCCTTCCAGATCGACCTCACGCCGGGCCTCGACCCGAGCATCGGCGTACTGATGAACATCACCCCCGACCATCTCGACCGTCACGGCACCATGGAGCAGTACGCCGCCATCAAGGAGCGTCTGATCCAGGGCGCAGGGCTCGCGATTGTCGGCATCGACGATGCGCCGAGCCGCACCATCGCCGAAAGGCGCGGCATCGACCTCGTGCGTGTCCACGTGCCCCACGGTGAGGTGCTCGCCACCGATGCCCTGACGGTGCGCGACGGCATCGTCCGCGAACCGGACGGCACGGCGCTCGCCGATGTGAACGGGATCGGCTCGCTGCGGGGCGCCCACAACTGGCAAAACGCGGCGGTCGCGGCGGTGGTGGCGCGAGCGCTCGGTCTGTCGGGCGAGCAGATCCAGGCCGGGCTGACCTCGTTCCCGGGCCTGCCGCATCGGATGGAAGAGGTCGGACGGCGCGGCCCCGTGCTGTTCGTCAACGATTCCAAGGCGACCAACGCCGATTCCACCGAGAAGGCACTCCTGGCCTTCCGGGACATCCACTGGATCCTCGGCGGCAAGGCCAAGGATGGGGGAATCTTCCCGCTGGTGCCGTATTTCGAGCGGGTCGCCCATGCCTACCTGATTGGTGCGGCGTCCGACGCCTTCGCGGCGACCCTGGACGGCGCCGTGCCCTACACCCGCTGCGAGACGCTGGAGGTGGCGGTGCCGAAGGCCGCCGAGAACGCCGCAGCCTCGGGCGCCCCGGAGCCCGTGGTGCTGCTCTCGCCGGCCTGCGCGTCCTACGATCAGTTTCCGAACTTCGAAGTGCGCGGCAACCGGTTCCGCGAGCTGGTGCAGGCGCTCGACTGAGGGAAGCTCAGCGCGCCAGTACCTTGGCGGCCTCGCGGGTCGTCCCCACCGCCTGCGAGACGCCGGCCACCGACTGCACGATCGCGCCGATATTGCCCGTGATCGCCGTGACCGCGCCGGAGGCGCTCTGCATGTTCTCGGCAAGGTCGCGCGTCACCGCACTCTGCTCCTCGATGGCGGCCGCCGTCGCCACCACTGTCTCCCGCATCACCGAGACCGAAGCCCCGATCGAGCCCAGCGCCACAACCACCTCCTGCGAGACCCGCTGTATGCTGGCGATCTCGCCGTTGATCTGGCCGGTGGCGCGGGCGGCCTGATCGGCCAAAGCCTTCACCTCGGACGCCACCACGGCAAAACCCCGTCCGGCCTCGCCGGCGCGCGCCGCCTCGATCGTGGCGTTGAGCGCCAGCAGATTGATCTGGCCGGCGATGTTCTGGATCAAGCCGACGATGCCCGTCATCGCGGTCGCGGTGAGGGCGAGCCGCTTCGTATGGGCGTCGGCATCCTGAACGCAGGCATAGGCGGTGTCGGTGGCGCTCTGGGAGCGCACGATGCTCTGGGACATCTCGGCCACCGACGCCGCCAGTTCCTCGGCGGCAGCGGCAACGGTCTGGACATTGCCGGAGGTCGAATCGGCGGCCGAGGAGGCCAGCACGGCCGCCTGGGTCGAATGCGACACGGCCTGCTCGATCTCGCCGAAATTCTGATCGATGAGCGTGCGCAGGTCGGCGAACAGGCGAACCTGCTCGCTGATGTCGGTGGCGAACTTCACCACCTTGTAGGGGCGCCCGGCCGCATCCAGGATCGGATTGTAGGAGGCCTGGATCCAGACCTCGCGGCCACCCTTGCCGATCCGGCGGAACTGCGCCGCCTGATAGCTTCCGTTGCGCAGAGCCGCCCAGAAGGCGCGGTAGGCCTCGCTGTCCCGGTAGCCCGGCTCGACGAACCGGCTGTGATGCTGCCCCACGACCTCGGTGCGGTCATAGCCCATGACCGCCAGGAAGTTGTCGTTAGCCTCGATCACGGTGCCGTCGAGGTCGAAGGCGATGACCGCCTGCACCTTGTCGATCGCCGCGATCTGGCCGGCGCGATCGGCCTCTTCGGTCCTTTGCCGGGTGATGTCGGTGGCGAACTTCACCACCTTGTAGGGCCGGCCGCGACCGTCGAGCATCGGGTTGTAGGAGGCCTGGATCCAGATCGGGCGGCCGCCGCGACCGCTCCGCTGGAACTGCCCGGTCTCGAACGTCCCGGCCCGCAGCCGTTCCCAGAACGCCCGATAGTCGGCCGAGTCGCGCTGGGCCGGCTCCAGGAACAGGCTGTGATGCTGGCCGACGATCTCGGGCAGCGTATAGCCGACGACATCGAGGAAGTTCTGGTTCGCCGAGAGGATCCGGCCGTTCAGATCGAATTCGATCACGCCCTGGACCCGGTCGAGGGCCGCGAGCTTGACCTGGGCTTCACGGACGTTCAGGGTCTTGAACATGGCGTGCCGACTTCCGGTTGGCGGACCGGACGCCTCACGCTCCGTGTCGCCGGGTAAATACACCCGCAAGTTGCGTTACCAAAATTAACATAGCGTATCTTAAGTCCAGTATTCGGATACCAGTATGCTTGATCCGTCGCCGCCGCAGCGCGCGCGGACGCGGCCCGCCATAAGGCTCCGTTTACCATTCCTGCACAGGATCCAGCCCGACCCGCGCGGATCGTCGTTCGCACGGACTGGAGTCGTTACCCGGCATGATGTCACGTGCTGAACGCACCCCCCTGACAGATTGGTGGTGGACCGTGGACCGCGGCCTGCTCGCGGCCCTGTTCGCGCTCATGGTCGCCGGCCTCGTCTTCCTGATGGGCGGCGGCCCGCCGGTCGCCGAGCGCATCGGCCTGCCGACCTTCTACTTCCTGAACCGGCAGGCGATGTACCTCGCGCCGACCATCCTGCTGATCTGCGCGGTCTCGTTCCTGTCCCTGCGCGGCATCCGCCGGCTGGCCCTGGTCACCTGGATCTGCGGCGTCGCCCTCTGCCTGCTCGCCGGCAAGTTCGGCCCCGAGATCAAGGGCGCACATCGCTGGATCCAGTTCGGCCCCTTCGGCCTCCAGCCCTCGGAATTCGTGAAGCCGGCCTTCGTGGTGGTGTCCGCGTGGGCGTTCTCGGAGGGGGCGCAGCGCCGCGACATGCCCGGCGGCTTCCTGGCGATGCTGCTCCTGCCGATCACCATCGTGCCGCTGCTGCTTCAGCCCGATTTCGGCCAGACCATGCTGATTACCATGGTGTGGTGCGCGCTGTTCTTCGTGGCCGGCCTGCACCTGATCTGGGTCGCGGTGCTCGGGGTGCTCGGGCTCGGGGGCGTGTTTGCGGCTTACCTGTTCTTCCACCACGTGCGCGAGCGCTTCAACAAGTTCCTCGACCGGGATTCCGGCGGTGGCTTCCAGGATTTCTGGTCACGCGAATCCTTCCGCTCGGGCGGATGGTTCGGCACCGGGCCGGGGGAGGGCGTGGCCAAGCGGCACCTGCCGGACGCCCACACCGACTTCATCTTCTCAGTCACCGGCGAGGAGTTCGGCGTGATCGTCTGCCTCTGCCTCGTGGCGCTGTTCGCCTTCATCGTGCTGCGCGGCCTCAAGCTCGCCCGGCGCACCGACGACACGTTCTCGCGGCTGGCGATCACCGGCCTGACCACACTCTTCGGCTTGCAGGCGTGCATCAACATGGCGGTGAACACCCAGCTGATGCCTGCCAAGGGCATGACGCTGCCCTTCGTGTCCTACGGCGGCTCGTCGCTGATATCCCTGGCGCTCGGCACGGGCTTCCTCGTCGCCCTGACCCGGAAGCGTCCGCGCACCATCCTGCTCAGCCAGAAGCCCCCCGGCACCGCACCCGCCACCGTGGCCGGAGTGATGCGGTGACGGTCTTCACCCCCACGATCCTGCTCTGCGCGGGCGGCACCGGCGGCCACCTGTTCCCGGCCGAGAGCCTCGCCCACGCGCTCCGCGCCCGCGGCATCCGAGTGGCGCTCGCCACCGATGCCCGGGTCGATTCGATCGCCTCCGAGTTCCCGGCTTCCGAGGTCATCACCATCGCGTCCGCGACGCCCTCGGGCCGCTCGCCCCTGAAACGGGCCAATGCCGTTCTGACGCTCGGCCGCGGTTTCGGCGTCGCTGCCAAGGAGATCCGCCGGATCAACCCGGCCGCCATCGTGGGCTTCGGCGGCTACCCGACCGTGCCTCCGGTCCTGGCCGGCCAGATCCTGCGGGTCCCGACGATCCTGCACGAGCAGAACGCCGTGATGGGCCGGGCCAACGCCTTCCTGGCGCGGGGCGCGCGCACCATCGCCACGGGCTTCAAGGTGGTACGCGGGGTGCCCGACAAGGCGAAGGCACCGCGCATCCACACCGGCAACCCGCTTCGCCCAGCGGTGATCGAGGCCGCGAAGGTCGCGTACCCTGCCTTCGGCGACGGTGACGTTCTGCGCCTCCTGGTATTCGGCGGCAGCCAGGGTGCCCGGGTCATGGGCGAGGTCGTGCCCGAGGCGCTCGCGCGCCTGCCTGACGCCCTGCGCGCCCGGCTGCACCTCGTGCAGCAGGTCCGACCCGAGGATCTGACGGCGGTGCAGAACCGCTACCTTGCGATGGGTCTCGCCGGGATCGAGGCGGCGCCGTTCTTTAAAGACCTGCCCGCCCGGATGGCGGCAAGCCACCTCGTGGTCGGGCGCTCGGGCGCCTCGACGGTCTCGGAACTCGCAGCGATCGGTCGTCCGGCGATCCTCGTGCCGCTGCCCGGCTCGCTCGATCAAGACCAGGCTGCCAACGCCGCGACCCTCGACGCCATCGGCGCCGCTTTGGCCGTGAAGCAGTCGGACTTCACCCCGGATCGCCTCGCCGCAGAGCTGACCGCCTGCTTCGCAACGCCGGCAAAATTGACCGCGGCGGCCGATGCGGCCAGAAGCGCGGGCATCCATGATGCCGCCGAACGGCTGGCCGAGGTCGTCGTCAAGACGGCGGCCCGCACCTGATCCTTACGGGATTCCGCACCGGCGATCCCGCCACCAGACGGTTCGACCCATGAAGCTGCCCGACAAGCTCGGTCCCATCCACTTCATCGGCATCGGCGGCATCGGCATGTCCGGCATCGCCGAGGTGATGCACAATCTCGGCTACACGGTGCAGGGCTCGGACGCCAACGACAACGCCAATGTCCGCCGTCTCGCCGAGAAGGGCATGCGCACCTTCGTGGGTCACAATGCCGACAACGTCGCGGAGGCCGCGCTGGTCGTGGTCTCGACGGCGATCCAGCGTGACAACCCGGAGCTGGAATCCGCCCGGGAGCGCCGCCTGCCCGTGGTGCGCCGGGCCGAGATGCTGGCCGAGCTGATGCGCTTCAAATCCTGCGTCGCCATCGCGGGCACGCACGGCAAGACCACGACCACGTCCCTGGTCGCGACCCTGCTGGATGCCGGCAACCTCGATCCGACCGTGATCAACGGCGGCATCATCAATGCCTACGGCACCAACGCCCGGATGGGTGAGGGCGACTGGATGGTGGTGGAGGCCGACGAATCCGACGGCACCTTCCTCAAGCTGCCCGCCGACGTGGCGATCGTCACCAATATCGATCCCGAGCATCTCGACCATTTCGGCTCGTTCGAGGCGGTCAAGGACGCGTTCCGGCGCTTCATCGACAACATCCCGTTCTACGGCTTCGCCGTGATGTGCACCGACCATCCGGTGGTGCAGGACCTCGTCGGCCATATTGAGGACCGGCGGATCATCACCTACGGCGAGAATCCGCAGGCCGACGTGCGCCTGATCGACGTGGACCTGCGCGGCGGCCAGAGCCGCTTCCGGGTGATGATCCGCGACCGCCGTCCGGGCTACCGGATGGAGATGGAGGATCTGGTCCTACCGATGCCGGGCAAGCACAACGCGCTCAACGCCACCGCGGCTTTGGCAGTGGCGCACGAACTCGGCGTGAAGCCCGAGGCGATCCGCAACGCACTCGCCGGATTCGGCGGCGTGAAGCGGCGCTTCACCCGAACCGGCGAATGGAACGGCGCGACGATCTTCGACGATTACGGACACCATCCGGTGGAGATCAAGGCGGTGCTCAAGGCCGCCCGCGCCTCGACCGAGCACGGGGTGATCGCGATCGTGCAGCCGCACCGCTACACAAGGCTGCAATCGCTCTTCGACGATTTCTGCACCTGCTTCAACGACGCAGACACGGTGATCGTCGCCCCGGTCTACGCGGCCGGCGAAGCGCCGATCGAAGGGTTCGACCGCGACAGCCTCGTGGCGGGCCTGCGGTCCCGCGGCCACCGGGACGCCCGGGCGCTGGAGCGGCCGGAGGAGCTGGCCGGGATCATCGCCGACCTCGCCAAGCCGGGCGATTACGTGGTGTTCCTCGGCGCCGGCACGATCACCCAATGGGCTTATGCGCTGCCGGATGAGCTGGCGGCGCGGGGGCAGTGAGGGGATGCGCGAAGCCGATCCGGAACGGAGTCGTTTCCGGCGGGGCTTACGCGAGACGCAGACCGAGGCAGAACGCCGCCTCTGGTATCGCCTGCGCGACCGGCGTCTGGCTGGTTTCAAGTTCCACCCGTCAGGAGTCGATCGGCCGATACGTCGCAGATTTCTGCTGCCGGGATCTTCGACTGATCATCGAACTCGACGGTGGCCAGCATGCCGACAGCGAGCATGATCGCGTTCGCGACGCGTGGCTGGCCACGCAGGGCTATCGCATCCTGCGATGCTGGAACGCAGAGATTGTGAACAACATCATCGGTGCCTTGGACACCATCCTGGCCGCGCTTCCCCCCTCTCCCCGCGCGCGGGGAGAGGGCCGCGACGACCCCGTCGTCGGCGCGGCGAGCCCACAGGGCGAAGGTGAGGGGGCGGCTCCGGTCGAGTCACATCCGGAACCGCCCCCTCACCCTCGGCTGCCGCCTCGATGCGACGACGACAAGGTCGTCGCATCCCTCTCCCCGCAAGCGGGGCGAGGGGAGAAACACCAATGACCGCATCCCTCCACGACCGAATCCGCGCCGCCGCCCCCGATCTCCGCGGGCGCCTGCTCGCCGAGCATCCGCTGGCCGATCTCACTTGGTTCCGCGTCGGCGGACCGGCCGAGGTGCTGTTCACCCCGGCTGATGAGGAGGATCTCGCCCGCCTCCTCGCCGCCCTTGAGCCGGACGTGCCGGTGACGGTGATCGGCCTCGGTTCCAACCTGATCGTCCGCGACGGCGGCGTGCCCGGCGTGGTGATCCGCTTAGGGGGAAAGACGTTCGGTGGCATCGCGATCGACGGCGATACCCTGACGGTCGGCACAGCCGTTCCCGACATGCGCCTCGCGAAGGCCGCCGCCGAGGCCGGGCTCGACGGGCTCGCGTTCTACCGCGGTATCCCGGGCTCGATCGGCGGCGCGCTGCGCATGAATGCCGGCGCCCATGGTGGCGAGACCACCGACGTGCTGATCGAGGCAACCGGCCTCGACCGCCGGGGCGCGCTCCGCACGTTCAGCCACGCCGAGATGGGCTTCTCCTATCGGCATTCGGACGCGCCGGAGGACGTGATCTTCACCCGCGCCCGGTTCCGCGGAAAGCCCGGCGACCGGACCGCCATCGAGGCCGAGATGGAGCGGGTCACCGCCGCCCGCGAGGCCGCCCAGCCGATCCGCGAACGCACCGGCGGCTCGACCTTCGCCAACCCGCCGGGCGGCAAGGCGTGGCAGCTCATCGACGCTGCCGGCTGCCGGGGGCTGACACGGGGCGGCGCCCAGGTCAGCGAGATGCATTGCAATTTCCTGATCAACACCAGCGCTGCCACCGCGGACGACATCGAAGGGCTGGGCGAAGAAGTCCGGCGGCGGGTGCGGGAGACCAGCGGCGTCGAACTGCGCTGGGAGATCCGGCGGATCGGATTGGCGACTTCGGCGGTAAGACGGTAAGATGTAAGTCCGGCGGCGCTGGGGGATCGACATGGCGGATCAACTCGCACGGACCGCATATTCAAAAGTCTCGGTGAAGAGCCAGACCGTGCTGCCACCGGAGGTGCGGGAGCACCTTGCGATCCGGCCGGGGGACCGCCTGCGCTACCGGATCACGCCGGACGGCATCCGAATCGACAAGGCTCCCCCTGACGGGGAGGATCCGTTCGTGGCCTTCACGGAATGGGCCGGCCCGATCGACGATGAAGACTATGCCGACCTCTGAGCTGCCGGCCGGGACCGTCGTAGTCGTTCCGTTTCCCTATTCCGATCGATTGGCGGAGAAGCGGCGCCCCGCCCTCATCGTATCGGGGCCGGCTGTGGCCGAAGCCGGCTACGTCTGGATCGCGATGATCACGAGTGCGCGCAACACGCAGGCCATGGGTGATGTCCGCATCGACGATGGTACCGCGGCCGGCCTCAGCGTCGCTTCCGTGGTTCGCCCGCTCAAGATCGCCTGCATCGAGCCCACCCGAATCCTGCGCCGTATCGGGACGCTGCCGGCCGACACGGCCGCCCAGGTTTTCATTGCAATTAAGAGCCTGATCGGCCCGGCATGAGCCGATCCCCCCCACAAAGTCTCGCCCCGGAGCCCCCCATGTCCAAGCACGTCGCCGTCCTCCTGGGCGGCACCTCCGCCGAGCGGGAAGTGTCGCTCAATTCCGGCAAGGCCTGCGCGGACGCCCTCGAAGGCGAGGGCTATCGGGTCACGCGCGTCGATGTCGGGCCCGACATCGCCACGGTGCTGACCGCGCTCCGGCCCGACGTGGCCTTCAACGCGCTGCACGGCCCGGACGGGGAGGACGGCAAGATCCAGGGCCTGCTGGAGATCCTCAAGATCCCCTACACCCACTCCGGCGTCCTCGCCTCGTCGCTCGCCATGAACAAGGAGCGGGCGAAGACCGCCATGCGCGCGGCCGGCATCGACGTGCCGGAGAGCCGGATCGTTAACCGTCACGAGGCCGCCCGGACACACGCCCTGCCGCCACCCTACGTGGTGAAGCCGATCGCCGAGGGCTCATCCATGGGGGTGATCATCGTCCGCGACGGGCGCTCGCATCCGCCCCAGATCCTGGGCTCGGACGCCTGGACCTACGGCGAGCAAGTCCTTGCAGAACCTTACATAGCCGGCCGCGAACTCACCTGCGGGGTGATGGGCGACAAGGCACTGGGGGTGATCGAGGTGAAGGCCGCCACGGGGGACTGGTACGACTACGACGCGAAATATGCGCCCGGGGGCTCGGTCCACGTGCTGCCGGCCGAACTTAAACCAAATGTTTACCAGCGTGTCCAAGAACTGTCGTTAACGGCGCATCAAGCACTGGGCTGCCGGGGCGTCAGCCGTGCCGACCTTCGATTCGACGACACGCCGGGTGGAACCGGCCGACTCGTGGTTCTCGAGGTCAACACGCAACCCGGCATGACCCAGACGAGCCTTGTGCCGGATATGGCGGCCCATGCGGGCCTTAGCTTCGGTGAGCTCGTCCGATGGATGGTGGAGGACGCTTCCCTGAATCGCTGAGCGGCGACGCCGCCGGCCGAAGCGGTCCCGCGCGTTTCGCCGGGGCTGTGATGGGCCGGCTCCCGTCCCGGTCGCTCTCGGTTCGCCGCGCGCGCTCCGGCCAGCGCCTGGGCGCACGCCTGTCCCGCGGGACCGGAACCGTCGCCGTCTCCATGACCTTCGCGGCCTTTGCGCTTGCCGGCTTCGTGGCGAGCGGGCGCTACGATTCCTTCGTGGCCGAGCAGGGACGCCCCCTTGATATCGCGGCGCGGGTACTCGGCTTCGGCGTCGAGCGCGTAACCATCTCGGGCATCTCCCGGATGTACGATCGCGAAGTCCTGGCTGCGGCCGGCATCGACTGGCGCTCCTCGGTGCCGTTCCTCGACGTCGGCGCCGTGCGCGAGAAGCTGCTGCGCGTGCCGTTGATCGCCCAGGCTTCGGTGCGCAAGATCTACCCCAACGAGATCGCCATCACCCAGGTGGAGCGCGAGCCCGCCGCCCTCTGGCAGAAGAACGGTGAGCTCAGCGTCATCGCGGCCGACGGCACGGTGATCGACGCGATGCGGGATGACCGCTACGCCAGCCTGCCCCTGGTGGTCGGCGAAGAGGCCAACACCAAGCTGCCGGAATACCTGGCGCTGGTCGCCGCCGCCGGCCCGCTCGCCGACCGGATCAAGGCCGGCACCTACGTCTCCGGCCGGCGCTGGACCCTCAAGCTCGACGGCGTCGATGTACGCCTGCCCGAGGTCGACCCGGCCGCCGCGCTCGCCCGTCTCGTTCGGTTCGAGCGCGAGGCCGGCCTCCTGGAAAAGGACATCATCGCGGTGGATCTGCGCATGTCGGACCGCGTCGTGGTGCGCCTGACCGAGGAGGCCGCCGCAACCCGCGCGGAAGCCCAGAAGGCGAAGAAGAAGGGCGCGGCCAGCTGATGCCCTTCCGATCGATCTCCGCCCGTCCCGCACCCCGCGTTTGGTAGCGTCAATGCACAGCCAACACGGCCTCACACCGCGCCTGAAGCCGCTCTCGGCCCGACGCTCGACCACCCTCTCGGTGCTCGACATCGGGACGAGCAAGGTGGTCTGCCTTATCGCCGAGCTGCAGCCCGCCGAAGCGCTCTCCACGCTGCGCGGCCGCACGCACCTCGCGCGCATCATCGGCATCGGCCATCAGCGCTCGCTCGGGCTGAAGGGCGGCGCCATCGTCGATCTCGCCGCCGCCGAGGGCGCGATTCGTCAGGCGGTCCACGCCGCCGAGCGGATGGCCAAGGTCGAGGTCCAGTCGGTCATCGTCAACATGTCGGGTGGCCGGCTGGCCTCCCAGCATTTCCAGGCGCGGGTGAACGTCCGCTCCGGCACCGTCACGGGCAGCGACGTCGAGCGGGTGCTCGAGACCGCGAGCGCCCACGGCGTCAGCCCCGGCCGGGCCGTGCTCCACGCGCTCCCTACCGGCTACGCGCTGGACGGGCAGGGTGCGGTGATCGACCCGTCGGGCATGATCGGCGAGGCGCTGAGCGTCGATCTGCACGTCGTCACCAGCGAGTTGGCTGCGGCGCGCAATGTCATGCTGGCGGTGGAGCATTGCCATCTCGGGGTCGAGGCGGTGATCGCCACGCCCTACGCGGCCGGCCTCTCGGCACTCGTCGACGACGAGGCCGAGATGGGCGTCTGCGTCGTCGATATGGGCGGTGGCACGACCAGCGTCGGCGTGTTCTCGGGCGGGCACCTCGTCCATGCGGACGCGGTGGCGGTCGGCGGCCACCACGTCACCATGGATATCGCCCGGGGGCTCTCGACCCGCATGGCGGCGGCCGAGCGGCTGAAGACCCTCTACGGCTCGGCCCTCTCAACCCCCTCCGACGACCGGGACATGATCGCGGTCCACGGCGTCGGCGAGGACGAGGGCGAGGCCCCGGCCCACATCCCGCGCTCGCAGCTCGTGCGGATCATCAAGCCGCGGGTCGAGGAGGTGATCGAGCTGGTGCGCGACCGGCTGCGCGAGGCCGGCTTCGCGGCGCAAGCCGGCCGGCGGGTGGTGCTCACCGGCGGCGCCAGCCAGCTCGTCGGCCTGCCGGAGGTCGCTCGCCGCATCCTCCAGGGTCAGGTTCGGATCGGCCGCCCCCTCGGGATCCGCGGCCTGCCGGAAGCCGCCAAGGGCCCGGCCTTCTCGGCGGCGGTCGGTCTGCTGGTCTACCCGCAGGTTGCCCATGCCGAGCATTTCGAGCCGCGTGGGCACAGCGCCTTCGCGGCCACCGGAACCGACAACTACCTGAACCGGGTCGGCCGCTGGCTCCGGGACAGCTTCTAGGTTTCGCCCCCACCCCACGGGTGGGTCGAAGAGTATCCGGCGCCACGGCGTCGCACGGACAGCACAGTTAGCGAGAGGCTCGACACCATGGCCATCACCCTCCAGGCGCCGGACATCCGGGAACTGAAGCCCCGCATCACCGTCTTCGGCGTCGGTGGCGCCGGCGGCAACGCGGTCAACAACATGATTGAGTCGGGCCTGCTGGGCTGCGAGTTCGTCGTGGCCAACACCGACGCGCAGGCGCTCACCTCCTCGAAGGCCGAGCGGGTGATCCAGATGGGTCTGGGCGTGACCCAGGGCCTCGGCGCCGGCTCGCACCCGGAGGTCGGCTCGGCCGCCGCCGACGAGGTGATCGACGAGATCCGCGATCAGCTCTCGGGCGCACACATGTGCTTCATCACCGCCGGCATGGGCGGCGGCACCGGCACCGGCGCGGCGCCGGTCATCGCCCGGGCGGCCCGCGACATGGGAATCCTGACGGTCGGCGTCGTCACCAAGCCGTTCCAGTTCGAGGGCGTCCGCCGGATGCGGACCGCCGAGAGCGGCATCCAGGAGTTGCAGGCCGCGGTCGACACCCTGATCGTGATCCCGAACCAGAACCTGTTCCGGGTCGCCAACGAGAAGACCACCTTCGCGGACGCCTTCGCGATGGCCGACCAGGTGCTCTACTCGGGCGTCGCCTGCATCACCGACCTGATGGTGAAGGAGGGTCTCATCAACCTCGACTTCGCCGACGTGCGGGCGATCATGCGCGGCATGGGCAAGGCCATGATGGGCACAGGTGAGGCGTCGGGCGAGAAGCGCGCCAACCGCGCCGCGGAGGCCGCCATCGCCAACCCGCTGCTCGACGACGTCTCGATGAAGGGCGCCCGCGGCCTGCTGATCTCGATCACCGGCGGCTCCGACCTGACCCTGTACGAGCTCGACGAGGCCGCCACCCGCATCCGCGAGGAGGTCGATCAGGACGCCAACATCATCCTGGGCGCCACCTTCGACGAGAGCCTGGACGGCATCATCCGCGTGTCGGTGGTTGCCACCGGCATCGAGCCGGCCCTGATCTCGGCGAACTCGCCCAACAACCCGGCCATCGCCGAGACCGAGCAGCGTATCGCCGAGGTTGCCGAGCGCCTGCGCGCCGAGGCCCGTACGCGCGCCGCCTCGCCGGTGCCGAGTATCCGCGCGGAATCGGTCGCTCCGGCCCCCATCACCAGCCAGATGCCGGCCCCCGCGCCGCTTCAGGCCCCCGAGATGCGGTCCGAGGCGCTGGTCAACCGCGAGCCCGCCGCCCCGATGAACCGCGACGACGTGGTGCTCGCTCCGGTTCAGCCCCGCGCTGCGGCCCACTTCACCCCGCCGCCCGCGCCGTTGCCGGCCGAGCCCGCGCCGCAGTACCAGGCAGGCCCGTTCGTGCCGCCGCGCCCGGCCGCCCCGGGCGGCACGCCGCTCGCCCGCGCCCCGCGCATGCCGCAGATCCACGAGCTGCCGCCGATCGCCCAGAACCAGATCCTGGCCAATCGCGCGGCGGAGGAGGCGGCTCCGGAATCGAAGCGGACCTCGCTCCTGCGGCGGCTGGCTACGGTGGGCTTCGGCGGTCGGCGCGACGAGATCGAGGGTGCGCCCGCGGCTCGGGCGAACCCGGCCGCGCCGCTGCCCCAGATGGCCCAGCCCCACGTGCCGCCGGCACCGCGCGCACCGGCCACGCCAGCAGTCCCGCAATACCGTCCGGCCCAGGGCCATCTCGACGCCCAGGGCCGCGTCGCGCCCCAGAGCCGGATGATGGACGACGACCAGCTGGAGATCCCGGCTTTCCTCCGCCGCCAGGCGAATTAATCAGCCGCTGCACTGCGGCGACGGGGAGGGCCGGCGGGCGACCGCCGGCCTTTCGCGTGGGACATATTCAACTTCAGGTTAGGGCCATCTGGGACTTTGGCGCGCTCGCAGATGCTTGAGCTGTGGGAAGCGGGGACCCGTGGTGCATCCATGACACAGATCGGCCCTGGGTTAGCCACGCGTTAACCACTTTTTAAGCCCTTGATCTCACAGCATTTTGCGTCTGCCGGACCGCAAGCGTGTCTGTAACAGAGCGTAAGAATCCGTGATTTGGCTGCCCTGTGCGGTGCAGCTATAGAAGCATCAAGACCGACGAGACATGCATCGGGATACAACCTGATCGCGTGAGCAGGGGCATCAAGCAGCGGACGGATCAGTCAGTGTTCGCCCATTCCCGGTTGGAATGGCGGAGCCTGATCGCGGCCGGGGGCTAAGGAATGCGTACGCTGAAACAGACGACCCTTAAAGGGCCGGCGACTCTCTCGGGTATCGGGGTTCATTCCGGGAACCCCGCCGAGATCACGCTCAGGCCCGCACCCGCCAATCACGGTATTGCTTTCCTCCGCACCGGCACGCCCCACGGCAATGACCGCCTGATCAAGGCGCATCACGCCCTCGTTTCCGCCACGGAGCTCTGCACCGTCCTGGGCGACGTCGAGACGGGGGCGGTGGCAACCGTCGAGCATCTGATGTCCGCCCTCTACGGGCTGGGCGTCGACAACGCCCTGATCGAGATCGACGGGCCCGAGATGCCCATCCTCGACGGCTCTGCACTTCCCTTCGTGAAGGCGATCGATCAAGTCGGAATCGCCACATGCGGCGCGCCCCGGCGCTGGCTCAAGGTGCTGCAACACGTCCGCATCGAGACCGGCCGGTCCTTCGCGGAACTCCGGCCGATCGACCGGGGCTTCCGCCTCGATGTGGAGATCGATTTCGAGAGCCCGGTCATCGGCCGCTCGCGCCGGGCCATGGACCTCTCGCCCGCCACCTACCGCCGTGAGATCGCCGGTGCCCGCACCTTCGGGATGATGCGGGACGTGGAACGCTACTGGAAGGCGGGCTTCGCCCTCGGTGCTTCCCTGGAGAACACCGTGGCGGTCGGCGAGACCGCGGTGGTCAACCCCGAAGGTCTGCGCTTCCCGGACGAATTCGTCCGCCACAAGATCCTCGACGCGATCGGCGACCTCGCCTTGGCCGGCCTGCCGATCCAGGGCGCGTACCGCTCCTATTGCGGCGGCCACCGGATGAATGTCGGTGTCCTCTCCGCCCTTCTGGCCGACCGGGCCAATTACGCGATCGTCGAGGCGCAGGGCCCGCGCCGCGAGACCGTCCTCTCGGAACTCGGCGTCGGTTTGGGCATCGCCGCCTTCGCGGGCGACCTCTGACGATCAACCTGTGGTCCGCAAGCCACACTTGGCGATCGTTCCGTACCGCCTCAGCCTTGCCGCTTTCGTGCCCGAATCAAACGTCACGGTTTAACGGTCCGTGAACGGCGGGTTCGGCTCAGAAGGCCGGATCCACGCACGCGATGGCATGACGGCGCGGGATGGCGCCGCTTCCGGGAAAGAGCGCCAGATGCCTGTCACCATTCGTTTCCGCCGGGCGGCAGCCTTCGCGGCGCCTCTCGTGGCCATCCTCGGCCTGGGCCTGGGCGGCTGCGATTTCGACCCGACCAATCTGTTTTCCGAGAAGTACAAGCCGGAGGTCGTTCCGGACATTCCGGCCGACAAGCTCTACAGCGATGGCTTGGCCAAGCTTGAGGACAGCGACTACGACGGCGCGGTCAAGAAGTTCGACAGCCTCGACAAGCAGTACCAGTATTCCGAGTGGTCCCGGAAGGCGCTGCTCATGACAGCTTACGCCAACTACGAAGGCCAGAAGTACGACGACGCGATCAGCGCCTCGAAGCGCTACCTGCAGCGGCACCCGGCCAGCAAGGATGCGGCCTACGCGCAGTACCTGATGGCGATGTCGAACTATAAGCAGATCCCGGATGTGACCCGCGATCAGGAGCGGTCCGAGAAGGCGCTGACGGCGCTTCAGGAACTCGTCCAGAAGTATCCGACCTCGGAATACGCCATCGACGCGAAGGCGAAGATCCAGATCACCCGCGATCAGCTCGCCGGCAAGGAGATGGAAGTCGGGCGCTTCTACCTGGAGCGGCGCAACTTCCCGGCGGCGATCAACCGCTTCCGTGACGTGGTCTCCAAGTACCAGACCACCCGCCACGCCGAGGAGGCGCTGGAGCGCCTGACCGAGGCCTACTGGGCGCTCGGCATCACCCAGGAGGCGCAGAACGCCGCCGCAGTGCTCGGCCACAACTTCCCGGACAGCTCCTGGTACAAGGACGCGCATGCGCTCCTCGCCCAGAACGGCCTCGAGCCGCGGGAGGAGAAGGCCTCGTTCCTGTCGAAGATCTACCGCTCGGTCGCCGGTAAGACCGCATCGGCCGAGTGAAAAGCGGTTTGACCTGCTTGCCGGGTTTCCAAAGCTCTCGACCTTTCGAAACCCTGATAGGACAGGTCGGCCGCCACGAACACATTGAGGCCCGGAGCGTTCGCTCCGGGCCTTTCCCATTGTGCGTCGCATTTTTGGGGTGAATCGGCGCCGCGACGGCCTTATGTCTGCGGTCCCCTCCTGAGGAATGCCCCCGCCGCATGCTGGCGCAGCTCGCGATCCGCGACATCGTTCTGATCGACCGTCTCGAACTGAATTTCCGGACGGGCCTCAGCGTCCTGACCGGGGAGACGGGCGCGGGCAAATCGATCCTGCTCGACGCCTTCGCGCTGGCGCTGGGCGGGCGTGGCGATGGCCGCCTCGTCCGGCACGGTGAGGCGCAGGGCGTCGTCACCGCCGTGTTCGATCTGCCCCTGGACCATCCGGCTCGCCGGATCGCCACGGAGGCCGAGATCGACACGGAGGGCGATCTGATCCTGCGCCGGAGCCAGATGGCGGACGGCCGCACCCGCGCCTTCGTCAACGACCAGCCGGTGGGCGTCCAGGTCCTGCGCGCGATCGGCGCGGCCCTGGTCGAGATCCACGGACAACACGACGACCGGGCGTTGGCCGATTCGGCCTCGCACCGGGCGATCCTCGATGCGTTCGGCGGCCTACAGGGCCAGCTCACCAAGGTCGCGGCGGCCGCCCGCGCGGTCCGCACCGCCCGATCCGACCTCGCCGAGCACCGCGCGCGGGTGGAGGCGGCCCGCAAGGAGGCCGATTTTCTGCGTCACGCCGTGGAGGAGCTGGCCGCACTCGCGCCGCAACCCGGCGAGGAGGCTCAGCTCGCCGAACGCCGCAGCATCATGCAGCAATCCGAGAAGGTCGCGCGCGAACTCAATGCGGCGTTGGAAGCGGTGGGCGGGACCCATTCCGGGGTGCCCCACATCTCGGCCGCCCTGCGCAAACTGGAGCGCCGCGCGTCGCAGCTCCCCGCCCTCGTCGATCCCTGCGTCAACGCCCTCGACGCGGCGATCGTAGCCCTCGACGAGGCCCGTGCCGTGCTCGACGCGGCGGTGGCGGAGACCGAGTTCGATCCCCGCGACCTCGAGCGGGTCGAGGAACGGCTGTTCGCGCTGCGGGCGGGCGCCCGCAAATACGACGTCGCGGCCGACGATCTTGCGGTGCTTGCCGAGCGCTACGCCGGCGACGTTGCGGCGATCGATGCCGGCGAAGCGGCACTGGCAGGCCTCGAACAGACTCTTGCCACCGCGGAGGCTGCCTATGCCGAGGCCGCCGAGAAGCTGAGTGCCGGTCGCCGCCGCGCCGCCAAGCAACTCGACGCCGCCGTGAAGGCCGAGCTGCCACCCCTGAAGCTCGAGCGCGCTCGGTTCATCACCGAGATCGTCACCGACCCGGAATCGCGCGATCCGGCCGGCACCGACAGGGTCGAGTTCTGGGCGCAGACCAATCCCGGCACCAAGCCCGGACCGATGATGAAGGTCGCCTCGGGCGGCGAGTTGTCGCGGTTCATGCTCGCCCTGAAGGTGGTGCTGGCCGACAAGGGTTCGGCCCCAACCCTGATCTTCGACGAGATCGACACCGGCGTCGGCGGTGCCGTCGCGGATGCCATCGGGCTGCGCCTGGCACGCCTGGCCGCGACCGTACAGGTGGTTGCCGTCACCCATGCGCCGCAGGTCGCGGCTCGCGCCGAGACGCATTTCCTGATCGCGAAGGCGCCCGTGAAAGGGGCCGGCCGTGTCGCTACCCGGGTCGCCAGCCTGCCGGTGGCCGAGCGCCGGGAGGAGATTGCCCGGATGCTCGCGGGGGCAACGGTGACCGATGAAGCCCGCGCGGCGGCTGCGCGGCTTCTTCAAGGCGCTGACGGTTAACTGACAGGTAAGCTTAACCATTGGTTCACGGTAACGGTTCGTTAACCATTCTTGGTGACTCTCTTCGCATCCCGGCGCCGCAGCGATCTGGAGCGGCCGAAGGACGAGAGGGAGCCATGAAGCTGTCAGGCGTCGATTCCGAGGAACTTTCGCACGTGGGACAGCCTCCGAAGCGGACGATCGACACGCGTCGGCTCGGCCTCTCGCTGCGCACCGTCTATGAAGGCAGCGTCGATACGCAGCCGATCACCGACACCCATGTCGAGCTGCTTCTGCGCCTGCGCCAGAAGGAGCGGGAGCTGCGTCGGGTCGGCTAACGCGATCCGGCTTTCGAACGCTTCACCAGCGGCGCGCCCCAGGCCGCCGCCGATACTCGGCTGCTCGAATCAGGGTGAGGACCCGGTCGAGATCTTTCAGCAGATCCGCCTCCTCGCGCCGCGCTGCCGCAGCCGCCTCCGGATCGCCGCTGAACTTCTGACGTGCCTGCGCGAGGGTCAGGGCGCGCTCCACCGCCTCCCGTTCGGCATGCAGGGCAAGCCAGTTCGGATCGGTTTCCGTCGCTGAATCGGCGTGTTCGCCCTCCACGGTTCCCAGTCCCTTCCCGTGCCGTTGCCGGTAGGAACGCGCGAGACCCGCGAACCGTGCCGCACGACCTGCGGCGCGATGTCATGCCGGTGTCATCTACCTGTCGTAACCGCGCAGCCATCGGGCGGCTGGCGCTGGATCTCTCAAGGATCGGCCGCAAGGCTCTGCCGCGGGCATGAGCATGCCGGCGGGGCAGCGCAGGCTCTAGCCCGACGGCAACGGAGATTCCATGAGACCCTTCGCTTACGCGCTCGCCGTCGGCCTTGCGACGGTACAGCTGGCGTCTGCGGCGCTGGCCGCCGACATCACCGGAGCCGGGGCTACGTTCCCCTTCCCGGTCTACTCGAAGTGGGCCGAGGCCTACCGGAAGGAATCCGGCTCGGGTCTGAACTATCAATCGATCGGATCCGGCGGCGGGATCAAGCAGATCCAGGCCAAGACGGTCGATTTCGGCGCCACCGATGCGCCGCTGAAGGGCGAGCAGCTGGCCAAGGACGGCCTCGTCCAGTTCCCCACCGTGATGGGCGGCGTGGTGCCGGTGGTGAACATCGCCGGAATCGAGCCGGGCAAGCTCAAGCTGACGGGCGACGTGCTCGCCGACATCTACGCCGGGAAGATCGCCAAGTGGACCGATCCGCGGATCGCGAAGCTCAATGACGGTCTGAAGCTGCCCGACACGAACATCACGCCGGTCTACCGCTCCGACGCCTCGGGCACGACCAACATCTTCACCACCTACCTGTCCCAGGCTTCGGAGACGTGGAAGAAGGAGTACGGCGCGGCCACGACGATCTCCTGGCCGGTCGGTCAGGGCGGCAAGGGCAACGAGGGCGTGACCGCCACCGTGAAGCAGGTGCCGAATTCCGTCGGCTACGTCGAGTCGGCTTACGCCAAGCAGAACAAGCTGGCCTACGCCCTGCTGCAGAACAAAGCCGGCAAGTTCCCGCAGCCCGACGACAAGGCGTTCCAGGCGGCGGCCGCCAGCGCGGACTGGAAGTCGGCCCCCGGCTTCGGCATCTCGCTCACCAATCAGGCGGGCGAGGATGCGTGGCCGATCACGGCGGCGACCTTCATCCTGGTCCACAAGGACCCGGCCGATCCGGCCAAGGCCGCCGATGTGCTCAAGTTCTTCGACTGGGCGTACAAGAACGGCGACAAGCTTGCCTCGGATCTCGACTATGTTCCGTTGCCGGACAACGTCGTGGCACTGATCCACGAAGAGTGGAAGAACGTGAAGGGCAAGGACGGGAAGCCGGTTTACAACATGTAAGCCCAACGGGGAGGAGGCTTCGACCTCCTCCCTCGCTTCTGAGATCCCGCCGCGCTACCACGTTATCCTTCGCAGAGAACCGCGGATGTCTGCTTTGACTGAAACGATTGCCCTCGGCCGAACCCGTACGTCGGCGGCGCGGAAGGGACCGAGCCGGAACATGGACGCCGTGTTCCGCGGCTGCGCGTACGGCGCGGCGTTGCTGGTGCTGACCGTCCTCGTGGGGATCATCGGCTCCATCGTCTACGGCGGCCTGCCGGCCTTCCGGGAATTCGGCTTCGGCTTCCTGACCTCCAGCGTCTGGAACGTCGGGACCGAACAGTACGGCGCGCTCGTGGCCGTGATCGGAACGGTGATGTCGGCGCTCCTGGCCCTCGTGATCGGCGTCCCGGTCTCACTCGGCATCGCCATCTACCTGACGCAGCTCTGCCCCGGCTGGGCGCGCAAGCCGGTCGCGATGACGATCGAGCTGCTCGCCGCCGTGCCGAGCATCATCTACGGGATGTGGGGCCTGTTCATCTTCGCCCCGCTCTTCGCCCGCTTCGTCGAGATCCCGATCTCGAACGTCGTCGAGGGCCTGCCGATCGTCGGGACCGTGCTGTATGCCCGCATCCCCTCGGGCGTCGGCGTGCTCACCGCCGGCATCATCCTGGCGATCATGATCGTGCCGTTCGTGGCCTCGATCGCCCGCGACATGCTCGACCAGATCCCCACGATCCTGCGCGAGAGCGCCTACGGCGTCGGCTGCACCACCTGGGAGGTGACGCGCTTCGTCCTGATCCGGCACGCCTCGGTGTCGATCATCGGCGCGATCATGCTCGGCCTCGGCCGTGCGCTCGGCGAGACCATGGCGGTGACCTTCGTGGTCGGCAACGCCAACCGCCTCTCGGCCTCGATCTTCGATCCCGGCTCGACCATCGCGTCCCGGATCGCCAACGAATTCAACGAGGCGGACGGCATGCAGCTCAACGCCCTGATGGCGCTCGGCTGCATCCTGTTCGTCATCACCTTCATCGTCCTGATCGCCGCGCGAATCCTGACGTCACGCGTGCGGGTTGCTTGAGGAGCCCCATGGACGCGATCAACACACTCGCTGCGCCGCCGCTCGTGCAGAGCCGGGTCCGCCCCGGCCGGCGCCGGGCGGACGCCATACTCCGCGGCTTCTGCGCCTTCGCCACGCTGCTCGGCATCATCGTGCTCGGCTCGATCCTGCTGATGCTGATCGTCGAAGGCGTGCGCGGCTTCACGCCGACGCTGCTGACGCAACCGACCCCGGGTCCGGGCAGCGAGGGTGGCGGCATCGCCAACGCGGTGCTGGGCAGCCTGATCCTGACCACGATCGGCATCGTCATCGCGACCCCGGTCGGCGTGATGGCCGGGACCTTCCTGGCGGAATACGGCCGGACCTCGAAGCTGGCCGTCCTGATCCGCTTCCTCAACGACATCCTGCTCTCGGCGCCGTCGATCCTGATCGGCCTGTTCGTCTACACGCTGATGGTGCGGCCCATGGGCAGCTATTCCGGCTGGGCCGGCGGCATCGCGCTCGCGATCATCGCCACGCCGGTGATCGTGCGGACCACCGAGGACATGCTGAGCCTCGTGCCGGGCACCCTGCGCGAGGCCGGCGCGGCGCTCGGCGCTCCGCCCTCCATGGTGATCATGAAGGTCAGCTGGCGCGCCGCCTCGGCCGGCATCGTGACGGGTATCATCCTGGCGCTGGCCCGCATCGCCGGCGAGACCGCGCCGCTCCTGTTCACCGCCCTCAACAACAACAGCTGGTTCAGCCCCGACCTCATGGGTGGCGTCCCGAACCTGCCGGTGATGATCTACCAGTTCGCGCTCTCGCCCTATGCCAACTGGCAGCAATTGGCCTGGGCCGGAGCGCTCCTGATCACCATGACCATCCTCGCCCTCTCCGTGATCGCCCGCTTGGTGATCAAGCCGCAGCGTGCCCGCTGAAGCGCGAGCCGAAGGATTAGCCCGATGAGCCATGCTGCAGCGACCGCCGCCGAGCCCCTTATGCAGCCTTCCGCCAAGGCCGGTGCCGACACCAAGGCGCCCGTCCGGATCGCCGTGAAGGGGCTGAACTTCTACTATGGCCAGTTCCACGGCCTGAAGGACATCAACCTCAACTTCCATGATCGGCAGGTGACCGCCCTGATCGGCCCGTCGGGCTGCGGGAAGTCGACGCTGCTGCGCACCTTCAACCGGATCTACAGCCTCTATCCGGAGCAGCGCGCCGAGGGCGAGATCCTGCTGGACGGCGTCAACATCCTGGATTCGAAGGTCGATCTCAACGATCTCCGCGCCCGGGTCGGTATGGTGTTCCAGAAGCCGACGCCCTTCCCGATGTCGATCTACGACAACGTCGCCTTCGGCATCCGCCTCTACGAGAAGCTGCCGAAATCGGAGCTCGACGACCGGGTCGAGGCGTCGCTGCGCAAGGCGGCGCTCTGGGACGAGGTCAAGGACAAGCTCAAGCAGTCCGGCATGGGTCTGTCGGGGGGGCAGCAGCAGCGTCTGTGCATCGCCCGCACCGTAGCCCAGCGCCCGGAGGTGATCCTGTTCGACGAGCCGACCTCGGCGCTGGACCCGATCTCGACGGGCCGGATCGAGGAGCTGATCGAGCAGCTGCGCGACGAATTCACCATCGCGATCGTCACGCACAACATGCAGCAGGCGGCGCGCATCTCGCAGTTCACCGCCTTCATGTATCTCGGCGAGCTGATTGAATTCTCACAAACCGAAAAAATGTTCATGAACCCGACCGAGCGGCGCACGCAGGACTATATCACCGGCCGCTTCGGCTAAGCTGTTTCGAAGACCGGTTTCCGCGCCATCGCGACCCGGGCGCCGCGGCGGCCGGGTGGGATCGCGGCAACCGGGTGGGATCACACGTCCTGGCCCCCATCGAAGGATCCACTCATGCCCGGCCATATCGTTACCTCCTACGACACCGATCTCGAAAACCTCCGTCGCTCGATCTCGGAGATGGGCGGCGTGGCGGAGAAGATGACCACTGAGGCGACCGACGCCCTAGTGCGCCGCGACGACGGGCTCGCCCAGGCGGTGATCCTCGCCGACAAGCGCCTGGACGCCCTCCAGAGGGACATCGAGGAGCGCTCCGTCCTGCTGATCGCCCGGCGGCAGCCCCTGGCGATCGACCTGCGCGAGACCATCTCGGCGATCCGCGTCTCCGGCGACCTGGAGCGGATCGGCGATCTCGCCAAGAACGTGGCCAAGCGCGTCGTGGCGATCTCCGATCAGGCGCCGGCGCAGAAGATCGTGCTTGGCGTGCGCCACATGAGCGACCTCGCGGAGGGCCAGCTGAAGGACGTGCTGGACGCCTATGCGAGCCGCGATATCGAGGCGGCCCACGACGTGTGGGAACGCGACGGCGAGATCGACGCGCTGTACAATTCCCTGTTCCGCGAGCTCCTGACCTACATGATGGAGGATCCGCGCAACATCTCGTTCTGCACGCACCTTTTGTTCTGCGCCAAGAACGTCGAGCGCATCGGCGATCACACGACCAATATCGCCGAGACGATCCACTACCTCGCCACGGGCGAGACGCTCGCCGGCGAGCGACCGAAGAACGATGCGTCGAACTACGTGACGGTGGATGGGGGGCTGGCGCCGTGAAGCGCTTCCCGGAGCGCAGGATCCTGGGGGCGTCGCCGCCGTGACGGTCGGTTTGGGTTGAGGCTGGGCGGAGCCTCCGGCACCATTGCCGCGTCCGCCGCGAGAACGGGTCATCGAAGGTGAGTATGCAAGTCCTGATCGTCGAGGACGAGGAGGCATTGACCACGCTGCTGCGCTACAACTTGGAAGCCGAGGGCTTCCTGGTGGATTCAGCGGCAAGGGGCGACGATGCGGAACTGCTCCTGGCCGAGCGCATGCCCGACCTGGTCCTGCTCGACTGGATGCTGCCCGGCCTGTCCGGAATCGAGCTTTGCCGCCGAATCCGGGCCCGGCGGGAGACCGAGCGGCTGCCGGTGATCATGCTGACCGCCCGGGGCGAAGAAGGTGACCGGATCCGCGGTCTCGGGACGGGCGCGGACGATTACATCGTCAAGCCGTTCTCGGTTCCGGAACTGCTCGCCCGCATCCGCGCGCTCCTGCGCCGGGCCAAACCGGCCCATGTTTCCGATCGTCTGGCCGCCGGCGACCTCGAACTGGACCGCACCGGCCATCGGGTGCGTCGGGCCGGCGAGGAGCTGCACCTCGGCCCCACGGAGTTCCGGCTGCTCGAATTCCTGATGCTGGCCCCGGGCCGGGTCTTCTCCCGCGAGCAGCTTCTCGACGGGGTCTGGGGTCACGACGTCTACATCGACGAGCGCACCGTCGACGTCCATGTCGGACGCCTGCGCAAGGCGCTGAACGGCCCACGCCAGACCGATCCGATCCGCACGGTGCGCGGTTCTGGCTACGCCTTCGACGAAACCTTCTCCCTCGAAGCCTGAGTCGCCAAGTCCCGGTTTCAAAAGGTCGAGACCTTTTGCGGGTGCAGGGCAGAGCCCTGATGTTGGACGAAGCCCGAGCGTCAGGGCTCCGCCCCGACACCCTGCCAAAGGGCAGCCGCCCTTTGGGAACCCCGATCAGCGGATGAGCGCAGCGCTCCGGTTAGCGGCCGGCACGGAGGCCAGAGCCTGGAGCACCGTGCCCTCGGTGAGGATCTGGGGCAGCACCTGGGGCTCGCCGGCACCTTTGTAGAGCAGGTAGAGCGGAACACCGCTCCGGCCGTGCTTCTCCAGAAGGCGCGTGATCTCTGGGTTCTGGTTGGTCCAGTCACCCTTCAGATAGGTGATGCCCCGCTCGGCCAACGCGGCCCGCACGGCCTTCGTGGACAGGGAGGTCGTCTCGTTGACCGCGCAGGTGATGCACCACGCGGCGGTCATGTTGACGAAGGCCGGCTTGTGCGCAGCCGCCAGAGCGTCGAGGCGGGCCTGCGTGAACGGCTCGATCCCGCCGGCGGCGGCCTGCGCAGTCGGCGTGGCACGGTCCTGTGGGAGGGTGGACACGAGGGCCACCACGGCGATCAGGGCGAGCGCCGCACTGACCTGCGCGATCCGGCGTGCCCCGGGGGCGGCGGCGCGCCCGCGCTCCCAGGCCCAAGCAGAGAAACCCACCAGCACGAGGCCGATCAGGGCCGCCAGAAGGCCGCGCGGATCGACCTGCTGCGCCAGGACCCAGACCAGCCAGGCCACGGTGGCGTAAACCGGGAAGGCGAGCACCTGCTTGAGCGTCTCCATCCAGGCACCCGGCCGCGGCAGCGCCCGGAGGGCCGGGGGCCAGAGGGTGAGAGCCAAGAACGGCAGAGCGAGGCCGAGCCCGAGGCTCGCGAACACGGCAAGCGCCACGGCTGCGCTCTGGGTCAGTGCGAAGCCAACAGCCGAGCCCATGAACGGCGCCGTGCAGGGCGTCGCCACCAGCGTGGCCAGCACGCCCGTGAAGAACGACCCACTCAGGCCAGACCGTCGGGCCAGGCGATCGCCGACACCCGCGAGCCGTCCTCCGACCTCGACCACGCCGGACAGGTTCAGGCCCATCGCGAAGAGCAAATAGGCGAGCCCGGCCACGACCAGGGGCGATTGCAGCTGGAACCCCCAGCCGATCGCCGCCCCTCCGCCCTTCAGGGCGATGAGCACTCCAGCCAGAACAAGGAAACTCGCCAACACGCCGGCCGTATAGGCGAAGCCGTGCAGGCGCAGGCGGGCCGGACCCTCGCCCGCATGCCGCACGAGGCTCAACACCTTGATCGACAGGACGGGGAAGACGCAGGGCATCAGGTTGAGGATGAGGCCGCCGAGAAAGGCGAAGGCGGCGGCCGCGGCAAACGTCAGCAGATCGAACTCGGGCGCGGCGGCCCCGGTCGGACTCGCCGCAACGGGGTCCGGCGGAGCGGTCGCGGTCGGAAGCACCGGCTCGTCGCCATACGCGAAGGCGAGGCGGCGGCTGCCGGATTCCGTCACCTCGTCCAGGGTCAGCACACCCGGAAGGGCCGTGGGCGCCGCTTCGGTCGGGCTGCTCCGCGCGACGGTGAGGTGCAGCCCGGTGCCGTCGACCGCCATCAGCTGCGCGGCCGCGTTGTCGATCGCGGTCTCGGCATACGGGAAGTAGGCGGCGTTCCGGATCGTGTCGGGCTTGAGCCCCGACGCCGCGAAATCGAGCTGCAGGGTGTCGCCCTGGCTCGACAGGCTCAGCGGCCAGAGCGCAGGGGTGGGGAGAGCGGCCCGGGCGCGGACGAACAGGTCTGCGTTGTCCGGGTCGGGACGCGGCTCGCCCACCGGCAAGGTGAGGGCGAGATCCGCGGAGCCCGGCACGCACTCGGTCTCGCAGACGAGGTAGGTCAGTTTGGCCTGAATCTGCACCGGGTTGGCCGGATCAAGGCTCGGAGGCGGCGTCACGGGGACGAGGAGCGTGACCTCACCCTCGTAGCCGTAGTTCATCAGCGTCGCGATCGGGATCCGCTCCGGCGCCGGCCACTGGAGCGCCCCGGCGTTGAAGCCGGCCGGCAGGGTCCAGGTCACCTCGGGCGGCAGGCCCGAATCCCCCGGGTTGCGCCAGTAGACGTGCCAGCCGGGCTTCACCTGCATCCGCACGGCAAGGGTGAAGGGCTGCGCCCCCGCCACCGCGGCGGCCTCGGCCACGAGGCTCGACCGCACAAGATCCGGCGGCGTGCGCAGGCCCTGCGCCAGAGCCGCCGACAGGCTCGCGGCGAGGACCAGGATCGGGAGGACGAGGCGGCGGATCATGCTGTCCCTTCGCGCGCCGGGCGGCCGCGGTTTCAGGCCCGGCGTTCGGGCTGTTCCGTGACGACGCGCTTACCACGAAGGGGTGTGGCGGTCGCGCGTCGCAGCCTCAACCGGGCAGCGGCGCCGTGGCGCGTGCCAGCCAGTCGCGCGCTCCGGCATCCAGTTCCGGCGACAGGGCCTCGCGGACTCGGGCATGGTAGGCGTCGATCCAGGCGCGCTCCCCCGGTTCGAGCAGCTCGGTCTGGATCAGATTCCGATCGTAGGGCGCCAGCGTCAGCGTCTCGAAGCCGAGCATCGGGCGCTCGCCATCCGTGATGGCACGCGTCTCGACCAGAACGAGGTTCTCGATCCGGATGCCGTAGGCGCCGGCCGCGTAGTAGCCCGGCTCGTTCGACAGGATCATGCCGGGCTCTAGCGCCACCGTGCCGGTCTTGGCAATCCGTTGCGGCCCCTCGTGCACCGACAGGAAGGCGCCGACCCCGTGGCCGGTACCGTGATCGAAATCGAGCCCCGCCTGCCACAGGGGCGCCCGGGCGAAGGCATCGATCTGCGCGCCGGTCGTCTTGGTGGGAAACACCGCTCGGGCGATGGCGATATGGCCCTTCAGCACCCGGGTGAAGCGATCGCGCATCGGCGCGCTCGGCGCGCCCACCGCGACAGTGCGGGTGATATCGGTGGTGCCGTCCGGGTATTGCGCACCGGAATCGATCAGGAACAGCTCGCCCGCCCGGACCGCCCGGTCGCTGGCGCGGGTGACCCGGTAGTGGACGATCGCCCCGTTGGGGCCGGATCCCGAAATGGTCGGGAACGAGACGTCGCGCAGATCGCCGCCCGCGGCGCGGAAATCCTCCAGTGCCTCGACCGCGGCGATCTCGGTGAGGCCGCCGGCCACGGCGGCCGCGTCAAGCCACGCCAGGAAGCGGACGACGCTGGCCCCATCGCGCAGATGGGCGGCGCGCGCGCCCGCGATCTCGGCGGCATTCTTGACCGCCTTCATCGCGGTGATCGGATCCTTGCCGACATCGACCGTGCCGCCGGCCGATTCGATCCGTTCCTTGAGGGCGACCGCGCCCGTGGCTGCATCAAGCCGGACCCGGGCGCCGCTGAGCGAGGCTAGCCCATCCTCGAGCTCGGCCCGCGGTAGGATCTCGGCGAGGGGCGCGAGGGCGACGCGCAGGTCCTGATCGACGACCGGCGAGGCCAGGAAAAGGCGCGCCTGCCCCTCGCGCGGCAGGATCGCGTAACCGAGGGCCAGAGGCGTATGTCCGACATCGGCGCCGCGGAGGTTGAAGGCCCAGGCAAGGTTGTGCGGATCCGAGATCACCAGGGCGTCGCAGCCGGCCTCCGTCAGGCTGTCCCGCACCCGGGCGAGCTTGTCGGCGACTGCCTCGCCCGCCAGCGCGTCCGGATGGCGGATGGCCCGGCCGGCCGGCGGCTTCGGCCGACCGGCCCAGACGGCGTCCACGAGGTTCGGCACGGCCCGCAGGGAACCGCCCGCCTTCGTGGCCGCCCGTTCCAGGCGGGTCAATCCGTCCGGTGTGTGCAGCCACGGGTCGTAGCCCAGCACCTGATCGCGCTTGAGATTGGCTCCGATCCAGGCCTCGGGCGTCGTTTCGGCCAACGGCACGATCGTGAGCATGCCGGTATCGACCTGCTCGGGCGCCTGTAGCGTGTAGCGGCCATCCACCACCAGGGCTGCGAATTCCGCCAGAATCACCCCTGTCCCGGCCGACCCGGTGAACCCCGTGAGCCAGGCGAGGCGCTCGGCGTCGGCGGGGACGTATTCGGACTGGTGCTCGTCGGCACGCGGCACGACGAAACCGTCGACCCCCGTCTCACGCAGGGCGGCCCTCAGAGCCTCGATCCGTTCCGGCCCTTTGCGATGGCCCGGATCTTCGAAGGTCTGGAAGCGCTGGCGTGGTTGGGACGGTGGCGGCTCGATCATGGCGGGAGGGTAGAGCGCTCGCCGCCGGCATGGCAACCGACCCAGCATCGGGAATGCAGGGTGAGGGCGCGCAGGATGCCCGTACAGGTTGTCAGCCGAACGCCATCATGCCGCGCGCAGGCCAGCAACTGGTGACGCGCATCCCTTATTCAACATGAAAAAATCGCGAACAATCTTATCACGCCGTGGGTTTTGGCCTATCTCGGGATCATGGCACGTCGCGTTTACTACCGGATCAGCGACAGACCGGATGGCTGCTTCGACGCCATCGTGACGGTCGAACCCGATACTGTCGTTCGCCGTGAGGGCTTCGCGTCGCTCGCGGAGGTCGAGGAGTGGATCGAGGGCCTGCGTGCCCTGATGGCCGCGCTTGGCGCGCCGGTGTCGCAGTGCTTCGAGGATCCGGCTCACGCGCAGCCGGCCGAGGCCGGATCCAGCCGTGTCTGCCCGCCCGGCAAGGTCCGAGCCGGGCGCTGAGGGCGCCGGCATCGAGCAAACGTGATCCGCGCGGACATTTAACGGGTCGGAGACCGGCACGGGCCTTACGCCGGCCCATCGCACCGGCATGCGCGCGGTTCAGCGCCGATGGCGTCGCACGGGGCGCGCGGCCGCGCCGCCGCGCATCAGCACGAGGGCGACCCAGCCCTCGATCAGACCACGGCGCACGAGGGCGAAGCCCTGGTGCCGGTAAGCCGAGAGAACGCCCGGGACATCGCGCTCGATCAGGCCGGACAGGACCAGAACGCCGCCGGGTGCCACCACCCGCGTCAGCGAGGGGGCGAGGAGCCGCAGCGGCCGCGCCAGGATGTTGGCGAAGACCAGATCGAAATGGCGCGGACGGGCCGCAAGCGGGTGGCGCACGCCGGGGCCGAGATAGAGCTTGAGATAGGGGCCGAGACCGTTGGCGCGGGCGTTCTCGCGAGCCGTGAGCACCGCCTCCGCGTCGAGATCGCCGGCCACGATGGGCTGGCGCAACGCCTTGGCGGCCGCGAAGGCCAGGATGCCGGTGCCGGTGCCGACATCGAGAATATGGGCTGGCCGCCGCCGTTTCAGCACCTGGACCAGCGCCCGCAGGCAGCCGAGCGTCGTCCCGTGGTGCCCCGTGCCGAAGGCCAGCGCCGCCTCGATCTCGATCGGCAGATCGTTGGCGCGCACCGCATCCCGGTCATGCGAGCCGTGAACGATAAAGCGCCCGGCCCGGACGGGCTTCAGCCCCTCCAGCGACGCCCGCACCCAATCCTGCTGGTCGATCGTACGGAATTCGGCCGCGTCGGCCGCGTCGCCGATCACCGGCCGGATCAGTGCGCGGACGTAGTCTTCATCGGGTGCATCCGCAAAATAGGCTTCGAGCCGCCACGTGCGTCCATCCTCATCCTCGAAAGCCGCGACAGCGGTCTCGGTGGGATCGAACATCTCGCCCAGAAGATCGGTCATGGCCCGCGCCGAGCGCTCGTCGGTCAGCAGGCACAGGACGTGGGACGGGCGATGGGGCGGCAAACCTTCCAGCATGGGTCCGGGCTGTAACGCCGACGCGCGCGACATCACAGGGGGCAAGCGGATGCCGATGCGAAAAAACCGACGCCGCCCGGCGGGATCGGCCGGGGCCCTCACGGTCGCGGCGCGGTTTGTTGCGCTGGAGACACAAGCAGCAATACTCATTTCGTTGACGTTCTAAATCACTATCTCGGTCAAAAATGTGTGGTTAGACAGTCTCGGCTTCCCGAAGCCAGACCCCTCAACTCCGGCACGCCACTCATTCGTGAGTTGGCGCGCCAGTTTTGACAGGCACACATATCCGATGACCGCCCCCTTCTTCATCAGTGTCGCACTCGCCAGTGCCACCACTTGCGCCGCGTGGCTGTGGGGACTCGTCGTGGCGGCCGGCATGACTTCGTTGCCGGAGGCCGGATCGACCGAGCGGCGCGACCCCCGGACCTGGTGAAAAGCCGGACCGCGAATCGCCAATGCGCACGCACAGGAATGCGGCATCGTGCCCGGGCGTTAACCACAGGGCACAGCGCAACCGAGCGGAACCCGCTCCACGGAGCGACGTTTTTGGCCGGCTTTCGACGTGAAACGCGATGAAGCAGGGTGCGTACCGCGTGACCAAGTCCAGACGTTCCGGCCGCTTCGGGCCCGTGGTCGTCACCGAGCCGTCGGCGCCCGCGCGCCCACCGCGTGAACGGCTTTTCGGCGGCCCGACCCCCGATGGGCCGTTGCCGGGGCACCTTCTCGTCCTGCTCAGCCGCCTGCATCGCGCGGAGAATGCTCCGAAGGAGCCCGGCGACCCGGCGCATGGCTGAGCGCCGCACGCGCGCGGGTCACCGCGCTGCGCGCCGGTTGTTGGCCGGGCGCCAAGCGATGTTTATGCTCCCCGTCATACCCGGCCGGATATTACGGACGGCGACAAAGGGGACCTTCAGCCATGTGCCCGACCCGACGCCTCCTTGTCGCGCTCACCCTCGGGGCGCTGGCGCTCGGCTCGGCGTCCCACGCGGCGCAGGCGGGGGATCCCGTCGTGGTGTTCGCGGCGGCCAGCCTCAAGAACGCGCTGGACGATGCGACCCTGGCCTGGGCGAAGGAAACCGGCAAGACCGCACGCATCTCCTATGCGGGCTCGAACACCCTCGCGAAGCAGGTCGAGGCGGGCGCGCCTGCCGACCTGTTCATCTCGGCGGACCAAGCCTGGATGGACGATGTGGCCCGGGCCGGCCTGCTGAAGCCGGGCTCGCGGATCAACCTGTTGCGCAACGCGCTGGTTCTGATCGCCCCAGGGCCGAAGAACGCGGGTTCCGATCCCCGGGTCGCCCTGGCGCCGGATCTCGGCACGACGCTGACCAAGCTGCTCGGCGGCGGCAAGCTCGCCATGGCGACGATTGATGCCGTCCCGGCCGGCCGGTACGGCAAGGCGGCCCTGGAGAAGCTGGGGGCCTGGGAGGCCGTGAAGGGGCAGGTGGCCCAGGCCGACAATGTGCGCGCGGCCCTACTCTTGGTCGCCCGGGGCGAAGCACCGCTCGGCATCGTCTACGCCACAGATGCAGCCGCCGATCCCGGCGTGCAGGTGCTGGCCGCATTCCCGCCCGACAGCCATCCCCCGATCGTCTATCCGGCGGCCATCACCCAGGACTCGCGTAACCCCGATGCCGCCGACTTGTTGACCTATCTGCGCGGCCCAGCGGCCCAGAGCGCCTTCGAGCGCCAGGGCTTCTCGGTGGTCGAGGCCCCCGCTGCCGGCCGGTAGCGGTTGGAGCCCCGCCATGCTGGACCTGACCCCGGCGGAGTGGACCGCCGTCGCCCTGAGCCTCAAGGTGGCCGCAGTCGCGACGCTCGCGAGCCTCGGGCCCGGCCTCGCGACCGCATGGCTCCTGGCCCGACGCCGCTTTCCCGGGCGGGCGCTCCTCGACGGGCTCGTCCACCTGCCGCTCATCCTACCCCCTGTGGTGACCGGCTACCTGCTGCTCCTGGCCTTCGGCCGGCGCGGCCCGGTCGGAAGCCTGTTGGCGGAGGTCGGGGTCGTCCTGGCGTTCCGCTGGACCGGGGCGGCTTTGGCCTGCGCGATCATGGGCTTCCCGCTGATGGTGCGGGCCATGCGGCTGTCGATCGAAGCGGTGGATCGCCGGATCGAGCAGGCGGCCGGGACTCTGGGCGCGAGCCCTCTGTCGGTCTTCCTCACCGTCACGCTGCCGCTCAGCCTTCCGGGCTGCATCGCGGGCGCCGTGCTGGCCTTCGCCAAAGCGATGGGGGAATTCGGCGCCACCATCACCTTCGTGTCGAACATCCCGGGCGAGACCCAGACGCTGCCCTCGGCCATCTATACGCTGACCCAGGTTCCAGGCGGGGAGGGGCCTGCGCTCCGCCTCACCCTGGTGTCGATCGCTATCTCGGTGACGGCGCTGCTCGCCTCCGAGTTCCTGGCCAATCGGCTGGGACGAAAGCTGGGCGCGGGCTAGTTGGCCGTTTCAGTCCCGCCCTTCACACAGCCTGCGGCGCGCCCCGTATTATCAGGTCGGCGACCCGTCGGTGCCGGCATACGCGTAGGGGCCGCCCGCCTCCAGGGCTCGGCGATAAGCGGAGCGGGCGTGAACGCGCTCCAGCCACGCCAGGACCCGCGGCCCCACCCCGGTGCCACGGGCCGCGAACGCCTCCAGCGGAAAGCTCATCATGATATCGGCGGCGGTGAAATCCGCGCCGCAGAGATAGGGACCCTCGGCGAGTTCCGAATCCCAGAAGGCCGCATGCCGGCGCAGGTCGGGATCGACGAAGCCACGCAGCACCGTCCCGGCGACCCGGCGAACGAGGGGCCGCAGCAGCCACGGACTACCCGGCGCGAGGCGGGAAAAGATCAGCTTCAGCAGGAGCGGCGGCATCGCCGACCCCTCCGCGTAATGCAACCAATAGATATAGCGCCTGCGGGCCTCCGTCTCGGCCGCCGGCACCAGGGCGCCCCCCGCCTTCTCGGTCAGGTAGGCGACGATCGCCCCGGTCTCCGCGACCACGACCCCGTTGTCGGTGATCACGGGCGCCTTGCCCAGCGGGTGGATGGCGACAAGGTCCGGCGGCGCCCGCATGGTCCGGAGATCGCGCGCATAGCGCTTCACCGTGTAGGCCAGCCCGAGTTCCTCCAGCAGCCAGAGCACGCGCTGCGAGCGGCTGTTTTCAAGATGATGGACCGTGATCATCGCGACTGTGTTCCTGCCGGCGCAGGACCACGCCGCACCGTTGGTTACCCGAGTCGCCGCGCGTGAGCATCCAGGTCGATGTCGCCCTGCGCCGCGGCGCCTTCGCGCTCGACGCGGCCTTCGAGGCCGGGCCGGGGCTGACGGCGCTGTTCGGGCGCTCGGGCTCAGGCAAGACCACGCTGATCGACCTGATCGCCGGGCTCGCCCGGCCCGATCGAGGTCGGATCGTCGTGGACGGCACCACGCTGGTGGATACGCGCACCGGCCTCTTCCTGCCGCCCCATCGCCGACGGGTGGGCGTGGTGTTTCAGGACGCGCGGCTGTTTCCGCATCTCAGCGTACGAACCAACCTCGCCTACGGTCGCGTCTTTGCCCGCCACCGGGCCGACCCCGCGCACCTCGACGCGGTAGTCGGCATGCTCGGCATCGGTCATCTGCTCGACCGCCGGCCCGCCGGGCTCTCCGGCGGCGAGCGCCAGCGGGTCGCCATCGGACGGGCGCTCCTGGCCCGGCCGCGCCTCCTGCTGATGGACGAGCCCCTTGCGGCCCTCGACGAGGCCCGCAAGGCCGAGATCCTCCCTGCGATCGAGCGCCTGCGCGACGAGGCCGGCGTGCCGATCGTCTATGTGAGCCACGCGGTCTCGGAGGTCGCGCGACTCGCTACCACGGTCGTCGTTCTGGAGGCGGGCCACGTGGCCGCCGTCGGGTCCGCGGAAGCGATCCTGCGCCGGGCCGATCTCGCGCCGGTCCACGACGCCGAAGCCGGCGCACTGCTCGACATGGTTGTGGAGGCGATCGATCCGGACACTGGTCTTACGCGCCTTACCGGCGCCGCGGGGCGCCTGCTGGTGCCGGGGCTCGCGCGCCCGATCGGGACGCGCCTGCGCGTGCGTATTCCCGCCCGCGACGTGCTGATTGCGACCACGCCGCCCCGGGGCCTCAGCGCGCGCAACATCCTGGCCGGTCGAATCAGCGGGATGACCGCTTCGGGCACCGAAATGGCCGTGGAGATCGCGTGCAACGACGCGCATCTCGTCGCGCGCATCACCCGGGCGGCCGTCCGCGACCTCGGGCTCACGATCGGGCAGCCGGTCCACGCCATCGTCAAGAGCGTCGCTTTCGACCCCGCTGGAATCGGCGAACTGCGCGCGTCTGTCGCAATCTGAGGCAGCCGAATACCGTTATTAACCGCGCTCTTATTTTGAATACACAACCCTTGGTTAGGATTCGGGCGCCACGATAGATTGAAAGGGAAAATCGAGCACAACTCTTAGAGGTAGACCGATGGGCATCAGACGCCTGCTCCATCGCCCGACAACCGCCGGACTCACCTGCCGCAGCGGCAGCTCCGCGGTGGAGTTCGCCCTCGTGGCACCAATGCTCCTGCTGCTCTTCGCCGGGATCGGCATGCTCGGGATCTGCCTCGGGGCGGCCCACAACCTGCGCCAGATCGCTGCGGAAGCGGCGCGCGCGTCGGTAGCCGGCATCACCGACACGGAGCGTGCGACCCTCGCGCAGAACACCGTGAACCGCAGCCTGAGCACAGGCGCGATGTTCCGGCCGGGCAGCGTTGCCGTGCAGGTCGGATCCGACCCCAACGACGCGACGATCTACACCGTCACGCTCTCCGCCAACACCGCATCCCTGGGCATCAACGCCTTCTCGCGCCTGCTCCCGATGCTGCCCACCATCCTGCGCAGCACCATCAGTGTGAGGAAGGGGGGCCTGTGACCGGCTGGATCACGAGCCGGTTGCACCGCTTCGGCAAGGCTCGGGGCGGCAACGTCGCGATTCTCGTGGCGCTCGGCAGCACGTTCCTGTTGGCGGCCGGCGCCGTTGGGGTCGATCTGGGCCTCGTGTTCCAGGAACGGCGCAAGGCGCAGGCGGCGGCCGACATCGCCGCGATGATGGGGGCGATCGATCCGACCCAGGCCAACACGATGGCGCGCCGATCGCTGGGCGACAACGGCTACGGCAGCGCGGTCGCCACGGTGGATCCCGGCACCTATGACGCGAGCGTACCAGGGGTTGCACCGGCCAACCGCTTTCACCCGGGGTCGAGCCCGGCCAACGCCGTTCGGGTCGGGCTGTCGACGGCGGTACCGATCACCTTCGGACGGACGATCGGGCTTGCCGGGTCGATTCCGCTCCGTGTCGTCGGGACGGCCGCCAGCGCGCAATTCGCGGCCTTCAGCATTGGATCCGGCACGCTCCAAGTCAGCAACGGCATCACCAATGCCTTGCTGGGTGCGATGCTCGGCACACAGCTGTCCTTGAGCGTGAACGACTACAATACGCTTCTCGGCACGCGCGTCGACGGGCTGCGGGTCCTCGATGCCTTGGCGACGAGCCTGAATCTCTCAGCGGCGAACTACGCCGACCTCGCGCAGGCCAATGCCAGCGTCGGGCAGATCCTGATGGCGCTTCGGGTCGCCGCGCAGGGCAACAACGGCGCGGTCAATGCCCTGACGGGCATCCTGAACGCGCTGCCGAATGCCGGTCCGACGGTCCCGATCGGCCAAGTGGATCCCCTCGGCGATGCCGCGGCGCTGGCGCCCCAGAGGGGCCTCGCGGGCGCCACTGTCGATGTGATGAGTGTCCTGGGCGCCACTGCCGCGCTGGCGAATGGCCAGAACCAGGTCTCGGTCGATCTGGGGGCCACGATACCGGGCCTTCTCTCCACCCGCCTGACCGTGGCGATCGGCGAGCGCCGCCGCAGTTCGGGCTGGGTCCGGCCGGGGGGGCCGAACGCGACGATCCAGACGGCGCAGACCCGGCTGCTGATCGAGGCCACGGCCTCCGCCCCCCTCGGGCTTGGAACGCTCACGATACCCATCTACGCCGAGGTCGCCCCCGCGCAGGCGACGCTCCAGGCGCTGAGCTGCATCGGCGGCGCGCGCCAGGTCACGATCAGCGCCCAGACCGGCCTCGCGACCCTGGCGGTGGCCAACGTCCCGCGCAGCGCCATCACCGGCGGCAACACCAGTCCGAACCTGTCGCAGCCGGCAACCTTGATCGCGCTTCCCCTGGTGAACGTGTCGGGACGTGCCGTGATGACCATCGGATCGACCACGCAGACCCTCGTCTTCAACGAGGCCGACATCACCAATCATACGGTGAAGACGGTGTCGTCGAGCGGTTTGACCCAATCCCTTACCGGCAGCCTTCTGGGCAGCCTGGCTTTGAACATCAACGGCATCGGCGTGAGTCCGCTGCTGCAGACGTCGCTCAGCGCGACCTTCGCCGCCCTGGCGCCGACCCTCGACCTCGTCCTGGACAGCACCCTACGAAGTCTCGGCCTGCGCCTCGGCTACGCGGATGTCGACGTGGACGGGGTGCTCTGCAGCCAGGCCGTGCTGGTCCAGTAGGGCCCAACGCGGCTAGCCGATCTGCGTCAGCAGCGTGAACGCGCCGAAGAGCAGCACGGCGCCGACCGACAGGGCCAGCAGGATGAGCGCAGTGCGCGATTCCCGTACTTCCGGCGACATGGGCCTGCCCGATCTCACTGCCTCGTGGCTCGCGATCCCGCGAGACGCCGAGATACGCACCGAAGCCGCCGCCTGTCGACTTGCACCGGCGCCGCGCGCCCGACACCTTGTCTGATCTGACGCCGCGTTTGACCGAACTCGGGGCGCGCGATGGTCTGCCCCAGCAGGAGGTCGATCCGGTGCTCCAGAAGCGGGGCTACCGGGACACGATCAGCTTCGCGCAAACTGTCCCATGGATTGATCCGGACCCGATCGGGATCTGGGCACCAGGACCCGCGGCGGCTCGGTCATCAATGTGGCTTTGACCCTCGGCTGCGCAAGCCCGAGCGCCTTCGCGGGGATGTTCCGCAGACAGGTCGGCGCACCCCCCTCGGCGTTCCGGGCGGAACGCCGACGATCACGGGAACGCGCAGAAATCGGTTGACAGGCGGCACGCGGGGCGCCCAGTTTGTACCGATCGGTACAAACGCTGGAGACGTGAACGATGTCCGACCGTCCGCCCCTTCCCCCCTTCACGGCCGAGACCGCCGCCCAGAAGGCCCGCATGGCCGAGGATGCCTGGAACGGGCGCGATCCCGAGCGCGTCTCGCTCGCCTACACGCCAGACAGCGTCTGGCGGAACCGCAGCGAGTTCCTGACGGGGCGCCAAGCCATCGTGGCGTTCCTCACGCACAAATGGGATCGGGAACTCGAGTATCGGCTGATCAAGGAGGTCTGGACCTTCAGCGGCGATCGGATCGCGGTGCGCTTCGCCTATGAGTGGCACAATGCGGAGGGGCGGTGGTTCCGCTCCTACGGCAACGAGAACTGGGAGTTCGACGCCCACGGCCTGATGCGCCGCCGGATCGCCAGCATCAACGATCTGGCGATCACCAAAGCCGACCGGAAATTTCACTGGCCGCTCGGCCGCCGGCCCGACGATCATCCTGGCCTCACCGATCTCGGCCTCTGACCACAGTGACCGGCCGGGCCGAAACGCTCCAGAGGCTCGCGGAGGTGTTTCGCGAGCACGGCTACGAGGGCGCCAGCCTCGCAACGATCAGCCGAGCCACCGGCCTGGGCAAGGGCAGCCTGTACAACCTTTTCCCCGGCGGGAAGGCCGAGATGGCGGCCTGCGTGCTTGCAGAGATCGACGAGTGGTTCGAGGCCAACCTCTACGCACCCCTTCGCGAGGCGAAACAACCCGCGGAGGCGGTGTCGGTGATGTTCGACGCAGTCGAGACGTATTTCCGCTCCGGCCGGCGGGTCTGCCTTGTGGGGGTCGTGGCGCTCGGCTCGGAGCGCGACCGCTTCGGCGAGGCGGTGCGGAGCTACTTTGCGCGCTGGGTAGCGGCCCTGGCCGGCGCCCTCGAGCGGTCGGGCCGGGACATCGCGGGAAGCACGGCCCTCGCGGAGGAGATCGTCGCCCAGATCCAGGGGGCCATCGTTCTGGCCCGCGCCCTTGACGATCCCGCCGTTTTCACCCGTACCATAACGGCGCTTCGAGCCAGAGCCGCCTGAGCGAACTCAGCCATGCTCTTCCGCAATACGGCCGTGGGATCAAGCGCGGGTCCCTTCGCGCGGGCGGGAGAGGGACAGGGTGAGGGGTGCGACCCCTCGGGAGAGACCTGACCCCTAACCCCAACCCTCTCCCGCACGGGAGAGGGGACAGTTGCGGTTGGCAGGGACGGATTTGTAAACCTCGCAAGAGCCGCCGTGGCGGCCCCGAGCCTCAGGCGGCCGTGCGGCGCTCGACCATGCGGGCCAGGAACGCGCTGCCGACCGGGATGATCGAATCATCGAAGTTGTAGCCGGCATTGTGCAAGCCGGGGCCTGGATTGGCGCCGAGCCAGACATAGGCACCGGGCACCGCCATGGTCATGTCGGCGAAATCCTCGCTGCCCATCTTGGGCGTGACGTTCGGCTCGACCTTGTCGGCACCGAGGAGTTCGGTCGCGATCTCGGTGGCGGCCGCAGCCTGCTCCGGGGCGTTCTCCAGCACCGAGAACACGTCCTGCAGATCGACCGTGACCTCGGCGCCGTAGGCCGTGCCGAAGCCCGCCGCCAGCTCGCGCATGCGGGTGCCGGCGAGCGCGCGGATCTCCGGATCGAAGGTGCGGATCGTGCCGGCGAGATGCGCGGTCTCCGGGATCACGTTGTAGGCCGAGCCGGCCTCGATCCGGGTGATCGACAGCACGATCGACTTCAGCGGATCGGCATTGCGCGACACGATCGATTGCAGCGCCTGAGCGAGGCCGGTGGCAACGATGATCGGATCGGTGCCCCGATGCGGCTGAGCGGCGTGGATGCCCTTGCCGCGGATGTGGATGTCGAAGAAGTCGGCCGCCGCCATGATCGGGCCGGGGCGCAGCTTGATCGTGCCGGCGCCGCCGCCTGGCTGGTTGTGCAGGCCGTAGATCTCGTCACAGGGGAAGCGCTCGAACAGCCCGTCCTTCAGCATCGCCCGGGCGCCGCCGCGGCCCTCCTCGGCGGGCTGGAACACGAACACCGCGGTGCCGTCGAAGTTGCGCCTCTCCGCGAGGTAGCGAGCGGCGCCGAGCAACATCGTGGTGTGACCGTCATGCCCGCAGGCGTGCATCTTGCCCGCATAGGTTGAGCGATAGGGGAGGTTGGTCTCCTCCTCGATGGGAAGGGCGTCCATGTCGGCGCGCAGGCCGATCCGGCGCCCGTTGTCTGTGCGGCCCTTGAGCAGGCCCACCACACCGGTGCCGCCGATTCCGCGATGCACCTCGCAGCCGAGCTTCTCCAGCATGTCGGCAACGATACCGGACGTGCGCACCTCCTCGAAACCGAGCTCCGGATGGGCATGGAGATCGCGGCGCAAGGCCGTCAGCTCGTCGGCATAGGCTTTGATGTGGTCGATCGGACTCATGTCTTACGCACTCTCGGGGTCGGGTGTTGGGGAGGGTGCCGGGCCGCTGCAGGTTTCCCCCGTCTCCGTGCGCCGGAACGGCGTCAGGGTGTCGAGGACGTCCACCGCCTCGGCGACGTGGGCGCGTTCCCGCTGCAAGTAATCGGCCACCGCGCGGCGCAGCGCCGGGTCGGCAATATCGTGGGCGGAGTGCATCAGCACCGGCCGGTAGCCCCGAGCGAGCTTGTGCTCCCCCTGCGCACCCGCCTCGACCCGCTTCAGACCCCGGGCAATCGCGAAATCGATCGCCTGATAGTAGCAGACCTCGAAATGCAGGAACGGGATGTCCTCGATGCAGCCCCAGTTGCGGCCGTAGAGCGCCGTATCGCCGATCAGGTTGATGGCACCCGCGATGTAGTCCCCCGCGCGCTTGGCCATCACGAGGAGCACGCGGTCGGCCATGCGCTCCGACAGCAACGTGAAGAACTTCCGGTTGAGGTAGGGCCGGCCCCATTTCCGCGAGCCCGTGTCCGTGTAGAACGCATAGAACGCGTCCCAGTGTGCCTCGGTGATGTCCGCACCGGTCAGATGCTCAACCGTGATGCCGGGGGCCAGCGCGTCGCGGCGCTCCTTGCGGATGTTCTTGCGCTTCCGGGAGGCCAGGGCGGCAAGGAAGTCGTCGAACGTGGCGTAGCCGTCGTTCTCCCAGTGGAACTGCTGGTCGGTGCGTTGCAGGAAGCCCGCGGCGCCGGCCCGGTCCCACTCGGCCTCGCGCATGAAGGTCACGTGGATCGAGGAGGCCTTGGTCTCGCCCCGGAGTGCCCGCAGGCCCGCGACGAGACCGGCCGTGGCCTCGTCCGGATCGGCTCCCGGAGCGATCAGGAAGCGCGGTCCGGTCACTGGCGTGAACGGGATGCTGACCTGGAGTTTCGGGTAATAGGACCCGCCGGCGCGCTCGTAGGCATCGGCCCAGCCGTGGTCGAACACGTATTCGCCCTGGCTGTGCGATTTCAGGTAGCAGGGCACGACTCCGAGCCGCTCGCCATCGCGCTCCACGGAGACATGGAGCGGTAGCCAGCCGGTCCGGCGCGAGACGCAGCCGGAATCCTCGAGCGCCGACAGGAAGGCGTGGGAGACGAACGGGTTGTGGGTCTCGTCGCCCGCTGCCAGAGTTTCGGCGGAGAAGGCGCAGGCATCCCATTCCGCCGCGCCGATCTCCTTCAGTCCGGGCAGCGCCCGCACGGTGAGCGTGGGGGTTTCCGGCGTCGGCCCGGGTTCTTGCTTCATAGACCCGAATCTAATCCCTGCCGGGACAGGAGCAAGCGGACGGATGCGCGCGGTGAAAGGAACGCCTTGTGATGAAAGCGACGGGGTCGCACGATCTCCGGATGTCGGCCAGGGACAAATCAGGAGCTAGTGTGACTCGCCCGCGGACAGACCTTCGGTTCCGTAGGGCACCTGAACGGCGCCCCCCGGACGACTTTGTCGAGGATATTCTGTGCGAAATGAGCAACCTCGATGCGCAGGATACAGACGTTCCGGGCACAATTTCCATTTCGACAGCGCTCGGCGCGCATGGGCCGCGCGTGAAATGGTATCCGGGCCGGGCCGGACGGACCTTGCCCTGCCTGATCGTTTCCGTCGAAGTCGATCTCAAGGTACGGGACGATTTCATTCAAACGCCCGTCTCCCGGGCAGCCGCACCGCAGGTGATCGCCTGGGTGCACCTGAACCACGCCGTGTTGCTCAACTTCTGGATCAATGGCGCGTCGTGGAGCCGCCGGGAAGTCTCGACCTTCCTCGACGGGCTGCGCAAGCTGCCTTGAACTTCCGTTCAGATAGCCGTGCCCCGAGCGGCTACTCCCGTTTCTGATTGGGCGCGTTCCTGGCTCGGGCCCATCAGTCGCTCAGGCGGCTGACGCAGATTAGGTCGTCGCTTCCCTTGCAGTCGAGGTAACCCTTCAGGACCTTGATCCGCTGGTCAGTCAGTCCCTTGAGGCAGCCGTTGTACTCCATCGCGTAGGCGGAGCCGCCATCGAGGCCCATGCTTTCGAGGGCGCAGGTGGCGTCCCGAAACGGCAGCCAAGCCTTCTGAGCCGCGCGCAGGTTGTCCTTCGCCTTCGGGCCGATCTTGTTCATCAGCTGGCCATAGACGGCGTTCAGCGCCTTATCGGCAGCCCCATAATCGGCTGCCGCACATTCGTTGAGATCCGCCTGGGTGGGGCGCTCGCACGGGTCGGCCGCCGATGCAGGGGTCGCTGCGAACAGGAGCACGGTGACGGCCGCCACCCTGCAGAGCCGAACCCTTCGCGGGGGCATCTCGGTCGAATGGCGTGTGACGGCTTTCATCTGAAGAGCTCGAAACGGATGGTCCGTAGGAAAATTTACGGCACGAACCCCTCGAACACCATCTGGTCCGCGTGTGCGCCCGCACGGGCGCGCTGATCCGCGGTCCGCACCGTCCAGGCCATCACGGGGAACTGCCCAAGCAGCCGGCACAGGTAGGTCGGCGCGCAGGGGAGGTCGTCGACCCGCCAGGACAGGAAGTCGGGCCGGGTCTCAGCGAAGTGCAGAAGGTCGGACAGCGCCCGGCGCAGGCTCGGCGGCAGCGCCGCGTAGACCGGATCGTCCTGCGTCGTCTCCGCCACGATCCCCCGGGGAATCGTCGGGCACAGGTCGCGCAGGGCCCCGACCACCTGCGGGTCGAAGGATTTGAGCGCCACCGGCCCGTCATAGGCGGCCGCCACCTCGGCGGCGCGGGTGGCGAGCCGCAGGTCGCCGTCGTAGCGAGACTTCACCTCGATGATCACGGGCACCGCCCCGCCGATGGCTGCCAGGAAGGCCGACAGGGTCGGGATCGTCTCCGCGGTCCCGGCGATCGCCAGAGACGCGAGATCGGCGGCCGAACGCTCGGCCACCGCCTCGCTCGCTCCGGTCAGACGGCCGAGCGCGGCGTCGTGGAACACCATCGCCTCGCCGTCGCGGCTGAGCTGCACGTCGCACTCGATGGCGAAGCCGCCCGCAACGGCCGCCCGGGCCGCGGCCAGTGTGTTCTCTGGCCGGCCCGCAGCCCGGTCGTGCAGCCCGCGATGGGCGATCGGACGCGCGGTCAGCCAGGCGGGAGCCGCCACTGTCAGCGGACCTCGAACATCGCCTCGACCTCGACGGCGGCGTCGAGGGGGAGTTCGGCGACGCCGACCGTGGAACGGGCGTGCCGGCCCCGGTCGCCCAGCAGCTCGACCATCAGGTCGGAGGCGCCGTTCATCACCCCGGCCACCGCCGAGAAGCCCGGCGCCGCGTTGATGAAGCCGCCGAGCCTGACGCACTGCTCCACGGCGCGGTCGAGGTCGCCCACCGCGGCCTCGAGCTGGGCGAGGACGTTGAGCGCGCAGAGCCGGGCGGCCGCCTTGCCGGCCTCCGCCGAGACGTTGCCACCAACCTTGCCCTTATGCTCCGCCGCGATGGCGCCGTCGGCGCCGAAGCAGACCTGGCCGGAGATCACCACGAGGTTGCCGCTGCGGACGAACGGCACGTAATTCGCCACTGGCGCAGCAGCTTTCGGCAGGGTGAGACCGAGCGTCTGCAGGCGTTCCTTGATCGTGCTCATCGGAGGCTCCGTCGCTGATCGAAATCCGCCGGAGCAGGAGCATGGCCGGACCCTTTCAGGCAAGGGGTGCCGCCCATGCGACGGGTAGAATTTGGGTGTTCCGAAGCATCGCGCAGACCTGCCGCGCGGATGCGGTGAACATTGAATCGTTGACAGGGCCGCGCGCTTTCATAGTAATCGCGCGCGTGCCGCCCCTGACTGAGGCGGCAATTTCATTTGGAGCCGGCTAACGCTTGCTCCGGGATCGATCGATAAACGGAGATGGCATCCGTGACGTCAGCCCTTCTGCCGACTTATGTCCGCGCGCCGCTCGCCTTCGAGCGCGGCGAAGGCGCTTGGCTCGTTACGGAGGGCGGCGAGCGATACCTCGATTTCGGCGCCGGCATCGCGGTGAACGCGCTGGGCCACGCCCATCCCCACTTGGTCGGTGCGCTGACCGAGCAGGCGAATCGGATCTGGCACACCTCGAACCTGTTCGAGATTCCCGGCGGCGAGCGCCTCGGCCAGCGCTTCGCGGAGGCGACCTTCGCCGACGTGGTGTTCTTCTGCAACTCGGGGGCCGAGGCCAACGAGGCGGCGATCAAGATCGCCCGGAAGTACCACGCGGTCGGCGGCCATCCGGAGCGCTACCGCATCGTGACCTTCGCGGGCGCCTTCCACGGGCGGACGCTGGCGACGCTCGCGGCCGGCGGGCAGCAGAAATACATGGAGGGCTTCGGGCCCAAGGTGGAGGGGTTCGATCAGGTCCCCGCCGGGGACTGGGCGGCCCTCGAAGCGGTGATCGGACCGGAGACGGCCGCGCTGATGATCGAGCCGATCCAGGGCGAGGGCGGCGTGCGGGTGATCCCCCACGCCGATCTCCGGCGCCTGCGCGCGATTTGCGACGCCAACGGCCTGCTCCTGATCATGGACGAGGTCCAGACCGGAATCGGCCGCACCGGCAAGCTGTTCGCCCATGAATGGTCGGGCATCACCCCAGACATCATGAGCGCCGCCAAGGGCATCGGCGGCGGCTTCCCGATGGGCGCCTGCCTCGCCACGCGCGAGGCCGCCCGGGGCATGACCGCGGGAACGCACGGCACAACCTTTGGTGGCAACCCGCTCGCCATGGCGGTGGGCAACGCGGTGCTGGACGTGGTGCTGGGCGAAGGCTTCCTCGATCAGGTCGCCCATTCCGGCCTGTTGCTCAAGCAGAAGCTCGCAGCACTTCGCGATCGGCATCCGCATGTCTTCGAAGAGATCCGCGGCGAGGGGCTGATGCTCGGCCTCAAGCTCGGCGTACCGAACACCGATTTCGCCGCTGCGGCGCGCAACGTGCATCTGCTGGTGATCCCGGCGGGCGACAACATCGTCCGCCTGCTGCCGCCGCTGACCATCGGCGCGGCCGAGATCGACGCGGCGGTCCAGCGCCTGGAGGCGGCGGCATCCGAATTCGAGGCCGTGCGCGGCGCGGCCGAGTAGGCCCAAGCCGGGGACCCATGAACACCGCCCGCCGCCCCGCGGCGGGCGGTCCGAAGCGTTTCCGGACACGGTCGATTCCGCCGTGCCTGACGGAAATGCCCCTACAAGGAGGTAGAGTACGGTTCATGATCAGGTGATCGTTGAGCGGACTCTAGTTATTGTGACGCGATGAAAGCCCAGATGAACGGCCGGGCGAAGGCCCAGGCCCCGCACCCGAACAGTGCCGGCCCCCGTCATTTCCTCGACCTCAAGGATTTCTCCGGGGCGGAGCTGCGCCGGGTCCTCGATGCCAGCGCCGCCATCAAGGCGGTGCGCCGCAAGGGCGAGCGCGCCGCCGAGCGTCCGCTCACGGGCAAGACCCTGGCGATGGTGTTCGACCGGCCCTCGACCCGCACCCGTGTTTCGTTCGACGTGGCGATGCGCGAGCTCGGGGGCGAGACGCTGATGCTCACGGGTTCCGAGATGCAGCTCGGCCGGGGCGAGACGATCGGCGACACCGCGCAGGTGCTGTCGCGCTTCGTCGACGCGATCATGATCCGCATCCTCGATCACGGGCAGATGCTGGAACTGGCCGAGCACGCCACCGTGCCGGTGATCAACGCGCTGACCAAGGTCTCGCATCCCTGCCAGATCATGGCGGACGTGCTGACCTTCGAGGAGCATCGCGGACCGATCCAGGGCCGGACCGTGGCGTGGTCGGGGGATGCCAACAACGTTCTGGAGAGCTGGGTCCACGCGGCGGCCCGGTTCGACTTCACCCTCAACGTGGCCAGCCCGCCCGAGCTGGCGCCCCCAGCCGCACTGATCGCCTGGGCCAAGCAGGAGGGCGCGAGGCTCAACGTCACCACGGATGCCTTCGCGGCCGTGGATGGCGCGGATGCGGTCGTCACCGATTGCTGGGTCTCCATGGGCGACGACGACGAGGCCCACCGGCACAACCTGCTGAGCCCGTATCAGGTCAACGCCAAGCTGATGGCGGCGGCCAAGCCGGACGCGATCTTCATGCATTGCCTGCCGGCCCATCGCGGCGAGGAGGTGACCGCCGAGGTGATGGACGGCCCGCGCTCCGTGGTGTTCGACGAGGCCGAAAACCGCCTCCACGCGCAGAAGGGCATCCTGGCTTGGTGCCTACGCGCCAGCGGCCTCTGAATTCGGGCTCGCGCCCGCGGCTTGGGCGCACCATATAGGATCGAGCGGGCGGCATGCGCGGCCCGTATCCCCATCACGGCTGCCGACAGGTGGCATCCCGGCGACGGGCGTGGCGCTGCGCGCCCGTTCAGCCGCAGGGCCCGGGCGGGGTGAGGGATCGTTCCACTCAGGTCAGCCCCTCACGACGCTCGGCCCGCCGCGACGACGGATCCCCGTCTCGCCGGGCAAATCGATCGGAGAGGGCATGACCTCAGGAACCCCAACGCAATCGCACGCCGGCAACGGCCATGTGGGCGACGACGATGCCGTGCTGCCCTTCGCCGTGGAGGCGCTGGACGTGCGCGGGCGCATCGTCCGGCTCGGTCCCGCCGTCGACACGATCCTGCGCCGGCACGGCTATCCGGACCCGGTCGCGCGCCTGCTCGGCGAGGCGGCGGCGCTAACCGTGCTGCTCGGCTCCTCCCTGAAGTTCGAGGGTCGCTTCCAGCTCCAGACCAAGACCGACGGTCCGGTGGCGATGATCGTGGTCGATTTCGAGGCGCCCGATCGCCTGCGCGCCACCGCACGGTTTGACGCCGAGCGCGTCGCCACCCTCGGCTCCGGCCCGCTCAAGGATGCCGACCTGATCGGCGCCGGGCACCTCGCCATGACCATCGACCAGGGCACCACCGCCAGCCGCTACCAGGGCGTCGTCGCCCTCGAGGGCCAGAGCCTGGAGGAGGCCGCGCACCAGTATTTCCGTCAGTCCGAGCAGATCCCGACCGAGGTCCGCCTTGCCGTGGCCGAGGCCGTGGAGGAGGGGGCCGGGCATTGGCGGGCCGGCGGCTTGCTTGTGCAATTCCTGCCGCAGTCGATCGATCGCGCCCGCCTCGCTGATCTGCCGCCCGGCGACATCCCGGAGGGGCACCGGCACCTCTCGGGTGAGGCGCCGGAGGACGACGCCTGGGTCGAGGCGCGTTCGCTGGTCAACACCATCGAGGATCACGAACTGGTCGATCCCAATCTGTCGAGCGAGCGTCTGCTCTACCGGCTGTTCCACGAACGCGGCGTGCGGGTGTTCGACCGTCAGCCGGTGAAGGAGACCTGCCGCTGCTCCCACGAGCGCGTGCTGGGCATGATCCGCTCGTTTTCCCCCCAGGAGCGGCACGACATGGTGGCGGATGACGGGCGCATCGTTATCACCTGTGAATTCTGTTCCCGGCGTTACGATCTCGATCCACAGATGGTTGAGGCGGAGATTGCCGACCAGCCGAAGCAGTAGAAGCTGGCCTGATCGCCGTGCAGGGAGGCTCTTTTGGCCTCTCAATGGTCAAGCTTACCTCGCGAAACGTCTGAATATAGGTATTCGTTGCGCGAAATTTTCTTAGACTTGGCCAGAACCGTTTTCGGACCTTCGACGTTGCGTGGCAGATTCAACATTGGAGGAACGCCATGCGGAGAGTGTCGATCGGTTTGGCCGCGCTGCTGATGAGCACCTCGGTCTACGCGCAGCAACAGGGCGGCGCCGAGCGCGGACCTGGAACGGCCGGCCGCGGGAATCCAGGCGGCGCTGAGTCGAGCATGAAGTCCGGCGCCGGGGGCGACCGGATGGGCGGGGCCGAGCGCGGCGGGATGCAGGGCAGCCAAGCTGCCGCCGACCGGAACGCCGGCCCGGGGCAGGCCGAGCGAACCCGTGGACCCGGCGACGAGGGTCGCGCAGCACAGGGCCGCGAGCAGGGCAGCCGCGGCGATCGAGCCGGCACCGAACGCGGCGACCGCAATGACGGCCGGACCGCCGACCGGAATGCCGGTGGGGAACGCGACGGCGCCCGCGCCGAGCGCGGCGATCGCCGGGGCGACCGTGTCGATGTCCGCGCGCGCACCGAAGTCGGCAGCCGGACCGACGTGCGCTCGGAGCGGGTCGAGGGCGGCTTCCGCCGCGAGGGCCGTTTCGTGTTCATCGGCGGCCGCCGGGTCGTGTACGGTTCACCCGAGTACCGCCGACTCATCGTTACTGAGAATCGCGGCCCGCGGGAGCGCTTCGTCGTCATCCGCGGTCAGCGCGTCGTGTACGGCTCGCCGGAGTATCGCCGCCTCGTCAGCGTCCGCGAGACCGGCACCCGCGCGCGCTACGTGGTGGTTCGGGGCCAGCGGGTTCTCTACGGCTCCCCCGAGTATCGCCGCCTCGTCACGGTGCAGGAGGAGCGCTTCGTGACGATTCGCGGCCAGCGAGTCCGTTATGGCTCCGCGGAGTATCGGCGCCTGAGCGGCGGGACTGCCGTCAGCGCGAGCTTCCGCTCCGAGCAGCGCGCGGGCGCCCGGTTCGACAATCGCGGCGAGCGGGATCGGGACAGCATCCGCAACGCCTCGCGGACCGAGGGTCGCGACAACGGTCGAAACGTCGGACGGGCGGATCGCGGGAACGAGCAGGGCATGGAGCGTAATGCTGATCGCAATCGCCGGAACGACGGCATGCGCAACAGCGAGATGCGCGGAAACCAGCGGGACGGTATCCGCAACGCCTCCGACCGCGGCAATGCGCAGGGCGGCATGAAGTCCGGCGCCGAGGGTGGTCGGACGGGCGGTGAGCGCGGCGGCATGCAGGGCAATGCCACCGGCGGTGGCAACATGGGCGGCGTCCAGGGTGGCAGCCGGACCGGCGGTCAGCCGGGTGCCGGGCGCAACTAAGCGATGGATCCGGGGGAGGGGCTTTCCGAGCCCCTCCCTTAGACCTTCAATACGGGTTCCGCGATATCGCCGCCGCCGCGAGCCCTCAGGTAGTCGGGCTGGAACAGGCACATCCGCACGGCATCGCGATAGCGGCCGTTCACGAAGAACTCGTCCTTGAGCACCCCCTCGGATTGGAAGCCGCAGCGCTCGTAGATACGCACGGCCCGGGCGTTCTCGCGATCGACGTGCAGGTAGAGCTTGTGAATGTTGAGCACGCTGAACGCGTAGTCCATGGCGATCCGGGTCGCCTGCCACGCGTAGCCCCGGCCCTGGAAGCCCGGATGGATCGCGATCTGGAACTCGCAGCGCCGGTGCAGGTGGTTGATCTCCACCAACTCGATCAGCCCGGCCGGCTCACCGGTCGGATCGGCCACGATGAAGCGGCGCTCGCCCTGATTGTGGATGTTGCGCTCGTAGAGCTGCTGCAGTTCGGCGAAGGACTCGTAGGCCTCCTCGAACCAGTAGCGCATGATGCTGTCGTTGTTGTTGAGCTGGTGGACGAAGCGCAGGTCCTCCCGCTCCAGCGGCCGCAGCTTGATGGTGATGTCGGTGAGCGCCTTCATGACGCGCAGGCTCCGATCAGGTCGCGCAGGAAACGCTCGCCCTGGCCGAGGGCGTCCAGGGTGATGAACTCGTCGGGCTGGTGCGCCTGGGCGATGTCGCCGGGGCCGCAGACCACGGTCGGAAGCCCGGCCGCCTGGAACTGGCCGGCCTCGGTGGCGTAGGGTACCGCCACGGTGCGATTGCGCCCGGCGAGCCGCAGGCACAGGCGCTCCGCCGCCGAGCCTGGATCGGGGGCGAGGCCCGGAATATCGACCTCCTCCAGCGTCTCGATCCGCCCGAAATCGCCGTAGCGGTTGAGCCGTTCCCGGGTCACCCGCTCCACCTCTTGGGCAAAGAGCCGTGGGATCTCGGCCGGGTCGAGGTCCGGCAGGCCGCGATACTCCCAGTGGAAGCGGCATTCCTTGGCGATGATGTTGCGGGCAGTCCCGCCCTGGATCGTCCCCACATGGACCGTGGTGGCGGCCGGATCGAACCGGCCGGAGGCGTCACCCCGCTCGATCATCAGGTCGGCGATCCGGTTGAGGCCGGCCACCAACTCGCAGGCGGCCGACACGGCATTGGCCCCCAAAGCAGGACGGGCCGAATGCGCCTCGCGGCCATGCACGGTGGTGAGGCAGGTCACGATGCTCTTATGCGCGTCCGCCACCTCCATGCCGGTGGGCTCGCCGACGATCACGGCGCCCGGCCGGGGCAGATCGGCACCGAAGCGGGCGATCCCGTCCATCGAGCCGAGGCAGGTCGTCTCCTCGTCGTAGGAGAGCAGGATGTGGATCGGCCGTTTCAGGTCAGCCGCCAGCATGTCGGGTACCAGGGCGAGCGCCAGGGCGTCGAAACCCTTCATGTCGACGGCGCCCCGCCCGTAGGCCCGGCCGTCGGCGACGCGCAGGGTGAACGGGTCGGTGCTCCAGGCCTGCCCCACCACCGGCACCACATCGGTATGGCCGGAGAGGACCACGCCGCCGTCGACCATCGGGCCGATCGTGGCGAGGATTGCCGCCTTGTCGCCGGCGGCGTTCGGCAGGCGCAGGTACGGCACGCCCCACCCGTCCAGGTAGGCGCAGACCGAATCGATCAGGGCGAGGTTGGACTTGTCGCTCTCGGTGTCGAACGACACGAGGCGGGCCAGCATGTCGAGCGGGCTCAGCCGCTCGCCGGTCGCAGGCATGGGTTCCTCCGGGGCGAGGCCCCAGACCGGGGCCTCAATGAAGGCTGCGGCGGACGTGCGGGCTATCAAGGGAGAAGGCGGGGATCTCAGCCTCGAAGCTCTCGCCGGCCACCGTCGCCATGGTGTAGCTGCCGGCCATCAACCCGTCGGGCGTGTTGAGCGGGCAGCCGCTGGTGTAGCAGAAGGACTCGCCTGGCTCCAGCACGGGCTGCTTGCCGACCACGCCGGTGCCGCGCACCTCCTGGCAGGAGCCGTGCCCGTCGATGATGCGCCAGTGGCGCGAGCGGAGCTGGACCTGCTCGCTGCCGTTGTTCACGATCTCGACCGTATAGGCAAAGAAATAGCGGCTCTCACCCGGCGAAGATTCCTCTTCGACGAAGCGAGACTGGACGGTGACACTAATTCCCCGCGTCTCGGCCTTGTACATCGCCCTATTTGGCCCTCTTGCGGACGGTACGATTCGCGAAGCAGAATGAAACGCGCTTCCTGCGCGGTGGTAGTTGGCTGTGGAATCCCCGTCAATTGCGGCGGACTACCTCGCGCGGTCACGAAGCGCGCACCGGTCCGCTGCGTCGGCCTATCCTTTCTCGGCTGCGCTGGGCCGACGGAGGAAACGGTTAAGGCCGCGTTAGCCAGTCCCGGAGGAAAACGAAGGCGGACGCGGACCGGCCGGCGGCGCGCAAGAGAGGTACGGGCGCGATGACAGCGGGTGCAGCCACGGACGGGCCCCATGCGGGCGCCGGCAGCCGCAGCGGCATCCTGCCGGCTCAGGCTATCGCGGCGCTGGCGCGGGCGGGCGGGATTCGCACCGGCAGCCCGTTCGCGGCCGATCAGATTCAGCCGGCCAGCATCGACCTGCGCCTCGGCGACACCGCCTACCGGGTGCGCACGAGCTTCCTGCCGGGGGCCGGCCGCACGGTGCAAGCCTGCGTCGAACGCCTGGCCCTGCACACGATCGACCTGCGGCCGGGCGCGGTTCTCGAGACCGGCTGCGTCTACATCGCGGAGTTACAGGAGCGTCTGGCGCTGCCCGGCGATCTCGCAGCGGCGGCCAATCCGAAGAGCTCCACCGGGCGCATCGATGTGTTCACCCGCGTGATCACCGATCGGGGCGAGGCCTTCGATCAGGTCGAGCCCGGTTATGACGGCCCGCTCTACGCCGAGATCTCGCCACGCACCTTCCCGGTCCTGGTCCGCACCGGCTCGCGCCTATCCCAGATCCGCTTCCGCCGCGGGGCGCCGCGGCTGAACGAGGCCGAACTCGGGCTGCTCCACGCCCGCTCGGCCCTGGTCGATGTGGGCAATCCGTCCCTCCAGGGGGGCGTGGCGGTCTCGGTCGACCTCGCCGGGTTCGACGGGCTGATCGGCTACCGGGCGAAGCGCCACACCGGGCTCGTGGATGTCGACGCCCCCGGGCGCCACCGCGCGGCCGACTTCTGGGAGCCGCTGGCGGCCGACGGATCGGGCAGCCTCATCCTCGATCCCGGGCAGTTCTACATCCTGGCCTCGAAGGAGGCCGTGCAGGTCCCGCCGGACCACGCCGCCGAGATGGTGCCGTTCGATCCGCTGGTCGGCGAGTTCCGGGTCCATTACGCGGGCTTCTTCGATCCGGGCTTCGGCTATGCCGGGGCAGGGGGCGCGGGGGCACGCGCCGTGCTGGAGGTGCGCTCGCGCGACGTGCCGTTCCTGCTGGAGGATGGCCAAATCGTCGGCCGCCTTGTCTACGAGCGCATGCTCGACGTGCCGGAGACCCTCTACGGCGCGGGCGCCGGATCGAACTATCAGGCGCAGGGGCTCAAGCTCTCGAAGCACTTCGTCCTGTAGCCCCGGGACCCGCCGGACAGGAGCCTGGATCGCATGGACGCGGTGGACCGGAAGATCCTGGATATCCTCCAGCAGGACGCGACGCTGCCCGTGGCCGAACTCGCCGAGCGGGTCGGCGTCAGTGCGGCGCCGTGCTGGCGCCGGGTGAAGAAGCTGGAGGCGTCCGGGGTGATCCGCGGCCGGGTCGCGCTGGTCGACCGGCGGAAGGTCAACGTCCCGACGACGGTGTTCGTTGCCGTGAAGGCCCCGCGCCACGCCGCCGACTGGTCCGAGGCGTTCCGCAGGATCGTGGCCGACTTCCCGGAGATCGTCGAGGCGTGGCGCCTCACCGGCGAGATCGATTACCTGCTGCGCATCGTCGTGCCCGACATCGAGGCCTATGACGCGGTCTATCAGCGGCTCATCGCCAAGCTCGAGTTTTCGAACCTGTCCTCCTCCATCGCCATGGAGGAGATGAAGTACACGACCGCCGTCCCGACCCTCTACGTGGCGTAAGGCCGAAGCGGCGTTTCAGCCCGCCGCGATTTCGTAGGTCCGGTGGATCGAAGAATCCTGGGCCCGGTGATCGTAGCCGTAGACGTGAATCGAGACCGCAGCCTCCGGCCCGTCATTGGCGATCCGATGCAGGTTCGGCCCAGAGGGCATCATGCAGGCGACGAAGCCGGGCTGGCGGACGGTGTCCAGGGTCGCGACCGCATGCGTGTCGCTGATCGGCCGATACCACGTCTCGCGCAGCGAACCGCGCAGCAGCCCGAAGCAGCACGAGCAGTGATGATCGTGCACCGGCGTCACCGTGCCGGGCGCCCACACCATGGCCCACACGCTGATCGTCTCTGTGCCGAACAGCAGATTGCGGCTGAGGCCCTCGCCCCGGCCAACGAGGCGGGACGGATCGAGCAATTCCGGCCGGGACAGAAGCCGCAGCAGCGTGTTCCGCGCGGCAGCGAGATAGGTCTCCGGCGTATGGCGGGCCGACACCGCAAGATCCGCCATCATCGCTGCGACCTCGGCGGAGGTGACCGAATGCGCCATGTCAGATCTCCTTCGCTGCGGCCATTGCAGCGATGGCTATCGTATCGCGGACGCTCCCACGCGTGTTTGCGTTGTTGACTTGATCGGCTTGTGAGTGGGCAACGGGATTGCCCAATTCGTGGCTTTGGAGAAAACTCATTGCGCCGTGCAACCGCGCACGCGAAGACAGGCGCTCGCCGATCGATCAGGACCCGTCGACCGCACGCGCAAAGGCTTGAACCAGGATTGGGTCCAGCTTGCCCTCCATGCCCCGAAGGATCCCCATGGCGGCGACCGCCGGAAGGGGCGCCCGGTAGGGGCGGCGCTCGACCAGGGCCGCGTAGACGTCGCAGATCGTGATTAGCCGGACGATGTCGGGAATAGCCTCGCCCCGCAGCCCGTCGGGATAGCCCGAACCGTCGAGCATCTCGTGATGATGGCGGACCACGGTGAGCACGGGCTCGTCGAACCCGCCGGCCTGGACCAGGATCGCGTGGCCGACGGCCGCGTGCTCGCGCATCACGGCCCGCTCGTGCGTGTCCAGCGGGCCCGGCTTGTTCAGGATCGCCAGAGGGATCCGGGCTTTGCCGACATCGTGGACCAGGGCGGCGCGCACGAGCTGCTGGCGGTCCGCGACCGAGAAGCCGAGATCGAGCGCGAAGGCCGCCGCGAGGCCCGTCACGAGGAGGCAATGCTGGTACGTGGCGTCGTCGTAAGCTCGAACGGTCGCCAACCAGGACGAGAGGCCGCCGACGCCGACCGCCTCGATCACCGGTTCCAGGCCCTCGTCGATCCGCGCGGCATCGACAGCCCCCGATCTGCGGGCGGCATAGAGCAGATCGGCGATGACTGCGCCCGTCGCATCGGCGGCCCAGGCGACGGGGGATAGGCCGCCCTTCGGTCGCTGCGGCTCCGCCGAACCGATCTGGGTCCGAAGGGCTGCCACGATGGTGTCGACCGGCGTCTCGGCGGGCAGGCAGAGGCACGCTCCCAGCCCCCGGGCCGCCGACAGGCTGCGCTGCCCCATGCTGCGCATCAGAAACACACGCGGCAGCCCGGGTGCGTTCGCGATGAGGGCCCGCAGGCCGGTCAGCGGCGAGGGCTGCAACAGGTCGAGATCGACCACGAGCGCGCGATACGGGCCGGGGGGCGGAGTCTCGGACGCGCCTAGCACCATACAGGGGGCGATCCCCTGAAGCGCGCCCAGGAAATCGGAGCGGACCGGTTGCTGGTCGGTGAAGAGGACGAGGGTGCCCGCGTGCATCTCACCCGGCTTCGCAAGGGCCGGCGCCACCCCATGATGGGCGCGACGCCTCTGACCGGTACAGGCTAGCGCGCCAGCCTTGCCAGATCGTAACGACCCGGGTTCAGCCAGCCGCCGCCGCGTCGAGCACCCACGCGATCTCGCCCGCGCTGGTGACGCGGCCTGCCGGCAGGTCCTCGCCGGCGGCAAGACGGGCCAACGCCGCACGCTTTCCCGCGCCGGTCACGAGAAACAGCACGTGCCGAGACGAGGCCAACGCCGGAAACGTCAGGGTGATGCGCGGCACGAACGGCGCGAGCCCGGCCTCGGGCACCGGCGCCACCAACCGTTCCGTCTCCGCCACGGCCGGCTTGCCGGGAAACAGCGAGGCGGTGTGCCCGTCCTCGCCGAGACCGAGGAGCACGAGGTCGAACAGGGGACGGGCGGGATCGAGCCTGTCGGCCCCGTAGAAATCCAACAGCGTGCGCTCGTAGGCGTGGGCGCCGGACTCGGCACCCGCATCCGAGGGAATGAAGTGCAGATGCGTCGGCGGGATCGTGGCGCCGTGGCCGAACGCCTCCCGGACCATGCGGACATTGCTGCGCGCGTCGTCCCAGGGGACGACCCGGTCGTCACCGAAGAACCAGTGGATCCGCTGCCACGGGACCCTACTGGCGTAGTCCGGACCGGCCAGGAGGCCGTACAGCACCTTCGGCGTCGATCCGCCGGAGAGGCAGATCGCGATGCGCTCAGACTGATTCTCGCCGCAGGCCACGATCAGCCGCTCGGCCGCCTCGCGGGCGACGGCCTGCGAGTCCGTCAGGACATGGGTACCGGCGGGAAGGCTCATCGGGCGCCCCTACTTCTTCGGCTCCTGGTGTCCGCCAAAGCCCTTGCGCATCGCCGAGAGCAGCTTGTCGGCGTAGCTCTCGTGCTCACGCGAGCGGAAGCGGCGGTACAGGGCGGCGGACAGCACGGTCGCCGGTACACCCTCCTCGATGGCGGCGTTGATGGTCCAGCGACCCTCGCCGGAATCGTCGACGTGGCCGGAGAAGTCGGAGAGTTGCTCGTCACCGGCGAGCGCCTGGGCGGTCAGGTCGAGGAGCCAAGAGGAGACGACGCTGCCGCGGCGCCAGACCTCGGCGATGTCGCCCAGGTCGAGGTCGAAGCGGCGCTCCTCCGGCAGACCCTCCGAATTGGCATGGCGGAGGATGTCGAACCCCTCGGCATAGGCCTGCATCAGCCCGTACTCGATGCCGTTATGAACCATCTTGACGAAGTGGCCGGCGCCGGTCGGCCCGGCATGGATGTAGCCCTGCTCGGCGCGCGGATCGCGCCCCTCGCGGTTCGGGGTCTTCGGGATGTCGCCGATGCCGGGGGCAAGCGTCTTGAAGATCGGGTCGAGGCGGTCGACGGTCCCTTTATCGCCGCCGATCATCATGCAGTAGCCGCGATCGAGGCCCCAGACACCGCCTGACGTGCCGACATCGACATAGTGCAGGCCCTTCTGCTTCAGCGCGCGGCCGCGGCGGACATCATCGCCATAGAAGGAGTTGCCGCCGTCGATGATGCAATCGCCCGACTCCATGAGGCCCGTGAGCGTCTCGACGGCCTGCTCGGTGATCGCACCCGCCGGCAGCATGACCCAGGCGGCGCGCGGCGCTTCGAGCTTGGCGACCAGATCCTCCAGGCTCGACGCGCCGACGGCGCCAGCCTCGACCAGAGCCGCGACGGCCTCCGGGTTCTGATCGAACACCACGGCTGTGTGCCCGTCGCGCAGCAGGCGCCGGACGATGTTGCCGCCCATCCGGCCGAGGCCGATCATGCCGAGTTGCATCGCTGCTCTCCTCCGGATTTCCCCTCCCCCCTTTCGGGGAGGGGTCAGGGATTGGGGGTGGATCAGGATCGAGCGGCGCGTCCTATTCTGCGCCACCCCCACCTTCGGCTCCTCCCCGCAGGCTTGAGCGATCCCGGGCAAGCCCGGGATCGCCGGGGAGGAGAGAAGGGTGCCTACGCCACCGCGGCCTTGAGCGCCGCCGCGATGCGCTTCAGGCCGGTCTCGAGATCGCCCTTGATATGGACCCGAAGCGCCCGTCGGCCGCGCTCGGCCAGCACCGCGAAATCGCCCCGTGCCTGCGCGGCCACGACGGTGGTGAAGCCGAGCTTCCGGCCGGGGATCGGCAGGTCCTGCGACGGATCGGCGGTGATCTGCAGGAACACGCCAGTATCCGGCCCGCCCTTGTAGGCCTGGCCGGTGGAGTGCAGGAACCGCGGCCCGAATTCCAGGCAGGTCGCGACCTTCCGGGCATCCCGGATGGCGATCCGCGCTTCCTGTAGGATTCCGGCCGTCCGTTCGTCGCGCGGCACGTAGGCAAGGAGGGCGAGGTAATCCCCGTCCTTGAGCCGGGCGACCTGCGCCTTCAGCGCCGCGTCCAGCCCCTCCGCGGCCTGCTTCAGCCCCTCGGCGTTCTTCGGATCGGCGTAGAGGGCGATCGTATCGTCCGCGAACAGCGGCGTCTCGGAGGGCAGGGACCCGCTGGCCTCGGCCTCGGCGAACAGCTTCTTGGTCTCGACCTTGCTGGCCTCGACATCCGGCTGATCGAACGGGTTGATGCCGAGCACACCACCCGCCACCGCAGTCGCCATCTCCAAGCGGTAGAACTCCTGCGGCAGCTGCTCGATGGAATCGAGGGTGATCCGGGCGATCGGGTGCCCGTCGCGCTCCAGGGCGCGCAGGGCCTCGTCCTGTGCCACCTCGGCCCCGCCGTCGAGGCGCAGGTAGAGGAAGAACCGGTCGTGGCCGTAGACCGCCGGAACACCGACGGGCTCCCCGTCCACCGGCACCAAGCCCTTGCCCTGCTTGCCGGTCGATTCCGCGATCAGCTGCTCGGCCCAGGCGCCGAAGCTGTCGATCGCGGGCGACGCGATGACCGTCACCTTGTCCCGCCCTGCGAGCGCCGCCGCACCCAAGGCGGTGCCGAGCAGGACGCCGGGGTTCACGGCCGGGGGGACCACCGGCCCGCAGGAGCGGACCATGATGCGGGCGGTCTCCAGCATCGCCTTCACGTCGAGGCCCATCGCAGCGGCCGGCACCAGCCCGAAGGCCGAGAGCACCGAGTAGCGCCCGCCGATCTGCTTCATGCCGTAGAAGATGTTTTTGAACCCATCCGCCTTGGCGGCGCGCTCCATATCGGAGCCCGGATCCGTGACAGCCACGAAGTGTTCGCCGTCCTTTTCGCCGAGCACGTCCTTGGCGCGGCCCAGGAAGTAGTCGCGAAACACGTTGGGCTCCAGCGTCGAGCCGGACTTCGAGGCGACGATGAACAGCGTCCGCTTTAGGTCAATGCTCGCCTCCAGGGCACGCACCTGATCGGGATGGGTCGAATCGAGGATCTGCAGCTTCGGAAAGCCCTCGCGCTGGCCGTAGGTCAGGCTCAGAACTTCCGGGCCGAGGCTCGATCCGCCCATGCCCAGCACCACCGCATCGGTGAAGCCCTGGGCCTTCACCCAATCTGAGAACGCGGCGTAGTCGGCGGCCTTCTCAAGCTCTTCCTCGACGATGTGCAACCAGCCGAGCCAGCTCGCTTCGTCCTGGCCGGACCAGACCGTGGCATCGCCCGCCCAGAGCCGGCGGATCGCGCCGCTGGCGCGCCAGGTTTCGGCGGTCTTCTTCGCCTCGTTCGCCAGCGTCGCGTCGAGCGCGAGGCTCTGACCATCGAGGCGATGACCGAGCAGCGCCGCGCGCTTGCCCGCCACGGCGCCGAGCAGATTGTCGGCCGCGTCGATGAACAGCTGGACGCCCTCCCGCACCAGCTGCTCGGCGATCGTTTCGATATCGATGCCGGTGCGGGCGAGGCGCGCCATCACGGCCTCGGCGCCCGGCACGTCCTCCTCGATGGTCGCCCGTACGACGCCGTGGTCGCGGAACGCGTCCATGGTGGCCGGCGGCATGGTGTTGACGGTGTTCGGGCCGATCAGCTCCTCGACGTAGAGCACGTCGGAATAGGCCTTGTTCTTCACGCCCGTGGACGCCCAGAGAAGCCGCTGCGCCTTGGCGCCCTTCTCAGCCAGCGCAGTCCACTTCGGCTCTGCGAAGATCGACCGGTAGCGCTGGTAGGCGAGCTTGGCGTTGGCGATCGCCACCTTGCCCTTGAGCTGCTCCAGGGCGATCTTCTCGTCCGGGTCGTTGGCCTGGGCGATCTTCTCGTCCAGCAGTTTGTCGACCAGCACGTCGATGCGGCTGATGAAGAAGCTCGCCACGCTGGCGATCCGTGAGACGTCGTGGCCAGCCTTGGCGCGCTCGTCGAGACCGTCGATGAAGGCGCGCGCCACCGCCCCGTAGGCCTCCTGCGAGAACAGCAGGGTGACGTTGATCGAGATGCCCTCGCTGGTGAGCTGCCGGATCGCCGGGATACCCTCCGGCGTAGCCGGCACCTTCACCATCAGATTGTCGCGGGAAACCGCCTTGTGCAGCCGCCGCGCCTCAACCAGCGTCTCCTCGGTGTCGAGGGCGAGATAGGGCGAGACCTCCAGGCTGACGTAGCCGTCGGCGCCATCACTCGCCTCGTAGACCGGGCGCAGCACGTCGGCGGCGGCCTGGATGTCGGCGATGGCCAAGCCCTCGTAAAGGTCGATGACCCGGCTGTCGCCGGTCTCCTGCACGGCCTTGATGCTCGCATCGTACTCGTCCGAGTGGCCGATCGCCTTCTCGAAGATCGACGGATTGGAGGTGACGCCGCGCAGGCCGTCGCGCTCCACGAGCTGCTTGAGTTCACCCTTCTCGATGAAGCCCCGGGCCACGAAATCGAGCCAGACCGCTTGATCCTGTTCGTCGTGCAGGGCCTTGAGCGCGTTCATGTCGGTTCCTCGTCTCGCGTGCCGCGTCCCGGACCCGGAACGCGCTCTCCTTCCCCTTGCGGAAAGGAGTGGGAGGTGGGGGTGGTGCAGAAGGCACCCGAGCGCTCGATCCTGCGCCACCCCCACCCCTGACCCCTCCCCGCAAGGGGGAGGCGGAAAGCCGTTGGCCTACTTCTTGTGCTTGGCTACCTGGGCCTTCGCCGCCTCCAGCACCTTCTCGGGGGTAAAGCCGAACTTGGTCTGGAGATCCTTGATCGGCGCAGACGCTCCGAACGTGTGCATGCCGATGATCGCGCCCTCGGAGCCGGCATAGCGGTCCCAGCCGATCACGCTGCCCTGCTCGACCGCCACCCGCGCCTTCACGGCGGGCGGCAGAACCGAGTCGCGATAGGCTTGATCCTGCCGCTCGAACAGCTCCCAGGACGGCATCGACACCACCCGGGCCTTCACGCCGTCCGCAATCAGCGCCTCGTAGGCACCGACGCAGAGCTGCACCTCGGATCCGGCGCCCAACAGGATCACGTCGGGCGTGCCCTCGCAATCGGCCAGCACGTAGCCCCCCTTCGCGGTTCCCGAAGCCGCGCCGAACTTCGTGCGGTCGAGCGTCGGCAGCGGCTGGCGGGAGAGGGCGAGCACCACCGGCTGGTTCTTCGACGAGAAGATCACCCGGTAGGCTTCGGCCACCTCGTTGGCGTCGGCCGGGCGCAGGGTGATGAGCCCGGGAATGCAACGCAGCGACAGGAGCTGCTCCACCGGCTGGTGGGTCGGCCCGTCCTCGCCCACGCCAATCGAATCGTGGGTGAAGATGTGGAAGACCGGCAGCTCCATGAGTGCGGCGAGCCGGATCGGCGGGCGCATGTAATCGGCGAAGACCAGGAAGGTCGCGCCGTAGGCCCTGAGCCCCGAGAGGCCGAGCCCGTTCACGATCGAGCCCATGGCGTGCTCGCGGACGCCGAAATGCAGGTTGCGGCCGCCCGGCGAGAACGGGCCGAGCGAGCCGGCGCCGTCGAAAGTCAGGTTCGACTTGTTGGACGGCGCCAGATCCGCCGAGCCGCCGAGCAGGAACGGCACATGCTGGGCGATGGCGTTCAGCACCTTGCCGGAGGATTCGCGCGTTGCGAGACCCTTGGCGTCGGGCTCGAAGACGGGGATGTCCCGGTCCCAGCCCTCCGGCAGGCGGCCCTCCAGCAGGGCGTTCAGGTCCTCGGCGTGGTCGGCATCGGCCTCCTTCGCCTTGCCGAGCAGATCCTGCCACGTAGCGTAGAGTGCGGCACCCCGCATGCCGATGCCATCGCGGAAATTCTCCTCGACCCCATCGGGCACGAGGAACTGGGCATCCTCCGGCCAGCCATAGGCGCGCTTGGCGCCCTTCACCTCGTCTGGGCCGAGCGCGTCCGAGTGGGCCTTCGGGGTGCCCTGCTTGTTCGGCGCGCCGTAGCCGATCACCGACTTGACGATGATCAGCGTCGGCCGATCGTTGGTGGCCAGGAACGCCTCAATAGAGCCCGCGAGCGTCGGCACGTCGTTGGCGTCGGCGACGCGCAGCACCTGCCAGCCATAGGCCAGGAACCGGGTCGCGACCTCCTCGCCGAAGGCGAGTTCGGTGTGGCCTTCGATGGTGATGGTGTTGTCGTCGTAGATCCAGCAGAGGTTGCCGAGCCGCAGATGGCCGGCGAGCGAGGCGGCCTCGGAGGCCACGCCCTCCATCAGGTCGCCATCCGAGCAGATCGCGTAGACGTTGTAGTCGAACAGCGGCAGACCGGGCCGGTTCAGGTGCTGGCCGAGATAGCGGCTGCCCATCGCCATGCCGACCGAGTTGGCCACGCCCTGGCCGAGCGGTCCCGTGGTGGTCTCGACGCCGGTGGTGAAGTGGTATTCCGGATGGCCCGGCGTCCGGCTGTCGAGCTGCCGGAATTTCTTGATGTCTTCCAGCGTGACCGCCGGGGCATTGCCGCCGTCGCTCTCGGCGACGCCTGCCAGATGCAGCAGCCCATAGAGCAGCATCGAGGCGTGGCCGCAGGACAGCACGAACCGGTCGCGGTTCGGCCAGTGCGGATGCGCCGGATCGTAGCGCAGGTAGTGGTTCCACAGGGTGTAGGCCACCGGCGCAAGGCCCATCGGCGCTCCGGCATGGCCGGAATTGGCCTTCTGCACCGCGTCGATCGCGAGCGTGCGGATTGTGTTGATGCTGAGCGTGTCGATCTCAGCGAGGGCCGCCTTGGCGGGAGTGTCAGCACCGCTCATGGTTTTACGTCTTCCAGTTCGCCTTACGCGTGCCGCTTGTCGGCTTCGCGCCGCCGCAGGACGGCGGGGGGAGCTCCGTTGCCCTTACCACCCTGTCGATCCGCCGGCCCTTCGCCGCGCGTATAGCTGAGGAGCGTGTTGACGAGCGCCACGTGGGTGAAGGCCTGGGGGAAGTTACCCACAAGGCGCTTGGCTTGCACGTCGTATTCCTCGCTGACGAGGCCGAGATCGGTGCAGATGCCGATCAGGCGCTCGATGATCGCCCGCGCCTCGTCCCTCCGGCCGAGGCCGATCAGGTTGTCGGCGTACCAGAACGTGCAGGGCAGGAAAGCCCCCTCGTTGCCCGAGAGGCCGTCGGTGGTCTGGCCCTCGGTCTCGTAGCGCAGGATGAAGCCGTCCCGCATCAGGCCCTTGCCGATCGCCTCCACGGTGCCGACCACCCGGGGATCGTCCTGCGGCAGGAAGCCGGTATGGGCGATCAGCAGCAGGCTCGCGTCCAGCGCCTTCGCGCCGTAGGACTGGACGAAGCTGTTGAGTTCGGGATCGAACCCCTTCTCGCAGACCTCGGCGTGAATGGTGTCCCGGACCGTGCGCCAGCGCTTCGCGTGCTCCTCGGTGGCGCCCGTTTCGTGCATTTCGTGCATGCGTAGCGCCCGGTCGAACGCGACCCAGGCCATCACCTTCGAGTGTGTGAAGTGGCGCGGGCCTCCGCGCACCTCCCAGATGCCCTCATCGGGCTGACGCCAAGCCTTCTCCAGGTGTCCGAGGATCGCGAGGCCGACGCGCAGCCCGTCTTCGCTTACCGGCAGGCCGCGGGCATGGGCCTGATAGAGCGCGTCGAACAACTCGCCGTAGACATCGAGCTGAAACTGGCTGGCTGCAGCGTTGCCGATCCGCACGGGCTTCGAATTCTCGTAGCCGGGCAGCCAGTCGAGTTCGATCTCGGGCAGCAGCCGCTCGCCGCCGATTCCATACAGGATGTGCGCCTGCTCGGGGTTCCCGGCGACGGCCCGCTGGAGCCAGCCGAGCCAGGCGGCCGCCTCGTCGATATAGCCGCCATCCATCAGGGCGATCAGCGTCAGCGTCGAATCGCGCAGCCAGCAGAACCGATAATCCCAGTTGCGCTCGCCGCCGAGCCCCTCCGGCAGGGAGGCGGTGGGCGCAGCCACGATGCCGCCGGTCGGCTCGTAGATCAGGGCCTTCAGGGTCAGAAGCGAGCGCTGCAGAATCCGATCCCAGGCGGTCCCACCGGCGGCACGGCTCGACCATTCGCGCCAATGCTGGTCCGTGGCGTCCAGGGCCTTGCGGGGCTCGATCGCCACCGGGTCGTCCTCATGGGACGGGCCGTAGCTCAGGACGAAGCGGTGCTTGTCGCCGGCCTGGACGGTGAATTCGGCCAGGGTGGTCTGCGCATCCGACCCTTTCACATGGACGTCGGTGCGCAATACGACCTTGTGGGGGCCGGAGACGGCGCGCAGGTCGCCGAGTTCCGAGCGAGACACCCAGGGCACCGCCGAGCCGTAATCGAACCGGACCGCCATCTCCATCCGCATGGCGACGCGGCCGTGGACACCCTCCACGAGCCGCACGAGATGCGATCCGTCGCCGACCGGCATGAAGTCGGTGACCAGAACCTCGCCCTGCCGGGTGATGTGCCGCGTCTCCAGCACGAGGCTACCCGGCCGGTAGGCCCAATGGGTCTCGACGTGCTCCGCCTCCGGGAAGATCTTCCAGAAACCGTGCGCCTCGGTCCCGAGCAGGCTGGTGAACAGGGCAGCCGCATCGAAGCGCGGCCAGCACAGCCAGTCGACGCTGCCCAGTCGGCTGATCAGCGCCGCGCTGCGACAATCGCCGACGAGCGCGTAATCTTCGATGCGTGCAGCCATGCGGCCCCGGCTCCAGCCAGCGGCCGGAAACCCGGACCGTCTGCCGCAACGCACCTAGGACGGCGGTCCGACAGGTCCAGAGGTTTGTTCAGTCGAGCTTGGAGACGCCGCGTCCGCGCCGGGCAGTCAGCGCAGGCAGTCGGCCACCGCCAGCGACACGGAGCCCCGGACCACCGCGGCGCCAGTGCGCATGAGTTCGGCGGCGTCGCCGACGACACGGGCGGCCGGTGCCAGGGTATCGGTCACCGACTCTGTCACCGCATCGGCCACGGCATCCGCAAACGGTAGAGCTTGCCCCGGGATCACGTCGCGTCCGGCCGCATCCGCGGCTTCCGCGTGGGCGGCAGCAAATGGATCGGTGCCGCGTAGGGGCGTCTCCGGGCACCGTCGTCCCGGGCAAGGGCGCCGGTTCGCGGCGAGACGCGGCGCCGGACGGACTACCGCCGCGACATGGGGCTGCGAACGAGCTGGCTGCGAAGCCGAATCGTCGAGCGGAAATGCTTCGGCGAAAGCCAGGGTCGCGGGGAGGCGGCCCGCGGCCGCGGCGATGGTCGGCACCGGCACGAACGACGTCGCGGCAGGCGCAGACGCGACCGGCGCAAGGGATGCCGTGGTCAGCGGATCGGACAGCGCGCGTTCCGCCAGCGCCGCGAGATTTGGATTGGAGGATGGGCAGTAGAACGACGCCACACCCAGAAGGGCGATCACCGCCAAGGTCGGCAGGAACGGCATCGTGACGCGGGCTGCGCCGGCCTCCGTGAGAGCGGGCTGATCTGGCCTGCGCATCCGAATCACCGATCACCTCGTCCGCTCCGACAAACCCAGGGAGCCTCCGCATTGCGGCGGAAGCTAGACCATTTCTTTTCGCGGGCGTTGCAGCTCGGTACAGAATGGCGAGAGATGACGCCGGATCCCGCTTTTCCCGTGGGCCCGGAAGAGGGCATACACCTTGCTTGGCCGTGTGGGCCCGGTTCGGGCCAACCCGCCCCGAACCGGGCTCCGATGACCGAAACAAGCCTTACCGTCGCCGTGATCGACCCGAGCCGCGCCCGCGCGGCGATTCTTGAGGAGGGCCTTCGCGCGGCCGGGGTCGGCCGCGTGGTCGTCATCCCCGACACCGCCGACCTGATGGAGCGCGTGACCGCCCTCAAGCCCGATGTGGTGGTGATCCATCTGGAGAGCCCAAGCCGGGATATCCTGGAGCAGATGTCGGGGGTGTCGCGGCAGGTTGAGCGGCCGGTGGCGATGTTCGTCGACCGCTCGGACACCACCATGATGCAGGCCGCCGTCGATGCCGGGATCTCCGCCTACGTGGTCGACGGTCTGCGGGCGGAGCGGATCAAGTCGATCCTTGATATCGCGATCCTGCGCTTCAACGCCTTCGCCCGGCTTCAGCGGGAGCTCACCGAGGCGCGGGGCGAACTCGCCGACCGCAAGTTGATCGAGCGCGCCAAAGGCATCCTGATGAGCATGAAGGGTCTCACGGAGGACGAGGCGTACAAGCAGCTGCGCCGCAAGGCCATGAACGAGAAGCGCAAGATCGCCGACATCGCCCGCGCGATCGTCACCACCGCGGACCTGCTCGGATGAGGCTCCAGCTCGGCTACGTCCCGCTCTGCGATGCCGCGCCGCTGATCGTGGCGCACGAACTCGGCTTCGCCCGAACGGAGGGCCTCGAACTCGACCTTACCGCCGAGCCGTCCTGGGCGACCCTGCGCGACCGCTTGGCGCTCGGCCATCTCGACGGCGCCCATATGCTGGCGCCGCTGGCGCTGGCGAGCCGGCTCGGCCTGTCGGGGCCGCCCTCGGACCTGATCGTGCCGATGCAGATCAGCGTCAACGGCAACGCCATCACCCTGGCGCAGAGCCTCTGGGAAGCGATGGCCCCAGAGCATGAGGAACCCGCCGAAATCGCCCGCGCCTTCGCCCGCGTGGCGGAGGAGCGACGCGCGGCGGGCCGGCCCCTGACGCTGGGCACCGTCCATCCGTTCTCGTGCCACAGCTACCAATTGCGGCTGTTCGCTGAGGCCGGCGGCCTCGATCCGGGGGCGTTCCGCACCGTGGTGGTGCCGCCCCAGTACAGCGTCGAGACCCTGGCGCGGGGCCTCGTGGACGGTTTCTGTGCGGGCGCCCCGTGGAACGACGTGGCGGCCGCCGCGGGCCACGGGCGCATCGCGGTGCTCGGCAGTGCTCTCGCTCCGGATGCCCCCGAGAAGGTGCTCGCCGTCTCCGAGCGGCTCGACAGCACGATCCTGCCGCTGGTGCGCGCGGTGGCGCGGGCCGGGCGGTGGTGCGCCGATCCCCAGAACCGCGGGGAGTTGATCAACCGCCTCGCCCGTCGGCCCTACCTCGATCTCGACGCGACCATCATCGCCCGCACGTTCGCGGACGGATCGGCCGAGTTGCCCACCGCCGGTGCAGGGCCATCGTTCGGTGCAGCGATTCAGGAGCCGCGGCCGGCGGATGCGGTGTGGCTTCTCGAGCAGATGCAGGCCGCGCGTCAGATCGCGGATCAGACCGCGCTCGAAGACGCGATCACGACCGTCTACAGGCCGGATCTCTACCGTGCGGCGGTCGCCGAACTCTAGCCGGGCGACAGGCCGCCACTTTCGTCTCCAATAAGTGGCGCCGCGCCCGGACGGTGCGGAACGTCGGACAGCGTGGCCCGTTGTGTATGCGCCATGCCCGGATGCCGCAAACTCGATACTGGCTCTTATTCGTCGCATCCTCGCATGCGCGATGAGCTTCGTCGTCATATCTACCGGGGCGGCAGGCCTCCCCGGGCGAACAACGACAACCGGCGCGCCGGCATGAGTCGCGGATGGTATTGGGCCCTGATGATCGGGGCGATGCCGACCATCGGTCTGCTGGCCGTTCTCTCCGTTCTGATTTAACGGGCGAATCCCGCTGCGTCGGCCCTATCGGCGGCGGCATGCTCGAAACCCGCGCCTGCTCAACGGCAGTGCGATCCGGGAAATTTTATCCCTCACCTCAGACTGACCGCAACGCGGTTGCGCACGCTCGGCAGCCATGGCTCGATTGCAGCCCGTGCCGGTAGCGTCGCGCCTGATCATTTAACGGCCAACGCCCGATTTTTGTGCAGCGCGCGTTGCGCGCTGAGACCGATTGCTTCCTGCAACCAAACTGCTTTTCAGCCGCTCGCGATGGCGCGCCGAGCCGATCGCCGGGCTGGCACAAAAGCTGCTTCATATCAGACGTCCGTCAACGGCGACGGGCAGCGCCGTCAGCGAGGCCGCTGATCCGGTCCTCCTGAGGCACGAAGCCCGCCGGGAGATCACCGGCAGCGGCTTTTTCGTGGGCGGTCCGCCAACGACCCTGCAATCGAGGTTCCAGACGCGATCGAGCGATGGCGACATCATCCAGCGAACCACGCATCCACGACGCGCGCGCCGAAACCGGCTTGCCGCGCGAGAGACTGGTCGTAATCGGCAACGGAATGGCCTCGCTGCGCTTCCTGGAGCGCCTGACCGAGGGCTGCCCCGGCCGGTTCGACGTAACCTGCGTCGGCGCCGAACCCCAGGCTGCCTATAACCGGGTCCTCCTTTCTTCGTTGCTCGGCGGCGAGGTCGACGAGGCGGCTTGCGCATTCCGCGGCCTCGATTGGTACGCGGCCCACGGCATCCGCCTGATCACCGGCGCGCCCGTCACGCAGATCGACCGGGAGAACGGGCTGGTCGTCGTGGGCGAGACCCACGTCCTGCCCTTCGACAAGCTCGTCCTTGCGGTCGGGTCCCTGCCGATCCGCCTGCCGAAGCCCGGCATGGATCTCCCCGGAATCATCACGTTTCGCGACCTCGCCGATGTCGCGGCGATCCGCAGAGCAGCGGTGCAGCATGCCCGCGCGATCGTCATCGGCGGCGGTCTGCTGGGCCTCGAAGCCGCGGTCGGCCTCGCGCGGCTCGGGGTCGACACGACCCTGCTCCACGTCATGGACCGGCTGATGGAGCGCCAGCTCGACCACCACGCCGCCGGGCTGGTGAAGCGCGCCATGGAGTCCCGCGGCGTGCGTGTCATACTCCAAGCCGATACCGCCCGGGTGGAGGGCGACAACCGGGTCGAGCGCCTTATCCTGGCCGACGGCACCGTCCTCCCGGCCGACCTCGTGGTGATGTCGGTGGGCGTGCGTCCCTCGATGGCGCTGGCGCAGGCCGCCGGACTCGCGACGGGCCGCGGCATCACGGTCGATGATCGGATGACCACCTCGGACGCGCGCATCTTTGCGCTGGGCGAGTGTGCCGAGCATCGCGGCATGGTCTACGGCCTCGTCGAGCCCGCTTACGAGCACGCCGAGACGCTGGCCCGACACCTCGCCGGCCAACCGGCCGAGTACCGGGGCACGGCCCTGTCGACAAGCCTCAAGGTTTCCGGCCTGCCGGTCTTCTCGGCCGGCATCGTGGATACGCCCGAGGATGCCGAGGCGATCGTGCTCTCGGATCCCGGCGCGGGGCTCTACCGCAAGCTGCTGGTGCGGGAGGGCAAGCTGATCGGCGCCGTGTTCGTGGGCGACATCGCCGAGCAGGCCGCCTGCAAGCGCCTGATCCGCACAGGCGATCCGATCGAGAACGTGGACGACTTGATGTTCGGGTGCCCCGCGCCCGAGCCGCTGGCCGCTTAAGGAGGCACGGGATGTCCGAGACCATCACTCAGACCGCCGCGGACGCGTTCGAGGCCGAGCAGAAGCGCTATCTCGAAGGCTTCGCCTCCGGCATCGCCGCCGTCCGCATGACCGGCGGCCTCGCGGGCGGCGGGGCAGGGGCCTCGGCCCCGCCCGCCGAACCGACCGGGCCGGATGCGATTCACATCAAGGCGCAGGACAAGACCGTCAAGGACGGTGGCAAGCTCTGCGAGCAGGAGAAGTGGAAGCGCGCCGAGAGCCCGTTCGACGGCCATAACCGCCTGATCCAGGAGGCCGCAGCCGGCAAGCAGCCGAAGCCCGAGGACAATTTCCGTTGGCGCTACCACGGGATGTTCTGGGTCGCGCCCAATCAGGTTTCGTACATGTGCCGGATGCGGATCCCCAACGGGATCCTGCACCATTGGCAGTTCGCGGGCGTTGCCGACCTCGCCGATCAGCATGGTGGCGGCTACGTCCACGTGACGACCCGGGCCAATTTGCAGGTGCGGGAGATCGGCCCCGAGCACGCCCAGCCCTTCCTCGACGGGCTCACCGATATCGGCCTCACGGCGCAGGGCTCGGGCGCCGACAACATCCGCAACGTCACCGGATCGTCGACCGCCGGCATCGACGCCCAGGAGCTGCTGGACACGCGCCCGCTGGCGAAGTCCTGGCACAACTGGATCCTCAACGACCGCTCGCTCTACGGCCTGCCACGCAAATTCAACGTCGCCTTCGACGGCAGCGGCGTGATGCCGACCCTGGAGGAGACCAACGATATCGGCTTCCAGGCGGTGGAAGTCTTGGACGGCGCTTCCGTGCCGCCGGGCATCTACATGCGCCTCGTGCTCGGCGGCATCTCGGGCCACCGGGACCTCGCCCGCGACACCGGCATCGTGCTGAAGCCGGAGGATTGCAACGCGGTCGCCGACGCGATCATCCGCGTCTTCATCGAGAACGGTGATCGGACGAACCGCAACAAGAGCCGGATGAAGTACGTCCTCGACGCCTGGGGCTTCGACAAGTACCTCGCTGCCGTCGAGGACAAGCTCGGCCGCAAGTTCGACCGGGTCGCGCCGGAGCACGTCGCCCCGCGTAAAGCCACCGACCGCTACGCCCATGTCGGCGTCCACGCCCAGAAGCAGCCGGGCCTCAACTGGATCGGCGTGGTCCTGCCGGTGGGCAAGATGACGAGCGATCAGGTCCGGGCGCTGGCCAAGATCGCGTCGGAATGCGGCGACGGCCAGATCCGCCTGACGGTCTGGCAGAACTTCATCTTCTCCGGTGTTCCGGATGCGAAGGTCGCCGAGGTCGAGGCCCGCGTGGAAGGCCTCGGCCTCACCACCAAGGCTGCCGGCATCCGCTCGGGCCTGGTGGCCTGCACGGGCGCCCGCGGCTGCAAGTTCGCGGCCTCCGACACCAAGGGCCACGCGCTCATCATCGCCGACCACATCGAGACGGCCATGCCGAATCTCGACGTGCCGGTGAACGTCCACCTCACCGGCTGCCACCACAGCTGCGCCCAGCACTACATCGGCGATATCGGGCTGATCGGCGCCAAGGTCGTCGTCTCCGAGGAGGGCGATACCGTCGAGGGCTACGACATCGTGGTCGGCGGCGGCTTCGCCGAGAACCCGAAGATCGGCACAGAGATCTGGAAGGCCGTCAAGGCCGAGGATTGCCCCTCCCGGGTGGAGGCGCTGCTGCGGGCCTATCTCGACCGCCGCCAGGGCCCGGAGGAGAGCTTCCAGGCCTTCACCAGCCGCACCGGCGCGGAGGCGCTCCGCGACGCCGCCGAGGACCAGCCCGCGTTGAAGGCCGCCGCATGACCCAGCACGTCTCGCCCCCCCTCGTCCTGATCCCCGAGACCGCGCCCTTCAACGAGGACCAGCGCGCCTGGCTCTCGGGCTATTTCGCGGCGTTGCTCGGCCCCGCCGTTGCGGGTGCGACGGCGCTCGCGCCCGGCGAAGGCCCCGCGACGGGACCGAAGCTGGCCGACAACGACGATGCGCCCTGGCACGACCCGTCCGTGCCGATCGGCGATCGGATGGCGATGGCCCAGGACCGCCCCGAGCCGCAGAAGCTGATGGCCGCCATGGCCCAGCAGGATTGCGGCCAGTGTGGCTACAACTGTGCCGACTACGCCAACGCGATCTTCCTCAAGAACGAGGCGCGCCTGAACCTTTGCCAGCCCGGCGGCAAAGAGACCCTGCGCATGCTCAAGAAGCTGGACGAGGAGTTCGGCGCCGCCGGAGGCGCCCCCGCGGCCCCGAAGGCGGACGACGATGCCCCGAAGGCGGCGGCCGATCTCGGCCCGCTCGGCTTCTGCCGTGAGAACCCGGTCGAGGCGCTGTTCCTGTCCCGCCGCCGCCTCAACGATCCGGGCGGCGAGAAGGAGACGTGGCACATCGAGATCGGCCTCGACGGCACGCCGATCCAGTACGAGGCGGGCGACTCGCTGGGCCTGTTCCCCGCCAACGCCCCGGCTCTGGTGGACGCGGTGATCGCGGAACTCGGCGCCCGGCCCGAGCGGGTGATCGGGCAAAAGACCCTGCGCGAGCACCTGCTGATCAACTACGCGCTGGGTGCCGCGCCCGACAACCTCTACCAGCTCCTGTCGCTGCTCACCTCGGGCGCGGCCCGCAAGAAGGCGCAGGCGCTCGCCTCCGGCGAGGATCCGGACGGCGACGCCGCCTATCTCGACGTGCTCGGCGCCCTGCACAAGTTCCCGGGCGCCCGGCCCGACGCCGAGGTCTTCCTGGAGGCCCTGGATGAGCTGCAGCCGCGGCTCTACTCGATCTCGTCCTCGCCCAAGATGGATGTCGGCCGCGTTTCATTGACCGTGGATGCGGTGCGCTACAATCACCGCTCGCGGCTGCGGCTCGGCGTCGCGTCGACCCATCTCGGCGAGCGCCTGCCTGAGCAGACCCGGGTGAAGATCTACCTCCAGAAGGCCCACGGCTTCGGGCTGCCGGAAGATCTGTCGAAGGACGTAATCATGTGCGGCCCCGGCACCGGCATCGCGCCGTTCCGGTCTTTTCTCCGCGAGCGCGCCGCCACGCAGGCGCCCGGCCGCAACTGGCTGTTCTACGGCCACCAGCGGCAGGCCACCGACTTCTTCTACAAGGACGAGCTGACCAAGCTGAAGGACGACAAGGTGCTGACCCGCCTGTCCCTGGCATGGTCGCGCGACGGCACCGAGAAGACCTACGTCCAGGATCGGATGCGCGAGAACGGCGCCGATCTGTGGAAGTGGCTGGAGGGCGGCGCGCATTTCTATGTCTGCGGCGACGCCAAGCGCATGGCCAAGGATGTCGAGCGGGCGATCATCGACGTGGCGGCGCAGCACGGGGGCAAGAGCCCGGAGGACGCGGTGGCGTATCTCGCGGCGCTCAGGAAGGCCGGCCGGTATCAGGCGGACGTGTATTGAGCACGCCGCTCTCTCCTCCCCCGTGCGGGGAGGAGCTGGAGGTGGGGGTGGCGCAGGATGGGACTCGGGCGGTGCCTTCTGCGCCACCCCCACCCCTGACCCCTCCCCGCAAGGGGGCGGGGAACACCGGCGCGAAGCTTGCTCGTGCCTAGGACGACCCTTCGAGGACGGAAGCCATGACCCAGCCTGCGGCGGCGCCGACGGTGCGGACCACTTGCCCCTATTGCGGGGTCGGGTGCGGCGTGCTCGCGACCCCGGACGGGCAGGGCGGCGCCGCCATCGCGGGCGATGCCGAACATCCGGCCAATTACGGCCGCCTGTGCTCGAAGGGCTCGGCGCTTGGCGAGACCCTGTCGCTGGAGAACCGCCTGCTTCACCCGCAGGTCGACGGCGCGCAGGTCTCGTGGGATGCGGCCCTCGACACGATCGTGGGAAAGCTCAGCGCGGTCGCCGAGGAACACGGCCCGGAATCGATTGCCTTCTACCTCTCCGGGCAGCTCCTCACCGAGGATTACTACGTCGCCAACAAGCTCGCGAAGGGCTTTATCGGCACGCCCCACGTCGACACCAATTCGCGGCTGTGCATGTCGAGCGCGGTGGCGGCCCACCGCCGGGCGTTTGGCTCCGACACGGTGCCGGGCTGCTACGAGGATCTCGATGAGGCCGACCTGATCGTGCTGGTCGGCTCCAACACCGCGTGGTGCCACCCGATCCTGTTCCGCCGCATGGCCGACGCCAAGGAGCGCCGCGGCACCAAGTTCGTCGTCATCGATCCGCGCCGGACCCAGACCGCGCAGGAATCCGACCTGTTCCTCGGCATCCGGCCAGGGACCGACACGGCGCTGTTCTCGGGCTTGCTGGTCTACCTCGCCGACAACGGATTCCGCGATCGCGCCTTCGTGGAGGCCCATACCGCCGGCCTCGATGCCGCCCTCGATCGCGCCCGCCAGATCGCGCCGGACGTCGCCGCAGTGGCTGCCGCCACTGGCGTGCCGGAGGCTGAGATCGCCGCGTTCTACGCCCTGTTCGCCGGCACCCGCCGGGTGGTCACGGCCTTCTCGCAGGGGGTGAACCAGTCGGCGCAGGGGACCGACAAGGGCAACAGCATCATCAACTGCCACCTGATCACCGGCCGGATCGGGCAGCCCGGTGCCGGGCCGTTCTCGCTCACCGGCCAGCCCAACGCCATGGGCGGGCGCGAGGTCGGCGGGCTCGCCAACATGCTGGCCGCCCACATGCACTTCGCCCCCGAGGAGGTCGACCGGGTGCGTCGCTACTGGGGCGCCCCGCGGATTATCACCGGCGAGGGCATGAAGGCGGTGGCGCTGTTCGAGGCGGTCGCGCGGGGCAAGATCAAAGCGCTGTGGGTGATGGGCACCAATCCACTGGTCTCGATGCCGCGGGCCGACGTGATCCGGGAGGCGCTCACCAGCCTCGACCTGTACGTGGTCTCCGAGGCGGTGGCGGATTCGGACACTGCCCAGGGTCTCGGCAAGACCACCGTGCTGCTCCCCGCCCAGGCCTGGGGCGAGAAGGACGGCACGGTCACCAATTCCGAGCGCCGGATCTCGCGCCAGCGCCGGTTCCTCAAGAGCCCCGGCGAGGCCCGGCCCGACTGGGCGGTTCTTGCGGAAGTCGGCCGCCGGCTCGGCCACGGCCGGGCCTTCGGGTTCGACTCCGCGGCCGCGATCTTCCGCGAGCATGCTGGCCTCTCGGCCTACGAGAACAACGGCACCCGCGACTTCGATCTCGGCGCGCTGACCGACCTCAGCGACGCAGCCTACGACGTGAACCTGCCGGTGCAATGGCCGATCCCGAAGCGATCCGGACCGAGGGGCGCCCCACAGGGCAAGGCGCGCCTGTTCGGCGACGGGCGGTTCTACACGTTCGACCAGCGCGCGCGCTTCGTCGCCGTGCAGCCGCCGGCCCTCGCGTTGGCGGTGTCGGAGGCATTCCCCTTCGTGCTCAACACCGGCCGGGTGCGCGACCACTGGCACACGATGACCCGCACAGGTAAGAGCCAGCGCCTCTCGGCGCACCGCGCCGTCCCGTTCGTCGAGGTGCATCCGGACGACGCAGCCGCCTTCGGGCTCACGGATGGCGGCATCGCGCGACTCGCCACCGAGCACGGCGAGGCCGAACTGGAAGTGACGGTCACCGACACGGTGGTCCCGGGCAACCTGTTCATGCCGATGCACTGGGGCGGCGCCTTCGCGTCGAAGGCCCGGGTCGGCGCCCTGGTGCGCGGCATGCCGGATCCGGTCTCGGGCCAGCCGGAGCTGAAGGCGACGCCGGCCCTCATCGCGCCGATCGCCTATCGCGCCCGCGGCTTCCTGCTGTCCCGGGCGCAGGTGGCGCTACCGGAGGGCTGGTGGTGGGCGCGAGCGGCGATCACCGGCGGCTGGGGCGTGCAATTCGCGACGCAGGACAGCTCCCGAGCCGTCGCCATGATGGTGCGTGGGCTGATCCAGAGCGAGGCGCTGCGGGGCTGTGAGCTGGCCGAGTACGCCGACCACGCCCGCGACCGCTATCGCTGCGCGGTCTATGACGGCATGCGCCTCGTCGCCAGCCTCGCCTACGCGCCTGCCGGTGCGCGTCCCGACTGGGAGGCCGCCAAGGCCCTGTTCGCCGCAGAGGAGCCCGAGACGCCCGAGCGCCTCGCGCTGCTCTCCGGGCGGGCCGCCACGGCTTCGGCGGGCCCGGTGGTCTGCGCCTGTCACGGCGTCGGCGCCGACGTGATCGCCGCCACCATCGCGGCGGGCGCCGGATCGGTTGAGGCGGTGGGCGCCGTCTGCAAGGCCGGAACGAATTGCGGCTCCTGCATACCGGAGATCCGCAAGATGCTGGCCGGGCAGACCGCCCGCGCCGCGTGATTATCTGATACACTCAGATGGGAGGACAGACCGGCCCGTCCAACCAGACCATCTCACCCTGAGGTGTGAGCGCGCAGCGACCGCCTCGAAGGAGCTCTCCAGCCGGCCGCGCGATCCCTGGAGCCCACCTTCGAGGCTGCTGCGCCGCACCTCAGGATGAGGAGGTGGACGAGGCCGGCCGGTTCGAGACGATCCAGGACAGGCCCGTGACCGAGACCCCCCTGCGCGCGGCCCGCGCGCCCCGCGAGACCAAAGCCGCCGGTTTGGAGCCACTGGCGGTGCTGCCCGTCTTCGTGCCCCTGCGCGGCAAGCGGGTCGTGCTCGCCGGCTCCTCCGGCGGCGCGCCCTGGAAGGTCAAGCTGCTCGCCGCCGCTGGCGCCCATGTCGACGTCTACGCCCCAGAACCCAGCGAGGAGCTGCGCGCGGTTCCGGGTGAGATCGTCGACGGCCATGTGGTGTTGCACGAACGCGCCTGGACCCCCGACGACTTGTGGGGCTCGGCCTTCTGCATCGCCGCGATGGAAGACGAAACGGAGTGCGTCGCCTTCGTGGCGGCCGCTCGCGGTACCGGCGCGATCGTGAATGCGGTCGACCGACCGCATCTCTGCGACGTGAAGTTCGGCGCCATCGTCAATCGCTCGCCGCTGGTGGTGGGCATCTCGACGGAGGGCGCCGCCCCGGTATTCGGCCAGACCGTGCGCGCTCGGATCGAGGCGATGCTGCCCCGCGGATTCGCCCGCTGGATGGGCGCAGCCCGCGACTGGCGGGACGGCGTGACGGCACGCTTCCACGGCTTCGCGGAGCGCCGCGCCTTCTGGGAGCGCTTCACCGACCGCGCTTTCGCGGAACCCGACCGGGCGCCGACCGACACGGACCTCGCCGAGCTTCTCGGCGAAACGGAGGCCGCGCCGAAAGGCGGAGCGGTGACGCTGGTGGGCGCTGGCCCGGGTGACGCGGAGCTCCTGACCCTCAAGGCGCTGCGGGCGCTGCGCAACGCCGACGTGATCCTATACGACGACCTCGTCGCCCCTGAGATCCTGGACTACGCCCGCCGCGAGGCCCGCACCATGCTGGTCGGCAAGACCGGCCACGGCCCCTCCTGCCGACAGGACGATATCAACGCGCTGATGGTGCAGCTCGCCCGCTCGGGCAAACAGGTGGTGCGGCTGAAATCCGGCGATCCGCTGGTTTTCGGCCGAGCCGGCGAAGAGATCGAGGCCTGCCGGGCAGCCGGCATTCCGGTTACCGTGGTGCCAGGCGTCTCGGCGGCGCAGGGGGCGGCGGCGGCGCTGGGTGTGTCGCTTACCCATCGCGATGCGGCGCGGCGCCTGCAATTCGTGACCGGGCACGACCGCCGTGGCGCCCTGCCGGACGACCTGAACTGGGGGGCGCTCGCCGATCCGAGCGTCACCACGGTGGTGTATATGCCCAAGCGCACCCTGCGGGCCCTGCTCGCCCGCGCGGTCGAGGAGGGGCTTGCCCCCGCGACGCCGGCGCTGTTGGTGTTCAACGCCACCCGCCCGAACCAGCAGGCCGTGCGCGGCACCGCCGCCGACCTCGCCGACCGGGTGGAGGCCGCAGGTGTCGATGGGCCGGCGCTGTTGATGGTGGGCGAGGCATTCTCCGAGATGCGGGGCGCGATGTCGGCCGAGGTGGCTCCCGATCGGGTCGCGAGCTGAAGCTTTCCTGGCGGACGTGTCAGTCGATCACTGCACCTATCTGAATCGGCGACTTTGCCGGTCACAGGGATCCGCGGTAGGCTTACGGAATGTCGCTCGACTCGACCTAATATGCCCGTAGCTTGGGGCAGGGTGCCGCGATCCGTGAGCTGAGCCGCATCGCACTCACCAGCCCCCAGGAGATCGAGAACGGGCAGGTCCTTCCGGCCCGATCCGAAGGGACGATCGTCGGCACCTGGGCTCGCGGCGCCGCCTACGAGGTGGAGTTCACCCGGCCGTATGCGGCTCTGATCACGCTCCAGCCGAACCAGTTCGAAGTGATTGCAGAGCCAAATTTTTGATCGGCTCCCGCGCTCCTTTCAGGAACGTGCTGATTTCCCGTGAGAAGATCGTTCACTACTTACTCGACCGGGCGCATCCAGATGGCGGGCCCAAAACGGAATTCTTTATCACGCAGGGCTTTCGCCCCGACGATCCGAAGCCTTTGGCAGCGGCTTCGGCCCGGCTTCGGCGGCCGATCACGGCGGGATGGCCGTGGTGCCTGACGGAGCCTCCGCCAGCTACGAGCCGGGGCCGCCGAACCTGCCGAAAGGCACGCCGCTCAGCCAGGTTGCGAGCGACCTGTCGAAGCCCGGCTTGTTCGTCCTGCGGGTGAAGGTCCCAGCCGGCACGGTGATCGCACCGCAGACCCATTCCAAGCCCGGGACACTGACGATCCTCTCGGCCTCGATCTCTCAGGCGCACGGCCGCACCCTCGACACGACCAACGGGACGGTGCTGAAGACCGGAGACTTCGTCGACCTTCTGGAGGATATGTCCCATTCCCTCTGGACCACCGATGAGCCAGCGGAACTGCAGGTCAGCGGCTCCGGGCCGTTCAGGCGGAACCTCATCAACCCCGCGGACGATTCGAGCCGGCGTGCGGGCGGTCCGGGCTGAGGCGCCTCTCAGGTCTCGCCGGCCACGAAGGCGCGCATCAGGTAATGGGCGATCGCCATGGGCGGTGGGGCCTGGATGCCTTCCGGATGTGTGCCGTTCAGCATGGCGGCGACATCGGAGCGGGTGAACCAGCGGGCATCCTCCAGCTCGGCCGGATCGGTCACGATCGCTTCGTCCAGGGCCTCTGCGGCGCAGCCCATCATCAGCGACGAGGGAAACGGCCAGGGCTGCGAGGTCCGATAGCTCACCGCGCCGACGCGGATATGCGTCTCCTCGAACACCTCGCGGCGAACCGCATCCTCGATCGTCTCACCGGGCTCCAGGAAGCCCGCGAGGCAGGAATACATGTGCGGCCGGAAATGCGGGCCGCGGCCGAGCAGGCAGGCATCGCCCCGGCGCACCAGCATGATCACCACGGGATCGACCCGGGGGAAGTGATGAGCGGCGCAAGAGGGGCATTCCCGCCGGAAGCCGCCGGCCTTCGAAACCGTGGCGGTCCCGCAATTGGCGCAGAAGCCGTGGCGCGCGTGCCAGTCGAGCATCGACTTGGCGACCGCCAGCAGGCCCAGCTCCTCCGCCTCCACGGCGGAGTCCGTGGCGATGCTGCGCAGGTCGAGGGTGCGGGTGTCGTGCCCCGCGAAGCGCTCCGCGGCTTCGGCGGGCGCGGCCAGCGCGAAGACCGGCCGCCCGTCCCGGTGCCCGAGGAAGATCCGCGGGCCCGCGAGGAAGTCGGCCGCGATGTCGGGCGCGATCAGCGCGGTGTCCCCGCGCAGCACGAACCGGTCGCCGCACAGCAGGACGAGGCGCGCGTCGGGCGCATCGAAGGCCGGCACTGCCTCTTCGGGCTGCTCGGCCGAATGACGGTCGAGGCGGTTCCGGACGAAGCCGAGGGTGTCGCGGGGATCGGTCATGCGCGAAGTCAGGCTGCGGAGAACAGGGCACCGGCGCGCTCGATGAGCTGCGCGCGGGCGTGAAGCGGATAGGGCGTGCGCGTCCCGAACCCCCAGACCGGGCCGGGCCAGGCCGGGTCGGACCGGAAGCGGCCGACCACGTGGACGTGGAGCTGCGCCACGACGTTGCCCAAAGCCGCGACATTCACCTTGTCGGGCTTGGCCAGGGCCTGCATCACACCCGTGGCGATGCGGATCTCCTGCCACAGGGTGGCCGCATCCGGTTCGGGCAGGTCGGTGATCTCGGTAAGGTCGGCACGGCGGGGCACCAGGATCAGCCACGGGAATCGGGCATCATCCATCAGCAGCACCCGACACAGGGCGAGATCACCGACCTCGACGGTGTCGGCGGCCAAGCGCGGATCGAGAGCGAAGGCGAAATCGGTCATCGCAGACCGATGTAGCGCAGCTTTGCATTCCGCGCGCGGTCTGAGCGCGGGAACGGTGACGCGGCCCCTGCCGAAACTTCAGAGGCCCGGGATGGCACCCTGCCGGCCGACCGCGATCGTCCCGGCATCGAGGGCACCGTCCGCGTCCGACCCGGCGAAGATCGTCACGGCTGCGCCGGGCTGGAGCAGGGCGCGCTCGCCGGGTGAGAACTGGGTCACCGGCGTATCGTTCGGGATCTCGAACGCGGATTGCCCGCCCTCGTAGGAGAGGGCCAGCCGCAGGGTCGACCCGCGCTGCAGGTCGGCGACCCTGCCGGCCGTCAGCGTCGCCCCGGGTGCCGTATCCCACAACTGAGTCCCGGCCTCGAAGCCGCGTTCGGAGGGCGAGTACAACGTCACCGCCGTGGCGCGACGCGGGTCCGCGCCCGCGGCACCGATCACGCTGACGTAGCTCTCCGGCTTGATCGCCCGCAAGTCCGACCCGTTCACCGCGTAGACGCGGGTCTTCGGATCCATCCGCAGGGTGAGGGTGCTGCCGCTAGGCCGCCGGATCTGGATGCGGTCGGACTCGGCCCGCACCACCGTGCCCCGGAACCGGGCCACCATGGGCTCGGCCCGCACGGCGGTGACGGACGCCGCCATCATCAGGGCGGCGAGGAGGCTGCGCTTCACGAGGCTCGTCACGGGTGTCCTTGCGGGGTCTGGGCGGGCGGGAGCCGAACGCAAGGGCAATTGCCCCGGTTCCAGCAAGGGGACGCAGTCCGGCAGCTCAATGCGCCATCAGCACCGGCATGTCGGCGTGGGCCAGCACGTGGCTGGTGACGCCGCCGAAGATCATCTGGCGGAGGCGGCTCTGGGTGTAGGCACCCTTGATCAGTAGGTCGCAGCCGAAGGCCTTGGCTTCGGCCAGGAAGGTCTCGCCGGGCGCGCGCCGCCCCGCCGGCAGGGCGCGGTGTGCGGCCTCCACCCCCTCGCAGGCCAGCGCCTGGGCGAGGTCCTGGGCGGTCGGGCCCGGCACCATGCCGCCCTCGACGCTCAGCACCAGCACCCGCTGGGCCTTGCGCAGGAGCGGCATCGCGAAGGCGACGGCGCGCGCGGTCTCGGTGGATCCGTTCCAGGCGATCAGGATGGCGTCGCCGAGGCTCGCCGGTGGGGCTGGGGGCGCGAGCAGGATCGGCCGGCCGCTCTCGAACAGGGCGGTTTCGAAGGTGGTCATGCGCGGCGCGTTGTCGGTGGTGCCCGGGCGGCCGACCACCGTGGCCGAGAACAGCCGGGCGTACTGGCCGAGGAATGCGTCGCCGGTCGGCACGTCCTGCCGCCAGCGGTAGCGCGGCCCGGCATCCGGCACGCGCTCCGGTATGCAGAGTCCGTCGCGGGCGTGGCGGGGGATGCCGGCCGCGTCCATGAAGGCGACGAAGCGACCGCCCGCCTCCTCGGCCTCGGCCCGGTCGGCCTCTTCGTCCCGCAGCCATGTCATGCCGCCAACCATATCGACGGGGACGTATTCGGCCAGCGCAGGGCGCAACGAAACCCCCTCGATCAGGCTGCCGAAACGCGTCGCGGCAAGCCGCGTCGTCTCGAACACAGAGGGTAGGGCGTCGTGCATCGCGACGGGTACGAGCAGCGTCTTCATGGCTTCGTCCTCCTCGGGATCGAGGCTAATCCGGCTGGCGCCCGTGGGGAACCGGGTCCGCTCCAGAGGGCACACGGTTTTACGCGGTTCCGGGGTCGAGGATCCGTCGAACCCGGCGGGTCAACGGCAGCTCGACGAACCGGTGAACCACGAGGGCGGCCACGACGCTCGCCGTCAGCATCAGGACCATGGCGCCGTACAGGTGCAGCGCCGACGCCGCGCCGATCCGCACCAGGATTTCGCGCGCGAGCCGCAGGGCAAACGGATGCACGAGGTAGATAGCGTAGGACGCATCGCCGAGCATCGCCAGGACGCGGATCGGGGCCGGCAGACGCGCGACCTGCGCCGCATCGCGCCCCGGCCCGAGGGCGGATGCCACGAGCAGGGCGGCCGGCATGCCCACGAGGAGCGGGCGCAGAAAGCCGTCGGCCTCGCCGAGATCGGCGAGCAGCCGGGCCGCCAGGATTAAGCCGAGGAGGCCGAGCCCCGCCAGGCCGGCACGCATCGGGACGGCAGGTCGCACCCCGCTCTGATAGGCGAGGGCGAGCCCGGCCCCGGCGGCGAATTCGAGCACGATCGGGTTCGCCCAGAAGCGCAGCGGCAGGGGCAGGTCCGGCCGAACGGTCCCGGCGGTGACGAGGAGCGCCAGGGCCGCGACGAGCCAGACCACCGCGCCGCGCCGCCCCAGGCCGAGCCCGGCGGCGAAGAGCCCGTAGAAGAAGGCTTCGTAGTTCAGGGTCCAGCCGAGGCCGTAGAGGGGTTGGATCGTGCCGTCCGGTCGGGCGGCCGGCCAGAACAGGAAGCTCGCCAGCAGGGCGGCCGGATCGTGGACGAGGGCGGCAGCCTCCCCGAGGACGTCCGGACGGGCCAGGGCGAGGACGAGATAGAGCAGGCTCACCAGCCAGTAGAGCGGCACCACCCGAGCGATCCGGTGCGCCAAGAACCGGACCCGGCCGCCCGGCACTCCAGACAGGGCCCCGCTCGCCAGGACGATGACGAAGCCGGAGATCACGAAGAACAGGTCGACGCCGCCCCACCAGGGCAGGAGTGTGCCCGGATCGAGGGCTGGGGAGCCGCGCTGCGCCAGGAGTTCCGCTTCGTGCCGCGCATGGTGCCAGACCACCATCAGTGCGGCGACGCCGCGCAGGATCTGGATCGGGACGAGGATCATCCGGCGCTCGCCGGTCGGCGCGGGCACGTTCCGGGTCTCGCCACCAGGCTCCTGTGGCAGCCGGAATCCAGCGTGCGGCCTGAGGCGCGCCGAAGCGTATCCTCAACCACCAAGCGGACCTGCGGTGAAACCGGCAGGAACCATAGGTCGTTGGTCCCGTTGAGAGAGTATTCCGCGAACGCGCCGCGTGAGGTCTTCGATCTCCGCCGGATATTCCATGCCCGTTCGCGCATCCATCTCGTTATGAGGTTTCTGATGCTGAAGAATTACGCCGCCGCCTCCGCGCTTGTTCTGGCGCTTTCGACCCCGGCTCTGGCACAGGGCGCCAACGATTTCCGTCTGCAGTCGATGCAGTCGAATGCGTTCGAGATCCAGTCCTCCCAGATCGCTCTGTCCAAGTCGCGCAATCCGCGCATTCGGTCCTACGCTCAGGAGGCGCTGCGCGATCACCAAGCTGCCAACGTGGCGCTGGCCGGCGGTCAGCCCGGCGCGATGGCGGGGGGCGATCCGGGCCTCGGCGGCCTGATCACGGCTCCGATCGCGGTGGCGGGCAGCGCCGTGGGCGCCGGCGTCGGTGCGGCGACCGGCGTGGTCGGCGGCACCCTGTCGGGCGGCCCGGTCGGCGGCCTCCAGGGCGCGGGCGCGGGCGCAGCGAACGGTGCGGCGGCCGGTGGGCGCGTCGGCAGTGACATGATGGCGACCGGGGCCTCCACCCTCGTGCAGCCGAGCCCGCAGCAACAGGCGATGCTGTCCGAGCTGTCGGCGACCCCGTCCGGCCCGCGCTTCGACCGGCTCTACGCGACGCAGCAGATCGAGGCGCATCAGATGGCCATTGGGATGACCCAGGCTTACGCCCAGGGTGGTCCGAACCCGGCCCTGCGCAACTACGCCCAGCAGGCCCTGCCGGCCCTGCAGATGCATTACGACCACGCGCAGCGCCTCGCGGGCGCTCGGTAAGGTCGATCGCAATCGTGCCGGCCCGGCTTGAGCTGGGCCGGCAGGACGGGCGGCTCGCGCAGGCGAGCCGCCTTTCTTTTTGGGTGTGCGCGGCGCGGGTCGATGCGCCGCCACGACGTCAGTCACACGTGACGGCAGCAGCCGAGCGGACCTGCAGGCCGGCCGTGTCGAGCGGCGGCTGGAACGCCCCCGTCTTCGGATCGCGCACGACCAGGGACCCGGTCGACACGCCGAAATGCGCGCCGTGGAGCTGGAGGCGGCCGTCATCGACCCGTTCCTTGACGAACGGGAAGGTCATCAGATTCTCGAGGCCCTGCGCCACCACGGCGTATTCGAGGCGCGTCAGGTAGTTCGGCGCCTCGGGATCGCCGGCCTTCGCCACCGCGGGCTCCACGAGCGAGACCCACTTGCCGATGAAGTTCCCCTCGGAGAGCGGCTTCGCCTTCTGGGCGTAGGCCTTCACGCCGCCGCAGGTGGCATGGCCGAGCACGACGATATGCTTCACCTGCAGGGCCTGAACGGCGAATTCCAGCGCCGCAGAGGTACCGTGGTAATTCTCGTCCGGCTGATAGGGCGGCACGAGGTTGGCGACGTTGCGGATCGTGAACAGCTCGCCCGGTCCGGCATCGAAGATCGCGCTGGGGGAGACCCGGCTGTCGCAGCAGCTGATGACGAGAATCTCCGGCGTCTGCGATTCGGCCAGTTGCGCAAAGCGGCGGCGCTCGGCCGGAAAGCGCTGCTCAAGGAACGACCGGTACCCTTCAGTCAAATAGACAGGAAACATCAAAGCAGCTCCGTTGCGTTATCGATCGTGATACAGCTGAAATCAGGATCTTTGCCAAGTCAGAACGTGGGGCCGGGCCGGGATAATCCCGCGGGCGAGATCGGCCGCGAGATCGGCGAGACCGGCCGGCTCGACGCGTTCGCTGCTCGCGCGCAGTTCGGCGATCGGCCACCAGCGGGTGCCGAGCACGGGGTTATCCTCGGTCTCGGCGAGGCGGCTGGTGTCGACCCGGTCGTCGGGCAGGCGGACGAGGAAGTAGCGCTCGCGGGCATCCCGGGGCTGGCGAAACAGATGGAACGGCCCGTCGCACGCAGCGACCTGCGGGCCGATCGCCGCGTCGGTGCGGCCGATCTCCTCCCCGAGTTCCCGGCGGCAGGCGGTGACGTGATCCTCGCCGGGCTCAAGGCCGCCGCCGGGCATGAACCAGAACCGCAGCGGCGCTCCATCCGGCCCCTTGGCGTGCACGGAGGCGTACGCGATCAACAGGATCCGGTCGTGCGGATCGAGCACGATTGCCCGGGCGACGTGGCGGATGGCGAGAGTGGGCGCAGCTTTCATGTGGCCAAAGCTAGGGCGCAAGGATCGCGCCGGACATGGATGTCGTCCCGTTTGCTGCATCGCTCCGGCCTCGCCGCGCCACTGCACCATCCGGCGATCATGACACGCGGCCAGGGACGTAAGGTCCGCCGGGCGACGTTCGGGATTACATCGGTAAACCGGACGTGCATTATTGTGCACGCTTGATCGAATTCAATACTGTATTGATGTAAATTTTTTGCATTGACAGACAGATTTACATGCACGAATATAATATTCGCACATCACATTGAACCGAGACCTGATGTAACCTGACCGGAGGGAGGCTACGATGCTGCGCGCGTGGACCCGATCCAGTACCGCCCTGACCCTCATCGCCGGAGCGACCGCCGCCGCCGCGATGCCGATGGGCGGCACCTTCACCATGCACTACGACAACCAGACCATGCAGCCGATAGCGCCGGGCCAGATGCGAATCGAGGAACGCGGCTCCGGCCTCAACAAGAGCCCCGGCCAGCCCTTCGACAACGCCCAGGTCACTATCGTGGAGACCGTGACGATGGATCGGGGGCAGGGCCCGGTGAAAGGCACGATCACTTTTTCCACGCCGGACGGGACCTCGACGAGCCCCTATACTGGTCGCGTCAACACCGATGCGCAGGGTCGCATGACCGCCACGGGCACGTTCAAGGTCGGGAAGGCGACGGGCGCGTTCGCCGGCCTGAAGGGCACCGGAGCGTTCACCACAGTCTTCGCGTCACCGACGGATCAGACCACCGCTTGGAGCGGCGCGTTCACGCCGCCGCCGGCCCGGGCGGCGCGGCGCTGACGCGCGCTTGGTTCAGGGGATCGGCGGCCCCCGCAGGGCCGGTGCCCAGATCACCACGGGCAGGCCGTGCCCATCCTGCGCCGGCGGGTCGGGGAGCGGCCGCGCTCGGCCCGCCGCGATATCCTGCGCCACCACCAAAGCGGCCAGCGCATCGAGATGGTCGTCCTCCGGGACGCCCTTGACCCGGGCTTCGAGCAGCGCGGCCGGCAGCCCCGCCGCGGACAGGAGTTCCCGCCGGCGATCGAGCCCCAGGCGGGCGTTGCGCCCCTTCTTCGGAAGGCCGAGGGGCCGGTCGCCGTTGAGGGCGTGGAACGCCACCTCCGGGTGAACCTCGTGGATCCGGTCGCGCAACTCTGGCCGAGCCCGCAGGAGCGTGTCCACCGCGCGGACATACCGGAAGATGTTGTAGCCCTGGATCGAGGGCGCGAAGGGTGGGTCGCTCGCCGCCCGGGAGAGGGCTTTGGCGGTGTCGTAGTCGGATGCGTAGACGGCCGACCGCGGCGGCATTGGAAAGACCGACGACCGCGCCGGACCGAGCTTGGCGCGCGCCGCCAGATCGGCCGCCCGGCCGCCCCCGACGATCCGGTCCGGCAGGCCGATCGGCACGTCGATCCCGATCACCAGCGGCTGCTCCGGCGCGTCGAGGAGCGCCGCCACGTCCGGGAAGAGGGCGCAGCGGTGCCGGTCGGGGTCGTCGAGATCGAGCAGCGCCCCGGCCCAGGCACCCCGGCAGCCGTCGAGTCCCGCGATCCACCGCGCCATCGCAATCCTCCTGTCGCCTGCGCCGGAACCTGGCCGGGGCTGCGTTCTTGTCCGGGCTGGCGCGGACCGCTATCCGCATCAAAGGCCGCCGCCGAATCGGGAGAAGCGTGATGAGCGAGATCCGTCCCCGCCGCAGCGTGCTGGCGATGCCCGGCTCCAACGCACGGGCGCTGGAAAAGGCGCGCACGTTGCCCGCCGACGTGATCCTGATCGATCTGGAGGACGGGACAGCCCCCGACGCCAAGGAAGCGGCCCGCGCGCAGGTCGCCGCTGCGGTAGCCGCCCGGGGCTTCGGCCGCCGCGAGGTCGTGGTGCGGATCAATTCGCCGGAGACCGAGGACGGCGAGGCCGATCTCGAGGCTCTCGCCGCCGCCGCCCCGGACGCCATCCTGGTGCCGAAGGTGCGCACCTCAGACGCGCTGATCGCCGTCGGCTCACGCCTGCGCCGGCTCGGCGCGCCGGCGGCGACGCGGGTCTGGGCGATGATCGAGACGCCGATGGCGGTGTTGAACGCGGCCGAGATCGCCGGCGCGGCGCGGGATGTCGACGGGCGGCTCGCCGCTCTGGTGATTGGCCCGAACGACCTGCTGAAGGCCGCCCGGATCCCGCCGCCGGGGCGCGCCGCCCTCACGCACTGGCTGATGACGGTGCTCGCCGCCGCGCGGGCCTACGAGATCGAGGCGATCGACGGCGTCTTCACCGATCTGAACGATGCGGCCGGCTTCGAGGCCGAATGCGCGCAGGGCCGCGCCCTTGGCTTCGACGGCAAGATGCTGATCCACCCGAGCCAGATCGGCCCGGCCAATGCCGCCTTCGGGCCGGATGCCGCGACCGTCGCGGGCGCGCGGCGGATGCTCGACGTCTTCGAAGCACCGGAGAACCGTGATCGCGGAGTGGTTGCCGTAGACGGGAAAATGGTCGAGCGTCTGCACGTCGAGTCGGCTCGGCGAATTCTGGCGCTCGCCAACGCGATCGAGCGGCTCGGCGGGTGAGCGCGCTGCCCGAAGTCGGCCTGCGGATCCTCGACCCGCGCCTGACCGGCTGGGGCTTCCCGCGCTGGGGCTCGGCGGCGGCCGCCGGCCTCGATCTGCATGCCTGCCTGGATGCCCCGCTCGATCTGCCAGCCCGAGGGACACCGGTCCTGATCCCGGCTGGATTGTCTGTGCTGATCCGGGATCCGGCGTGGTGCGGGCTGATCTTCCCGCGTTCCGGCCGGGGCCACCGGGAGGGGCTAGTGCTGGGCAACGGCACGGGGGTGATCGACGCCGATTACGAGGGGCCGCTGATGGTCTCCGCCTGGAACCGCGCCGAGTCCGCCCCGATCCGGATCGAGCCCGGCGAGCGGATCGCCCAACTGGTCTTCACGCGCATTGCCCGGCCGGTCCTGACCGTGCTGGAGGGCGAGGCCAGCCCGGGCTCGGAGCGCGGTGCAGGCGGATTCGGGTCGAGCGGGCGCTGATCCGGCGGCCGGATCTGCGCGTGGTCGCGGGGTGCGGCGCTCCGCGTCGCCCGCTAGGCGACGTCGCCGGGCGGCGCCTACGACGGTAGCGCCGCCACGGGCCTGAAGAAGATCCCGGACTGGACCTCCGTCGATCTCGGCCTGCGCTACGCCACGGCGCTCGGCGGCAAGCCCGTCACGCTGCGCGCGTGAGCAACATCGCCGACAGCCGTTACTGGATCGCCAACCCGAACGGCGCGCTGATCCTCGGGGCGCCGCGCACGGTCTGGCTGTCGGCCTCGATCGATTATCGAAGGCCGTCCATCGCCGTCGCGCGGCTCACGGCGGCGGAAATCCCCAATCCCCACCTCATCCTGAGGCGGAGGGTTGGGAAAGCCGAGGCCAAAAGCGATCCAGGGATGCCGCTCAATCCAGCGTCCGGCCGAGCCGCCCCGCGAGATCCTGGATGAACTGGAACGCAGTGCGCCCCGAGCGGGAGCCGCGGGTCGTGGCCCATTCGAGGGCCTCCGCCCGCAGCGTCTCGGGCTGAACGTCGAGGCCATAGCGCTCCGTGTAGGCAGTGATCATCGCCAGATACTCGTCCTGGCTGCATTTGTGGAAGCCGAGCCACAGGCCGAACCGGTCCGAAAGCGAGACCTTCTCCTCCACAGCCTCGCCGGGGTTGATCGCGGTCGAGCGCTCGTTCTCCACCATGTCGCGGGCGAGCAGGTGCCGGCGGTTGGAGGTCGCGTAGAACAGCACGTTCCCGGGCCGCCCCTCGATGCCGCCATCGAGGGCCGTCTTGAGCGACTTGTACGAGGTGTCGTCGGCATCGAACGAGAGGTCGTCGCAGTAGACGAGCCAGCGGTGCGGGTCGGGCCGCAGCAGGGCCATCAGGTCGGGCAGGGCCTCGATGTCCTCGCGGTGGATCTCGACGAGCTTCATCGGCAGCGATCCGGCGGGCCGGCGGGCGTTGATCTCCGCATGGGCCGCCTTCACCAGCGACGACTTGCCCATCCCGCGGGCGCCCCACAGCAGGGCGTTGTTGGCCGGCAGGCCGCGGGCGAAGCGCTCAGTGTTCTCCACCAGGGTGTCGCGGGCGCGATCGATGCCGGTGAGCAGCCGCATCTCGACGCGGGCCACCTCGAACACCGGGGTGAGCCGGCGCTCCGGTCCCCACAAAAAAGCATCGGCGGCGTTCGGGTCAAAGGCCGGCGGGGCCGGGGGCGCGGCCCGCTCCAGCGCGGTGGCGATGCGCTCCAGGAGCGGCATCAGGGTGTCGAGGGTCGGGGCGCTCGTCATGGGATCGGGGGGTTCGGGTTCGCGGCGGTTAGGGGCCGGTTCTACGGGGAAGGTCGGCGGAAAGCATCCGGTTGCGGATGCATGGCGCAACCATCCGAACGCGAACCGCGATCGGGCGTTGGAGACTTCGCGAGGATCGGACCGATAGGCCTCCGACCGGCACTCGCGATGGCGGGAGAGGAACGATCGCGGGTCCCCTCCCCCTGCGGGAGAGGGACAGGGTGAGGGGTATGAACCATCCGGAAAAACCTGATCCCTCACCCCAGCCCTATCTCGAACGGGAGAGGGGGCCCGTCGCACTACTCAGATCGTCGCTCGACCTGCCAGAAACGATGACGAGGACAGCGATGGACGCGGGACCGAAGATCCGAATCACCCAGGTCGATGCTTACATCTTCACCGTCGATTTCGGCGGCGTCCTACCGGCGCTCCTGACCGACGAGGCGCCCCCGATCGGCGGCGGGACCGGACCGTTCCCCGAGCAGATCCTGATCTCCGGCGTCGCGAACTGCCTCTGCGCCAGCCTGGTCTTTGCCCTCGGAAAATTCCGGCAGGACGCGCGGGGGGTCGTCGCCGAGGCGCAATGCCAAATGGACCGCAACGCCGAAGGCCGCCTGCGCATCACCGGCATCGATGTGCGGATCGGCCTCGGTGCGGTCGCCGCCGAGATGCCACGGATCGACCGGGTGCTGGAGCAGTTCGAGCGGTTCTGCACCGTCTCGGAGAGCGTGAAGGCCGGGATCCCGGTCTCCGTTTCGGTGACGGATCGCGACGGGACCCGCCTGAAATGAGCCCGCCCGCGGAAAGATCCGCCGCCCGGCGCATTCCCGAAACGCCAACCGGTCGACCGGATCGGAGGAGGAGACGCCATGTCGGATCCACGTGAGCCCGCCCGCGCCCCCGAAACGCTGGCCACCCTGTTCAACCAGCGCGCCAATGCGGGCGACGTCGAGGGGCTCGTCGCCCTCTACGAGCCCGAGGCGGTGCTGGCAGCCGGCCGCGTGGTGGCCACTGGCCATGCCGAGATCCGCAGTTTCTACACCGACCTGCTGGCGCGCAAATCCGACTTCCCGGCGCCCGAGACCCTACCGCCCCTCCGCACCGGATCGCTGGCCATGACCTTCGCCCAGCTGCCCAAGGGCGCCTTCTCGGTGGAGGTCGCCCGCGAGCAGGCGGACGGGACGTGGCTCTGGGTCATCGACCAGCTCAAGCTCGCACCGCCGAAGGACTGACCGGCGCGCGCTTGTCCGACCGGACGCGATGCGGCAAAGCGAGGCCCGCGCGCCGACGCCGCGCGAAAGACCCGAGCCGACTCGATGCACGACATCCGCGCCCTCCGGGAGAACCCGGACGCTTTCGACCGCGACCTCGCCCGCCGGGGCCTCGCGCCGCTCTCGGCCGCGTTGATCGCGTTGGACGAGGCGCGGAAATCATCGGTCTCGGCCGCGCAGGCCAACCAGGAGCGGCGCAACGCGCTGGCCAAGGAAATCGGCGGCGCCAAGAAGGCCAAGGATGAGGCGCGCGCGGCCGCACTGATGGCGGAGGTCGCTGCGCTGAAGGCGGCCGAGCCGGAGCTGAAGGCGGCACAGGACGCGGCCGACACGGCGCTGGCGGACCGGCTTGCCGCGATCCCGAACCGGCCGAAAGCCGACGTGCCAGAGGGCGCCGACGAGCACGGCAACGTCCTCTATCGCAGCCACGCCTCCACCCGCGAGCGGCTGACCGAGGGCAAGGAGCATTTCGAACTCGGCGAGGCGGCCGGCCTGATGGATTTCGAGGCGGCGGCCAAGCTGTCCGGCTCACGCTTCGTGGTGCTGAAGGGCCAGCTCGCCCGGCTGGAGCGGGCGCTCGGCCAGTTCATGCTCGACCTGCACACGCAGGAGCATGGGTACTTGGAGGTGGCGCCACCCGTGCTGGTGCGCGATGCCGCGATGTTCGGCACCGCGCAGCTGCCGAAATTCGAGGACGATCAGTTCTCGGTCTTCAAGGGCCTCGACTACGTCAAGGCGCTGCAGGGGCAGGCCGACGCGGAGGCCGCGCCGGTCAGCGACGAGCATTTCTGGCTCGTTCCCACCGCCGAGGTGCCGCTAACCAACCTCGTGCGTGAGTCGATCCTCCGCGAAGAAGAACTCCCCCTGCGCTTCACCGCGCTCACCCCGTGCTTCCGGGCCGAGGCCGGAGCGGCGGGGAGGGACACGCGCGGCATGCTGCGCCAGCACCAGTTCAACAAGGTCGAGCTGGTCTCGATCACGACGCCCGAAGAATCCGCCAACGAGCACGAGCGGATGCTGACCTGCGCCGAGGCGGTCCTGAAGAAGCTGGATCTGCCCTACCGGGTGATGACCCTCTGCACCGGCGACATGGGCTTTGCCTCCCAAAAGACCTACGACATCGAGGTCTGGGTGCCTGGCCAGCGCACCCACCGCGAGATTTCCTCGTGCTCGGTCTGCGGCGAGTTCCAGGCGCGGCGGATGAATGCCCGCTACCGCGGCAAGGACGGCAAGCCGGCCTACGTGCACACCCTGAACGGTTCGGGCGTCGCCGTCGGCCGCGCGCTCATCGCCGTGATGGAGAACTACCAGAACCCGGACGGGAGCATCACGATCCCGTCGGTGCTCCACCCCTACATGGGCGGGCTCAACCGGATCGAGGGCACCCGCTGATGCGCATCCTGGTCACCAACGACGACGGCATCCACGCGCCGGGCCTTGCCACCCTGGAGGAGATCGCCCGGGAACTCTCGGACGACGTCTGGGTCGTGGCGCCGGAGAGCGACCAATCGGGCGTCTCGCACTCGCTCTCGCTCAACGACCCGCTGCGGCTGCGGCAGGTCTCGGAGCAGCGCTTCGCCGTGAAGGGCACGCCGTCGGACTGCGTGATCCTGGGCGTGCGCCACATCCTGGCCGATCACGGGCCGGACCTCGTCCTGTCGGGGGTGAACCGCGGCCAGAATGTCGCCGAGGACGTAACCTATTCGGGCACGATCGCGGCCGCCATGGAGGGGACGATCCTGGGCATCCGCTCGATCGCGATGAGCCAGGCCTACGGGGCGGGCGGGCGCGGCGCCCTCAAGTGGGATTGCGCGCGGACGCACGGGCCGGAAGTCATCAAAAAGATCCTGGAGACCGGGATCGAGCCCGGCATACTGGTCAACGTGAACTTTCCGGATTGCGAGCCGGCCGACGTGCAGGGCATCGCGGTGGCGGCGCAGGGCTTCCGCAACCAGGCGCTGCTGTCGATCGACGCGCGCGTCGACGGGCGCGGCAACCCGTATTTCTGGCTGGCCTTCGCCAAGGCCCGGTTCGAGCCCGGCCACGGCTCGGATCTCAAGGCCATCGCCGAGAAGCGGATCTCGGTGACGCCCCTGCGCCTCGATCTCACCGACGAGCCGACCCTGACCCGCTTCGCGCAGGCGTTTGCCGAGTGATCGATCTGGGCAGCCTGGAGGCGGCTGCCGGGAACGCGGCCTTCGTGATGGCGCTCCGGGGTCGGGGCCTGCGCGACACCGCGGTGCTGCGGGCGATGGAGCAGGTGCCGCGGGAGGCCTTCGCGCCCCAGCAGTACCGGGAGCATGCAAGGCGGGACATCGCCCTGCCGCTGCCCTGCGGCGCCTCCATGACGGCGCCCTCGACGGTGGCGGTGATGCTGGCTTTGCTGCGGATCGAGCCGGGCCAGCGCGTGCTCGAGATCGGCACCGGCTCGGGCTACGTGACGGCGTTGCTCGCCCGGCTCGGGGCCGGCGCGGTGCTGAGCCTGGAGCGTTCGGTGACGCTCGCCGTCGAGGCAACGCGGCGGCTCGCGGCGCTGCCGGAGGCGCATGTCGTGCGGGCGGATGGGCTGGCACCGGAGCTGCCGGATGGCGGCTTCGACCGGATCCTCGTGCACGGCAGCGTGGCGGCGATCCCGCCGCACTGGCGCGCGGCGCTCGAACCCGGCGGACGGTTGGTGACGGGCCTCAGCGGCGCCGAGCTGTGCCGGGCCGCCGTGCTGGCCTCGCCCCAGGCAGAAGCGGAGCCCGGCCCGGCGGTGCGTCTCGCGGCGTTGATGCCGGGGCTGGCGCGGCTTCTCTGATCGAGTGCCTCTTGTGCCGCGGCGGCCGACTGGTCATCCTGCCGGCATGACCGTCGACGCGCATTACATCGTCAGACGCAACGAGCTGCGATCGGACCTCCGGGACCTCGATCGGGTGGCCTTGAAAGCCGCCGCGATGACGGATGACGGCGTCACGATGGAGGCGGGGTCCGAGGGCACGATCGTCGGAATCTGGCGTGATGGCGAGGCCTACGAGGTCGAGTTCGCGGAGCCGGCCGGCGCGCTCGCTACCGTCGAGGCGACAGACCTCCGCCTCGTGAAGCGGGCGAACGCTTGAGCCGTCCGGACTGGCCGCGGAGCTGGTCGCTCGACCCGCGCAAGATCGACGGATATCTGCTCGACGAATCCCACATCGAAGGCGGCTCCAAGGCGCGGTTCTTCAAGCGCTTCGGCTTCCATCTCGGCGAGCCGCTCTCGCTCTCGTCAGCACTGCTCGATCATCCGACCGAGACCTCCTTCGTCGGCGAGACGGTCTCGACGCGCGGGGACGTCAAATTGATCTTCGAGGGAGCCATCATCATGCCGGACGGGCGTGCCCCGCGTATCCGAACGGTCTGGCGCATAGACGCGAAAGGGCACGCCCATTTCGTCACGGCCGTACCGATGACCTGAGCGCAACTGGCCACCGCTCACCCAATCCGCCGCGCCGCCCACCACAAGCGCCACAGCCTCCGCCAGCGCGGGAGTTCCACGAGCGTGTTGAGCGGGTCGTAGGAGGCCCGCTCCATGGCGGCGAGATACAAATCCACCAAGGCGACCGGCAGGAACGCGGCGCCGGCCGAGGGCGCGATGGTAAGGCGCGCCGCCTCGAAGGCCTTCAGGTGCTGCCGGGCGAGGGCGCGCAGGTCGGCGCAGGCCCGGAGCAGGCCGGGGCCACCACGGCCGGTGACGATGTCCTCGCGGGTGACGCCGTAGCGATCGAGGATCTCGGCCGGCAGGTAGACCTGCCCCGATCGGGCGTGCCAGGGCAGGGCGCGCAGCAAGCCGGTGATGCCGTACGCGACGCCGGCATGCCCGGCAGCCCCCGCGCCGCCCGGCTCGATGCCGTTGCCGATCACGAGGCTCGCCAGCCGGAACAGCGCCGAGGCGGTCTCGCCGCAATAGCCCTCCAGGTCGTTCACCCGGGGCATCGGATCCTCGTAGAGGTCGAACACCCGGGCATCGATCAGGTCGACGAAGGGCTGGCGGCCGAGGCGGTTCACCCGGATCGCCTCTTCCAATGCCGCCGCCACCGGGTTGGCGCGGACGTCGCCCCGCGCCTCGCCCTGGAGGGCATCGCGCCACCATTGCAGGCGGATCTCCCCGGCCATCGGGGTGGAGACGGCCTCGCGCACCCGCGCGATGGTCAGCGAGAAGGCGTAGAGGGCGAAGAGGTGCGGGCGGGCAGAGGCTGGGGCGAAGAGCGTGGCGTAGTAGCGGTCCGGATCACCATCCCGCACGAGGCCCTCGCAATGGGACTGCGCGAAGGCGAGCCCGGTCTCGGCGGTCTGGCCCTCCACCTCCGGCATCAGGCCACCGCGATCAGGGCGGCGGCAACCTTGCGGTTCTCGGCCACCAGGATGTTGTAGGTGCGGGCCGCGGCCCCGGTCTGCATCACGTCGAGGCCGACCCCGAAATCCTTGAGCCAGCCGCGCAGGGCCGGATCGATCGCCGCGATGTCGAGGCCGGTGCCGACCAGCAACAATTCGATCCCCGCCGCCTCGGCCTGGACCGGGCGCAGCGCCGTCCGGTCGATGCCCCGCGGCTCCGTCACGTCCCAGGCGCGCACGCCGGAGGGCAGCATCAGGATCGAGCCGCGATGCGACATCCCGGCAAAGCGGAAGCCGCCATTGCCGTAGGTGTCGATGATGTGGCGCCCCGGCACGAAGCCGGAGTCGAAGGTCTTCGGATTTGCCTGATCGGCCATCGCGGAAAACGAACTACTCCGCCGGTTGCGGGACGCCGGAGCGCTCCGACGCCGCGCGGGCCCCCGAGAGCATCAGCCCCAGATAGATCAACACCGGAGTCGAGATGAAGATCGCCGAGTAGGTGCAGATCAGAACGCCGCAGAGCATCACGGTGGCGAAGCCCTTGATCGCCTCACCGCCGAACAGCACGAGCGCCAGCAGCGACAGGCCGGACGAGATCGAGGTCATCACCGTGCGCGACATGGTCGAGTTGATCGACAGGTTGAGCAGGTCGACGGTGGGGATGGTCTTGTACCGGCGCATCAGCTCGCGGGTCCGATCGAACACCACGACCGTTTCGTTCAGCGAGTAGCCCACGATGGTGAGGATCGCCGCGATCGAGGTCATGTTGAACTCGATGCGGGTGATGATGAACACGCCGACCGTCAGCACGATGTCGTGGAGCGTGCCCACGATGGCGCCGAGCGCCAGTTCCCGCTCGAACCGGAACCAGAGGTAGAGCAGCACCGCCACGACGGAGAGCACGACGCCGAGCGTTCCGGATTGGACCAGCTCGCCGGAGACGCGCGGGCCGACGGTCTCGGTGCGGCGGAAGTCGTAATCCTTGTCGAAGGCGGCGTGCGCCTTGTTCATCACCGCGGTCTGACCCTGCTCGCCGGGCTGGAGCGGCAGGCGGACCAGCACGGTGCCCTGGTTGCCGAGTTCCTGCACCTCCGGCTCACCGAAGCCGAAGCCGACGGCCGTATGCCGGATCCCTGCGACATCGGCCGTGCCGGACTTCGCCTGCAGCTCCACCAGGGTGCCGCCCTTGAAGTCGATGCCGAAATTCAGCCCGATCGTCAGGAACAGCGCCACCGTGGCGAGCGAGAGCAGCGCCGAGAGCGGGAAGGTGAAGCGCCGGAATCGCATGAAATCGAAATGCGATTCATCGGGCCAGAGGCGGAGCAGGCGCATGGTCGTGTCTCTTCTACAGGAGCCGCGACGCAGGAAGCCGGGGCGCGGGTCTCTTCTCCCGTGAGGGAGAGGGGCAGGGTGAGGGGTGCGACCTCTCCGAAGAGACCTGATCCCTCGCCCCAACCCTCTCCCGCACGGGAGAGGCTGTCCGTCGCGCCACCCGCGCTTCCTTCGTCGACCCTCCAAAAAAATCAGAACGGCAGGGCCTTCGGTCGGAAGGTCTTGTACCACACCGCAATCATCATCCGGGTCAGCGTCACCGCCGTGATGACCGTGGTCAGGATGCCGAGGATGAAGACGACCGCAAACCCCTTCACCGGGCCCGAGCCGAGAAAGAACAGGATCAGGGCGGCGATCGCCATAGTCGAGTTCGAGTCGATGATGGTGGCGAAGGCCCGGTCGAATCCGGCCTGGAGTGCCGAGATGAGCGAACGGCCGGCCCTCTGCTCCTCGCGCATGCGCTCGTAGATCAGCACGTTGGAGTCCACCGCGGTACCGATGGTGAGCACGATGCCGGCGATGCCGGGCAGGGTCATAGTAGCTTCAAGCACCGACATCAGGCCCAGGATCAGCCCCACATGGACCATGAGGGCGATGTTGGCGATGAAGCCGAAGGTGCCGTAGGTCGCGAACATGAAGGCGACCACGAGGGCTGCCGCCACCAGGGTCGCGAGCTTGCCGGCCTGGATGGAGTCGCGGCCAAGGCCGGGGCCGACGACGCGGCGCTCGACCACGGTGAACTTCGCCGGCAGCGCGCCGGCCCGGAGCAGAACCGACAGGTCGTTGGCCTGCTGGACCGTGAAGTTGCCGGTGATCTGGCCCGAGCCGCCGGTGATCGCCGAACGGATCACGGGGGCCGACACCACCTCGTTGTCGAGCACGATCGCCATGCGCCGGCCGACATTCTCCGAGGTCGCCTGACCGAAGCGTTGCGCCCCGCGCAGGTTGAACTTGAAGCTCACCATCGGCTCGTGGGACTGCTGGTCGAAGGACGGCTGCGCGTCGGTCAGCTCGCCGCCATCGGCCATCACCCGGCGCTCGACCGGGACCTTGGCGCCCTTCTCGTCCTTGGAGGGCAACATGTCGACGTCGCCGGACGGGCTGTCGGCGAGCATGCGAAATTCAAGCTTGGCGGTGGAGCCGAGGAGTTTTTCCAGGCGCTCCGGATTTTGTTCGCCCGGCACCTGGATCAGGATCCGGTCGGCGCCCTGCTGCTGAATCGACGGCTCGGTGGTGCCGGTGGAATCCAGGCGGCGCCGGATGACCTCGATGCCCTGGCTGACGGCCCGCCGGGTGCGATCGGTGATGCCCGCATCGGTCAGCGTCAGGCGGATCAGGCCGCCGGGCTGCTCGGTGACGTCGAGGGTACGGGCGGCGGTCTGGCCGATCGACGTGGTGATCGGCAGCGATAATTCCTGCAGCTTCGGCAGCGCCTTGGCTCGAGCCGCGTCATCCGCGATCTTAACCTGCACGCCGCGCTGAAGCAGGCCGATGCCGCCATCGGCGCGGACGTTCTCCTGCTGAAGCACCCGGCGCACGTCGTCGCGCAGGGCCTTGGCCTGGGAGGCGATCAGCTCGTTCTGATCGACCTCAAGCAGCAGTTGCGAGCCGCCCTGCAGGTCGAGGCCGAGCACGATGGCGCGTGTCGGCACGATCCAGGCGGGGAACCACGGCGGCAGGCTGGCGACGAAGCCCTTGCGCTGCTCGGGGGAGAAGAAGCTCGGCACGGCGAGCATCAGCCCCACCAGGATCAGGCCCAGCGTCGCGATGATCTTCGCACGGGAGAAGCGCAGCATCGGCCGTCTTTTTCTCTTATGGGCCGGCGCGTTACGCCGGCCGTTTCAACCGGGAGCTCAGGCGGCCTTCACGGTGCCCTTGGCGCGGACCTCGGAGATCATCAACCGGACGACCCGCACGCGGACGTTCGGGGCGATCTCCACCTCGATCTCGGGCTGGTCGTCCGACGCCTTGGTCACGCGACCGATGAGGCCGCCATTGGTGACGACCGTGTCGTCCCGGCGCACGGATTTCAGCAGGGTCTGGTGGTCCTTGACCCGCTTCTGCTGCGGTCGCAGGATCAGGAAATACATGATCACGAAGATCAAGACGAACGGGATCACCTGAAAGGCGATCTCCGCTCCGCCAGCGGCCGTAGCGGCCCCTTGCGCGAAGGCGGGGGTGATCAACGAGCGTCTCCTGCAAATGGCGATCGGGCCTGCCGCCGGTTTTCGGCGCTGACAGACCTATCGAAAAGCGCGCGGACTATAGCCAGGGGCTTCCCGAAAGCAACGTCGAAGCGACGGACCCCTGTGCGGTCCTCAGAGGAGCCCCTTCACCGCCGCCGCGAAGGCGTCCGACGCCTCCTGCGGAAAGTTGTGGCCCACCCCCGCGACGATCTCACGCCGATAGGGGCCGGTGAAGTGGTGAGCATCGGTGTCGGTCGCGGGCGGCGGACCGACACCGTCATCGGCGCCGAGCAGCACGATCGACGGCACCGCGATCTCCGGCTGTGCCGCCAGCCGCGCCTCGATCTCGACGAAGGCCGGATCACCCGGCACGAGGCCGAAGCGGTGGCGGTAGGAATGGACCACTACGTCCACGAAATCGGGATTGTCGAAAGACCGGGCCGTCTGCGCGAAGGTCTCAGCGTCAAAGGCCCAGCTCGGCGACCAGAGCTGCCAGAGCAGGCGGCAGAAGGCGTCGCGGTTGGCCGTCAACCCGGCGCGGCCCCGCTCGCCGTGGAGGTAGTATTGATACCAGAGCCGATGCTCGGCCTCCGGCGCGACGGGCCTCCCGGAGCCGGGGATGTTCTGGATGTTGTAGCCGACGCCGCAGCTCACCAGACCCTTGGACCGCTCCGGCCACAGGGCCGAGACCACGCAGGCCGCCCGGCCGCCCCAATCGTAGCCGGCGAGCACGGCACGGTCGATGTGGAGGGCATCGAGGAAGGCGAGGAGATCCGCTCCGAGCGCAGCCTGCTCGCCCGAGCGCGGCGTGGCGGCATCCAGGAAGCGTGTCGGACCATAGCCGCGCAGGTATGGGATCAGGCAGCACACGCCGGCAGCGGCGAGTTGCTCGGCCACGACGTCGTAGGCGTGGACATCGTAGGGGAAGCCGTGGAGCAGCACGGCAGCCGGTCCGTCCGGCGGTCCGGCTTCTCGATAGGCGACCTCGAGCACGCCGGCGCACACGGTTTTCATGATGAATCTCGCTGCTTCGTGCAGCGTAACTTACGTGATCCGCCGTGGATCCGCTGCATGCGCTTGCCGGCAGCGTTTTGCGCCCGACCTTCCGACACGCAACGCAAGCGTGACGGGGGAAGATGATGGGCCTGCTGGATGGTGCGAAGAACCTGATCGGCGATGTCGTGGCCGCAATGGACCGCGCCCTGGAGGATACCGGCAGCGGCAAGCTGACCTTGGCGCTGGCAAAATTTTATCCCGGCGGCCTCGTGGCCTTCCTCGACCGCCTGCGCGAGACCGGCCACGGCGGGGCAGTGGATTCCTGGCTGAAGGCGGGGGCATTGCCCGAGGAACGGCAGGGCGTTTCGGCCTCCGCCGTCGCAACCTGCCTGCCCGACGCGGTCACCAAGCGTCTGGCCTACGACCTCAGCATCCCCGAGGGGCGGGTGGCCACCGCCCTCGCGGAGTTCCTGCCGGCCGCGGTGGCGGCGCAGAGTGAGAACGGTACGCTGAAGCCGCAGCCGAATTTCAGCACGCAGATCCGCTGAGCTACGGGACGGCGCATCGCATCAGGGGCGGGGCAGTCGCACAGCTCAGGTAGCAGCTCTGCTTCTGGAAGCAGAACCAGGACAGCTCGCCGCTCTTGAGGCAGGCGCCACCGCAATGCCGGTAGGTGCCGTAAACTGGGCGGACGAACACCGCGTCCGTGAGGGCGCGGTCGTGCGTTGTCGGCCGGGCGGTCTCGGCCGGCAACGCCAAAGCCGCGCTTGCCCAGAGCGCGAGCAGCAGGGACGGGGCGAGGCATCTCATGACCGGGCGACCAGGGAGCGGGAACCGGGTCGGCATTCCGGCCCAAGCCTTTGGCGCTGTCGACTAAATTGCGGTTCACGCGGCGCCGACCTCCCCCCGTCGGCAAACTGCCCTAGACTGATATCGGACCGATCGATCGACGGGGGACCCGCATGAGCTTGCTCGACTCACTTGGCGGCGCGTTTGGCGGCTCGCTGGGCCAGATGGCGATGAAGGCCTTGCCCGGCCTCATCCAGCAGGTGCTGCCAGGCGGCCTCAACGCGCTGCTCGATCAGCTGCGCCGCTCCGGCTACGAGAGCCAGGTGAATTCCTGGCTCGGCCGCGGCCCGAACGAGCCGATCACCGCGGACGACCTGCACAAGGTCTTGGACAACGAGCAGGTTCGCCAGATGGCACAGAAGCTCGGCATCCCGATCGATCAGCTGTTCCCAGCCTTGGCCGAGGCGTTGCCGCAGGCGGTGGATCACCACAGCCCCGACGGGACGCTGCAGGTTCCGAAGGCCTGAGCCTTCGGAAACGAAAACGGCGGCCCCTCGGGGCCGCCGCTCGCTGTGATCGGAATGGGCCGCTCAGTTGCTGGCGAGCTGGGACATCGGGTCGACCGGCGCGCCGCCCTTGCGGATCTCGAAGTGCAGCTGGGGCGAGGTCACGTTACCCGATGCGCCGGACTTGGCGATCACCTGACCGCGCTTGACCTTCTCGCCCGGCTTCACGTCGAGCTCGCCGTTATGGGCGTAGGCCGAGACGTAGCCGTTGGCGTGACGCACCAGCACCAGCTTGCCATAGCCCTTCACGTCCGAACCGGCATAGGCGACGGTGCCCTCCTCGGCGGCCTTGACCGGCGTCCCCTCGGGCACGGCGATGTTGATGCCCTCGTTGCCGGAGGTGCCGTAGCCCGAGATCACCCGGCCCTTCGCGGGCCAGCGGAAGCTCTCGGAGGCGTCGGCGACCGAACCGGTGGCAGCGGGCTCGGGCTTCGCCGGAGCGGCGGGCGCGGCAGCCTTCGGCGCCTCCTTGGCCGCAACCTTCTCAACCTTCTCGGCGGCTGCGGCCTTCTGCGCGGCCTCCTTGGCGGCCTTGGCCTCGGCGAGCTTCTGGGTCGCCTCGGCCTTCGCGGCGGCCTTGGCTTCAGCCTTGGCCTCCATCGCCTTCGCTTCGGCCTTGGCCTTCGCGTCGGCCTTCGGGTCCGGCTTCTTCTCGTCGGCCTTAGCAACCTGCCCCGGGCGGACGTGACGCGGCTTGTCGTCCGCCTTCGCGTCCACCTTTGCGGCTTCCTTCACGGTCTCCTTGCGGGACTTGGTGTCGGCGACCTTACGGGCGGCGGCATCGCGCGCCAGCGCTTCCTTGCGCTCTGTCTCCTTGTCGGCGGCCCGCTTGGCCGCTTCCTTGACGGCCTCCTTGGCCTCCTCGCGCTTAGCCTCGTCGCGCTTGGCCTCTTCGCGCTTGGCCTCTTCGCGCTTCGCTTCTCGGGCCGCTTCCTCGCGCTTGGCGGCCAGCTTGCCGTCGACCTGCTTGGAATCCTCGCGCTTCTCCTCCGCCGCCCGGGCCGGGCGGGCGGTCATCGGAGCGGCGGCCGGGTTCATGCCCGAGGCGTTGTAGACCGGAATCACGATCTGCCGGCCGGGGGTGATCTGGTTCGCGCTGGTCAGGCCGTTGGCCGACAGGATCGCCGAGGCGGGAACGCCGTAGCGGGTCGACATCTGGTTCAAGCTGTCGTTCTGCGACACGGTGATCTGGGTGCCGCCCTGGGCGTTCCAGCCGACCTGACCGGTCGACGCGACGCGGGTCGCGGGCGCCGAGGCATGGGGCTGGATCGGCGCCGCAACGCTGGCGCTGCGCGGTGCCCCGGGGGCACTCAGCGCCTCCGACTGGATCCGGCCGGTGCGGACCGGAGGCACCGACTTGAGGCCACCGTCCGGCAGGCTGCCGGTGGCAGCGGGCTCCGAATCAAACGGATTTGAGAACGGGTTGCTCAGGCGCGATGCGTCCGAGGAACAGGCGGCTGCCGCCCCACCGATGATACCGATGAGGGCGACCCGCGACAGCGTCCGCAACATCCGACCCTTACCGCGCACCCGCATCGACGCACCCGTTTGCCTGACGCAACTTGATGCCCCAATGAAGACGGATTCAGGTTAAGCAACCGTTCCCGTTCCGCACGACTGCATGCCTCTTACCAAGGGCGGCGCTGTATTCGTGGCCCATTTCAGGATGATCGCGGGGGGCCTGACCGTGCCTTTTCTGCACCGTCCGGCACCCCATCTCGGTGGGATGTTTACCATCCGCGCCGCCCGCGCCACCCTCAGCGACCTGCCCGGGATCGACACTTCACGCCTGTCGATCGTGGCGCTGCAGCCTGAGGATGCCGACGCCGTGCGCCGGCTCACGGACGATCCGGCGATCACCGCGGCGGTGGATTTTCTGCCGACGCACTTCACCCTGCAGGACGCCCAGGATCTGATCCTGAGCGGGCGGCGGGGACAGGACCGCTTCCTGGGAGCCTGGATGCGCGGAACAGACTCCGCAACGGGGTCCGTCGGGGGTGACCTTGTCGGCGTCGTCGGCACGCATCTGCGCGGCGCCGGGGTGATCGAGATCGGCTACTGGATCGGCGGCGCCGCGCGCGGACGCGGCTTCGCGTTCGAGGCGGTCTCGGCGATCATCGACCTCCTCGTGAGACGCTTTCCGAGTCGCACCATCGTGGCGGAATGCCGCCCCGCCAACGTCGCGTCCTGGGGGCTTCTGGAGAAACTCGGCTTCCGCGACACGGGTGAGGAGGGCCATCGGCCAGGCCGGCGGCTGCTCCGGCGGACCTAGACCGCTCTGCAACGACGCGGCCATCGGTACGGCGGAGAGCGCGTCACATCGGGAACTGAGAGCCGTACGAGATCAAGCACGGCTCTCGCACTCGGTCACAAGACCGGGCGCTTCAATGTGCGGGCTGCTCAAGCCGCGGCGGCCTCGGCGACGGCTGATTCGACGGCCTGGCGCTGCTTGTTCTTCCGCCGCTTGCCGATCGTCATGGGCGGCTCGTCGGACGGTATCCGCTCGGCCAGAGCGAACTGGTGGAGTGCGTCTACGGTCTGGTTGTCCTGAGACCGCGCCTCGATCAGCGCATAGAAGGCCGCGCGCACGATATCCTTCTTCGAAGCCTCGGGATGCTTTTCGCGGACGGCCGCGCGCAGCGCCTTCGGCGTCATGCCCGGCACAGCCAAGCTCCAAAGGGTGGCGGACAAAGCCTCCATCACGAACATCTCCAAGTTTCCTGATCCGGCCGCAGCCCGACAGCGAGGAGAAGTACATGACATCGGCATGGGCGTTCAAGTGATCATCCACACATCGTTTTTTTACTAAGCGCAAAAATGCAATACCGGATGAAATACATCTCATAATCTACGATAATATGGATGAAATACGCCGCGTATTGGTAGCCACATGCGAAAAACCACAACATATTAAATTAAAAAAGCCCCCGTCTCGTGGACGGGGGCTTCTTGCGGCCGCCGAAGCGGCCGGTCTAGGTCGCGGATCAGAAGGTGATGCCGGTCTCGACCATGTAGCGGTCCTGGGAGGTGCGGTTACCGGTCCGGCCGAAACCGGTGCCCAGGCTCCCCTCCGCGAGGTTGCCGCGGGTGATGTTGCCGAGTTCGACATGCGCGTACTCGACCCGGAAGAAGTACCGGTCGAACGTGAAGGTCGGCGTCACGGTCACCGAGAAGGCGTTGCTGCCCGCGCCGAAGCCCAGGAGGTTCGGGGTCGATCCGCCCCGCACGCCGGTCTGCTCCGTGTATTCGACGCGGCCCGCCAGAGAAAAGTTGTCGGTGAACGAGTAGGCCGCCAGCAGGGCGCCGCCGTAGGTCGACGCGGAGGCGTTGATGCCCACGCGCGGATCGCGCTCGACGTTGGTGAACTGGAAGTACGGCGAGATGATCCACGGACCATTCGCGTAGGTGTAGTTGATGTCGAAGATGCCGCTGTTCTGCTGGAAGCCGGGCGTCGCGAACTGGTAGCGCGCGCTCCGGGCGAAGGAGTTCGTCCGGCCGAGGTTGAGGCCGCCGTTCACGCCGATCGTGTTGTAGTCGTCGAGCTTGTAGGCGACGTTTCCGGTGAACCACGTGATCTCGTTGGAGAAGAACCCATCCGTCCCGGCCAGCGACACCGAGAGCGGGCCGCTGCTGTAGTTCACCTGAACGCCCTGGTTGATGAAGTTCTCCTGCACGAACAGGAGGCCGCGGTTGATGTTCAGGTTCTGGTAGGTGAACAGCAACTCGCTGCCAATCAAGGTGAACAGCCGGCCGCCCTGGATCGACCACTCGTCGTTGATCTGGATCTTGCCGAAGGCGACCGGGACCGGGCCGAACAGCAGGTCGGTCTGCGTGAAGGTGCCGAGGGTCGGGAAGCCGAGCTGCGGGATCGAGTAGCCGCCGGCCTGGATGTAGAACTGGAACGCGCCCTCAGGCTTCTGGATGACGCCCTGGATGTTCGAGAAGTCGAACCGCGCGGAGCGATCGCGATCATCGGGCGCCGCCGGCGTCGCGAACGACTTGAACGGATTGGTCTGCGTGTAGCCGTAACCCGTCACGGCGCCGCCGACATAGAGGTCGCCCAGCGGGCCCGCGGCGAAGCAGGTCGGGTTCGGGTTCGCCTTGATCACGCCGCCGTAGGTCGGGCCGAGGAGCGTCGCCTTGCATGGCTCGGCCGGGGGCGCCACGGGCACGGGAGCCGGCGCAGCCAGATCGGCCGCCAGGAGACTGGTCGAGGACAGCAGGACAGCGGCAAGGCCGGACAGGGTGGATCGGGTCAGCATGATGTCGCCGCTCGTTGTGGTTCGTCTACGGTCAAGCTGACATCGACCAGCAAATGACACAAAATCAAACATACGGCAGTTGCATATTTTTTGAGCATTTTAACATCGCGGCGGACCGATACCGCTCAAATGTGTCTTTGACGCAACAAAAACGGGATCGGCAGGTCCCTTAGCCTGCGGGCCCGGATCAGCACCTCATAAAAGTCGCGCGAATTCTGCGGCTTCAGCTCCGCGCGCCGATCGAATCACAGCGAAACCCTCCGAAGTCCTGTCGAGCCAGACGTTCGGCGAGCGCTGGCAGGAACAGCAGAGCCTCTTCGGCGAGGCGCCAAGGCGGATTGACGACGATCAAGCCGCTGCCGGTGAGTCGGGTCGGATCGTCCGGCCGGTCGATCAGCAGGTCGAGGCGGAGCGCCGGGCGGGGCAGGGCGGCATCGAGCTCGCCGACCATGCGATCGAGGGCGGCCGCATCCTTGATCGGGTACCACGCCAGGAACACGCCGGTCGGCCACTTCGCCACCGCCCGGGCGACGTGGGAACCGAGCCGTTCGATTTCGCCGGGCACCTCGTAGGGCGGGTCGATCAGCACGAGACCGCGCCGCTCGGGGGGCGGGATCTGGGCGTTGACGGCGGTCCAGCCGTCGAGGCTCATCACCTTCGTGCGCGGATCGCGCTCGTAGCGCGCCCGCAGGGTCGCGGCATCGGCCGGATGCAGTTCGACGAACACACCCTTGTCGCCGGGCCTCAGGGCCTCGCGGATCACGGCGGGCGAGCCGGGATAGGCGGTTGCGCCGTGGCGCGCCTGCACCGCCGCCACCGCGGCCCGATAGGGCGCGAGCAGCGCCTCGACGGCGGGCGGAAAGGACTCTTCCATGCGGCCCCAGCCGTCCCGCCACTCGCCGGTGCGGGATGCCTCGTCGGCCGTGAGGTCGTAGACGCCGAGCCCCGCGAAGGCGTCGAGCGCCCGGAACGGCTTGTCCTTGAGGCGCAGATGATCGAGCACCCGCGCCAGGACGAGATGCTTGAGCACGTCGGCATGGTTGCCGGCGTGGAAGGCGTGCCGATAATTCATGAGGTCGCGGTGAAGCGGATCCGGCGGCCCGGGTCCAGCGCCTGCGGTCGAAAAAAGTCAGCGTGCGGCGTCGAGGGAGATTTCAGGCGCACGGCAATTGCTGCGGGCGACCTCGGGGCAGGAGGTGAACCCCTTAAGATCCTCGCCGAAGCAGATCCGCACCTCCTGCAACTGCCCCCGGGTGCAGGTGACCGCCATCATGTCGGGGCGCAGGCCGCGATTGGCGGCGACGAACTGGCGGGCGATCTCGATCGGCGCCAGCGTCTGCGACGGGCCACCGCCCTTGAGGCCATCCGGGATCGTCACGGTCAGCCGCGCGTCCCGGGCGGCGGCGAAATAGGCCGCCGGATCGAGGCCCGAGCAGGTCCCGTGCTTGCGCCACTCGTAGCGGGCAAGGCCCTCGCTCGGATAGACCTGCCCGGCCACCTCGATCGCCTGCCGGGTCGGTGCGCGCACCACGGCGGAACAGTTCTCGGGGTAGCCTCGGCTGTATTGCGGCCACAACCCGTGGACCACGAAGCCGAGCCCGCGGCCCGGCGCGCACTGGACGTCGTCCCGGCGCTCGCCGGTGCCCGCGCAGTAGGTCGGGGACCACGACAGGGCCAGCACGTAGAAGTCGAATTCGCCGGGGCTGCCACGTCGGGCGAAGCCGCCGTAATCCTGAGCGAGGGCCGGCCCGGCGATCAGCAGGCCGGCGAGGCAGGCTGCGAGCCCCCGCATGGTCAGGGACGCGCCATCCGGCAGGCGGTGGCGTAGGCGTAGGCAAGTTCGCGGTCCAGCCCGTGGACGCAGAACTCGACGCCCCAGGTTGCGCCGATGATGCCGAGGCTCTCGCGCACGGAGTAATCGACCTTGCGGCGCATACCGTCGGACGTTGTCACGGTCGCGGTGCAGAACCGGCGCGGATAGGTGTCCAGCCCCCAGGGCCGCCACGCGGTGCGCTCGATCGTGTCGAACGACAGGATCGTCATCGACGAGTTCCAGAACTTCGCCTCCTTCTCGGCGAAGTTGGTCGAGACCCGCTCCAGCACCGAGGGATCCTGACAGGCTGGGATCTGCGCATCGAACGGGAAGACCCGCTCCTCGGCGGGCTCGATATCTTCGCGCGCCGAGCGGGCGAGCGCCGGCTGCGCCAGCGCGATGAGGGCCAGCCCGAGGGCGAGGCCGTGACGGATCGAACGCATGGCGCGAGCCTCGGCGGATGTACGGTCCTGCATCCCAGGACGATGACTCGGCAGGCCCGCCAGTCAAGCTCTCGCTGCGCCAGAAAAGCCCTTTTGACGGGCGGTGCGGCGTCGCCGCTACAGTGAGTCGACGGCTATGCCGACGATCCCCCGTGCAGCAAGAAGCAACCTCAGTAGATCGGCCCGGTGCCGGGCGACGGCGCCCCGAGCTGGAGCGGCTCGTCGTAGGCCCCTGTGGGCTCCTCCGGAGCGGCGGTTGCGACACGGGGCGCGGATCGGACCGGCGGCGCCGACGTGTAGGCCGTCGCCGCCGGCAGGCGTGCCGGAGCGCGGGCGACCTGCGTCGGGCTTGCCGCTTTCGACATCGGCGCGACGCCGTAGGGATCGTCCTCCTCGATATCCACCGGGGCCTGCGGGGCGGCGGGCTGGTGCGGCGGCGGCACCGGGCGCGACAGGGGCCGTTCGGCGCCCGTGCCGAGCTGCGGCGTGAACTTGATCAGGGGCTGGCAGATCCGCCTCAGGCCCCGCGGGTCGTGCCGGGCGAGGTCCACGTGGATGTGGTCGTAGTGGAACACGTTCGAGCCAGGCGCCAGCACCGTCGAGAAGCGCTGGCAGGCGCCCAGAAAAATTTCGCGCAGGAAGGCCTGCTCGGCCTCCGTACCGCGCCACCCGCCCTTGACGGTGATCACGTGGCCGTCGGCGAGCTTGACCGACATGACGTCGATGGCGTTGCCGAACCCGTGCTCGGAAAGCTTCGCCCCGGGCTGATTGTTGCGGCCTCGGCAGGAGTAGGAGCCCGCGTTGATCTCGGCCACCGGCACGCCGAAATACAGGTTGGCGGCGGGCTGGATCGTGTCGGCGAGCCAAGCTTCGGCCTCGGCGAGCGCCGGGCATCCAAGGGTCATGCGCTGCTTCATCAGCACGGAGCCGCCGCCGAGCCGCGTCACCCGGAACGGCTGCTGCATGCCGCAGGGACCCGGACCGTCCATCGCCGCCACCGGCGTGATGAACTCGGTGGGCTCCACCAGCTTCTTGGCCAGGCAGACCTGCTCCGCCTGGTCGCGCCACGGCTCGCGCCGCTCGAAATGATTGATCGAGCACGCGGTGAGCCCTGCGCCGAACAGCGCCAGGGCCGAAATCAGGGATACGCCACGCCACATGACACGGACGATGCGCATGGTCCCGTAAAGCGTTCGTCAACGCCGTTTCCCGAATGCCGGGACCCGTGACTGAGTTGACAGAGGCCCCGTCCAGAGCACTGAATACAAAATGCTCTCGCTCCTCGATCTCCGCGCCCGCATCGCTGCCGGCACCCTGACGCCCGCGGGCGCGATCGATCTCTGCCGGGCGGCGATCGCTGCCCGGGAGCCGGAATTGCGCGCCTTCGTCACCCTCGACGCGGCACCCACGGTCCCGGAGATGGGGCCGCTCGCCGGGATCGCGGTGGGCGTGAAGGACATCATCGACAGCGCCGGCCTGCCGACCCAGATGGGCTCGCCGATCTACCAGGGCTGGCACCCGCGGGGGGATTCCGCCGTGGTGGCACGGCTAAAAGGCCTCGGCGCGGTGGCGCTTGCCAAGACCACCACCACGGCCTTCGCCAGCAGCGATCCGACGGAAACCGTCAACCCGCACGATCCCGGCCACACGCCCGGGGGATCCTCGGCCGGGTCGGCTGCGGCGGTCGGCGCCGGGCTGCTGCCGCTGGCGCTGGGCACCCAGACGGCGGGTTCGGTGATCCGGCCCGCGAGCTATTGCGGCTGCGCGGCGGTGAAGCCCTCGTTCCGGCTGATCCCGACCGTGGGGGTGAAGACCTATTCCTGGGCGCTCGATACGGTCGGCCTGTTCGCTGCCGGCGTCGCGGATGTCGCGCACGCCCTGGCGCTGGTGACCGGCCGACCGCAGATCGAGGGGGCGGAGACGGGATCCGCGCCCCGCATCGGCCTCGTCCGACAGGATTTCGCCGAAGCGCCGGAGCCGGAGGCCGAGGCCGCCCTGGCGCGGGCCCGACAGGCGGCCGAGCGCGCCGGCGCGCACGTCACCGACCTTGCTCTGCCGCCGGAGCTGGCCGAGGCCTGGGAGCGCCATCGGATCATCCAGAACTACGAAGGTCGGCTGGCGCTGGCCTGGGAGTACGACACACAGGCCGAAGCCCTCCCGCCGCTCGTCCGGGCGCATCTCTATGCCGGCGCCGCGATCGCGCCGGCCGCGTATGACGATGCCCGCCGCCATGCCCACCGGGCCCGAAGGGTGCTGAAGGACCTGTTCGCGAATTACGACGCGATCCTGACCTTCTCGGCCCCGGGACCGGCCCCCGCGACGCTCGCCGCGACCGGCGATCCGCGCTTCAACCAGCTCTGGACGCTGATGGGCGTGCCCTGCGTGAACGTACCGGTACCGGGCGACCGGCTTCCGATCGGCGTCCAGGTCATCGGCCGCTTCGGCGACGACGGGCGCGCCCTGGCCGTGGCCCGGATGCTCGAGGACGCCCTGCGCTAGCACGGCATACCAAGGGCTCCCGAAGGGCTGAGCCCTTCGGCGGGGTGTCGGGGTGGAGCCCAGACGATCGGGCTTCGCCCGAACCCGGCAAGGCTCTGCCCTGCACCCGCGAAAGGTCACGGACCTTTCGAAACCAGAAGTTTACGTGCTCGGCTGCTCGTGGAGGGTGTCCTCGACGTAGAGCTGCTCCAGCAGCACCTTGATCACCGCCATCAGCGGCAGGGCCAGGGCGATGCCCCAGAGGCCGAAGATCACGCCGAGGATCAGCTGCCCGGCGAAGATCGTGGCTGGGGGGATGTCGAGGGCGCGCTTCTGGATGAACGGCGTCAGGCCGTAGCTCTCCAGGCACTGCACGGCGAGGTAGACGCCGATCGCACCGATCACCGCCTTGGTGCCGGAGGCCAGCGCAGCCAGCACGATCACGAGCCCCGCCACGAGGGGGCCGACAGTGGGCACGAAGGCGAGCAGGCCGGCCTGGAGGCCGAGAATCAGCGCACCGCCGATCCCCAGGAAGGCCAGCCCAGCCCAGGTGCACAGGAAGATCACCGCCATGATGATCAGCTGGCCGAACAGCCAGTGCCGCAGGGTCTCGCCCGCCCCATCGAGGACCTGGCTCGCCCGCCAGCGCTTCTGCGGCGGGACGAAACGGACGACGCCGTCCCGGTAGGCTTTCGGGTCGGCCGCGAAGGCGAGCCCCAGGAAGGCGATCACCAGGACATTGCCCAGCGCGTCGAACAGCCCGAGGATCACCGCGGCCGCCGGTCCCAGCACGCTGCCGGCATCCGAGACGATCGAGCCGCTTCCCTTCAGGAGGCCGTTGGCGAGACCGCCGAGCCCGCCCTCTCGCTGGCCGGATTCGGTCGAGCCGTCCTTGCCGCCGCCCTGTGGCGCGAAAGACGGCACATCGATGCCGCGCGCGGAGAGCCAGCCGGTCACCGTTCCGGCTTGATCCTTGATCGTGGTGCCCAGGTCGCGTCCCTGCTGCACGATCGTGGCGCCGCCGTAGGATCCGAAGGCCAGAACCGCGATCGCGACGGCGAGACTGGCGATGGTCAGCCGCAAACCCCGGGGCAGGGGCACGACATGGCCGAGCCCGCGCGTCAGACCGTCGAGGAAGACGCCTAACAGCACGCCGGCGAAAATCAGCAGCAGCGTCCCCACCGACATCCAGGCCAGCGCAAGCGCCGCCGCGAAGCAGACGACCGCAATACCCGAGGCGGCGAGCGGCGCCGCACCGCGCCACGGCCTGGCCGGGCCCTCGACGTCCTGAAGCTTCCTGTCCAACATCATCGCTCCCGCAGTGCGGCTCCACGAACGCCGCGGTACCACCCGGGGTCAAGTGCGCGCGGCGCGGTATGTGCGATTCGCGAACGCGCGTTTCCGTGCTGATGACCGACGCGGGCATCCCGAGACCGGGGACCGAAAGGTCGTTCGCGCGTTGGTTGCGGCCGCCCAACCGATTCCGGCGGAGGCACAAGCAGGAAACACGCGATGAGCGATCATTACGGCGAGACGCAGATCCGTTCCCTCGGCCCTGGCCACACGGTCGATTCCGCCGATCAGCTCAGCAGCGTGGTCCTGATGGGCATCGCCATCGCCGGGGGCATCCTGGCCGTGCTGCTCAACGCGCTGATCGTGTAGGCCGGCTCAGCCCCAGCGCCCGGCCGCGGCGTCGTCCTGCGCGGTCGCCTCGACCCAGGCGCCGGTGGTGCCGTCTGCGAGGTGCTCGCGCTTCCAGAACGGCGCGCGGGTCTTGAGATAATCCATCAGGAAGCTCGCCGCCTCGAAGGCGGCGATCCGGTGGCTCGAGACCGTGATCACCAGAACGATTCCATCGCCCGGGCGCACACGCCCGTAGCGGTGGATCATCCGCACGGCCTGGAGCGGCCAGCGCGACGACGCCTCCGCGGCGACGCGAGCCAACTCCGCCTCGGCCATGCCGGGGTAATGTTCGAGTTCAAGCGCCGCCAGGCGGCCGTCCTCGTCCCGGCACAAGCCAGAGAAGGTGACGACGGCGCCGGCTCGACCCCCGAGATCGGCGGTGATGCGGGCGATCTCGGCCGCGGTATCGAAGGGCTCGGCCTGGATGGCGATGCTCGGGACGGGCGCGCTCATGCTTCGGTCCATAGGGGTCTGGGACGGCTCCGGCCAGCCCTCTGCCTGTCACACCGGTCGATGCCTCTATATGACACGGTCTACCGCGCCCTGCCGGCGCCGGGGTGCTTTGCCCCGGGCCGGCGGTGGAGAAGGATATCCACGTGACCCCCGAGCTCATCCTGCCCTACGAAGGCGTCCTGCCGGACTTCGCGAGCCGGCCCGTCTGGTGCGGCCGCGGCAGCACCGTGATCGGCGCGGCCCGCATCGGCGCCCAGTCCTGGATCGGTGACGACGCCGTCATCCGCGCGGACGGGCAGAGCGTCATCCTGGGCGAGCGATTCTGGCTCGGACCGCGCTCCACCGTCCACATCGCCACCCAGGCGCGGGGCACGCAGGTCGGCGACCGGGTCACCGTCGGGCGCAACAGCGTCGTGCATGCCTGCACGGTCGGCTCCGATGTCGTGATCGAGGACGACGTGGTGATCCTCGACGGGGCGGAGATCGGCGACGGCGTGGTGATCGAGGCGGGCTCCACCGTCTTCCCGAGGGCGCAGCTGACCGGCGGCTTCGCCTACGCGGGCAGCCCGGCGCGGCCGAAGCAGCCGGTGACACTCGAAGACGTCGCCGAGCGTGCCGAGCGCCTGCGCGAGCGGATGGGCGAAGGATCCACGCCGCCCGCCGGAGATCCGCCCGAGGTCGAGGCCAGCGTTTTCGTGGCCCGCACCGCGACCGTGCGCGGGCGGGTGAGCTTGGGCGCGGGATCGAGCGTGCTGTTCTGCTGCGACCTCAACGCCGAGGCCGGGCCGATCGTGATCGGCGCCGACACCAACATTCAGGACAACACCCTCATACGGACCCGCGGAGAGGGCGTGGTGATTGGGCGCGACACGACGATCGCCCACAACGTGCGGATCGCCGACTGCCGAATCGGCGCCCGCTCGCTCATCGGAATTGGCGCGGCGATCGCGCCCGGCACTCTGATCGCCGACGATGTGATGCTGGCCGCCGGCGCCACCACGGATCCCGGCCAGATCCTGGAGGCCGGCTATCTCTGGGGGGGCCGCCCGGCGCGGATCCTCGCGCCTCTCGACGCCGAGAAGCGCGCCACGATGATCCGAATCGTCGAGGGCTATTGCCGGCACGGGCGGGAATACCGGGTGGCTCAGGAAGCGTTGGGTTAGCAACCGCGCTTCGCTTCTCCCACCCTCGACCGCATCCTGAGATGCGGACAGCCTCCCTCGCTAGAGCCCTAAGCTTTGCTCTGAAAAATCAGGATGTTGGAGCGTTCGGGATCCTACGCGTCACGTGTCCCAATCAGTGCTGCAGGATCTTCGACAGGAAGGTCTGTGCCCGCTCCGACCGGGGGCTGCCGAAAAAGTCTTCCTTCCTCGCGTCTTCGACGATCTCGCCGCGATCCATGAAGATCACCCGGTCGGCGACCTTGCGGGCGAAGCCCATCTCGTGGGTCACGACCATCATGGTCATGCCTTCCTTGGCAAGTTCCACCATCACGTCGAGCACCTCGCCGACCATCTCGGGGTCGAGCGCCGAGGTCGGCTCATCGAACAGCATCACCACCGGGTTCATGGCGAGCGCCCGGGCGATGGCCACCCGCTGCTGCTGGCCGCCCGAGAGCTGACCCGGGAACTTGGTGGCGTGCGCGCCGAGGCCGACCCGGGCGAGCAGATCCAGCCCGCGCTTCTTGGCGTCCTCGGCGCTGCGGCCGAGCACCTTGCGCTGAGCAATGGTCAGGTTGTCGGTGATCGACAGGTGCGGAAACAGCTCGAAATGCTGGAACACCATGCCGACCCGCGAGCGAAGCTTGGGCAGGTTGGTCGCCTTGTCGACCACCTTGGTACCCGCCACCGTGACCTGGCCCTTCTGAAAGGGCTCCAGGGCATTGACGCATTTGATCAGGGTCGACTTGCCCGAGCCCGAAGGCCCGCAGACCACCACGACCTCGCCCTTGGCGACCTTAGTGGTGCAATTGGTCAGCACCTGGAAGTCGCCGTACCATTTGCTGATGTTGTCGATGGAAATCATCGTCTCGCCGGGCGCCGCCGCGGGGGCGCCGGAGATCAGGTGGCCGGGCTGGAGGCCCGCATCCGTCGGCGCGTAGGCGGCCTCGGCGGCGGGTTCTGTGGCGTGTGGAGCCGGCATCGGGGACGAGGTCATAGGCAGTCTCCAGTGTCGGTCAGCGGATGATGGCCACGCGGCGCTGCAGGCGGCGCACCAGGAACGAGGCCGAGAAGCAGATCGCAAAGTAAACGACCGCCGCAAAAATATACATCTCGACGAGGCGGCCGTCGCGCTGGGCCACCTTCGAGGCGGCGCCCATGAAATCCGTGAGCGACAGCACGTAGACCAGCGAGGTGTCCTGGAACAGCACGATGGTCTGGGTCAGCAGCAGCGGCAGCATGTTGCGGAAAGCCTGGGGCAGGACGACGTTGCCCATGGTCTGCCAGTAATTCATCCCCAAAGCCTGCGCAGCAGCGGTCTGACCCTTGGGGATCGATTGGATGCCCGCCCGCATGATCTCCGAGAAATAGGCTGCCTCGAAGGCCATGAAGGTGATCAGCGCCGACGGGAAGGCGCCGACCTGGATCGGGGTCGAGCCCCCGGTCAGATAGGCGCCGATATACGGCACCAGGAAGTAAAACCAGAAGATCACCAGCACCAGCGGCAGCGAGCGGCACAACTCGACATAGCCCTTCGCGACCTGGGTGAGTCCCGGCACGCCCGAGAGCCGGGCCATGGCCAGCAAGGTGCCGATGATCACGCCACCGACGGCCGCCATGGCGGTGAGCGTCACGGTGAAGACCATGCCCTGCCCGAACAGGTAGGGCAGGGAGGAGACGATGACGGAGAAGTCGAAATTCGAGAGCATCGGCGCCTGTTCGCGGTGGCCGTCGGGCGGGTGGTCGGGGGCGGGCTATCCTCAGCGCTGGCCGGGTATGGCAACCGCCTTTTCCAGGAAGGTCGCCGCCGTGACGACCACGAGGTTGATGATCACGTAGAGGATCGTGGCCGCCGTGAACGCCTCGAACACCTGGAAGGAGAATTCCTGCATCGACCGGGCTCGCGCGGTCAGCTCCAAGAGACCGATGGTCAGCGCCACCGACGTGTTCTTCAGGTTGTTGAGGAACTCCGAGGTCATCGGCGGCAGGATGATCCGGTAGGCGTTGGGCAGCAGCACGTAGCGGTAGGTCTGATAGGTGGTGAAGCCCATGGCGGTGCCGGCCATCCGCTGGCCCCGCGGCAGCGCCTGGATGCCGGCCCGGACCTGCTCGGCCACCCGCGAGGCGGTGAAGAAGCCGAGGCACACCACCGCGGTGTAGAACGGCGCGTCGGGCAATTGCTTGATCGCGTCACCGATCCGTGTCGGCACAACCTCCGGCATTACGAAGTACCAGAGGAACATCTGCACCAGCAGCGGGATGTTGCGGAACAGCTCGACATAGGCCGTGCCGATCGCGTTGGCGGGCTTCGACGGCAGGGTGCGCAGCACGCCGACCAGCGACCCGAGGAAGAACGCGATGATCCACGAGCAGAGCGCGGTGGCGATCGTCCACAGGAGCCCCGACAAGAGCATGTCGAGGTAGGTGCCATTGCCCTCCGGCGAGGCATCGAAGAAGATTCGCCAGTTCCAGTTGTAGTTCATCGCGCCGCTTCTACTGTGAACTTACAGAGGCGCACCGCAAGCCTTTGCCCGCGGTGCGCATCATCGTATCGCTGGATCTCAGTAGGCCGCCGGATCGGGGCTCGAGATCGGCGTCGTGAACTGCTTCTTCATCTCCGCGCTCATCGGCAGGTTGAGGTTGATGTTGCGCGGCGGGATCGGCTTCGTGAACCACGTGTCGTAGAGCGCCTTGCCCTCGGGGCTCGTGTAGAGCTTGGCGGTGGCGTCGTCCGCGACCTTCTTGAACTCCGTGTCGTCCTTGCGCAGCATGATGCCGTAGGGCTCAGGCTTCGACAGGGCCTCGGTGGAGATCTCGTAGGCTGACGGGTCCTTGGAGGACGCGGCGAGCGAGGCGAGCAGCACGTCGTCCATCACGAAGGCGGCGGCGCGGCCGGTCTCGACCATTAGGAACGCCTCGGCATGGTCCTTGGCCGGCAGGATCGTCAGGCCGAGCTTACGCTCCGTGTTGGCCTCGTTGATCTGCTTGATGTTCGTGGTGCCCGAGGTCGACACGACGGTCTTGCCCTTCAGGTCCTCGATCGTGTGCAGGTTGGCCGACTTCTTCGAGACGTAGCGCGTGGCGGTCAGGAAGTGCGAGTTGGTGAACCACACCTGCTTCTCGCGCTCGGCATTGTTGGTGGTCGAGCCGCACTCCAAGTCGATCGTGCCGTTCGCCATCAGCGGGATGCGGGTGGCGGAGGTGACCGGGTTGAGCTTCACCTCGAGGTTCGGGAGGTTGAGCTTGGTCTTCACGGCGTCGGCGATCTTGTTGCAGATCTCGAGCGCGTAGCCGACCGGCTTCTGGTCGCCTCCGAGATACGAGAACGGCACGGACGCATCGCGGTAGCCGATGACGATGGCGTTGGAATCCTTGACCTTCTTGAGGGTGCCGGTCAGCTCCTGCGCCCGGAGACTCATGGGGGCGAGGGCGAGGGTCAGACCCAGCGCCGCGGCAACGCCGCGGCGAGCGATATCAGACTGCATCGGTACGGAACTCCTGGATCGGGCCGAACGGTGTCGGCAGGCGGCTGAGCCTACAGGCCCGCCCGCTCGGGCGACGCCTTTGCAATGATGGTGCCGGGAGGAGGATCGAGTCTCCGCGCGCGAACGCGGCTGAATGCGGATAGGGCGCGGCCACGCTCGTATGCATACGCGCAGACGCGATACCTACCCCCCTCATGAACGCCTCCAAGACGTCGAGCCGGCCTGCCGCTCGTGCCAGCGGCATCATGCACACTTCTTAGGCGTACGCACGGGGGCTCGACGGCGTATCCGCCATCAAGACTGACGAATGCACCGCATCTCAAACGACGACGCCGCCCCACAGATAGGATGCGGAGCGGCGTCGGACTGACTTACGGGATCGAAGAACCGTCCGGTCTTACTTGGTCAACTCGTTACCCGTGTAGTCGATCTTGCCGTCAGCGCCCTTCTTCCACTCGTACATGACGTAGTCGGGCCGTGTGATGTCGCCCTTCTTGTCGTACGCGATCGGGCCGACCACGGTCTCGACGGCCTTGCCCTGGTGCAGCCACTCGGCGAGCTTCTTGCCGTCGCTGGATCCGGTTTCGGCCATCGCCTTGGCCAGCACCTGAACGGCCGCATAGGAGTAGAGGGTATAGCCCTCGGGATCGATGTTCTTGGCCTTGAAGGCAGCGAGCGCGGCCTTGGCGTTCGGGTTCTTGCGGGCATCCGGCGGGAAGGTCGTCAGCGTGCCCTCGGCCGCGGGGCCGGCGATCGCCACGAGTTCGCGGTCGACCATGCCGTCGCCGCCCATCATCGGCGCCTTGAGGCCCTGATCGCGCATCTGGCGCAGGATCAGGCCGGCCTCGGTGTAATAGCCACCGTAATAGACGACATCGACATTGGCCGACTTCAGCTTCGAGACGAGGGCGGAATAATCCTTCTCGCCCGGGTTGATGCCCTCGTACATCACGTCCTTGCCGCCCTTGGCCTTGAGCGCCTTAAGGGTCTCGTCGGCCAGACCCTTGCCGTAGGGGGTCTTGTCGTGAACGAAGGCGATCTTCTTGCCCTTGAAGTGGTCGGCCAGATAGGTGCCGGCCACCGCGCCCTGCTGGTCGTCGCGGCCGCAGGTGCGGAACGTGTTCCACATGCCGCGCTCGGTGAACTTCACGTTCGTGGAGGCGGGGGTGACCTGAATGATGCCGGCGTCGAGATAGACGTCGGAGGCCGGGATCGACACGCCGGAATTGTAGTCGCCGACCACCACCTTCACGCCGTCGCTGGCGAACTTGTTGGCAACCGAGACGCCCTGCTTCGGGTCGGAGGCGTCGTCGCCCACAGTCACGGTCAGCGTCGTGCCCTTCAGGGTGCCGGCCTTGTTCAGGTCCTCCACCGCTTGGCTCGCGCCGTTCTTGAGCTGCGCACCGATGGCAGCGCTGTTGCCGGTGATCGGCGCAGCGATGCCGAGCTTGACCTCGGCGGCCTGCGTTCCGGCCATCATGGCGCCGAGGGCGAGCCCGGCCAGCAGAATCGATCTCATCGCGTACTTCCCCTTATCGTCAGGACCGCACGTGCGGATCCGGCCGCACTCATCGGACCCCGCCCGCTGCGGGCGCGCGTTCGCGCCATGTCAGCGGTGAGGTCTTCTCGTAGAGCCAGCGGTACTGGCTCGTCATCTGGCGCGTCCGCGTGTAGCGGAAGCCCGCCGCGCCGATGATCATGACCACGACAGCGTCGACCGCATAGTAGTGCAGCGACAGCAGCGTGCCCGAAAACAGGGCGTAGTGGATGAAGCGCACGGCAGCCGCCACGAGCAGAAGCGCAAGGGCGCATTGCCAGAACGGCCGCCAGCCCCGGGCGATGCCGCGGGCCGCCATCCAGCCGGCCCAGCCGCCCATCACCACGGTGACGAGCAGGAACAGCCAGGCTGACGGCTCCTCGTACAGGATCTCCTGCAGCATGCTCATGCCCCGACCGGGCCGGCATGGCCCCCCTCCAGATAGGCGGCCTGAACGTTGGGATCGTCCAGGAGCGCACGACCCGTGCCGCTCATCGTGACCCGGCCGTTGACCAGCACGTAGCCGCGATGGGCGAGCTTGAGGGCGTGATAGGCGTTCTGCTCCACGAGGAAGATCGTCATGCCCTCGGTCCGGTTCAGCTCCCGGATCGCGTCGAAGATGCCCTTCACCACCAGCGGCGCAAGGCCAAGCGACGGCTCGTCGAGCAGCAGCAGGCGCGGGCGGCTCATCAGGGCGCGGGCGATGGCCAGCATCTGCTGCTCGCCGCCCGACATGGTGCCGGCGCGCTGAGTCAGCCTCTCCTTCACCCGCGGGAACAGGACGCAGACCTTCTCCAGATCCTCGGTGAAGAAGCGCCCGTCATGGAGCGCCGCGCCCATCTGGAGATTCTCGTAGACGCTCATGCGCGGGAAGACCCGGCGGCCCTCCGGCGACTGGGCGATGCCGAGCCGGGCGATGGCGTGGGTCGGCATCCGGGTGATGTCGCGCCCGTCATACGTGATGGTGCCCGAGCGCGCCTGGGGGCTGCCGAAGATCGTCATCATCAGGGTCGACTTGCCGGCGCCGTTGGCGCCGATCAGCGTGACGATCTCGCCCTCGGCGACATCGAGGTCGACCCCGCGCAGGGCGGCGACGCTGCCGTAATAGGTCGAGACATCGCGCACCGCGAGGAGCGGCGGCTTCTGTCCTGCCTGGATCGCCCGGGTCTCCTCGACCAAGACGTTGATGCCGGCGACGCTCATGCCGATTGCCCCGTCTGAACGTCGTGCCCGTGCGGCACGCTGATCCCGACCTCGGCCTCCACGGCCTCCACCTCCTCGTCCTCAACGCCGAGATAGGCGGCGATCACCTTCGGGTCGGAGCGCACCTCGGCGGGGGTGCCGTCGGCGATCTTCTGGCCGTAATCGAGCACCACCACGTGGTCGGAGATCTCCATCACCACCGACATGTCGTGCTCGATCAGCAGGACCGAGGTGTCGTGCTCGTCCCGGATGTGGCGCAGCAGCGTGTTCAGCTCGGCCGATTCGCGCGGGTTGAGGCCCGCCGCCGGCTCGTCCAGGCAGAGCAGCACCGGATCGGTGCACATCGCCCGGGCGATCTCCAGACGCCTCTGGGCGCCATACGGCAGGGCGCCGGCCGGGTCGTCGGCCCGGTCCATCAGGTCGATGCGGGTGAGCCACGCCTTGGCGCGCTCGATCGCGGCGGCTTGCGCGTCCCGGTAGGTCTTGAGGCCGAGCAGGCCCAGGATCGTATAGCCCGAGGCGCGCATCAGCGGCGCGTGCTGGGCGACCAGCAGGTTCTCCAGCACGGTCATGCCCTGGAACAGGCGGATGTTCTGGAAGGTCCGGGCCACCCGGGCGGTGCGGTTGACCTGATGGTTCGGCAGCCGCTCCAGCAGGTGCGTGGTGCCGTCCGCATGAGACAGGGTCAGCATGCCCTCGGTCGGCTTGTAGAAGCCGGTGATGCAGTTGAACACCGTGGTCTTGCCGGCCCCGTTCGGGCCGATCAGCGCGGTGATGTCGCCGCGCCGGGCCTCGAAGGACAGGTCGGAGACGGCGACCAGGCCGCCGAATCGCATGGTCAGGTGCTCGACCGCGAGCACCGGCGGGGCGGCAGCCGCCCGGCTATCCGGATGGGCCGCCATCAGCCGTGCCCCTCGCTTACATGCGCGCCCGAGACGGCACGGCGCTTGCCCAGCGACACCGAGGGCAGGCGCTCCGAGATCAGCCCGCGCGGTCGCCAGACCATCATGGCCACCATGGCGAGCCCGAACAGCAGCAGGCGGTACTCGTTCGGATCGAAGCCCTCTCCGAACACGGCCTTCAGGAAGCCGAGGTTGCGCAGCATCTCGGGCCCACCGACCATCGCCACCGCCGCGATGGCGACGCCGACCTGGCTGCCCATGCCGCCGAGCACGACGATCGCCAGGATGATGGCGCTCTCCAGGAAGTTGAAGCTCTCCGGGCTGATGAAGCCCTGGCGCACGGCGAAGAACGACCCGGCGATGCCCCCGAAGGCCGCGCCCAGCGCGAAGGCCGTGAGCTTGGTCGCCGTCGTGTCGATCCCGAGCGACCGGCAGGCGATCTCGTCCTCGCGCAGGGCCTCCCAGGCCCGCCCGATCGGCAGCCGGCGCAGGCGCAGGGTGACGAAGTTGGTGATCAGGGCGAGCCCCAGGATCAGGTAGTACAGGAACACGAGCCGGTGCATCGAATCGTACGGGATGCCGAAGGTCGCGGCGAACCCATCATCGCCCGCCGTGAACGGAATCCCGAAGAAGGTCGCCCGGGGGATCGACGAAATGCCGGCGCCCCCCCCGGTCACGTCGGTCCAGTTGATCAGCACGAGGCGGATGATCTCGCCGAACGCCAGGGTCACGATCGCGAGGTAATCGCCGCGCAGACGCAGGACGGGGAAGCCCAGGATCATGCCCCACAGGCCAGCGAACAGGCCGGCCAGCGGCAGGCAGATCCAGAACGACAGGCCGAAGGTGGTCGAGAGCAGCGCGTAGGAATAGGCACCGACCGCGTAGAAGGCGACGTAGCCGAGGTCGAGCAGCCCCGCGAGGCCGACGACGATGTTCAGGCCCCAGCCGAGCATCACGTAGGTCAGGATCAGGATGCCGAGATCGATCCAGTAGCGCGCCGAAGACAGGCCGCCGGTCGCGAGCGTGGAGAGAATCGGCAGGGTCAGCGCGACGGCAATGAACAGCCAGAGACCGAGCTTCGAGTTCTTCTGACCCGCATCGGGCTCACCGTGCACCGCCTCGGTCGCCTGGGTCGGGGCGGGGGTCAGCGCCCGCCGGGCGTCCCGGCGCAGCAGCACGAGCCGTTGGACGAGGCGAAGGACGAAGACCGCCGCGCAGAGCGCCGCCACCAGCCCCCAGCGCGGAACGAGCACGAGGTCGGTCCCCGGCCCGGGATCAGTGCGGTAGGCGATGATCGGCACGCACAGGCCGAAGGCCACGAGGGCGTAGAGGGCGCAGTCGCGCAGGATGCCGGCCATGACGGAGCCGGGAAGGGCAGTCTGCGAGGCAGCCATCAGACCTTCTCGACCTCGGGCCGGCCCAGGATGCCCGAGGGCATGAAGATCAGCACGATCGCGAGGATCGAGAAAGCCGCCACGTCCTTGTACTCGATGGAGAAATAGGCCGACCAGAAGGTCTCGATCAACCCGATGATCAGGCCGCCGAGCACAGCCCCGGGGAGCGAGCCGATGCCGCCCAGCACCGCCGCGGTGAACGCCTTCACGCCGGGCACGAACCCGTCAGAGAACGACACGACGCCGTAATACATGAGGTAGAGGACGCCCGCGACCGCTGCCAGCGCGGCGCCGAGCACGAAGGTCAGCGAGATCGTGCGGTCGACGTCGATCCCGAGGAGCGCCGCCATCTTGCGGTCCTGCTCGCAGGCGCGCTGCGCCCGGCCGAACGGCGTGCGCTGCACGAGATACCAGAAGCCGGTGAGCAGCACGGCGGTCACCGCCATGATCAGCACCTGCTTCCAGGCCAGGAACACCGCGTAACCATCGCGCTCGAACAGGGTGATGCCGCCCGAGAACATCGGTGGCGTCGGCTTGTTGCGCGCGCCCTGCACCACCTGCACGAAGTTCGACAGGAAGATCGACACGCCGATCGCCGAGATCAGCGGCGCCAGCCGGAACGAGCCGCGCAAGGGGCGGTAGGCGATGCGCTCGATCGCCCAGCCCCAGAGGGCAGTCAGCACCATGGCGACCACCAGCACGACTAGGAAGGCCAGCGCGATCGAGCTGATGCCGAGCCAAGTGGTCAACAGCAGGAAGGTGATCAGCGCGATGAAGCACGAGACCATGAAGACGTCGCCATGGGCGAAGTTCACCATGCCGATGATGCCGAACACCATCGTGTAGCCGATGGCGATCAGGCCATAGATCGAGCCGAGCGTCAGCCCATTGATGAGCTGCTGTACGAAGACGTCCATGTACTCTCGCGCGCAGGTTCCGGGCCGCCTGTTGAAACAGCAGGCAGCTTGGCAGGGCAAGTCCCGTACCGCAGCCGTAGCACGTGGGCCACTGGTTTCATCCCCGTGGAAGCGTCGCGCGAAAACAGTCGAAGACCCGAGTCACGCCCCCCGATTGGGCTTGCGCATGGCGCAATTCCTGCGTCACGTTAACGAACTTTAAGATGCGTTCATCCCGGGCCAAGGCGAGGAGCCGTCCGATGAAGGGTTCACGACTCACGACGATGATCTTCATCGGCATGCTCCTCGGGATCGCGGTGGGCTATGCCTGCAGCATCACCTGGCCGGATCCACAGACGGCGAAGGAGATCGCCGGCTACATCGCGCTGATTTCCGACGTGTTCCTGCGGCTGATCAAGATGATCATCGCGCCGCTGGTATTCTCCACCCTGGTGGTCGGCATTGCGCATCTCGGGGACACCGCCTCAGTGGGTCGGGTCGGCGGCAAGGCGCTGCTCTGGTTCGTCGGCGCGTCGTTCTGCTCGCTGATGCTGGGGCTGATCCTGGTCAACCTCATGCAGCCGGGCGTGAACCTGAACCTGCCGCTGCCCGATGCCGGCGCCGGCACGGGTCTCAAAGCGGCTTCGCTGTCGCTCAAGGAGTTCGTCACGCACCTCGTGCCGAAGAGCGCCGTCGAGGCGATGGCCAACAACGAGATCCTGCAGATCGTCGTCTTCTCGATCTTCTTCGGCGTGGGCCTCGCGGCGCTCGGCGAGAAGGGGCAACTCCTGGCGAAGGGCATCGAGGGCGTGGCCGACGTCATGTTGAAGGTGACGGGCTACGTGATGATGTTCGCCCCCGTGGCGGTGTTCGCCGCCATCGCGGCCACGATCACCACGCAGGGCATCGGCGTGCTGGTGACCTACGGCAAGTTCCTCGTCGAGTTCTACATCGGTCTCGGCGTGCTCTGGGCTCTGTTGATGGGCGTCGGCTTCCTGCTGCTCGGCGGCGGCGGCATCGTGCGCCTGTTCAACCTGATCAAGGAGCCCTTCGTGCTCGCCTTCTCGACCGCGTCGAGCGAGGCGGCCTACCCGAAGATGCTGACCAACCTCGAGACATTCGGCGTACCGAACCGCATCACCTCGTTCGTTCTGCCGATGGGCTACTCGTTCAACCTCGACGGCTCGATGATGTACTGCACCTTCGCGGTGATGTTCATCGCCCAGGCCTACAACATCCCGCTGACCTATGGGCAGCAGCTCACGATGCTGCTCCTGCTGATGGTGACCTCGAAGGGCATGGCCGGTGTGCCGCGCGCCTCGCTGGTGGTGATCTCGGCGACGCTGTCGCACTTCAACATCCCGGAGGCCGGGCTGCTGCTGATCATCGGCATCGACCAGTTCCTCGACATGGGCCGCTCGGCCACCAACGTGCTCGGCAACAGCGTCGCCACGGTGGCGGTGGCCAAGTGGGAGGGGCAGCTCACCGCCACGGATCAGCGGCTCGACCATGTGGGGACCGTGCCGTCGCCGGCGGAGTAGTTGCAGAGATTTGCCAGCGGGGCCTGATCCAGAGGCTCCGGTTCTCGCACATCGCGGGACGCAGGGCTCTCTCCTACCTCCTGTGTGGAGGGGTTGGCGCAAGATCGCGATATGTGACGCTGCTGGCAGCCAAAGATACGCTTCGAAGGAGCGGACGATGACGATGCGGCTCGTGGCAGCGATTGTTCTGGCGCTGACGGGCGCGACCCCGGCTTATGCCGTGGAGGTGCTCACCGGCACGCTCAAGAGCGTCGCCGAGCGCGGCGAGATCGTGCTCGGCTACCGGGAAAGCTCGGTGCCGTTCTCCTTCGTGGCCGGCAAGAACCCGGACAGCAGCCCGAGGGCGATCGGCTACGCCCTCGATCTTTGCGGCGAGATCGCGGACGACGTCCAGACTGCGATCGGCCGGCCCGTGAAGATCCGCTACGCACCGGTCAGCGCCGAGACCCGCATCGAGGCGGTGACCTCCGGCAAGATCGACCTCGAATGCGGCTCGACCACCGCCAACGCCGAGCGGCGCAAGCAGGTCGCCTTCTCGCCGGTGGACTACATCAGCGCGACGCAATTGCTGGTGAAGCGGGGCTCCGGGATCGCCTCCTATCGCGACCTCGCCGGGAGGACCGTGGTGGTCACCGCCGGCACCACCAACGAGAAGGCCGTGCGCGACCAGCTTGCCCGGCTGAAGATCGCCGCGCAGGTGGTGACCGCCCCTGACCACGCCGCATCCTACGCGATGGTGAAGGCCGGTAAGGCCGACGCCTTCGCCACCGACGACGTGCTGCTCTACGGGCTGATCGCCACCGACGCGCAGGACGGGGCGAACTACGCGGTCCTGCCCGACAAGCTCTCCTACGAGCCCTATGGCATCATGTTCCGCAAGGACGATCCGGAGCTTGCTGGAATCGTGCAGCAGACCTTCACGCGGCTGGCCGAGTCCCGGGCCTTACGCTGGACCTACGAGCGCTGGTTCCTCAAGCGCCTGCCCAACGGCGAGCGCCTCGACATCCCGATGTCGAACGACCTGCGGGTGAGCTTCCAGCTGATGGGCCTCGACGCGGGCGAGTAGGCGGCACTCGCCTCGCTTTTGCCCAACCGGAGCGCGAGGAAGGACCACCGGTCCCTTCCTGTCGCGAGCGCCAACCGTCCATGCCGATCGCCGCGCATTGCCAGACCCTTCGCGCCGCCGCTTTGGCCGCCATCCTCGCCTGCGCGGCCACCGGAGCTTCCGCGCACCCACACGTCTGGGTGACCGCGAAGGCGCAGCTCGTCTACGAGAACGGCAAGCTCGTGGGCGTGCGCGACACATGGAGCTTCGACCCCGAATACACCGCCTTCGTCACGCAGGGCCTCGACACCAACAAGGACGGCAAACTCAGCCCCGACGAACTCGCCGGGCTCGCCGCCGAGAACACCGCCAACCTCGCCGAGTTCGGCTACTTCACGAAGCTGAAGGTCGGCGGCAGGGAGCAGGCCTTCGCCGATCCGAAGGAGCCGGCGGCCCGCATGGAGGACAAGGCCCTGGTCATGACCTTCCTGCTGCCGCTGAAGAGTCCGGTCCAGCAGGGGCGGGGGGTTGCCGCCCTGGAGGTCTATGACCCGACCTACTTCGTCGCCTTCTCGTTCGCCGAAGGGCCCGAAGCCGCGACGCTGGCCGGCGCGCCGCAGGGCTGCGCCGCCACCGTCACCCGCCCGAAGACCGAGCAGCCGAAGACCGCCGAGGCTGGATCCCCGGGCATGACCGAGGCCTTCTTCGAGGCGCTGACCGCCGCATCCTCCTACGGGGTTCAGTTCTCCAGCCGGGTGCTCGTCGCGTGTCCGTAGGCATCGGGATCGCCGCCCCCGCCGGGGCTGGACGGCTGGGCCTGAGGCTCGGCCTCATGGCGCTGGCCATCGGTCTCGCAGCGCTCCTGGCGGCCGGGATCGCGTGGCTCGTGGCGCCCGGCTTCACCGCCCCGCCGCCGCGCTCGCCCTTCGGCATCGGGTTTCGCGAAGCGGCCCCGGCGGCGACCGGCCTCGGGGGGATCATCCTGGCGCTGCAAGCCAGCTTTTCGCGCAGCCTCAACGCGGCCGTCATGGCGCTGCGCGGCGGCGGCAGCTGGAGCCCGCTGGTCGGACTCGCCTTCGCGTACGGCGTGTTCCACGCCGCCGGCCCGGGGCACGGCAAGGCGGTGATCGCCGGCTACATCCTGGCGGGCGAGCGGGCGTTCCGGCGCGGCTGCACGCTCAGCTTCTGCGCGGCTTTGCTCCAGGCGCTCGTCGCCGGGGCGATCATGGGGATCGGAAGCCTGATCCTGAACGCCACGGCGGCCGGCATCACCCGCGCCGGCACCGCGATCGAAACCGCGAGCTTCGCCCTCGTCGCCCTGATCGGGCTGGTGCTGACATGGCGCAAGGCCGGGCGCCTGGTCCATCTCGACGCCCCATGCGGGCCCGGCTGCAGCCACCTGCCCGGACCGGAGGCGCTTGAGACGATGGATACGTGGCGCGAGCGGGCCGGGGTTGTCTTGGCTGCCGGTTCGCGCCCCTGCGCGGGGGCTGTGCTGGTCCTGGTCTTCGCGGTGTCGCAGGGCGTCCCCGGGGCGGGCGTGCTGGCGGTGCTCGCCATGGCGCTGGGGACGGCGCTCACCACCACGGCGCTGGCCGGCCTCGCGGTCTTCGCCAAGCGCGCGGCCCTGCGCCTTGCTGGCGGGCGGGGCCGGGTCGGCCTCCTGGCGCTCGGCGGCCTCGAACTGGTGGCCGCCGCCTTCGTGCTGGTGCTCGGCACGGCGATGCTCTCCGGCCTCGCGCCGACCTTGGGCGGCTGAGGGGCCTCGCCATCCGGCTCGCGGCGTGCCACGCTGCGTGCCCGAGACGGAGAGCGCGCCGATGCATCCCGACTTCGAGACGATCCTGAACTGGCGCCTGCTTGCCGGATCGCATCCCTTCCCCGGCCCTGACGGCGGAACCTGCATCAACGAAGCGGCGATGGTGGCCGCGGGTCTGCCCTACCGGGCGATCCGCTCCAGCACGGATTGCCCGCCCTGCTTCTCGCGGCCGATCGCCGCCTACGCCCTCGGGCTCAACGACGCCATGCCGGACGTCGTGCGGACGCAGCTCCTGGCCTTCGTACTGCGCCTGTCCGGCAGCGCCGACACACCGGAGATCGAAGCCGCGCGGACCCGGCGGCTGGCGCTCGAAAGCGTCCGGCGCATCCTCGCGCCGCTCTGCACCCTGGCCGCGATGGCGGAGGATGCCGAGGCCTGCGCCGGGGCACCGGATTGGCCGACGGCGTTCGCGGCGGCGCGCTCGGCCGCGTGGCGGGGTGGGGCACTCTCGCAGGCGGCGTCCCGGGCGCGGCGCTGGCGCGAGGGCGCGCTGACGGCAGCCGTCGCCCGCACCGCCACGGCCGCGCAACGGGCCGGGGAGGATGCGCGCTGCGCCGCCGAGGTCGCCGAAGGCGCGGCGCCCTTCGTCATCGGCACCTGGACCGAGGCCTGCGCGATCCTCGACATGGCCCTGGCGATCGGCCGGCAGGCGCCCGAGATCGCCCTCGCGGGCGCCCGGGAGCGGCTGGATGCGGCGCGCGCGCGCGCACTGGCTTGATCAGGCCGCGGCCGGCGCGGCGTCCAGGTCCAGCTCGATGGTGGCACAGTTCTCCAGGAACGTGCCGGTGAGGTGGTAGAAGAACGTGCCGTGCCCGACGACCGCGATGGTCCGCTCGGGCCGCTCCCGCAGCCACTCCCGGAACGCCGCCACCCGGGCGTCGAACAGGGGGCGCGGCTCGACCGGATAGCCGCCGACCTCACAGCCCGGCTCGGCGTGCCACCACACCTCCGGGAGATGCCCGACATCGAGATGCGGGAACTCGGCCGCGATCTCGGAGGCCGCCCGCCCGACATCGCAGCTGCTCTCCTGGCATTCCCGGTGCAGCACCTCGACCAGCACGCGCGGCTGGCTCGGATGGTCGCCGAACAGGATCGCCGCGGTCTCGATCGCCCGGGTGAGCGGCGAAACCACCACGAGCTCGAACGGGATCGCCCGCAGCCGATCCCGGGCGGCCCGGGCCTGGGCCTGACCCATCTCGGTCAGCCGTGCGTCCAGGAGGCCGGGGTCGCCGCCCCCATGCTTGTGGGCGGCGTTGAAGGTCGACTGTCCGTGGCGGATGCAGACGATACGGGTCTCGTGTCGGGTGTTGTTCGGCATGGATCTCGGCTGTGTATTCCGCGACGGGTTCGGTCGGTCTGATGCGGTCAGGCGAAGCGCCCGCCGCGCTGGATGACCTCGATCTTGTACCCGTCCGGATCGGTCGCGAAGAAGAACCGCGCCAGCACGTCCTCGCCGTGCTTGAGCGTCTTCAGATCGGTGGCCGTGAAGCCCTCGCGCTTGTGCCGCGCGTGCTCAGCCTCGACGTCGTCGATCACGAAGGCGATGTGGCCGTAGCCGTCGCCGAGGTCGTAGGGCCTGTCCCGCCCCTTGTTGACCGTGAGCTCCAGCTCGAACGGCGAGGCAGGGGCGCGCAGGTAGATCAGGGTGAAATCCGGGAAGTCGAAGCGGTCGGACACTTCGAGCCCGAAGGCGCGGGCATAGTAGTCGCGTGCGCGATCCTCTTCGAGGACGCGGATCATGGCGTGGACGGGCTTGGACATGCGTTAGAAAGTTCCGAGCGCACGCGCTTGCTGCGTGCCGAACCTCTATGTGGCGCCCCGGCGTCCGCAGAAAAGGTCGGCACGCCCCAGAGGTGTCGTTCGGTCGCCCGCAGCGCTTGCCATGGTCGCGAAACGCCGGGTGCAACGGCGAAGATATTTTCCGATGGTATACATTCAAGCACACGAACCCAAATATATGAGCTGAAGACGCAATACCGGGCACTAGATCATTCCAAATCAAATATTTAATTCATAGGTCTTCATATTCGATCGCTGCAATAAGTTATGTTGCGCCACGCAACAATGAACCAAATCGAAGCTTGCAGATCATCCCTTGACAAGAACCATTTGTTAAAACCATTTTACTAGCAATCCAGAAATCGACGCCGCAGCCCTGCACTCGTCTGCCATCGATGTCGATCGGGAGGCCCAAAGCCGTGTTACGCCTGTCCAACGTCAAAATTCTGCCGAAGATAGCAGCAGTCATCGCACTGATTAGTATGATTGTCGGCAGCTGCGTCTGGTATGCCCAGTCGCGCATGACCAAAATTGACGATGAATACAGCCGCTTCATCAACAACGAGGCGGCGGCCGTCGCCGAGGCGCGCCGGCTCAACCGTTTGATGGTCGAACTCAACTATTGGGTGTATCGGGTCATCGCGGAGACGGACCCGGGCCAGATGCAGGACGCCAATCGGGGCTTCGAGGCCGTCCTGCCGAAGGTGACGGCGCTGCTCCCCAACCTGCGGGCGCATGCCCAGACCTTCACGCCGCGCATCGACGCGATGACGGTCCGAATCGAGCGCTACGTCAAGGATGTGAGCGAGGTTCGCCGGCTCGGCACCAGCAACCAGAACGAGCAGGCCATCGCGCTGATCCATACGGCGATCGATCCGACCTTCACAGGTATGCTGGCCGAGGGCAACGAACTTGCCGATGCGATCACCGCCTACATGCTGAAGGGCTCGGACGACCTGACCGACCAGACCAACGCCACCCGTCAGACCCTGATGACCGTCAGCGCCCTCGGGATGCTGGCCGGCCTATTGGCAGCGGTGTTCATCGCGATGGTGGGCATCACACGGCCGCTCGATCGCCTGGTCAAGGTCCTGCAGCGCATGGCGCAGGGTGAGATCGACGCCGAGATCCGCGAGGCCGCCCGCCGGGACGAGATCGGGGCGGTCGGGAAGGCCGTGGAAGGCATCAAGACCATGGTCGCCCGCAAGGCCACCGAGGAGGCCGAGGTCAAGCGCCGCGCCGACGAGTCGGCGCTCGCGGAGCGCCGGCGCACCATGCTGGAGCTGGCCGACGGGTTCGAGCGAGCGGTGGGCGGCATCGTCGGGATGGTTTCGTCCTCGGCCACCGAGTTGCAGGCTACCGCCCAGAGCATGACGGCCAGCGCCACCGAGACCGCCAACCAGTCCACGACCGTTGCGGCGGCGGCCGAGGAGGCCTCCACCAACGTCCAGACCGTGGCGGCCGCCGCCGAGGAGTTGGGCTCTTCGGTGCAGGAGATCGGCCGGCAGGTGCTTGGCTCGGCCGATCTCGCCCAGAATGCGGTCGGTGAGGCCGACCAGACCCAGCACCTCGTCAAGGCGCTTGTGCAGGCGGCCACGCGCATCGGCGAGGTCGTCGGGTTGATCTCCAACATCGCCGGGCAGACGAACCTGCTGGCGCTGAATGCCACGATCGAGGCGGCGCGGGCTGGCGAGGCGGGTCGCGGCTTCGCTGTGGTGGCGGCAGAGGTGAAGGAACTGGCCGGCCAGACCGCCAAGGCCACCGAGGAGATCAGCCAGCAGATCAGCCAGATCCAGGGGGTCACCGGGCAGGCGGTCTCGGCCATCGACACCATCACGGCACGCATCCGGGAGATCAACGACGTCGCCACCACCATCGCCGCGGCCGTCGAGCAGCAGGGCGCGGCGACCCAGGAGATCGTCCGCAATGTCTCCCAGGCGGCGACCGGGACGGATCAGGTGACCAGCAACATCGTGGGCGTGGCGCAGGCGTCCGAGGCGACCGGCGCGGCCGCCACGCAGGTGCTCGGCGCGGCAAGCGAATTGTCGCGGCAGTCCGAACAGCTCGGGGCGGAAGTGTCCCGCTTCCTAAGCACGATCCGCGCGGCCTGAGGCTCAGGCTCCGATCCGCAGCACCTCGGTCCGGTCGCCGGCCTGCGCGAAGGCGCTTGGGTCGGCGCCGGTCATCCAGACCTGACCGGGCAGGGCCTCCAGCGCCTCGAACAAGCCAGCGCGGCGGCGCGGATCGAGATGCGCCGCCACCTCGTCGAGGAGGATCACGGGGGCGATACCGCTCATGGCACGCACCAAGCGCGCATGGGCCAGCACAAGACCGATCAGCAGGGCCTTCTGCTCACCGGTCGAGGCGGTGCCCGCCGGCACGTCCTTGGGGCCGTGGCGGACCACGAGGTCGCTGGTCTGCGGCCCCATCAACGTCCGTCCAGCCGCGCGGTCCCGGTTGCGGCCGTTGCGCAGGGCGAGGCGGAAGCGGTCCTCCGCCTCGATGGCCGGCCAGACCGCCACGAGGTCGTCGAGGTCGCCCTCCAGGCGGATCGACGCCCAGGGGAAGGGCTGCGCGTCGTCCCGGGTCTCGGCGATCAGCCGGTCCAGGCGCTCCGCGGTCTCCCGGCGGGCGAGAGCCACGGCGACGCCGAGTTCGGCCACCTCCCGCTCCACCGCGTCGAGCCAACGGTCGTCGTCGGGCCGGTCCTCCAGCAGGCGGTTGCGCGAGCGCAGGGCGCGCTCCATCGCGGAGACCCGCGCCCCGTGGCCGGCATCGACCGCCAGCACGAGACGGTCGAGGAACCGGCGCCGGTCGCCGGCCGCGCCGCGGAACAGCCCGTCGAGATCCGGCGTCAGCCAGACCACCCGAAGGAACTCGCAGAACGCGACGGGCGAAGATGCGGGGGCGCCGTCGATCCGGCAGAGCCGGCTCGAGCGCCCGTCCGGGCCCGGCGGCTCCAAGCCGGTGCCGAGCCGGTGCTCGGCCCCGTCCCGGTCCAGAGTGAGGGACACGGCAAAGCCCCCTGGGCCCCCGGCACGCGCCATGGTGGCGAACTCGGCCCGGCGCAGGCCCCGGCCCGGCACGAACAGCGAGAGCGCTTCGAGCAGGTTGGTCTTGCCCGCCCCGTTCTCCCCGACCAGCGCGACGAAGCGGGCAGCAGGGTTCAGTTCGAGATCGGCGTGGTTGCGGAAATCGCGGGCGATCAGGCGCGTGACGCGCGCGCTGCCGGCCGTGTCGGAGTCACTCATTGGATGGCAAGGTGGAGCGATCACGGGCTGAATGCACGACGCGATCGATCGAAATTCGGTCGTCGAAGACGCGATGGAGGATGAGGAAAGACCGGAATACGAGGATCCGGACGTCTGGCGCAACCTCCGGCGCGGGTCTTCCCATCATGGGCTGCCGGCCGAGGGCCTGACACCGGGTGCGCAGCTCCGAGACGAAGCTGCGGGCACGGGATGGATTCTCGGCGGCGATGAAATCACCAATCTCGCGCGGGTTCGCCCGGACTCGCCACGACACCACGACAGGCGTCAAGGACTGGCCTTTTCCAGGGCGCCGTAGCGCGCTTCCAAAGCGTCCAACGTGGCATCGAGGGGTTGATAGTCGCCACTCTCGACGCCCTCGTGCCAAGACTGATGGAGGGTCGCGAGGCGGTCCTCATGCCGGAGCAGCAACGCCACACCGGCGGCGATCGCCTCTTCGGACGAGCCATAACGGCCAGCCGCAACCAGGCGATCGAGCGAAGCCTCCTGCACTGGGTCAAGGACGACGGTTCTTGGCATGGCAGCGTGCTTACACCCGCATCGGCATCAGCACGTAAAGCGCCGGGGCGCCCTCGCGGTCCTGGATCAGGGTCGGCGAGCCCGGGTCGGCGAGCTTGAACAGGGCGGTGTCGCCTTCAAGCTGCGCCGTGATGTCGAGCAGGTAGCGGGCGTTGAAGCCGATATCGAGGCTGGCGGCCTCGTAATCGACGTCAAGCTCTTCGGTGGCGCTGCCGGAATCCGGGTTGTTCACCGAGAGGGCGAGGCGGCCCTCGGCGAGGCCGAGCTTCACGGCGCGCCCGCGCTCCGATGAGATCGTGGAGACGCGGTCCACCGCCTTGGCGAAGGTGTCGCGCTGGACGATGAGTCGCTTGTCGTTGTTGGCCGGGATCACCCGCTGGTAATCCGGGAAGGTGCCGTCGATCAGCTTGGAGATCAGCGTCAGGCCGCCCGCGAAGCGCAGGCGGATCTTGGCCGGCGACAGATCGACCGCGACGGAATCGCCGCCGTCGTCGAGCAGCTTCTGGATCTCGGCCACCGCCTTGCGGGGCACGATCACGCCCGGCATGCCGACGCTGCCCTGGGGGGCGGAGATCTCGACCCGCGCGAGCCGGTGCCCGTCGGTTGCCACCGCCCGCATCACCGGGCCGTTCTCGGTCTCCAGCGTGTGCAGGTAGATGCCGTTCAGGTAGTAGCGTGTCTCCTCGGTGGAGATCGCGAACTGCGTCTTGTCGATCAGGCGCTTGAGGTCCGCGCTGGCGATCTCGAAGCCGTGGGGCATCTCGCCGGCGGCCAGATCCGGGAAGTCGCCCTCCGGCAAGGCGCCCAGCGCGAAGCGCGAGCGGCCGGAGCGTATCGTCATCTGGCCGGATTCACCGCCGGTCTCCAGCGAGACCTGCGCGCCGTCGGGCAGCTTGCGCACGATGTCGTAGATCACGTGCGCCGGGACAGTGGTGGCGCCCGGATCGGCGACATCCGCCGGCACGCTCTCGGTGACCTCGATGTCGAGGTCGGTCGCACGCAGCTGGAGACCGGACCCTTCCGAGCGCAGCAGCACGTTCGACAGGATCGGGATCGTGTTGCGGCGCTCGACGACCCGGTGCACGTGGCCGAGCGACCTGAGTAGGGCCGCGCGCTCGACAGTGACTCTCATCGCAAAACTCGACTGGTAGGGACGGCGCGGCGGCCGGCGTCCCGCGCGGATTAGGGCCGATTAGCTTGGCGAAGGGGGCCGGCGAACGCAAGACCGGCGCCGGTGCATCGCACAGGCGACCTGCACCGGACGCGCTTTCGGGGTTCCCGCGGGCGCCGCCCCGTGCGAAAGCGCCGCAATCCTGTTTGCCGTCAAGATAAATCGCAACGCCGCCATGCTACAGACCGTCGAAAGCGCCGACGCGACCGCCACCCCGCCCAGCGCCGGGCGCATCCTGGCCGCGAGCTTCGTCGGCACGGCGATCGAGTTCTTCGATTTCTACATCTACGCCACCGCCGCCGCGCTCGTGATCGGCCCGGTCTTCTTCCCGGCCGGGGCGCCCGGCGTGCAGCAGCTGAGCGCCTTCGCGACCTTCGCGATCGCGTTCGTCGCCCGGCCGGTGGGCGCAGCCCTGTTCGGGCATTTCGGCGACCGGGTCGGCCGCAAGGCGACCCTGGTGGCCTCGCTCCTGATCATGGGGCTGTCCACGGTCCTGATCGGCTGCCTGCCGAGCTACGCCACCGCCGGCTGGTGGGCACCGGCGGCGCTCTGCATCCTGCGCTGCGGCCAGGGCATCGGGTTCGGCGGCGAGTGGGGCGGCGCGGCCCTGTTGGCGGTCGAGAACGCGCCGCCCGGCCGGCGGGCCTGGTACGGGATCTTTCCGCAGCTCGGCGCGCCGGTCGGATTCATCCTGGCCAATCTCGGCTTCCTGGCGCTGAGCTTCGGCCTGACGCCCGAGAGCTTCCAGAGCTGGGGCTGGCGCCTGCCGTTCCTGGCTTCGGCAGCCCTCGTGGGCGTCGGGCTCTATGTCCGCCTGAAGCTCACCGAGACGCCGGCTTTCAAGGCTGCGCTGAGCCAGGCCCGGCCGGAGCGCGTGCCCTTCGCCACCATGCTGACGCAGCATGGGCGCGCGGTCGTCATGGGCACCTTCGCCATGGTGGCGGTCTACGCGGTGTTCTACCTCTCGACCGTGTTCGCGCTGGGCTACGGCACCGGCACGCTCGGCTACGCGCGGCCGACCTTCCTGCTGTTCGAGTGCATCGCGGTCTGCTTCATGGCGCTCGGCATCGTGATCTCGGGCGCCGCCGCGGACCGGTTCGGCCGCCGGCCGGTGCTGCTCTCCGGGATGGCCGCGGTATTCGGGCTCGGCTTCCTGATGGGGCCGATGCTCGGCCATGCCGCCGGCACCGGCACATGGCCGCCGGTCCTTGGCTTCCTGTGCCTTGCGCTGCTGTCCATGGGTTGGGTGTTCGGCCCGATGGGCGCCGTCCTGCCCGAACTGTTCCCGACCCGGGTCCGCTACACGGGCGCCTCGGTCACCTACAACCTAGCGGGAATCCTGGGCGCCTCCGGAGCGCCCTACATCGCCCAGGAACTTGTCAACATCGGCGGGATCGGCTTCGTCGGGATCTACCTGGGGGTCGCGGCGGTCCTCAGCTTCCTCGCCGTGCTGGCAATGCCGGAGACGGCGGGCCGCTAAAGCGTGCACCGCCGCCGTGGGTATCGGTTCAGCGCGAGAGAGCGCGTCACAACAGGGGTTTGGAGCCAGTCGCGATCGCAGTGCGATCGGGCACGGCTCTAGTTCCGTCCCGGCCCGGCGGGCTCGAAGCGGCCGAGGAACCGCGTCCGCTCCCAGAGTTCGATCGTGCTGCGCTCCGCCATGGCACGCACCTGTCGACGCGCATGGCCATCGTCCTCGGCCGCAACGATCTCGGCCGAGGCTACGCGGCCGGCACGATCGAGCTTGAACGCGCGGTAGGCGCGGCTGCGGCGGGCGGTCTCGGCGTTCAGAGAGAGCATCGGGTCATCCTCCAGACCCGAGCGTTCCAGCAGATGGTTAACGCCGCGTTACCGCCGTGTGGTCACGAAGAATCGGGGTCAGCTCCGCTTGTCGAGCGGGCGTCCCAGCAGCCGGGCGAATTCGGCCTCGATCTCCTCCACGGAGAAGGGATTTCCCGACGTCTTCGCGTCGGGGCGTGTCGGGGGTGAGGACGGCTCGGGCGGAGGCGGAGGCCGGAACGTGGGCGGCGCCTTCGGCTCGGGCCGGGCCACGGCCGGCGCAGGAGGAGGGGGTGCAGGCGGAGGCGGTGCGGGAGCCGGCACCTCCGGAGGCTCTACCTCCGCGACCGACGGAGCTGCGGCCACAACGCTCGGCGGTGCAGGCTCGTCGACAGGCATGTCGACGGTTGAGGGCAGCACCGGTTCGGGCGGCGTCGCGGAGACCGGCGGAGTGGTCGCCATCGCGGCGGCGATCGGATCGACGCCGTCGTCCGGGGCCGAGGCCGCGATGGGCGGCGGGGCCGGGGTCACCGCCGACGAGGGACGCGACAAAGCCGCCTGTAGCTGCCGGGCCATGTCGGAGAGGATCGCCGGATCGACGCTCCGGCGCTCGGACGGGACCGCGAGGCTCGGCGCCGGCCGGGCCGTCTGATCCACGGCGGGCGCCGGATCGGCGGCGCGCTCCGAGGCCGGGCCGGGCCGCGGATCGACCAGCGGCGGCGCAGTCCGGCTCATGACCCGGCGCGGAGCGGCCGGCTCGCGAACCGGAGCGCGCAGCGGTTCGGTGAATTTCTGAGGAGGCGCAGGCGCCAGCGGCAACAGCGGTTCGGAGACGTCCTGCCCGGGCTCGTCGCCGCCGAGCAGCGCAGGATCAAGCGGCAGGTTCACGGTCGGCCCCGCCCCGGAGCGCGGCACGGGCGAGGGCACGATCACGGGCATCTCGAAGCCGGGATCGAACAGCGGCTCGGCGCGCAGCCCGGACATCTCGGGCAGAGCGCGTGACGGCTCGGACAGGCGCCCGCCTTGGACCAGAGGATCCGACAGCGGTTCGTCGAGGGCGTCCGCTGCGGTATCCGCCCTCAGGGACGCCTCCGTCAGGGGACGCTGGCTGCGCTGGATGTTGCGCTCGACCACGACGTCGTTGGGCCCGCCGACGAGGAGCAGATGCTCGACATTGTCCCGACGCAGCAGGATCAGCTGGCGGGCGCGATCGAGCTCGTACACGTCGACGATGCCGAGCCGCGGCTGCCGCCCGCGGCCGCCGTTCCGCCCCGGCAGCGCAAGGTTCCGCCCCGTGAGCCGCCGCACCGTGAAGACGATTGCCGCCAGCGCCGTAAAGATGACGGCGAAGATCACGACATATTGAACGATGGGGGAGCCGTCAGAACCGAACACGGATTGCAGCCATCGCAAGGTTACGCACTCGCACGTTCCGGCCGCCGCTGGTCCGCGCCCGGCAAGGACGAGTCCATACCACGCCGGAGGGGCTGCAAGGCAAACGGCGTTAAGGGGTCGTTAACAGACCTTTTAGACCAACGCCATCAACACAATACGGCGTGAAATGAAGCGCACTGCCGCCGTATCGGCTGTGGAAGAACGGACTTCCCCGGGCCCGTCGCCACGTCTCGACGCGTCGAATCCGGACTTAGGCGCGTCTACCGCAGCGGCATCGATCCTGGGTTTAACGCAGCGTTAACCATGCGCGCGGCAGTTTTTGCCGAGCGCGCTCGTTCCGGCGCGGCGATGCCCGACCGAAGGCGACCATGGCCCTCACCGATCTGCCCGTGCTCGGCATGCTGCGCACCCGGATGCAATGGGCCCAGGCGCGCCAGGGACTGATCTCGGAGAACGTGGCCAACGCCGACATGCCGGGGTTTAAGCCCCGCGACCTCGTCGAGCCGCGCTTCGATCGGGCGACCGGCGCCCTGGCTTCCGGCTCGACCAGCCTCGCCCTGACGAGTCCGGCCCATCTGGCGCCCGCGGGGCAGGGCGGCGGGGCCGAAGCCAAGCGCGCCAAGGGTTTCGAGATCCGCCCGAGCGGCAACGGGGTCAATCTCGAAGACGAGATGATGAAGGCCGGCGACAACCAGTCGGACTATCAGCTCGCCGCCTCGCTCTACCAGCACAGTCTGACCACCCTGAAGATCGCCATCGGCAAGAGCTGACGTCGGCCGACCGGACGTGGCGAGAGGAGGGCGTTGAGCCATGGAATTCAGCAAGTCGATGGCGGTGGCGGCGGCCGGCCTCAAGGCCCAGTCGGGCCGGATGCGGATCATCGCCGAGAACATCGCCAATGCCGATTCCGCGCCGCCTTCGGTTGGGGCGGAGCCCTATCGCCGCAAGATTCCGAGCTTCACCAGCCACCTCGACGACGAGACCGGCGCCCGGCTCGTGGAAGCGGGCCGCGTCCGGCGCGACCCGTCCGCCTTCCGGACCAAGTTCGAGCCCGGCAACCCCGCTGCCAACGCACGGGGCGAGGTGCAGATGCCCAACGTCAACGCGCTGGTCGAAAACATGGACCTGCGCGAGGCCCAGCGCTCCTACGAGGCGAACCTCAACATGATCACCGCCACGCGCAAGATGCTGTCCCAGACACTCGGCATCCTGAAGTGATCGGTCAGGAGCGATAGCGATGGCTTCGAGCAACTTCGCGGCGGGCGCCTACGCCGCCGTCCAGGGCATCGCCTCCGGCCGGCCCGTCCCCAAGGTGCAGTCGACGGCCGAGACCGGCACCGACTTCATGCAGTTCCTCGGCAAGACGCTGGAGAACGTCGGCGATGCCGGGCGCCGGGCCGATGCCCAGGCGGTCTCGGCCGCATCCGGCAAGGCCAACGTCGTGGACGTGGTCACCGCGGTCGCCGAGAGCGAGACCGCCCTCCAGACCATGGTCGCCGTGCGCGACCGCATGATCTCCGCCTACGAGGAGATCATGCGGATGCAGATCTGACCGGGGATCCCAAAGGGCTCCGCCCTTTGGCAGGGCTCCGCCCTGCACCCGCAAAAGGTCGACGACCTTTTGAAACTATGACCTGTTTTCCTTCGGATCCGTCCTTGCCATGACCGGACTCGCCATCCTCGACGTCGCCCGCGACGGCATCTTCGTGTTCCTGAAGATCGCCGGACCGCTGATGCTCGTCTCCCTGGCGGTGGGCCTCGCGGTCTCGCTGGTCCAGGCCCTGACCCAGATCCAAGAGCAGACCCTGATCTACGTCCCCAAGGTCGTGGCAGTCTTCGCCGTGCTGCTCCTGATGCTGCCCTTCATCGGCGACGCCATGGCGGGCTACATGACCCGCATCGCCGCCCGCATCGCGATGGGCGGGTGAGGTCCGTCCCGGCCACGACAGCGGCGCAATCCGCGTGTCAGGGGGGCGGCGATGAACCTCCTCCTGCCCGGGATCGCCTCGGCCTCCCTGATCACCTTCGCGCGCGTCGGCACGCTGATCATGCTGATGCCCGGGATCGGCGAACAGTCGGTCTCGCCGCGCCTGCGGCTGGCCTTCGCGGTGCTGACCACCCTGGTGCTGTTCCCGACCGTTCGTCCTTTGCTCGGCGGCACGGAGGGTCTCGCCGGGCCGCGGCTGATCGGGCTTTTGTTCGGCGAGACGATCGTGGGGCTGGTCCTCGGCCTCTCGGTGCGGATGGTGCTTGCGGCCCTCCAGACCGCCGGGACGATCATCGCAGCGCAGATCGGCCTGTCCTACGCGATGACCGTGGATCCGAGCCAGGGCGGCCAGCAGGTGGCGATCGGCAACTTCCTGTCGCTGCTGGGCATCACGCTGATCTTCACCACCGATCTGCACCACCTCGCCATCGAGGGCTTGGCGCGGAGCTACGACGTCCTGCCGCCGGATGGGGTCCCGGCCTTCTCGGACGCGCTCACGCTGGCGACCCGGGCGCTCGCCCGCGGCTTCACCCTGGCGATGCAGATCTCCGGGCCGTTCATCGCGTTCGGGATCCTGTTCAATCTGGGCCTCGGCGTGCTGTCGCGCCTGATGCCGCAATTGCAGGTGTTCGCCCTGGCGGTCCCGGCCTCGGTGCTGGTGGGCGTCGTGATCCTGATGGGCTGCCTCGGCGTGATGATGGGCGTCTTCCTGGACGATATGGGCCGATACCTCGCCGAATCGATCGGGCGCTGAGGTAGTCGCGGGATGGCCGAAGGCGCGGACGACGAGGACAAGACCGAGGAGCCGTCCCAACGGCGGCTGGATCAGGCGATCGAGCGCGGCGACGTCGCGACCAGCACCGAGATCAACACCTTCGCGATCCTGGCGGCCTTCACCCTCGCGCTGCTGCTCGCGGCGCCCAGCATCGCGCAGAACCTGCTGTACGGGCTCAGGGCCTACCTCGCCAACGCCCACACCCTGCCGGACGACGCCACCGCGATGCGGGCCGCAGCCGTGCGGGCGCTCTGGCTGTGGCTGCAGGCGGTGGCCGTCCCGGTGGGCCTCGCCGTGGTTGCCGGGCTCGCCGCCGGGCTGCTCCAGCACCCGTTGGTGTTCACCGCCGAGACGCTGATGCCGAAATTCGAGCGGCTCTCGCCCATGGCCGGGGTGAAGCGCCTGCTCGGCATCGAGGCGTGGTTCCAGTTCGGCAAGGGGCTGGCCAAGATCTGCACCGTCGGCGTGGTGGGCGGCGTGGTCCTGTGGAACGACCGCGACCGGCTGGAGGTGTTCGTCCAGCTCGATCCCGCTGCGGCCCTGCCGGCGATCCTCTCCTTGAGCCTGCGGCTGCTCGCCGGCATGCTGTGCGTGCATCTCGCGATCACCCTGGGCGATGCCCTCTACGCGCGGTTCCGCTGGCGCAAGCGCCACCGCATGTCGAAGGAGGAGATGAAGCAGGAGATGAAGGAGTCGGACGGCAACCCGGAGGTGAAGGGCCGCATGCGACAGCTCCGCATGGCCCGGGTGCGGAAGCGGATGATGGCCGCCGTGCCGACCGCCACCGTGGTGGTCACCAACCCGACCCACTACGCGGTGGCCCTACGCTACGAGACCGGCATGGCGGCGCCGATCTGCGTTGCCAAGGGCGTCGACTCGCTGGCCCTGCGCATCCGCGCGATGGCGGCCGAGCACGGCGTCGCGGTGATCGAGAACCCGCCGCTGGCCCGGGCGCTGCACGCCACCGTGGAGATCGACGGCGAGATCCCCGCCGAGCATTTCCGCGCGGTGGCTGAGGTGATCGGCTTCGTGCTGCGTCTGCGGCGTCGGGCGGCTTAGAGCGCTCTCCGACGAAAGGGACGCCGGGTCGGCGTCAGAAAGCGCGTCACGACGAGAGCTTAGAGCCGCGCACGATTGCGACGCGATCGGGCTCAGCTCTCAGACACGGCCCGCCGACGGCCTGCGAGAGGGCGTGTCGCCAGGGCGAAGGCGATCCCGATCAGGGAGGCGACGCCGAACACGGCCAGCATCGCCGTCCCGACTTGCGCCGGGCCGACCATCCGGTCGTTGATCAGCCCGACGAGGGCCGGGCCCGCCCCGAAGGCGACCAGGGTCACCCCGGCCACGAAGGCGGCGCTCACGCGGCCGCGGAGCGCCCGCGGCGTGAGGAGCTGGAGGCCCGCCAGAGCGGATGGGGAAGTGAAGCCAAGCACAGCCACGAGCCCTGCGAACGCCGCCAGCGACATCGCGCGGTCGGCCGTGAGGACCATCGCGGCCGTGCAGGCCGGTGCAGCCGCCAGGCCCATCGCGAGTCCGTACGAGGCCGCCCGCCGGGGCGCGAAAGCCCGGGCGCGGTCGAGCCAGCGCCCACCCGCGAGGTGCCCGACCGGCGCCGCGATGAGCACCAGAAGCCCGAGCCGTAAGCCAGCCTCGGCGGGCGTCAGGCCGTGGACGCGCACGTAGAAGGTCGGCGCCCAGGCGGTCAGGGTCTGCCCGATCAGGACAGCCGCCGCGGCGGCGCCGAAATGCGGCCCATAGGCGGCGCGGTGCCGGACGACCCAGGCGAGGGCCGGCCGCCCCTCGCGCTGCGGCGCCGCGGGCGGCTCGACCACCCGCCGGAGCCCGATCAGGAGCGCGATGTTCGGCAGGCAGGCCAGCAGGAAGAGCGCCTGCCAGGGATGGAGCGTTCCGTAGCCGGGCAGATTCAGGTCGTGCGCCGCCGTCAGCAAGGCCAGAACCGCCCCGCCTGCCAGGAGGGCGAGACTGCGGCCGAGACTGGCTCCGGCGGTCAGGAGCGCCACCGACCGCCCCAGTCTGCGCCGCGGCAAGCGATGCGCCATCAGCGACAGCGCCGCGGGCGCGACCGCGGCCTGCCCGAGTCCAAGGAAGGCCCGGGCGGCGAGCAGAATCGCGAAGCTGGTCGCGAGCCCGCACGCGAGGGTGGCTACGCTCCAGACCAGAACGCTGGCCATCAGCAGGATCCTGCGGTGCCCGGCATCCGCGACGCCCCCGGCCCACGGCATGGCGGCCGCGTTGAGGAGGGCGAAGGCCGATCCCTGGAGGATACCGAGCTGCGCGTCCGAGAGGGCGAGGTCCAGCTTCAGCGGCTGTGCCACCAGGGTGATCAGGAAGCGGTCGCTGAACGCCAGCAGCTGCGTCGCCGCGAGCAGGATCACCAGCCGCCGCTCCGACAGGCCGAACGACGCGTAACGACGTTCCAGATCGGCCATCAATACAGTTCGCTCGTCCAGCGGACCAGGACGGCGTCGGTCGGCCCGTCTCCGGACCGGTCCTCCCGGGCCTCCCGCATAGCGGCGCGGTACCGGCCGGGGGGCATGCCGAAGGCAGCCCGGAACGCGCGGTTGAACCCGCTCTCGTCCGCGAAGCCATGCGCGTGGGCGAGGGCCGACACGGTCCGGCCGTCCTCGGAACGGCGCAGGTCCGCGCGCAGACGCTCGAGCCGTCGCCTCTGGATGAAGCGGGCAATGCCACCCTCATCGGCAAAGACCGCGTACAGGCTGCTCCGGGAGGCTCCGATCCCAGCCGCGATCGCCGAACTGTTCAGGCCCGGGTCGGCCAAATGCGCATCGATATAGGCTTCGCCTCGGATCCGCCGCAGCGGCTGCGACGCCTCGGTCGAGAGGAGGCGCGCCAACGGCGCGGCCGTCGCGACGCTCAAGCCCAGGCCGAGGAGTTCGGCCGCCGTGGCAGCCGCACGCTCCACCGCGACCGGGGGCAGATCGTCCGCCCGGCGGACCAGGGACGCAGTGAAATCGGCCAGCAGCCCGGCAGCGGCCGCGGGCAGGACGATCCCGTGCACCGGTTCCAGATCGCTGACCGAGGCCTCGACCACCTCGCGGGCGAGCTGGACGGTGATCAATCGGGCCCGTTCGACCCGCGTCCAGTGCGGTCGGCGCGTATCCACCACCATGATCTCGCCCGGCCGCAGGCGATGGCCGGCGCCGAGGGGGCCGCCGCTGAGATCGCCGGACAACAGGAGGTGCAGCGTGATGTGGTCGAAGCCATCATGGCGCACGCGCCCGGGACCACGCATGTGCAGCAGGCCGCCGAGTTCCCGCTCGAACAGGATCATCCGCCGGAAACGCCGGATCCGAACCTCGGCGCGGAACGGCCCATCGGCGGGCTCGACATCGGCGCCGATGCCGTAGAGGCGCCGATAGCTCTCGAAGCCGGCGCCGTCCGTCCCCCGAGCCGCAAAGGAGAGTTTTTCCACGCGCGGAGTCAGGCGGTGACCGGTTCGGCAGCGCCGCGTGATCGAGCCGGTTCGACGCGGCGCGCATACGCGCCCGGATCCACACGGTTGAGCGGCTGTCGCCGCTTGGACATGGGTTTCGTCTGCATGAACGTCTCGAATATCAATGCGGACTGTAACGAGATGCGAGGTCCGAGCAGCCAGTCGATCACGCTTTCGTGATCAATTCGCCCAGTGGTGCGGGCCGCGACACCCGGCGTGCCGCGTCGGTCCGGTCGATCTGCCCGACGCGCGAGGGCGAAGACGGATGAGGCTCATGGTCGAACGCGACAAACCCCAGCTCGGATATGCGCGGCGAGCAATCCTCCTTCGCGTTGGCCGGCGCGGCGGCCGCGCTCTTGGATCTGTCGCGTTTGTCGGCGTCCGGCGTCGTGACGCCACGGTCATCGGCGGCCGGAAGAAGCTCCCAATCCCCGGATGGCATTGCGTCAGCGCGTGAAACCGCGCGAAAGCCACGCTTCGTCCACCTTTTTTCGCGAGGCTGGGCCGAGGCTTGGCGCGATGCGCGTGATGCCGCGCGGCCCTTGCCCTGATATGGCCGGCCGGCCTAACCGGGGGGAACGTTCTGGAAATGAAGCCGATGGCCGACGTGACTGGACCTCCGGCACCCGCCGCAGGCGCGCCGAATGCAGGATTGCCGGTCGTCGCCGCTCAGGGTGCGGGATCGCAGCCGGCTGCGCCGCAGGCGACCGGCTCGATCGACCGCTCGGAGCAGCCGGGCCGGGTCGGGCTGCTGCTCGTCCTGGCGGGCCTTCTGGTCGGAGCCGCCATCGGCCTGTCCTTCGTGGCCAACGAGCAGGCCCAGTCGCTGATCGTGTGGCTGCTCGCCCTGCTCGCCATGGCGGGCGTGTTCTTCCTGTTCGCCCTCGCCATCGGCGCGCTTCAGCTCAGCGGCAGCGCCGCCCGGGACGACATCACCAAGGGCATCGTCGACGCTTCGCCGGACGGCGCACTGGTGGTCGAGGATGGCGGCCGGCTGATCTACGCCAACGAGGCCTATCTGCGGATCGCCGGGGGCGACACCTTCTCGAACCTCGTGCCGGTGGAGCGCATCCTGGTCGGGCCGCCGGAGGTCTCCGAGGCGGTCTACCGCCTGTCGCAGGCCTCGCGCGACGCCCGGGCGCACACCGAAGAGGTGCGGATGTCGCCGCCGCTCGGCCCGCTCGCCGGCGAGCGCAGCTTCGGCTGGTACCGGGTCTCGGTCCGGCCGTTGGCCCGCGCGCGCCGGGCCGCCGCCCTCTGGACGGTCGCCGACATCACCGCCGAACGCGAGCGCCAGGAGAACGTCTTCCAGGAACTCCAGCACGCGATCGATTATCTCGACCACGCCCCGGCCGGCTTCCTGTCGATCGATCCGGCCGGCGCCATCGTGTACATGAACGCCACGCTGGCGGCCTGGCTCGGCTACGACCTCGCGAGCGTCGGCCCCGGTGGCCCACACCTCACCGAGATCGCCCCCGAGGCCGACGTCCTCGTGCGCGCCGCCGGAATGCCCGGCGAGGTGCGGACCGACCGCTTCGACCTCGACCTGCGCCGCCGGAACGGCCACACCCTGCCGGTGCGGCTCTACCACCGGATCGCCTTCGGCAAGGACGGCAAGCCCGGCTCCTCGCGGACCTTCGTGATCAACCGCTCCGCCGGGGCCGAGACCGACGAGCCGCAGCGCGCCGCCGAGGTCCGCCTCGCCAGGTTCCTCAACAACTCGCCGATTGCCATCGCGACCCTCGACAGCACGGGGCGGATCGCCCGGGCCAACGCCTCCTTCACCCGGCTGTTCGGTACGGTGCCGCGGCAGGCCGAGGACGGCGCCATCGACGGGGACGGCACGCACCGGGCCGAGCCCAACGTCGGCGACTCGGTGACCGACCGCACCAGCCTCGAAGCCGGGCTCGCCCGGGCATCGCGCGGGATGACCGATCCCGAGCCGATCGAGGTTCAGCTGACCGGACCCGGTGGCCGCTCCGCGCGGGTCTGGCTGAGCCCCGCCGACGGCGGCGATCCCGGGCAGCAGACCGACGAGGCCGAGCGCGTCATCCTGTACGCCCTCGACACGACGGCGCAGCGCCAGCTGGAGCAGCAGGTCGCCCAGGCCCAGAAGATGAACGCCGTGGGTCAGCTCGCGGGCGGCATCGCGCACGACTTCAACAACGTGCTGCAGGCGATCATCGGCTACTCGGACCTGCTGCTGGCGAGCCACCGGCCGACCGATCCGGCCTTCCAAGACATCATGCAGATCAAGCAGAACGCCAATCGGGCGGCGGGCCTCGTCCGCCAGCTCCTGGCGTTCTCCCGCCGCCAAACCCTGCGGCCTGAGGTGATGAGTGTCGGCGAGGCGCTGTCGGAGCTCACGCTCCTGCTGAAGCGGCTGCTCGGCGAGCGAGTCGCCCTGGAGTTGAAGCACGGCCGCGAGGTTTGGCCCGTGAAGGCCGACGTCAACCAGTTCGAGCAGGTGATCGTGAACCTCGCGGTCAACGCCCGCGACGCGATGCCGGAGGGCGGCAAACTGGTGATCCGCACCGAGAACGTCACCGATCCGGGTCCCGCAGCGGTGGCCGAAGGGCGGGGCGGTGCGCCTGCGGGCGATCACGTGCTGATCGAGGTCCGCGACACCGGACAGGGCATCCCGCCCGAGCTGATGGAGAAGATCTTCGAGCCGTTCTTCACCACCAAGGAGATCGGCAAGGGCACGGGCCTCGGGCTTTCGACGGTGTTCGGTATCGTCAAGCAGTCCGGCGGCACGATCGACGTGCAGTCCACGGTCGGGGAGGGCACCGCCTTCCGGATCTACCTGCCGCGCCACATACCGGTGGCGGAACCCGAGGAGGTGCCGCTCCCGGCCCCCGCACCAGCCTTACCGCGGACGGACGCCGCACGGCTGCCTGGTTCGTCGAAGGCCGAGGGAAAGATCGAACCCGTGGGGCCTGCGACCCCGGTCGAGCGGACGCCGCCGCGCCAGCCCGCCGCCGACCATACTGGCCAGGGTACGATTCTGCTGGTGGAGGACGAGGATCCGGTCCGCGCGGTCAACAGCCGGGCCCTCTCGGCCCGCGGTTATACGGTCCTAGAGGCGGCCTCTGGTCTCGAGGCGCTGGCGATCGTGCGTGAGAACGCCCAGCCGATCGACCTCGTGGTCTCCGACGTCGTCATGCCGGAGATGGACGGTCCGACCCTGCTGCGGGAAGTGCGCAAGCACCAGCCGGACCTGAAGGTGATCTTCGTCTCCGGCTACGCCGAGGACGCCTTCCGCAAGAACCTGCCGGAGGGCGAGACCTTCAACTTCCTGCCAAAACCCTTCAGCCTGAAGCAGCTCGTCGAGACCGTGAAAAAGACGATGGCAAGCTGAGGGGCTGGGCCACCGACCCTTCAGGCACCGGCGCAAACAGCCTCATCCCGGCACGCCGGGTATGAGGGGCGGCGCGGCCATCGCACAACGCCGGATCCCACAGCGCGAGACGGACCAGCCACGCTCCCGCAACGCATGCAATGCAAATTGACGGGCACAACGCCCGGTCAGAACACCCGCGCGCCCTTGCCGATTGAGAACAAAACAGGTACACAAGACCGACGTTGACGCGCGTTGTGAACGGCGCTCAACCCCTTCATAAGGATGCCGCCAGATGGCCCAGCCCGCATTGAAAGTGGTCGACATGCCCCCCGCGGACAAGGACAAGTCCAAGGCGATCGACGCCGCCCTGTCTCAGATCGAGCGTGCCTTCGGCAAGGGCTCGATCATGCGGCTTGGCAAGAACGACAAGGTGCAGGAGGTCGAAACCGTCTCCACCGGCTCGATCGGGCTCGACATCGCGCTCGGCGTCGGCGGCCTTCCGCGCGGTCGCGTCGTGGAAATCTACGGCCCTGAATCATCGGGCAAGACGACGCTCGCCCTTCACACCATCGCGGAAGCCCAGAAGAAGGGCGGGGTCTGCGCCTTCATCGACGCCGAGCATGCGCTGGATCCGGTCTATGCCCGCAAGCTCGGGGTCAATCTCGACGACCTGCTGATCTCGCAGCCCGACACCGGGGAGCAGGCCCTGGAGATCACGGACACGCTGGTGCGCTCCGGCGCCATTGACGTGCTGGTGGTCGATTCGGTCGCCGCGCTGACCCCGCGGGCCGAGATCGAAGGCGAGATGGGCGAGAGCCAGCCCGGCCTGCAGGCGCGCCTGATGAGCCAAGCCCTGCGCAAGCTGACCGGCTCGATCTCGCGGTCGAACTGCATGGTCATCTTCATCAACCAGATCCGGATGAAGATCGGCGTGATGTACGGCAGCCCCGAAACCACCACGGGCGGCAACGCCCTGAAGTTCTACGCCTCGGTGCGCCTCGACATCCGCCGTATCTCGACCCTGAAGGACCGGGACGAGGCGATCGGCAATCAGGTCCGCGTCAAGGTGGTGAAGAACAAGGTCGCGCCACCGTTCAAGCAGGTCGAGTTCGACATCATGTTCGGCGAGGGCGTGTCGAAGGTCGGCGAGCTGATCGATCTCGGCGTGAAGGCCGGGATCGTCGAGAAGTCGGGCGCCTGGTTCTCGTACAACAGCCAGCGCCTCGGCCAGGGCCGCGAGAACTCGAAGGGCTTCCTGCGCGACAACCCGAAGATCGCCGCCGAGATCGAAGGCTCGATCCGGCAGAACTCAGGGCTGGTGGCCGAGAAGATTTTGGAGACCGCGACGCCGAGCGCGGACGATCTCGACGAGGGCGAGGCCTGATCGGCGCTGCCGCAATCTGAGAGGGTTTGCGGCGGCATTCTTCGCAAGAGACGTAGAACGGCCCCGGGGCATCTCCGGGGCCGTTTTTCTTTCCGAGCGCCGTGCCAACGCCGAAGGTCGAGATGCCCGTCGAAACCGACCGCCGCATAATGCCGGAGGCTCAAGGACGATCGCACAGGCTAGGCTTGATCTGATGCGCATAGGTACAACCATCGGCACCAAGGCCGAACGCAATCCTCAAACGACGAAGCCCGGTGCGAGTCCGACCAATGAAGGTCGGCCTTGCCCGGGCTTTCGTCGATTCGAATAGAAACGATCTGGCGAATGCGGTCGCCCGCAGCCGCCAAGCCATCAGATCAAGCGGCCTCGCCAGCCTCGGCCTGAACCGCCGCCTCGCCCTCGACCAGCTTCCAGGTCTTGGTCTTCGAGAACGGACGGCACTCCTCGATGAACACCGTCTGCCCGACCTTGGCGACATTCGCCTCGTCATGCGCATGGTAGTTCTTCGACCGGCGGACGGTCTTCTTCATCACCGGGTGCGTGAAGCGACGCTCCACCTTCACCACGATGGTCTTCTCACCCTTGTCGCTGACGACGGTGCCCTGCAGGATGCGCTTCGGCATGGTTGTCTCCTAAAACCCGCCTCAGGCCTTGGCCTGCTGCAGCGTCTTGGAACGCTGCAGAGTCCGGACACGGGCGATGTCGCGGCGGACCTCACGGACGCGGGCGACGTTCTCGAGCTGGCCAGTGGCCCCCTGGAAGCGCAGGTTGAACTGCTCTTTCTTGAGGTTCAGCAACTCGTCATTCAACTGATCCGGCGACAACGCCTTGAGATCAGACACTCTCTGGGTCGACTTCACGATAGCCTCCGTTCAGTCGGCGATGCGTTGGACGACCCGCGTACGGATCGGGAGCTTCGCGGCGCCGAGGCGGAGCGCCTCCTTGGCGATGGCCTCGGCAACGCCGTCGACCTCAAACATGATCCGGCCGGGATGCACGCGGGCAGCCCAGTAATCCGGAGCGCCCTTACCGGAGCCCATGCGGACTTCGGTCGGCTTCGAGGAGACCGGCACGTCCGGGAACACCCGGATCCAAACGCGGCCCTGGCGCTTCATCTCGCGGGTGATCGCGCGGCGGGCCGCCTCGATCTGGCGAGCAGTGACGCGCTCGGGCTCCACCGCCTTCAGACCGAACTGGCCGAAGTTCAGCTCGAAGCCGCCCTTGGCCGCACCGTGGATGCGGCCCTTGAACTGCTTACGGAAGCGAGTCTTTTTCGGTTGCAGCATGGCTTCCTACCTTACGCGTGCTCGCGGCGTCCGCGCTCGCGGCCGCCCTCGCCATCGCGCTCACGGCGTCCGCCGGAGCGGCCACCCTCTTCCTGGGCCTTCTTATCCTGGGCCATCGGGTCATGCTCAAGGATCTCGCCCTTGAACACCCAAACCTTGATGCCGCAAGTACCATACGTCGTGAACGCCGTGGCAGTGCCGTAATCGACGTCGGCGCGCAGCGTGTGCAGCGGGACGCGTCCCTCACGGTACCATTCCTGGCGGGCGATCTCGGCGCCGCCGAGACGGCCCGAGCAGTTGATCCGGATGCCCTCGGCGCCCAGACGCATGGCCGACTGAACGGCCCGCTTCATGGCGCGCCGGAAGGCGACGCGGCGCTCGAGCTGCTGCGCGATCGAGTCGGCCACCAGGGTGGCATCGATCTCGGGCTTGCGCACCTCCACGATGTTGATGGTCACGTCGGCCTTGGTCATCGTGCCGACGAGCTTGCGCAGCTTCTCGATATCCGCGCCCTTCTTGCCGATCACCACGCCCGGACGACCCGAGTGGATGGTGACGCGGCACTTCCGGTGCGGACGCTCGATGACGATCTTGGAGACCGCCGCCTGCTTGAGCTGCTTCATGAGGGCGGCGCGGATCGCGACGTCCTCGTGCATGAGCTTCGCGTAGTCGCCCTTGTTGGCGAACCAGCGGGAATCCCAGGTCCGGTTGATGCCGAGCCGAAGACCGATCGGGTTGACTTTCTGGCCCATCAGTTCCTCCTCAAGCCGCTTCGGCCTGGCGGACTTCACGAACCACGATGGTGAGGTTCGAGAAGGGCTTCAGAATACGCGCACCGCGACCGCGGGCGCGAGCGTGGAAGCGCTTGAGAACCAGCGCCTTGCCCACAAAGGCCTCGGAGACGACGAGATCGTCGACATCCAGATCGTGGTTGTTCTCGGCGTTGGCAATGGCGCTCTCGAGGCACTTCTTGACCTCGGTCGAGATCCGCTTGCGCGAGAACTCGAGCTCGGCAAGGGCCGTGTCGACCTTTTTGCCGCGGATCATCTGCGCCACGAGGTTGAGCTTCTGCGGGCTGACGCGCAGCATGCGCGCAACGGCCTTCGCCTCGTTCTCGGGGAGCGCGCGGGGGGTGGCTTGCTTGCCCATCTCAGCGCCTCTTCGCCTTCTTGTCGGCCGCATGGCCCGGGAAGGTGCGGGTCGGCGAGAACTCGCCGAACTTGTGACCGACCATCTCCTCGGACACGTAGACCGGGATGTGCTTCTGCCCGTTGTGAACACCGAAGGTGAGCCCGACGAACTGCGGAAGGATCGTGGAGCGGCGGCTCCAGATCTTTATGACCTCGGAGCGCGAGGAACCCCGCGCCGCTTCGGCCTTCTTGAAGAGGTAGCCGTCGACGAACGGCCCCTTCCAGAGAGAGCGTGCCATAGCGATTACTTCTTGCGGTTGTGGCGGCTGGACAGGATGAACACGTCGGTCCGCTTGTTGGACCGGGTCTTCTTCCCCTTGGTGGGCACGCCCCAGGGCGTGACCGGGTTGCGGCCGCCCGAGGTACGACCCTCGCCGCCGCCGTGCGGATGGTCGACCGGGTTCATCGCCACGCCGCGGACGTGCGGGCGCTTGCCGAGCCAACGGTTACGCCCGGCCTTACCGAGCGAGATGTTCATGTGATCCGGGTTCGAGACCGCACCGACGCTGGCGAAGCACTGGCCGTGGACCAGCCGCTGCTCGCCCGAGTTCAGACGGAGCGTCACGTAGCCCTGATCGCGGCCAACGATCTGCGCGTAGTTGCCAGCCGAGCGGGCGATCGCGCCGCCCTTGCCGATCTTCAGCTCCACGTTGTGGACGATCGTGCCCACCGGCATCGAGCCGACCGGGGCAGCATTGCCCGGCTTGATGTCGACGCTCTCGCCGGCCACCACCTTGTCGCCCGGCTGAAGGCGCTGGGGGGCCAGGATGTAGCTCTGCTTCCCGTCGGGGAAGTTGATCAGCGCGATGAACGCCGTGCGGTTCGGATCGTACTCGATCCGCTCCACGGTGGCAGACACGCCCAGCTGCTCGCGACGCTTGAAGTCGACGTTGCGCAGTACACGCTTGTGGCCGCCGCCGCGGAAGCGGACAGTGATGCGACCCAGGTTGTTGCGGCCGCCGGAGGACGACTTGCCCTCCGTCAGCGCCTTCACCGGCTTGCCCTTGTAGAGCTCACGGCGGTCGACGAGTACGAGCTGGCGCAGGCTCGGCGTGACCGGTTTGAATGTCTTCAAGGCCATCGGCTTGGATCCCTAAAACCCGTCCTCAGAGCCCGGTCGTGACGTCGATCGAGTGGCCCTCGGCCAGGGTCACGATCGCCTTCTTCACGTCGGAGCGCTGTCCGCGGAGGCCGCGGAAAATCTTCTTCTTTCCCTTGGTGACAAGGGTGTTCACGGCCGTGACCTTCACGTCGAACAGCTTCTCGACCGCCTCTTTGATCTGAGGCTTCGTCGCCTTGGGGGCGACGCGGAAGACAACCTTGTTCTGCTCGGTCAGGTTCGTCGCCTTCTCGGTGATCACCGGGGAGACAACGATGTCGTAGTGGCGCGGATCGGCACTCATTTGAAACGCTCCTCCAGCGCGTCGACGGCAGCCTTCGTCAGGACGAGCGTGTCGCGGCGCAGGATGTCATAGACGTTGATGCCCTGCACGGGCAGCACGTCGATCTGCGGGATGGCGCGGGCGGCACGGCCGAAATTCACGTCGACCTCGGCACCGCCGATGATCAGCGCGTTGGAGAGGCCCATCTTGCCGAAACGCTCGACGAGCCCCTTGGTCTTGTGATCCTCGATCTTGATGTCGTCCACGACGATCAGGGTCGAAGCCTTGGCCTTGGCCGACAGGGCGTGGCGCAGGGCCAGAGCGCGGACCTTCTTGGGAAGGTCGTGGCTGTGGTCACGAACCACCGGACCGAAGGCCCGGCCACCACCGCGGAACTGCGGTGCGGAGGCTGCGCCGTGGCGGGCGTTACCGGTGCCCTTCTGCTTGTACAGCTTCTTGCGGGTCCGGTTCACGTCCGAGCGGTTCTGAACGGCATGGGTACCGGCGCGCCGCTTGGCGAGCTGCCAGCGAACCATACGCTGAAGCAGGTCAGCGCGGGGCTCCAGGCCGAAGATCTCTTCGTTCAGCTCAACCGAGCCGGCGCCAGCGCCGTCGAGGGTTTTGATATCGAGCTTCATCACGCGGTCTCCTCAGCCGCAGCGGCTTCGGGAGCCGGGATGGGCGCGCCGTTCTCACGGAACTTGCCCGGCAGCGGAACGTCAGCGGGGAGCTTGCGCTTCACCGCATCGCGGATCTGGATCCAGCCGCCGGCGACACCCGGCACCGCGCCCTCGACCAGGATCAGCCCACGCTCGGGATCGGTGCGCACGACGCGCAGGTTTTGGGTGGTGACCCGCTCGACACCGAGGTGACCCGGCATCTTCTTGTTCTTGAAGGTCTTGCCCGGATCCTGACGGCCACCGGTCGAACCGATCGAACGGTGCGAGATCGACACGCCGTGGGTGGCGCGCAGACCGCCGAAGTTCCAGCGCTTGATACCGCCCGCGAAGCCCTTACCGGTGGTGGTGCCGGTCACATCCACGAACTGGCCGGGGATGAAGTGGTCCGCCGTGATCTCAGCACCGACCGGGATCAGCGCGTCCTCGGACACGCGGAACTCGGCGAGCTTCTTCTTCGGCTCGACCTTGGCGACCGCGAAGCGGCCCCGCTCGGCAGCCGAGACGTTCTTGACCTTGGCCTTGCCGACGCCGACCTGCAGCGCAACGTAGCCGTTCTTCTCGACGGTGCGGTGGGCAACCACCTGGCACTGATCGATCTTAAGCACTGTGACGGGGACATGCTCCCCCGCGTCCGTAAAGACGCGGGTCATGCCGACCTTCTGTGCGATGACGCCTGAGCGCATAGGTTCTCTCCCTCGCGCGATGAAACGGTAAGCTCTAAGTCCTCAGCGGACTCAGAGCTTGATCTCCACGTCCACGCCGGCGGCGAGGTCGAGCTTCATCAGCGCGTCCACGGTCTGCGGCGTCGGATCGACGATATCGAGCACCCGCTTGTGCGTGCGCATCTCGAACTGCTCGCGCGACTTCTTGTCGATGTGCGGCGAGCGGTTGACGGTGAACTTCTCGATATGCGTCGGCAGCGGGATCGGACCCCGGATGGTCGCGCCGGTGCGCCGGGCCGTGGAGACGATCTCCTTGGTCGACGCATCGAGGATGCGGTGGTCGAACGCCTTCAGGCGGATACGGATGTTCTGACCGTTCATGTTCCTAGAACCTACAGAGGGACGGCGGGGTGTGCGGGACCTTGGCCCCGCCGCGCCCTGCTAAGGATGCTTGCTCGAGTTCAGTCGTTGATGGCGGCGACGACGCCGGCACCGACGGTGCGGCCGCCCTCGCGGATGGCGAAGCGCAGCTTCTCTTCCATGGCCACCGGCACGATCAGCACCACGTCCATGGTCACGTTGTCGCCCGGCATCACCATCTCGGTGCCCTCGGGCAGCGTGCAGATCCCGGTCACGTCCGTCGTGCGGAAGTAGAACTGCGGCCGGTAGTTCGTGAAGAACGGCGTGTGACGGCCACCCTCTTCCTTGGTCAGGATGTACGCCTCGGCCTTGAACTTGGCGTGCGGCTTCACCGAACCCGGCTTGCACACGACCTGGCCGCGCTCCACGTCCTCGCGCTTCGTGCCGCGCAGCAGCACGCCGACGTTGTCGCCCGCCTGACCCTGGTCGAGCAGCTTGCGGAACATCTCCACGCCGGTCACCGTCGTGGTCTGCGTGTCGCGGATGCCGACGATCTCGACCGTCTCACCCACCTTCACGATCCCGCGCTCGACGCGGCCCGTCACCACCGTGCCGCGGCCCGAGATCGAGAACACGTCCTCGATCGGCATCAGGAACGGCATGTCGATCGGACGCTCCGGCTGCGGGATGTAGCTGTCCACCGTCGCCATCAGCGCCAGGACCGCCTCCTTGCCGATCTTCGGCTCCTTGTCCTCCAGCGCCATCAGCGCCGAGCCCTTGGTGATCGGGATGTCGTCGCCCGGGAAGTCGTACTTCGAGAGAAGCTCGCGCACCTCCAGCTCGACCAGCTCCAGCAGCTCCTCGTCGTCGACCATGTCGACCTTGTTGAGGAACACCACCAGCGCCGGAACGCCGACCTGACGGGCCAGCAGGATGTGCTCGCGGGTCTGCGGCATCGGGCCGTCGGCCGCCGACACCACCAGGATCGCGCCGTCCATCTGCGCCGCGCCCGTGATCATGTTCTTCACGTAGTCGGCGTGGCCGGGGCAATCCACGTGCGCGTAGTGACGGTTGGCCGTCTCGTACTCCACGTGCGCCGTCGAGATCGTGATCCCGCGCGCCTTCTCCTCCGGAGCCTTGTCGATCTGGTCGTAGGCCGTGAACGTCGCCCCGCCCGTCTCAGCCAGCACCTTCGTGATCGCCGCCGTCAGTGACGTCTTGCCGTGATCGACGTGCCCGATCGTCCCGATGTTGCAGTGCGGCTTGGTGCGAGCGAACTTTTCCTTGCCCAT
>NZ_JAKSYD010000062.1 GCF_022829605.1 Methylobacterium sp. E-065 | reverse complement strand
TGTAGTTTCACGGACACACCCTTGGGTGATGAGGGGGCGTGTCGTAGTAAACCGCCTCTTAACGCGCCCTCGACCGCCGTAATACTTCGCGGTCTACATGCAAGAGCGCCACGACATGCCAGAGGCGCTTTGGTTGCGAACCAGCAGAACGTGGTCGTTCGGCTGCGGCCGTGATGCCACAGGGTGGAAAACCGCTCCGCTTCAGAGTGGGTCGCGTTCCGCATATCCAGCATCAGCATGCCGATCCGGCCCGAGCACCGCTTCTTCTACCCGATCGACTGGGCGCAGCTCTCGGCCGTAATCCGGTTCGGGCGGGCGAAAGGTTGCTGCGAGGGCTGCGGGCGGCCACACGGGCGGATGGTCTACCATCTGGGCGATGGTCGCTGGTGGGACACGGATGCCGGTCGGTGGCGCGATGGGTGGGAACGCAGGATCCGGGTCGGTGCAGAAGCTGACATCCTCGGTCGGGTCCGTCGGACGCGGGTGGTGCTGGCGGCGGCCCATCGTGATCACGACACCTCGAACAACGCCGACGCCAATCTCGCGGCCTTCTGCCAGCGCTGCCACATGATCCACGACCGGCCAGAGCATCAGCGGCGACGCTGGCGCACGCTGTTTCGGCGGAAGGCGCTCGGGGACCTGTTCGGTGGCCCCTACGTTTGATCGGCCGTCAGGGCGATGCCTGTCGGGCGCGATGAAGATGACATCTTAGCCCGAACGAACTTGATGCATTCGCGGCGTACCTGCGGATCGCTGATCTGTGCGAACGCTTCCAACAGCTCGCTGCTTTCCTGCGCAGCTTGAGCGACAGGCCCGATCGCCCGTGTCTCACGCGGATCATAGAAGGCGCTCGTCGTCACATCGAGCAGACGCGCGATCTGCTGCAGAACTCCAGGATCCTCATCAATGGCCATGAAGCCTCCTTGCCTGACGCAACCGCGGCGTGGAAGTAACGCCCCCCCCCCGCTTCTCTCGCACCTCACGGAAAGTTGCATCTGCGGCGATACAGCCAATTTTAGGTAGTATGATTTGTTGTTGAAAGCTCTAACTTGGTTTGGGTTTTGCGCTGCTGAGCCCGCCCGCTGAGGGACAAGAACCACGTGTCATTGCCCCCCGCGATTGAGCTTGCGTTGCAGGCTGCCGGCCTCGTTGGTACGTGGAGTACAGACGTAGAGGCGGCACAATCCGACCTCGACAGCGGGGCTGCCGCGCTGCTCGCCGGAGATGTTAGCCTCGCAGAGCAACCGCTGCCGCTGGAGATAGCTTTACAGCGCACACATCCAGACGACCGAGATTGGGTGTTCGATCGCATACGCAGGCTGCGTCGCACGGGGGGATCCTTCTCTGCTGAGTTCCGCGTCGAGACTGCGACCCGCCAGGTGAAGTGGGTGCTCAATCTTGGCACCCTAGTGTCAGATGAGACTGGGAGGATGCGCGGCCGAGACTGCTACATCGACACCACGAGCGCCCATGCCAAACCGTTCTGGCAGGGCGGCACGACAGAGCAGAAGTCAGTTATCGCCCCTGAGGCATTGGACCCCCTGATCGTGGCGAGCGACTGCTCCATCGAGGCGCATGAGGCGCTCGTCCAGTTGGGTGACCGAACGCTCATTCAAGCATCCGAAATGATCCTGTGGCTGCTCGGTCGAGCGCTCGCGCGAAGCATGCGCGCCTCAAGGCTGGCTCGGCCCCACCGCCCGATCTGATCACGGGCTGGCGGGGGAGGTCGTCTATCTCACCGGCGGTCGGGCCGATACGCGAGGCGGCCCTACAGCATCATGCAGACGACAGGTTGAAAGCCTGTCATTAGGGCAATCGCGCGGTTGTCCCAGGCTGGGGCTTGAGGTTCAGGACGCGCTGGCAGCCTAGTGCCAGGGAGGGCAAAGCTGCTGGCGCGCTCGCGTGCGGACGCGCTCGGAGCTCGACCGCTGCGAAGACTGGAAACGGGGCTAGATGGGTCAAAGATCCCGGCCGACCGACGAGCGGGCGTCAATCCACTCCACAGTCGAGTAAATCGCGCTGACGCTGTTCCGAGCTTTCCTGCGCCTGGTCCTGCCAACTGACTTCTGGCGGATCTCGGTCGGCCTGAAACGGGTGCTGGCCCGGCAGGTAGACGCTGCGCGGATCGGCGGCCAGCGAGCCCGTGGTTTCCGGGTCCAGGTCGCAATTGCGGGCCGGCTGATCGGCCTGAGCGAACGTGGGACCAGCGCACACGACCATGGCCACGGCGAACGCGAGCAACGCTTTCATAAGGCAGTTCCTGATCAGCCAGGGCACGCGCACGTGCCTCCCCCTGCAGTGGGGCCGGGGGGCTTAATGCAAAGCTTCAGGTGCACGCCACACCCGCGTCGGCGGGGCAGCCATGCGAACCCGGGGGCCGGGTCGCGACGCTCCGTTAGCGGGCTATCAGTGGCGCCGGCGGGGCTTTGTGCCTGAACAGGGCGCCTACGAGCCGAAAGGGCAGGCGTGCCAGCTTGTAGGCCGCGTGGGCGGCCATGACAGAGATGACGGCGAGCAGTGCCAGCAGGGTGTTGAGCAACGTAGGTACTCCCGGCGGAATGATCACGGCGGGCCGCCTCCACCATTGCCCCCAGGAGGCGCGCCGATCGCGGCGGGACTGTGATGCTCGCCGAGATGCGGCGACTGCGCCGGCGAGGCCCCACCAGGGCCCGCCGTCTCAAGACGACCCCGGTGCTGCTCTTCCGGCGCGCGGCCGAAGCCGATCACTGAGTGGATACTTGAGCGGAAAAAAATTAACGGATCCTAATCACGGGCGAACAGCTGAGTTCACTGCGGTATGCGCAGAACATGTCCGAACCAAAGCGGTTCTACGGGCCAATGTAATCTCTGACCGATCGACTTTGGCTAGGCAGCCAAAAGTTTGGACCGGCGAGACCGTTTTGCACCAACGTGGCAGCCAGGTAGCAGGATTGGTGCATCAATCCTTCTACCCACGATGCTGAGTGCTACAGTGAACACCACACGTCCGGCCTCGTTCCGTACCAGCGCCAACAGGTTGCTGCAGGCGTTTTCTCTGGGCTCATGCAGCGCAATCTCCGAGAGGATCTGTGCCGCGCGTTTTCCCGCCTCGTCAGAGTTTGCAAATGGCTCGCCCTCGGTGTCGCTCAACGCCTGCACGTCGTCATGAATGTCGAAGAAGTAGCGTTGCACGTCGAGCTTCCTTTTCGTGGCTGATACGGCCGATCCCAAAAGACACGCCGGGCGCGCGATGCTCTGCCGGTCACCCGGCTTCGATCCGTCCGTCCGCGGCACGGGGCAGTTCGACTTCGGATCCGTTGCGAAGCTTCAAAGTGTTGCCGGTTCAGCCCACTCCCGGTCATGCCGAGCAGCAATGCGGTAGAGCGGTATCATCCACGTTGCAATTGAGCGCTGCGGATGTGAGGACCGGCGCTGTCCCAGCGGATGGCTATAGCAGAGATGAGGGACGCGGCAGCTGCCAGAGATCGTCCTTGATCGGGAACAGCTCCATGGGTTCACCGACCGCCAGGGTCAGCGCGGTCAGTAGAACCGGCATGAGGAAGAGCACTGAAGCTGTGATTGTCACCGCCCTCCTTCAGCGCTGGGCGTAAGGACCCGGATAGATCACCCGCACCGTGCGGCCGGAGCGGTCCTGCGCTTCGCGCGGGGCTGCAACTGGTAGCGAGGGGGCACGGCTCCGCAGGGCTACTATGGCCGAGAGCGGCTTGGGGCTGAGCGTCTCAGCATGACCGGAGCCTCCAAAGGCCAGCACACCGAAGATGCACAAGCCGACACTGGTCCCAGCGGCGGCAGCGAGCGTGAGCGGCGTAGCATTGCGCGGCATCGTTGGCCCCCTTGCGTTTGTTTCCTAACGATTAGAGCACAAATCGTTAGGTGTCAACGCCTAAGTGAGCTATCCCTTGTCGTGCTTATCGTGTTACATCCTGCCCATGACACAGACCGCTCGTCGAACTCAGTCTCCGACCGCCGTTGACCAGGCGGATAAGGCTGCACCTGGCCCCGACGTTCTGCCGCTGGACCGCCAGCTCTGCTTCTCGGTTTACGCTGCGGCTCATGCGTTCACGGCCGCCTACAAGCCGCTGCTTGAGCCGCTCGGGCTCACCTATCCGCAGTACCTCGTCATGCTGGTGCTCTGGGAGGAAGATGGATTGGACGTGAAGAAAATCGCGGCCCGACTGCATCTCGACTCCGGTACGGTGACGCCGCTGCTCAAGCGCTTGGAGCGCGATAGTCTGCTGCGCCGCGGCCGGGATCCGGCCAACGAGCGGCACCTGCGTGTGGAGCTGACCGATGCGGGCCATGCTCTACGCTGGAAGGTGGGTGCTGCTCGGGAGCAGATCGTGTGCGCGCTGGGAGGGACAGAGGAGCCGCTCCAGGCGCTCAAGCACGAGATCGATCGGATTACCGCCCTACTGGAGCGCTCCGGAAGCTAAGGAGATGGCGTAATAGCGTCCGGACTCATAACCAGTAGCTGACGGTCGCGGCGAGGCAGACGGCGGCGAGGCAATTGGTCGCCGAGCGGTCGTAGCGCGTGGCGATCCGGCGGAAGTCTTTCAGTCGTCCAAACATCCGCTCGATGGCGTTGCGCCCCCGATAAAGCACGGGCGAGAAGCACAGTTTCCAGCGCCGGTTGACCTTGGGCGGGATGTTGGGCACGGCTCCAGCCGTCTCGATCTGTCGGCGGATGGCATCGCTGTCGTAGCCCTTGTCGGCCAGCACGACGCGGCAAGTCGGTAGGCGTTCGAGCATCAGCGCGCCGGCCTTGCAGTCAGCGACCTGCCCGCCGGTTAGCAGGAAGGCGAGCGGGCGGCAGGCGCGGTCGGTGAGGGCGTGGATCTTGGTCGTGCGCCCGCCCCGCGAGCGGCCGATGGCTTGGTTCTGCTCCCCCTTTACCCCCGGCGGCGCAGCGGTGGGCCTTCACGGCGGTGGAGTCGATCAGCACCTGGGACGCCGGCCCGCCGGCCTGGGCCAGGGTCTCGAACAGCCCGACCCAGACCCCTTTGGCCGCCCAACGCACGAAGCGGTTGTAGAGCGTCTTCTTCGGCCCGTAGACCTCCCGTGGCGCGTCTGTCCAGCGGCGGCCGGATTTGAGCACGTGGACGATACCACCGATCACGCGTCGGTCGTCCACGCGCTCCTTGCCCCGCGTGTCGGTGGGCAGGTGCGGTGCGATCTTCGCAAACTGCTCGTCCGTCAGCCAAAACTAATCCATCGGCCCCTCCCGTGGGAGCCGTGAATCACACCTACGCCGTCCGCACCACCGTTATGGGTCCGGACGTTAACGCGAGCACCAGCTCTGACCGCATGCATCGCGGCAATCTACGTAACAGCATCAAATGTTATGGGCGCGCCCATCGCATCATCTTGCCATAAATGTGGCACATGCTGGCGCATACCAGCCCCGCATCGAAGAAACTCAGTCTGGTCATAATTGATCTTCTTTAGCAGACCCGTCTTCAACAACAGCGGGATTGCCAAGTGATCTTCAAGTGCCAACCGTATTTTCTAGCCGCTCTCGCGGCTGTGTGCATGACCATTTTCGGCAATAACGCCAAAGCAGAGTCCGATCAGCAGGCGGGCGTGGCATCCTGGTACGGCCCTGGCTTTCATGGCCGCAAGACGGCTAACGGCGAGCGCTTCAACATGAACGCGCTGACTGCTGCCCACCGCACTTTGCCGCTCGGTACGCAGGTGGTGGTAACCAACCGGAGCAACGGCCGCTCCGTGGTGGTACGGATCAACGACCGTGGTCCTTACGTCGGCCGCCGCTTGATCGATCTGTCGAAAGCTTCTGCGCAAGCCATAGGGGTATTAGGCCTCGCCAAGGTCTCTATCGCACGCTTGTGACCTGCGAACCCAGGCAGCAACGCGATTTCCCAGCTGAGGTACCCGATCGACCGGGCAAGAGGCTGCTGCGAGGGATGCAGCCGGACACACAGGCAGATGGTCGACAATCAAGTCGCTGCTCGGGGTGTAGATGGGAAACACATTTTGCCCCAAATGATGGATGGCAATTTGCATCATCTGAAGTAGCTTATGTTAGGCTCGGCTATGCCGCAGGCGTGCCGGACCTACCCGATGAACGGGGTCGTCAATTGGACGAGCACAGGCCAGTTAAGGTCAGCTTTACGGAGGTCTGCGCCGCGACACGGCAAGCGTCCGAGGACGCAAACCTTGTCTTCGCCGATCAGTGTCTTGCGGCCGTTCTCGTGCCAACCGATCAGGGCTGGTTCATGCATGCCGGCTTCGGCCCCTGCGATCAGGAGGCTATCTTCTTCGACACCCTTTCCTCGGCGGCCGATTGGGTGCAGGAGCGCTTCGCAGAGTAGGTCCAGTCGAGAGCTTAGGGCAGGGCGGCCAAGCGTGAGACCAGCACCACCAGTTCGGCTTGACGGTGGGTGTGGGTCTTATCGAACACGGCCTTGAGCTGACTACGCACCGTCGCAACGCTGAGGTGCAGCTTCTGAGCTATCTCGTCGAGCGTCTTGCCGCCGACCAACAGCAGCGTCACACGCGCCTCAGCAGGCGTCAGGCAGAAGATCCGCTCCAGGCAACTCGTGCTGGGCAGCGGGGTCGCGTCGAGGTCAATCAGAAGTAGGACCGAGTGCGGGCCGTCGTCGCTGAGCACGGGAACTGGCACGCAGTTCATGATCAGCGGCCGCCGACCGCTACGCTCGATCAGGATCCAGTTCTCGCTGTCGAAATGGACGCGAGCCCGCCCTCGATTGAGCAGTTGCTTGATGATCTCGCGCCCGGAGCTCTTCGGGGCAGCGACTGCAGCCTCGTCTAGATTGAACAGATCCTGCAGGATGAGTCGGGCGCTGGTGTTGATCGCGAGGACATGGCCGGCAGTGGATAGGATGATGCCGCCACAGCCCATGCGGTCGAACACCCGCAGCAGAGGCATGCCCACCAGCATAGTTGATGGTCTCCCATCGGCCGCCCCCCATCTAGTAACACTTGGTGCGGCGCATACGATACAAAATAAGAATAAACGCCTCCGCATCCTCCAAATGAGGTAAGTGCCGATGCTGGTGCAATTACAAAGCGCCGGCGGCCGCCTTGCCCAGAAGCGATACAGCTACGCTTTCTTCACCATGGCTGGCACAGTGCGGCTGTCATGCCGATCCGTCCCGAGCACCGCTTCTTCTACCCAATCGACTGGGCGCAGCTCTCGGCCGTGATCCGGTTCGGCCGGGCTAGGGGCTGCTGCGAGGACTGTGGGCGGCCGCACGGGCAGATGGTCTACCACCTCGGCGATGGCTGCTGGTGGGACGCGCAAGACGGCCGGTGGCGCGATGGCTGGGGCAGGCGGATCCGGATAGCTACGGAAGCTGACATCCTAGGCCGTGCCCGTCGAACCCGGGTCGTCCTAGCGGCTGCCCATCGAGATCACGACACCTTGAACAACGCGGACGCCAACCTCGCGGCCTTCTGCCAGCGCTGTCACATGATCCACGATCGGCCAGAGCATCAGAGGCGGCGGTAGCGCACGCTGTTCAGCCGGAAGGCGCTCGGGGACTTGTTCGGCGGCCCCTACGCCTGACGCGGTGATGCGAGCGCATCAGCGGCAACACGAGGCAGCGCCGCACCAGCGCATACCCACGACCGATCCCGTCACAGTCGGATCGTCGACGAGGCGTCGATCCCCTGCCGTTGGCTTATTTGCCTCGACCAACATGACCGCGGAGATGCAGCACAGCACCAGGGCGGAGATCCATAGATAGGCTCGGAGGGTGCAGGCGGTACGCTTCGACATACTCACCAGCGTGGTGCCGTAGCGCTAGCGAACTCTTGCGCACCGTTTCAGGGAAAAACCTGTGCTCACTTCGAGTCGATATTCACGTTGCGGGCCATAACCCAGCCGTGGTCGCAAGGACCTGTGTAGGTTTGTTCGACGGGCACGAGGATCGTCGTCCGGCAGCCGAGTAGGTCTACCCCGTAGACGACACCCAGCCACGGCCCGAGCTTCTCACAAATCACGAGCACGTCGCCCTCGTGCAGCCGCCCGATCTCGCGGAACGGCGCCTCGCCTGGCCCGCTCTGCACCGGCAGGAAGCCTTCAGGCTCCGATCCGACCTCGAAGACGCGGCCTTTCTCAGGACAGGCATCGTTGCCGATCGAGCCGCGCAGCAGGATCGGCACATTCAGGGGCGCAGTCTCTGCGAGGGCCATGCTGGGCAGCATAAGTACGAAGAGCGGCCCAAGCCGTGATGCAATCGAAGGCATGAAGGTGCCGTGCTGTTGGGTGCTCACAAGGGTCGGCAACGCGATTGCCCCACCGACGAGAGGCCGAACAACGCACCCGTTCGTGAGAGGATCCAGGCCATGGGCCGGTGCCCCGCGGTGTCCAGATCCCCCGCCGCACCGACCCTCACGCGACTGCCCGGCCTAGGCTTCACGGGCGGAACGCAGGGAACTGGCCCACGATTGCCTGTCGTCGCGTGCTTGCCCGCCGCATGCCTTGAGATGTCGCGAACGCCTCAGGCGCACTGACGGGACGAAGCGGAGCTTTAGCAGGTGTGGGAGAGGCTGGCGCCGTCAGCTCACTGGCGGCTGAGGGACGGCCATTGCGTGATGACCGCCTCGTCAGCCGGCATGTACGCGTCAACGATAGCGCCCTTGCGGCTCACGACGCAGATCATCGCCGCTTGGCGCACCTCGTACATCATCGGCCGGTCGTAGGTGATGCGGAACAGGACCGGCGCGAAGTAGTCGCCCTTCTTGTCGGTCCTGTCGGCCCCCGCCGAGACCGCCTCCACCTGCTTCATCCCGGCCTTTCCAGCCTCGCTCATCACGGTGGCGCGGCAGGTGTCGACCGTGCGGTTCCGACCCGGCACCTCCGGCAAGGGTTGCCCGACTGTCTGCAGAGCCGTGGAAGGGGCTTTCACAAGACCGGTGCCGGGCACCATCGACAGGAGCGTCTGCTCACCGGCCGCAGTTGAGGCCGGCTCAATCGGCGCGATCTGCCAGGGCATCGGCCAAGTGGGGGCGGAGGGGTCCGGCGCGGCAGGAGCGTGCGGGGCCAGAGGGTATGGGTACACGTCTGACCTCGAGGTCATGCCG
>NZ_JAKSYD010000058.1 GCF_022829605.1 Methylobacterium sp. E-065 | reverse complement strand
AGTACCGGTGCTGGCGGCGGTCGAGAGATTGCCGACGTTCAGCTCGTGGGTGGCGGCCGAGAGCTGGGCCGAACCCCAGGCCTGATCGAGGCGCACGACGCCGACGAAGTCGGGCAGGCGCGAGCGCTCGATGCTGTCGATATTGCCGAAACGGCCCGGGCCGACGAAGACCGGGGTCGGCTGGTTGGTCACGCCGAAGTTCGACACGGCGCCGGTGTTGACCGTCGCGGAGATGTTGGTCGGCGAGAAGATCGGGGTGCGGCGGAAGACCGGATCTTCGATCGAGATCGTGGCCGACAGGCCGTTGCCGACCGTGGCGGTGTAGGCCAGCAGGTTGGTCGAGAACACGTCCGAACCGGCGGTCGCGCCAGCGAACTCGAAGTCGTGGGCGTAGAAGTCGAAGAACGACGACGCGCGACCGGCGGTCAGACCCGCGAACTGGATGAACGCCTTGTCGACGTTCATGTACTGCTGGTCGCGGCCGAAGCTGTCGGTGCCGATGCCGGCATAGGCCTGGCCGATCCGCTGCTGCGTGCCGGAGGTGCCGACGCCGGAGTAACCGGTGCGGGCGCCGGCATCGAGACGCACGAAGGCGCGGAGCGTGCCGTAGGCGGTCTGGGTGCGGGCATCGAGGTTGATGCGCATCCGGCCCTGGTAGCCGGACGTGTCACCGACGCCGTTCTGACGCGAGTAGCTGGTCTGGTATCCGCCCTCGAACCGGGCACGGCCCGAGACGCGCAGGCAGGTATCGGTGCCGGGGATGTAGAAGAAGCCGGCGCCGTAGGCGGTGCAGACGCGGACGTATTCGATCGGCACGGCTTTCTTGACCGGCAGATCGGCGGCGTGCGCGGCGCCCACCGCTGCGAACGCAGCAGCCGACCCGAGCAACGAGCCCTTCAAGAGCTTCATCGATATCTCCAAAGCTTCGAGACCCAATAATGCGGACGTGCCCGGTTAACCGGGTCTAGCCGCACGTTTTGTAGATTTGGCCTGCGTCTTGGGCGGCAGGCTCTTGCGGGCTCTCGCTTGGCGATGCCCCCGTGCACCCTCACCATGTGCGAACGGGTTACGGGCGGCAACGTGGATTCTCGCTTACGGCCCCGGTTCCGACTGCATGTTGCCTGCTGGCAACAATTTCGGAGCGCATTGGCCACTAACCGGTGTCCGGGGGCCGGTTTCGCGCGAATTTTCAGAGCGTCTTCGGACTCGAATAGCCCAGCGCCCGTATTCGCGCGCCGGACGAATCGCGCGCAGGGCCTCCTGCAGCCGTGGTTGCTGCGGGCCCTGCGCGCGACAGCCGCGTTACATTGCCGGCTTACATGGGCGGGGTCAGGCCGTCCTTGCCGACGGCGACCCGGCGGGCCGTGAGATGGCCGTCATCTTCGCGCGCGACGAGCACGAAGGCCCGCGCACCCGGTGTGAGGGCCGCGGCGTCGGCCGGCGCGAAGCTGACGACGGGCGCCTGCGGGGGCACCAGGACCTGGATGGACTGGCCCTTGCCGTAATCCACCGTCAGCGTCCGCTCGGCTCCGCCGCCGCTCGCCGTCACGGTACCGTTGGTCATCGCGCTCTTCACCCGGGGGGCGTCGGGGGCGGTCGAGCGGACGTCGGCCTTCACGGTGCCGTTGGTCATCGCGCTCTTCACCCGGGCGCCGCCGGCCGTGTGGTCCGCGATCATGTCCCAGTCGTAATGCCCCTCGCCGGTGCCGCGCATCGCCTCGGGGAACAGAACGACTGCCAGTGCCACCGGGGGCTGGCCCTTGGTGGCCGTGCCGATGAACACGCCGTCCTTGATCTGATCGAGGCTCGCCGGGATGACCCACGAGACCTTCGCGTCCGCCGGCAGCGCGACCACTTCGGACTTGCCGTCGAGGGTCTTCAGCGTGAAGCCACCCTGATCGACCGCCTCCACTGTTCCCCGCAGGCGTTCAACCTTCGGGGCCGCCTGCGCCGCCGTTGTGACAGCCAGTAGGCTCATCAGGGCGAGCGTCGTGTACTTAGCCATGTGGGGTCCTCTTGTTGCCGCCGGGATCGTCGCGACCGGCAGCACGTGGGGCAGCGTGCGCTGCATTCAGCCCCTGGAGGCCTGTGACACGCACGCTCGCTTATCGCGCCCACGCCCGGGCCGGTTACATGTCCCCCGCCTGCCCCAGCCGGTTCAAGTACGGAGCGGCCGCCGCTTCAGCGGCGGTTTCGACGGCGCGGTACCGGGCCACGACATCGGCCCCGAACTCCGAGAGGCGTGCGCCGCCTCCCGCCCGTCCGCCGGTCTGTGCCTCGACCACCGGGCGGCCGAAACCGGTGTTCATCGCCTCGACCAGCAGCCATGCCCGGCGATACGACATGCCCAGGGCACGGCCGGCGCCGGCAATGGACCCGTGCTCGGCGATCAGTTTGAGCAGACGCACTTTGCCGGGACCGAGCCGGTGCCCGGGCCCCAGATCGATGCGGATACTCAGGCGCGGCTCCGACCCCGTATCGGGCGCGCGCGCCGCAGACGGGTCGGCCGCCTCGGTCAGGCGGGCAGCACCAGCAGGGCGAGGCCCGCCATCGCGACGCCGGCCCCGAGGACCGGCGCGGCCCGGGTCGCGCCCAGGCGGGCACCGGCCATGCCAAGGCCGATCCCGGCCGCATGGAGGAGCGCGGTCGCCGCCAGGAAGCCAAAGCCGAACGACAGGCCGGAGGCGGTCTCCGGCATCTCGGCCCCGTGTGCGTAGCCGTGGAACACCGCGAACACCCCAACCAGGGCGGCGAGCAGGGCCACCGGCGCCCGCAGGCCGACCATGGCGGCGAGGCCGAAGACCACGATGGAGAGCGCGATCCCGGTCTCGGCGTAGGGCAGCGCGATCCCCGCCATGCCGAGCCCCGCCCCCGCGCTCATCAGTGCCAGGAAGGACAGGGGCAGCGCCCAGAGAGCCCGCCCGCCCCGGAGGGCTGCCAGCAGGCCGACCGCGACCATCGCCAGCACGTGATCGACCCCCATCAGCGGGTGCAGGAACCCCGCCTCCGCACCGATGGCGGCGCCATGACCCGGATGCGCGAGCGCCGCCTGCGGCAGCACCGCAAGAACGGCCGGGAGGGCGGCGGCGAGGGATGCGGAGAGATGACGCTTCATGGGATGTCCTTCGCTGATCCTGAATATTGTAGCGCCCATCCGCCGCCGCCGCGAGGGCCGCGGGCGTGTCGCTGTTCTATATGGTCATCGCCCTATGACGGCGCTGGGCTCGAACGGCCTCAGATACCCTCACCTTGTGGGTGCCCTGCCGCATCATCCGGGCCATTGTCCGGTCGACCCGGATCGTTGCGCAGAGTTCCAGCGTCCGATCGATCAGCACTGCCACGCCGGACGCCGAGATGGCGAGCACCGGCCCCGAGACGGCTTAGCCGTCCTCCAGTGTCACCGCGGTGATCTTCTCCTTCGGGGCGATACGAGGGTGTACCCGAACCGGGGGGCTGGGATCCGGCGCCCGGGCCAGCGTGACGAACTGGCGCGCGAGGTCCGTCAGGGCAGGCCGGTCGCCGCGTACCGAATATCCGAACAGCCGCAGCGCGACACGTCGCTGACGTCGTTTTGCCGGTTTGGATAAAAGATGCAGCTTGATCGTCTGGCATGGATGCTGCCTTGGGATTGTGCATGCCACGGCGGTGCGCGACATTCTTCGCCGCCTCCGGATCGGCCGCGGCCGATCGCATCCCGCCACCCGCGCCAGCCTCCGGACCGATTTCATGTTGCGTCTCGCCGCCTGCCTCCTCGCCGGACTGATCGTGTCCGGGCCCGCCGCGGCACAGACCCTGCGCTACGGCATGATGGAGGATCCGGACGCCCTCGATCCGACGCTGGCCCGCACCTTCGCGAGCCGGATGGTGTTTGCCGCCCTGTGCGACAAGCTCGTGGATATCGGGCCCGACCTGAAGCCGGTGCCGCAGCTCGCGACCTCCTGGGAGTTGTCGCCGGACGAAAAGGCGCTGACCCTGCACCTGCGCCCGGGCGTCCTGTTCCACGACGGCGAGAAGCTCGACGCGGCGGCGGCCAAGTACTCGATCGAGCGACATATGAAGATGCCGGGCTCGCAGCGCCGCTCGGAGATCGCGCCGATCGACTCCGTCGACGTGGTCGACGACCTCACATTCCGCATCAACCTGAAGCAGCCGTTCGCGCCGTTGCTCGCGCAGTTCACCGACCGCGCCGGCATGATGGTCTCGCCCAAGGCCGCCGAGCGGCTCGGTGACAAGTTCGCCTCCGCGCCGGTCTGCGCGGGCCCGTACAAGTTCGTCGAGCGGGTGCCGCAGGACCGGATCGTGGTCGAGCGCTTCCCCGACTACTGGAACAAGGACGCGATCCAGATCCAGCGGATCGAGTTCCGGCCGATCCCCGACGCCACCGTGCGGCTCACCAACCTGCGCGCCGGGCAGCTCGACCTGCTGGAGCGGCTCGCCCCGACCGACGTGCCGCAGGTGAAGCGGGACGCCAAGCTGAAGCTCGATTCGACCACCGAACTCGGCTTCCAGGAGATCCTGTTCAACCCCCACAAGGCCGGCTCGCCGGTCTCCGACCCGAAGGTGCGCGCCGCCTTCGAGGCCGCCATCGACCGCAACGCCATCAATCAGGTGGTCTATAACGGCGAGTTCCTGGCCGGGAACCAGTGGGTCAACCCGAAGAACCCGAACTACGTCGCCAAGTACCCGATCCCGAAGCGGGATGTCGCCAAGGCCAAGGCGCTGCTCGCCGAGGCCGGCAAGCCGAACCCGCAGATCACGCTCACCGTCTACGCCAACAGCGAGTCGCCGCAGGTGGGCCAGGTGATCCAGGCCATGACCAAGGAGGCGGGCTTCGACGTGAAGATCCAGGCGGTGGACTTCACCACGGCGCTCGATGCCGCCGACAAGGGCAATTACGAGGCGCAGCTCTATTCGTGGAGCGGCCGCTCCGACCCGGACGGCAACACGTTCAGCTTCCTCGCCTGCAAGGCGGCGCTGAACTATCCCAAATACTGCAGCCCGGAGGCCGACGCGGCCCTCCAGGCCGAGCGCGGCACCATCGACCCGGCGAAGCGCAAGGCCGCCTGGAAGGCGCTGGCCGATCACGTGCTGACCGACCGGCCGGGCATCTACATCCTGCACCGCAAGCTGCTCTGGGCCTACAGCCAGAAGATCACCGGCTTCGTGCCCTATCCCGACGGGCTCGTGCGCTTCCCTGGCCTGAAGCTGAACTGATGCTGCGCTTCCTAGCCCGACGCCTCGCTTTGGCGGTCCCGACGCTGATCCTGGCCTCGATGATCATCTTCGCCCTGCAGCAATTGCTGCCCGGCGACGTCGCCACGGCGCTGACCGGGGAAGAGCGCGATCCGCAGGTGATCGCCTTCATCCGCGAAAAGTACCACCTCGATGAGCCCCTGCCGGTCCGCTACGCCTACTGGGCCAACGGCGTGCTGCGGGGCGATCTCGGCGAGTCGATCCGGCTGCAGAAGCCGGTCTCGGAGCTGATCGTCGAGAAACTGCCGGTGACGCTGGAACTCGCCTGCTTGGCGATGCTGGTGGCGCTCGCCATCGGCGTGCCGATGGGCGTGCTGTCGGCGGTCAAGCGCGGTCAGGCCGCCGACACGATCGCCAACGGCATCGCCCTGTGGGGCCTGTCGGTGCCGAATTTCTGGCTCGGGATCCTGCTGATCCTGCTATTCTCGGTGGAGCTGGGCTGGCTACCGGCCTCGGGCTACGTCTCGCCGTTCGAGAGCCTGTCGGACAACCTCGCCGCCATGGTGATGCCGGCCTTCGTGCTCGGCAACGCCATCGCGGCGGTGATGATGCGCCACACCCGCGCGGCGATGCTGGGCGTGCTCGGCTCCGACTACGTCCGCACCGCCCGCGCCAAGGGCGTCTCGCCCCTGCGGGTGACCCTGCGGCACGCCCTGCCCAACGCCGCGATCCCGATCATTACGCTGGGCGCGCTGGAATTCGGGCAGCTCCTGTCCGGGGCGGTGCTGACCGAGCAGGTGTTTTCCGTGCCGGGCTTCGGCAAGCTGATGGTCGATGCCGTGTTCAACCGGGATTTCGCCACCGTCCAGGGCGTCGTGATCTGCACCGCCGCCACCTACATCGCCCTGAACCTCGCCGCCGACCTGCTCTCGGCGGCCGTGAACCCGAAGCTGAGGCGGGCATGAGCGGTATGTTTGAGCGCGACGCCTCTCCTCCCCCTTCTGCGGGGGAGGGTGGCCCCTTCTTCAGCAGGGGTCGGGAGAGGGGAGCGCCGCTTCCGAATGCGGCGCGCCCTTCCCGCAGCACTGAGCTTTGTTGTGCACCGTCGCTCCCCTCCCCCGACCCCCTTCGGAGCCCACCCTCCCCCGCCGAGGTGGGAGGGCCTGCGCGTGTCAGTGTCGTCGCTGCCACGTGCGCGAGCCCCCGATGAGCACCGGCACGCCCATCGCCGAGGTGACCGGCCTCGCCGCGCCCATCGGAGCCCCCGCCATCATCCAGGAACCAGGAGGTGGGAAGAGCGTCGTGG
>NZ_JAKSYD010000054.1 GCF_022829605.1 Methylobacterium sp. E-065 | reverse complement strand
TCGTGATGAAGTACGGGGAGAGGTAGCCGCGATCGAACTGCATGCCCTCGACGACGTCGAGCTCGGTCTCGGCCGTCTTGGCCTCCTCGACCGTGATCACGCCCTCGTTGCCGACCTTCTGCATCGCGTGGGCGATCATCTGGCCGATCTCGGTGTCGCCGTTCGACGAGATGGTGCCGACCTGGGCGACCTCGTCGGAGGTCGAGACCTTCTTGGCGCGGGCGATAATGTCCTTCACGGCGGCGGCCGTGGCGAGGTCGATGCCGCGCTTCAGGTCCATCGGGTTGATGCCGGCGGCGACGTACTTGGCGCCCTCGCGGACGATGGCCTGGGCCAGCACGGTCGCGGTGGTGGTGCCGTCACCCGCGATGTCGTTGGTCTTCGAGGCCACTTCGCGCACCATCTGGGCGCCCATGTTCTCGAAGCGGTCGGAGAGCTCGATCTCCTTGGCGACAGTCACACCGTCCTTGGTGATGCGCGGGGCGCCGAAGCTCTTCTCGATCACGACGTTGCGGCCCTTCGGGCCGAGCGTCACCTTCACCGCATCCGCCAGGATATCGACGCCGCGCAGCATCTTATCGCGGGCGTCGGCGGAGAAACGTACGTCTTTCGCTGCCATTGTGTGCCTCTTCGCTAATGGTTGAACCCCAAGGCCTCAGACGGCCTCAAAGGGCGGGACAGGCGTTCCGATCAGAGGGCGACGACGCCCATGATGTCGGATTCCTTCATGATCAGGAGGTCCTGACCGTCGATCTTGACCTCGGTGCCGGACCACTTGCCGAACAGGACGCGGTCGCCGGCCTTGACGTCGAGCGCGTTGACGCGGCCCTGCTCGTCGCGGGCGCCGGGGCCGACGGCGACGATCTCGCCCTCTTGCGGCTTCTCCTTGGCGGTGTCCGGGATGATGATGCCGCCCTTGGTCTTTTCCTCGCTCTCGATGCGACGGACGACCACGCGGTCGTGCAGCGGACGAAACTTCATGAGCTGCCCTCTTGCTTCAGGTCCGGAGTTGGCGTTGATGCGGCCACCGGGACCGCCGCGAACTCGACTGTTAGCACTCTGTCTCGGCGAGTGCCAAAGACGGCGGCGAGATAGGCGCGGGGCTGTTCCGTGTCAAGTCTGTCGCACCCTTTCGCGTGGCGCGATGCCTGCCCCCCCGCCCATGGAAAATGCGCCGCGATGCTGAGCCTGCACGGCCCCGAAGGTCCGGTGGCGCCCGAGACCGCCCAACGGATCGCGCGCAACGCCGTGTGGATCGACCTGAACGATCCGACCTCCGAGGAGGCGGAAGCGGTCGAGGCTGCGACAGGGCTGCGCATCCCGTCCCGGGAGGCCCTGTCCGAGGTCGAGACGTCGAGCCGCCTGCGCCGGGTGAAAGGCGGCCTGTCGCTGTCGACGCCGATGATCACCTTCGAGCGCAGCGCATCGCAGCTGAAGCCCCTGGGCTTCCTGCTGACGAAGGATCACCTCGTCACCGTCCGCTTCCACGAGCTGCGCGCCTTCGAATCCGCGGCCAAGCGAATCGTCGACGGGGACGGCAGCGCGACGCCGAGCGAGGTCTTCCTCGTGGTCCTGGAAGAGCTGGTGGACAGCTTGGCCGACTCGCTGGAGGACATGGCCTCGGAACTCGACAGCCTGTCCACCCGGATCTTCGATTTTGACGTGCGGGGCGCGGACCGTCGCCGGCTGGAGAGCCCGCCGCCCCGGCGCCGGGATCTGGCGTTGCGTCGGATCCTGCGCGGAATCAGCAACCGGGGCAAAGTGCTCGGCAAGATCCGGGCAAGTCTGCTCGGCCTGGAGCGGATCGTCCCGTTCGTGGCGGCGGCCTGCGACGCCCTCGGCCTCCCGGAGAACGGTCGGTTCGACACGATCGGCCGGGATATCGATTCTCTCGACGAATTCGAGACGCGGCTGGCCGAAAACGTTCAGTTCCTGCTCGACGCGGCTTTGGGCCTGATCAACATCGAGCAAAACAACGTCTTCCGCGTGCTGACCGTCGTGTCGGTGGTGGGCGTGCCCCCGACCCTGATTGCGTCCATCTACGGCATGAACTTCAAGACCATGCCCGAACTCGATTGGGCCTACGGCTATCCCTACGCCCTCGCGCTGATCCTCCTGAGTGCGCTCGCCCCGATCGTGTATTTTCGGATGCGAGGATGGTTTTGATACAACACCGAGATCTGCCATTTTCGACAAGCAAAAATCGATGAATATCAATCCTCAATAATTATCAACTGCACCGATCAATATAAGCACAATATAATGGATTTGGCGTGCCCGCCGCCGTCGAATGCAGACGCCGGCGTGAAATTTAGCATTCGTTTAATCAACCTCTGTCTTTCTTCCCGACGCAGACGAGCGGGCTCAGACATGTTCAAGAGATCCACCTACAGCGAAGCGCAGGCCAAGATCGAAGCCCTCGATCGCTCGTTGGCCATCATCGAGTTTTCGCTGGATGGACACATCCTCCACGCCAACGAAAACTTCCTGCAGGCGATGAAGTACACCCTGGCTGAGCTCGTCAACAAACATCACCGCATTTTCGTCGATGACGTCGAGGCCAAGTCAGACGATTACGCTCAGTTCTGGACCAAGCTGAAGGGCGGCCAGTACGTGACCGGCGAGTTCCTCCGCCTGGCCAAGGGCGGGGAACGGATCTGGCTCGAGGCCACCTACAACCCGATCCTGGACACCGCCGGAAAGCCCGTGAAGGTCGTAAAGTTCGCCTCCGACATCTCGGCGAAGAAGAACCAGATCAATCGGCTGATGTCGATGATCGACAACATGCCGGTCGCGGTGATGACCGTCGATCCGCGCAACAATTTCCAGTTCGACTACCTCAATCAGACGTCCCGGAAAACGCTCAAGCCGCTGGAGCAATATCTTCCGGTCAAGGTCGATGACATGATGGAGCACTCGTTCGACGTGTTCCACATGAATCCCAAGCATCAGCGCACGATGCTGTCGGATGCCAGCCACCTGCCGCATCGGACCAAGATAAAGGTCGGACCCGAGACGCTCGATCTGCAGGTCACGGCCGTCAACGACGAGCGGGGCAACTACATCGGGCCAATGGCGACTTGGTCCATCGTCACGGCACAGGTTCAGATGGCGTCCGAGGTCACGCGGGTGGTCGAGGCGGTCGGGTCGGCGATCCAGGAGATGCAGCAATCGGCCGAGGGACTCACGCAGTCGGCGGATTCCGCCCGCCAGAAGGCGACCTCGGTGGCGGCGAACTCGGAGCAGATGAACAACGCCATCCAGGAAATCTCCGGCCAGGTCGGCCGGGTCTCCGAACGGGCGCAGCAGATCGCCACCCAGGCCGAGACCACCGACGCGACGATGCGGCAACTGGCCGAGAGCGCCCGCAAGGTCGACGCCGTGGTCGGCATGATCAAGTCGATCGCCGACCAGACCAACCTGCTGGCGCTCAACGCCACGATCGAGGCGGCCCGTGCCGGCACGGCCGGACGCGGCTTCGCGGTGGTGGCCAGCGAGGTCAAGGCGCTGGCCGAGCAGACCGCGAAGGCGACCGGGGAGATCACCCAGCAGGTCTCGGCGATCCAGAGCGCGACCGGCGAGGCGGTGAGCGCCATCGAGATGATCACCGCGGCGGTGGCGGAACTCTCCAACCTGACGCTGGCGATGGCGAGCGCCGTGGAGGAGCAGGCTGTCTCGACCCACGAGATGTCGGGCAATATCGGCGGCGTCTCGCAGGCGGCCAACGCGACCGGGCAGTTCGCCGAGGCGGTCCGCGGCATTGCCGGCAGCCTGGCCGATTATTCCTCCAGCCTCGCCGAGAGCGTGAACCGCTTCACGAAGGCGGGCTGATCCGGTCGGATCGCAGCCCAACCGCTGCGAACGCACACCCTCGCGGGTTCAGGATTTCAACCTCGCCGTTATTGCGGGTGGAGCGCAGCATTCCGATACAGCGCTCCGCCCGCCTCGCGGTGTCTTGAGCCACTTCGCTGCGCGCGTGATAACGGAGGGGTAAAGCCGATCGAACGGCACGACCGACATCCGCCGCTGCGCCTGGATCCGTCCTCGCGGTTCGGATGCGGGCTATCGGATTGCACCATGTCGTTGCCGGATGCGCTCTCGAACTGCCTCGTGCTCAACACGGTCGCGGCGGCCCGCACTTTGTTGCGGCGGGGCGATGCCGCCTTCAAGCCGTTCGGCGTCACCGTCCAGCAATTCTCGCTTCTGGCGGCGATCCGGTTCAATCCCGAGACGCCGGTGGCCGTGCTGGCACGCCGCATCCTGCTCGATCGAACCAGCCTGACGCGCAATCTGGATTTGCTGGAACAGAAACGCCTCGTCGAGCGTGTTGCGGACACCGATACCAGTGCACGTCTGTGTCGATTGACCCAGGACGGGAGCGTTCTGCTGGATCAACTCTTGGACGTTTGGCAACGCGCGCAGGCGGACATACTGGACGGGTTCGACGAGACGGAATCCGATACCTATCTGCGCATCGTCAAGCACTTCGCACGCGGGGAATGAGGCGCGGCCGGCGTTGCCCCACCACGAAGCTGTGTATATGCACAGCCGAGTCAGCGCTCTTCGCGGGGTTCCGTCGTGCAAGATCCGATCGTCATCACCGGCCTCGGGGCCGTCTCGCCGTTGGGCTCCGGCGTGGCGGCGACCTGGGAGCGGCTGAAAGCCGGGCAGAGCGGGATCCGGCGCAACACGCGATTCGAGGTCGGCGATTGGAAATGCCAGATCGCTGGGCTCGTCCCTGATCGCGCGGACGATCCGAGCGGCTTCGATGCCGGACAGGTGATGGAGGCCCGCGAACTGCGCCGCAACGACCTGTTCATCCACTACGCCATGGGCGCCGCGCAGGAAGCGCTCGATCAGGCCGGCTGGCATCCCGACGATCCGGCGCATCGCCGACGCACCGCCACGGTGATCGCCACGGGCATCGGCGGCGTGCCGGCGATCACCGCCGCCTGCGAGACCATCCGCACCTCGGGCGCCCGGCGCCTGTCGCCGTTCGTGGTGCCGTCCTTCCTGCCCAATCTCGCGGCCGGCCAGATCGCCATCCGGTTCGGCTTCCAGGGGCCGGCCGGTTCGCCGACCACGGCCAGCGCCGCCTCGGCCCAGGCGATCGGCGATGCCGCGCGCATGATCCGCAGCGGCGAAGCCGACATCGCCCTGTGCGGCGGGACGGAGGCGTGCGTCGATCCAGTCGCGATCGGCGGCTTCACGGCCGCGAAGGCGCTGTCCGTCACGTTCAACGATGCGCCGCACCGCGCGTCCCGTCCGTTCGACCGCGACCATGACGGCTTCGTGCTCTCGGAGGGCGCGGCCATGCTGGTGATCGAACGGCTTGGCCACGCCGAGCGGCGGGGTGCCCGCCCACTGGCGGTGCTGTCGGGTTACGGCACCACCACGGATGCCCACCACGTAACGTCGGGCTGGCCGGATGGGCGGGAGGCCACCCGCGCGATGGAGATCGCCCTCGCGAATGCGGGGCTCACAGCGGCCGACGTCAGCTACGTCAACGCCCACGCGACCTCGACCCCGGTCGGCGACGCAGCCGAACTCGCCGCCCTGACGGCGCTGTTCGGGCCGGCCGGCGGCGGTGTCCCGATCAGTTCGACCAAGTCGGCGACCGGCCACATGCTGGGCGCCGCCGGGGCGATCGAGGCCGTCTTCTCCACCCTCGCGCTCCAGCATCAGGTCCTGCCGCCGGGCCTCAACATCGAGGAGCCGATGCCGGAGGCGGCGGGGTTCGATCTGGTCGAGGCCACGGCACGGCCCTGGCCCGTGAAGCACGTGCTGTCGAACGCCTTCGGCTTCGGAGGCGTCAACGCCGCGCTGGTGTTCAGCCGATACGTGTAAACCGGGTCAAGGCAGCCGTGCCGATGTTCCAGAGACGAAGGGCGCTACCTTGGCCGGTGGCTGTCCTCAGATCGTTAGCCTTCGCTACGGCGACGCTGCCAAGCCAAGGAATACGAGGATTGCTCGGTTAAGCTGCAGGAGATTCACATCGTCCAGCTGTCCAATACGGTTACTCAGCTTGGTTTTCGGCCGAGCGTGGTTTGCCCGCAAAGTCCTTTCCGCTGGCGACCGTCCAGATCGCACCCCGCCTCATCCATTGTCCCGATCGGACACGGCATCGATAAAGGCCTGATCCTCCGCCTCGCGCGTACTGGCGGCGACGGCGCGCGATTGGCGGTGCGTTCGGCTTTGAACCCGGGTGCATGCACGTCAGGCACCCAGATCTGTATGGGTCTCAGTCCTTGAGCACGGAGCCGCGCACGATCGTTGCGTCCCGTCGCACGTGCGGATTCGGCGTTGGAAGCCTGCGGCATAACTTGCTCGCTCGTCGGCAACACCGTGTAACCTAAGTGGCAATGAGGGCCTTGCCAACGCTCAGCCCTCCGGTGGCCATCCTCACCGATCTGGAGATCTGAACATGCAGGACGCGCGACCGGACGGCATCACCGCCATGGGCGCGGTGGACCTCGCCGCCGCCATCCGCGGCCGGGTGGTCTCCTGCGTGGAGGTGATGCGCGCCTATCTGGACCGGATCCATCGGCTCAACCCGCAGGTGAACGCCATCGTAGCCCTGGCCGACGACGCGGCGCTCCTGCGGGAGGCTGAGGCGGCCGATGCCGCCCTGGCGCGCGGCGAGGCTGCCGGGCCGCTGCACGGCTTCCCGCTCGCCGTGAAGGATCTCGATCCGGTCCGCGGTCTCCGGTTCACGCAAGGCTCACCGATCTTCGCCGACCGGATCGCCGAGACCGATTCGATCATGGTGGCCCGCCTGCGCGCCGCCGGGGCGATCTTCATCGGCAAGACCAACATCCCCGAATTCGGCCTCGGCTCGCACAGCTTCAACCCAGTCTACGGCACCACCGCCAATCCCTACGATCTAACGAAGAGCGCGGGTGGGTCGAGCGGCGGTGCCGCCGTCGCGGTGGCGCTGCGGATGCAGCCGGTCGCCGACGGCAGCGACCATGCCGGCTCCCTGCGCAACCCGCCGGCCTTCAACAATTGCTACGGGCTGCGCCCGAGTTGGGGCCGGATCCCCGCCGAGGCCAAGGACGTGTTCAGCCCGAATCTCGGCGTGCTGGGGGCGATCGGGCGGACGCCCGCCGATATCGGCCTGATGCTTTCGGTCCAGGCAGGTTACGACCCGCGCTGCCCGAATGCGATCCGCCAGGATCCGTCTGCCTTCGCGAGCCTGCGCGTCCGGGATTTCAAGGGCACCCGCATCGCGTGGCTCGGCGATTGCGGCGGACAGATCCCGTTCGATCCGGGTGTGCTCGAGCTCGGGCGCTCGGCTCTGACAACCTTCGTGGAGATCGGCTGCACCGTCGAGGAGGCGGTGCCACGCTACGACATGGAGCAGCTCTGGCAGGATTGGTTGGTGCTGCGGGCCCTCACCGTGGCTGCCGCGCTCCGCCCGTTCTACGACGAGCCCCGCCACCGGGCACAGCTGAAGCCGGAAGCCGCCTGGGAGGTCGAGCGAGGGCTGGCGCTCAGCGCCGACCGGATCATCGTGGCGCTCGAAGGCCGCACGCGCTGGTACGAGACCCTCCGCCGCTTCATGGAGGCCTACGACTTCCTCGTGATGCCGACGACGCAGGTCTTCCCGTTCGACAAGGACCTGCGCTGGCCCGAAACGGTCGGTGGACGGGCGATGGACACCTATCACCGGTGGATGCAGACCGTGATCCCGGTCACCATGTCGGGCCTGCCGGCGCTCGACGTGCCGGCCGGATTCGGCGCAGCCGGATTGCCCACCGGCATCCAGATCGTCGGGCCGAACCACGGAGAGCTCGCCTGCCTGCAGCTCGGCGCGGCCTACGACGCGGCGAGCAACTGGGTTCGACGGTACCCACCGCCTCTGAACTGAGGTCGTGGCTCGTCGACCAAGCCGGTACAATAACCGACACGGATGCGTTGACCGGCCCCGCGCACTCCGCTATGAGGCCCGACACTCTGCGCGCCAACCCTGATCCAGTTCCGGATCATACGGCCGCTGCGGAGCAGGTTCGGATATCCGATGACCACGGTCCTTATTGTAGCGGTAGCGTCACCGACGGGGCGGCCCTGAGCTAGGGCCGCGATCCGGGCGGTGGCGCATGCAGGGTCCCTCGGGGCCCTTTTTTGTTGCCCGCGGCCCGGCGGACGAGACTGAGACGGACGGTTATCCGAGGCGAAAAGCACCTTCGGGCGAGGCGGACACCGCTTCACCAGACGAGGATGCGGGGAGAGAGGACGGGGCCGGGCGGCGATCGCGGATCGCCGTGGCTCCGGAGAGCGCGAGGAGACGAGCATGGGCGGCGAGGTCATGACCGGGGCCGAAATGGTCATCCGGGCCTTCCAGGATCAGGGTGTCGATACGCTGTTCGGGTATCCAGGCGGCGCCGTACTTCCGATCTACGACGCGCTGTTCCATCAGAACGCCGTCAAGCACATCCTCGTGCGCCACGAGCAGGGCGCCGTCCACGCCGCCGAGGGCTACGCGCGCTCGTCCGGCAAGGTCGGCTGCGTGCTGGTCACCTCGGGCCCCGGCGCGACCAACATCGTCACCGGCCTCACCGACGCGATGCTGGATTCGATCCCGCTGGTCTGCATCACCGGCCAGGTCCCGACTCATCTGATCGGCACCGACGCGTTCCAGGAATGCGACACGGTCGGCATCACGCGCCACTGCACGAAGCACAATTACCTGGTCAAATCGATCGACGACCTGCCGCGCATCCTGCACGAGGCATTCTACGTCGCGGCGAACGGCCGGCCGGGCCCGGTCGTGGTCGATCTGCCCAAGGACATCCAGTTCGCCTCCGGCCTCTATGAGCGCCCGGAGATCGCGAGCCACAAGACCTATCGGCCGGCCGTGAAGGGCGATTCCGACCGGATCCGCGCGGCCGTCGAGCTGATGGCGACCGCCCGCCGGCCGGTCTTCTACACCGGCGGCGGCGTGATCAATTCGGGCCCGGAGGCCTCGCGGCTGCTGCGCGAGCTCGTCCGCGAGACCGGCTTTCCGGTCACCTCGACCCTGATGGGGCTCGGCGCCTATCCGGGCACGGACGAGAAGTTCCTGGGCATGCTCGGCATGCACGGGACCTACGAGGCCAACCTTGCGATGCACGAGTGCGACGTGATGATCTGCGTCGGCGCCCGGTTCGACGACCGGATCACCGGCCGGCTCGACGCGTTCTCGCCGTTCTCCAAGAAGATCCACATCGACGTCGATGCCTCCTCGATCAACAAGGTGGTCAAGGTCGATGTCGGGATCGTCGGCGATTGCGCCTCGGTGCTCGCCGATATGCTGGAGGCGTGGCACGCCCTGCCGTCGCGGCCCGACGCGTCGAACCTCGAGCCGTGGCTGCAGAAGATCAAGACCTGGAAGGCGCGGGACTGCCTCGCCTACTGGCCCTCGGGCACGATCATCAAGCCGCAATACGCCGTGCAGCGCCTCTACGAGGCCTGCAAGAGCCGCGAGACCTACATCACCACCGAGGTCGGCCAGCACCAGATGTGGGCGGCCCAGTACTTCAAGTACGACGAGCCGAACCGCTGGATGACCTCGGGCGGGCTCGGCACCATGGGCTACGGCCTGCCGGCGGCGATCGGCACGCAGCTCGCCCATCCGGACGGGCTGGTGATCGACATTGCCGGCGAGGCCTCGATCCTGATGAACATGCAGGAGATGTCGACGGCGGTTCAGTACCGGCTGCCGATCAAGGTGTTCATCCTGAACAACGAGTACATGGGCATGGTCCGGCAGTGGCAGGAATTGCTGCACGGCTCGCGCTACTCGCAGAGCTACTCGGAGAGCCTGCCGGACTTCGTGAAGCTGGCCGAGGCCTACGGCGCCAAGGGCATGCGCTGCGACAAGCCGGGCGACCTCGACGGCGCCATCGCCGAGATGCTGGCCTATGATGGTCCGGTGATCTTCGACTGCATCGTCGACAAGACCGAGAATTGCTTCCCGATGATCCCGTCGGGCAAGGCGCATAACGAAATGCTCCTGTCCGACTACCTCGGCGAGACCGGCGTCGAACTCGGCGACGTGATCTCCGAGGAAGGCAAGATGCTGGTCTGATAGGCTGACATCACAGGATTGATCGCGAATACCCTGGTTTCAAAAGGTCGAGACCTTTCGCGGGTGCAGGGCAGAGCCCTGCGGTCGGGCTCTAACCCCGACACCCCGCCGCAGGGCTTACCCTTCGGAAACCCAGACGAGGACGAAGCCGGCCATGAACGCGATGAACACCCACTATCCCGATGCCGGCCGCGTCGAGCCGGTGAACCGGCACACCTTGGCGGTGATCGTCGACAACGAGCCCGGCGTGCTCGCCCGCATCTCGGGGCTGTTCTCGGGCCGGGGCTACAACATCGAGAGCCTGACGGTCTCCGAGACCGAGGAGGCGCGCCACATCTCGCGCGTCACCATCGTGACGACGGGCACGAATGCTGTGATCGAGCAGATCAAGGCGCAGCTCGACCGGCTGGTGCCGGTGCATCGGGTGGTGGATCTGACGCTCCAGGGCAACGCGCTGGAGCGCGAGATCTGCCTCGTGAAGGTGAAGGGCGAGGGCGAGCACCGGAGCGAAGCCCTACGGCTGGCCGCCGCCTTCGGTGCCAAAACCCTGGACGCCACCCTCAACTCCTTCGTGTTCGAGCTGACGGGCGCCACCGAGGAGATCGACCGGTTCGTGCGCCTGATGAGCGTGATCGGGCTGGTGGAGATCTGCCGGACCGGGATTTCCGCGATGGGGCGCGGGGCGGAGCCGCTGTAGGATCGGGTAGCCCGAATCTGCTACGATGCGCCGTCCCGGCGGGAGGCGGAGCGATGGAAGCCAGAGTCGTGCGCTGGGGCGATGATCTCGTCGTCCGGCTGAGCAACGCGGAAGCCGAGGAACTCGGTGTTCAGGAGGGCGAGACGGTCGAGATCGTCGCGAAGCGCTCTCCGCAGCCTGAGCCCACGCAATGGGCTGGGCGCCGGTATGTCGACGGGCTGCCGGTCTATACCATGGAAGAGATGATCGCCGAGGCTCGGCGGCTGGGCCCGGAAGCCGAGCCGCCGACGGTCGATTGGGGCCCGGATCGCGGGTCTGAGATCATCGCTGACGCCAACGACCCATACTGACTGGCAGCCGAGGCCGGGCGAAATTTTGCTCGTCGAGCTCGAGCCGGTCCGAGGCACCGAACAGAACGGTATCCGACCCGCGCTCGTCGTCTCGGATCCGGACATGAATCAGTTGACTCGTCGCGTGATCGTATGCCCGATCACGCGCAATCCACATCCATGGCCGACGAAAGTGTTCCTGCCGGCAGGCCTTTCCGTCACGGGTGCTGTCTTGGTCGATCAAGTCCGCTCGATCGACAGGGCCGCACGCATCCTGAGAAGTCTCGGCAGCGCGCCCGATGAGATCGTGGCCGAGGTGCGCGGCAAGCTCAGGACGCTGCTCGGCCTGACGGTCTGAAATCCGCACGCCTTCGATTAGCTCACCCAGCAGACAGGCTTTCATGACCGCCCGCACCCTCTACTACGCCCCCGGCGCCTGCTCGCTGGCCGCCCACATCATCCTGGAAGAATCCGGGCTGCCCTACGAGGGCGTGAAGCTCGACCTCGCCGCGGGCGACCAGCGCCGGCCGGAATACCTGTCCATCAACGATCGCGGCCGCGTCCCGGCGCTGACCGAGGACGGCTGGGTGCTGACCGAATGTGCGGCCATTCTGCGCCACGTCGCCCGCTCGGTGCCCGAGAAGGCGCTGTGGCCCACGGATCTCCGCGAGCAGGCGGCTGCCGACGAGTGGCTCGGCTGGCTCGCCTGCAACCATCACATCACCTACGCCCATGTCCGCCGCCCGGAGCGCTACACCGAGGATGAGAGCGCCTTCGACGGCATCAAGGCCAAGGCCGCCAACACCTACGCAGATCTCGCCACCATGACCGAAGTGCGCCTGTCGCACGGTGGCTGGGCGGTGGGCGAGCGCTTCAGCCTGGTCGATGCCTACCTGATGGTCTTCTGGTTCTGGGCCAACGGCCCGACGCTCCGGTTCGACATGGCCGGCCGCTTCCCGGCCTGGACCGCCCATGCCCGCCGCGTCGCCGAGCGCCCGGCCGTGCAGGCCGTCTTCGCCCGCGAGGGGTTGCCGCTGCCGCGCTGAGTCCCGACGGTCGCGGTACCGACTTGCCGCGACCGACGAATCGGCCTAAAGCGCGTACCGTACGGTACGGTACGCCATTTTGAGACGATGCAAGCCAGCCCCTTACCAGAGCAGGACGCGCCCTCGGCCCGCCAGCAGGCGGTGCTGGATGCCGTGCTCGGCCTCATGGTCGAGGACCGGGACCAGCTCACCATGGACGCCGTGGCGCGCCGGGCGAGCTGCTCGAAGGAGACGCTCTACAAGTGGTTCGGCGACCGCGACGGGTTGCTGACCGCGACGGTGCGCTGGCAGGCCTCCCGGGTCCATGCCGGGTACGACACCGCGCAAGTGCTGGACGACGCGACCCTGCGGGAGCGCCTGCAGGATTTCGCCGTGACGTGGCTGGAGGTCATCACCGGCCCGACCTCGGTCGCGCTGAACCGCATCGCCATCGCGCATGCCGGGTCGCACAAGAGCAATCTCGGCGGCATCGTCCTGGCGAACGGGCGCTTCGCCATCGGCGAGCGGGTGAAACCGGTGCTGGAGGCGGGGCGCGCCGCCGGCTTGCTCACTTTCGCCGACGGCGAGGCTGCCTTCCGCACCTTCTTCGGCCTCGTCGGCCGCGATATTCAGATCCGACTTCTGCTCGGCGAGGCGCTCGACCTCGGCGGGGATGAGATCCGGCGCGATGCGGACCGCGCCGTGGACCAGTTCCTGGCCCTCTACGGCCAGGTCAAACCCGACCCGAACCACCGAACTTAAGAGGAGACAGACATGCGGGTGTATTACGATCGCGACGCCGACCTGAACCTGATCAAGGGCAAGAAGGTCGCCATCGTCGGCTACGGCAGCCAGGGCCATGCCCACGCGCTCAACCTGCGCGATTCCGGCGTGAAGGACATCGTCATCGCGCTGCGCGAGGGCTCCGCCACCGCCAAGAAGGCCGAGCACGAGGGCTTCAAGGTCCTGTCGGTCGCCGAGGCCGCGAAGTGGGCCGACGTCGTGATGATGCTCACCCCGGACGAGCTGCAGGGCGACATCTACCGCGAGTCGCTGGAAGGCAACATGAAGCAGGGCGCCGCGCTCCTGTTCGCCCACGGCCTCAACGTCCACTTCAACCTGATCGAGCCGCGCAAGGACCTCGACGTCCTGATGGTCGCCCCGAAGGGCCCCGGCCACACCGTGCGCTCCGAGTACCTCCGCGGCGGCGGCGTGCCGACCCTGATCGCGATCGCGCAGGACGCGTCGGGCAACGCCCACGACCTCGGCCTGTCGTACGCCTCGGCCAACGGTGGCGGCCGCGCCGGCATCATCGAGACGACCTTCAAGGAAGAGTGCGAGACCGACCTGTTCGGCGAGCAGGCGGTGCTCTGCGGCGGCCTGGTCGAGCTGATCAAGGCCGGCTTCGAGACGCTGGTCGAGGCGGGCTACGCCCCCGAGATGGCCTATTTCGAGTGCCTCCACGAGGTGAAGCTGATCGTCGACCTCATCTACGAGGGCGGCATCGCCAACATGAACTACTCGATCTCCAACACGGCCGAGTACGGCGAGTACGTCACCGGCCCGCGCATCGTCACGCCCGAGACCAAGGCCGAGATGAAGCGCGTGCTCAACGACATCCAATCGGGCACTTTCACCCGCAACTGGATGCTGGAGAACAAGGTCAACCAGACCTCGTTCAAGGCGACCCGCGCCAAGCTCGCCGCCCACCCGATCGAGGAGGTCGGCGCCAAGCTCCGCGGCATGATGCCGTGGATCTCCGAAAAGGCGCTGGTCGACAAGACCCGCAACTGATTTGGGATTTGGCGGCCGGGCTCGGCTCGGCCGCGTCCTTGAGGGGCCGGTCACGCGAAGGCGTGGCCGGCCCTTCGTGTTCCAGGTTGCCCGAGGCTGCGCTTCCCGGCCATAAGCCCCGCAGCGGTCCCGCCCATACGAGGACCGGCACGGGAGGGACCACGCATGGCATCGCTTTATTCCGACGCGCACCGGGCGCTGCAGGAGGAGTTCGGCACCACCAAGCTCGCCGTGCGGCTCGACGAGGATTGGGTCCACGAGAGCGTCCAGCCGGAGGAGGCCGCCTTCATCGGCTCCCGCGACATGTTCTTCCTCTCGACCGTCGATCCCGACGGCATGCCGACCGTCTCCTACAAGGGCGGACCCACGGGCTTCGTGAAGGTGCTCGACGCCAACACGCTCGTCTTCCCCGGCTTCGACGGCAACGGCATGTTCTACTCGATGGGCAACATCGAGGGGCAGGCCAAGGTCGGCCTGCTGTTCATCGATTTCGAGACGCCGCACCGCATCCGCGTGCAGGGCCACGCGACGTTGCTGCGCGACGACGCGCTGATGGCCGCGTACACCGAGGCGAAGTACCTGGTGAAGGTCGCGGTGACGAAGATCTGGGTCAATTGCCCGCGCTACATCCACAAGTACCAGAAGCTCGAGCAGAACAAGTATGTGCCGCGGCCGGGCCGCGAGACCCCGCTCGCCGCCTGGAAGCGCCTCGACCTCGCGGGCGACGTCATCAGCGACGCCGACAAGGCCCGTGTCGTCCAAGAGGGCAAGCTGGAGATCTCCGAGTACGAGGCGCTCGTCGCCCGCGGCGAGGCCTGATCCGCTAGCCCGCCCGGCGCGCCACGATGAACACCCGCGGGAAGGCGAGCAGACGCTTGCCGTCGCTCCGGGGCGGATAGCCGCTTTCGATCCCGGCCGTGTAGGCGGCCAGGAAGCCGGCCTTCTCCGTGGCGGTCAACGGATCGAGGAAGGGCCGCAGGCCCGTGGCGCTGACCCATTCCACGATGGCGGCGGCATCGGCCATCCGGTGGTGATAGGCCGTGCGCCAGACATCGACCTCGGCGGCGTGCGGCGCCAGCAGGTCGTAAAAGTAAGCGGGCTCCAGCATGCGCCCGAGACGCCCGGCCACGGCGGGATCGCCGATCGCCGCCGCCTAGGGGCCTGCGGCTGCAACCTCCCGCATCAGGCAATGCGTGGGCTCGGCGAGATTGTCGGGCATCTGCACGGCCAGCACGCCGCCCGGTGCTAGGAGACCGAGCAGCCGCGGCAGCAGGGTCCCGTGGTCCGGCAGCCATTGCAGCACGGCGTTGGCGTAGATCAGGTCCGGCGCGCGCTCCGGCACCCAGGTCGCGGCATCGGCCTGCGCGAACGTGAGATCGGGCAGGCGGACGCGGGCGCTCTCCAGCATGGCGGGCGAGGTGTCGAGGCCGATCACCTCGGCGTCGGGAAAGCGCGCGGCGATCAGCGCTGTCGAATTGCCGGGTCCGCAGCCGAGATCGACGGCCAATCGCGGCGCATAGAGGGGCACGCGGGCGAGAAGCTCGGCAGCGGGGCGGGTCCGCTCGTCTTCGAAGCGGGTGTAGAGGGCGGGGTTCCAATCGGCCATCGCAAACCCTCCGTGGATGAGCCTCAGCAGCCCAGCTGGTCGGCGAGATCCGCCAAATCCCGCGCCGCGACGGTGACCGGCACCGTCGGCGCGGACTCGCCGCCGGCCGGGCCGTGCTCCTGCGGGCGGGCGATGTGGGCGGTGGCGAGACCGTGGCTCGCGGCCGACGCTAGGTCGTTCGAATGAGCGGCGACCATCATGGTTTCTCCAGCCGCGAAGCCGAAGGCCGCGACCGCATCGCGGTAGAGCGCCGGCTTCGGCTTGTAGTCGCGGGAATAACCGGCCCCGAGCACCGCGTCGAAGATCAGGCCGTTGCGGCGGGCGAGGTCGGCCATCAACCGGACAGGCCCGTTCGAATTCGGCGCGACGAGGTGCTTCTCCCGCAGCCGCCGCAGCGCGTCCGGCACATCGGGCCACGCATCGAGCCGGTGCCACGCTTGGACCAGTTCGCGCTGCACATCTTCAGACACGCCCGAGATGCCGAACTGCGCCAGCACGCCGGGCAGGGATTCCGCCTGGAGCGTGTCGAGATCGACGTAGGGCCGGGCGCCGGAGCGCACCGTCTCCATCGAGGGATTGTACCGAGCCCGCCACGCATCCGCGAAGGCGCCGGCATCGAGGTTCGGCGCGACGGGCGCGAGCAGCCGCGCAGCCTCGCGGGCAACGCCGGAGCGCCAGTCGACCAGCGTCCCGAAGACGTCGAAGACCAGCGCCCGGACGGTCACCGCACCGCCTGGAGGCTCGGACCGCGCCGGACGAAGCCGACGATGTCCTTGACGGCATCCAGCGTCTGCGCCGCGATAGTCTCGGCCCGGTTGCTGCCATCCGCCAGGACCGCATCGATATGGCCCGGATCGGCGGTGAGGCGGCGCATCTCCCCGGCGATCGGCGCGAGGCTCGTCACCGCGAGGTCGGCGAGCGCCGGCTTGAAGGTCGAGAACTGCGCCCCGCCGAAATCGCGCAGCACGTCCTCGCGGGTGATGCCAGCCAGAGCCGCATAGATCCCCACGAGGTTGTCGGCCTCCGGCCGCTCCTTCAGGCCGTCCACCTCGGAGGGGAGGGGGTCGGAATCGGTCTTCGCCCTACGGATCTTCTGGGCGATCGTGTCGGCCTCGTCGGTAAGATTGATCCGGGCGTTGTCGGACGGGTCCGACTTCGACATCTTCTTGGTGCCGTCGCGCAGCGACATGACCCGGGCGGCCGGGCCGCCGATCAGCGGCTCGGTGATCGGGAAGAACGCGTCGCAGTGGCCGTGCGCCGCGATCGAGGATCCGAAATCGGTGTTGAACTTCTGGGCGATGTCCCGGGTCAGCTCCAGGTGCTGCTTCTGGTCCTCGCCGACCGGCACATGCGTCGCCCGGTAGGCCAGGATGTCGGCGGCCATCAGCACAGGGTAGTCGTAGAGCCCGATCGAGGCGTTCTCCCGGTCCTTGCCGGCCTTCTCCTTGAACTGCGTCATGCGGTTCAGCCAGCCGAGGCGGGCGACGCAGTTGAACACCCAGGCGAGCTCGGCGTGCTGCGGCACCTGACTCTGGTTGAACACGATGGAGCGCTTGGGATCGATGCCGGCGGCGAGGAAGGCGGCCGTGACCTCGCGGATCTGGCCGCGCAGGGCCTCGGGGTCCTGCCAGACGGTGATCGCGTGCATGTCGACGACGCAGTAGAGGCACTGCGCGTCGCGCTCCTGCATCTCCACGAAGCGCTTCACCGCCCCAAGGTAGTTGCCGAGATGCAGGTTGCCGGTGGGCTGGACGCCCGAGAAGACCAATTCGGTGAACGCGGCCATCGGCGCCGATCCTGAGCAAGATAAGACCGGGGCTCCGCGCCAGCCGGGCGGGGGTTACTCGCACCCGTGGGCTGGACCGGTCAAGGATGGGTTCACGGCTCCCGCGTCGACACTTTCGCGCTCGGGCAGAGATCGACCAGGACGCAGCGTCCGCAGGCCGGGCGGTGATGGTGGCAGACCTTCTGACCGTGCAGCATCAGGATCTCATGATTGTCGTAGAGATCCTGCGCGCTCCAGTCGTCGGGGAGCTGCGCCCGCAGGATCGGGTGCGCGGGGCCGACATCGACCCGCGGGCCGATCAGCCCCAGGCGCTGGGCGACCCGGTGATGGTGGCTGTCAACCGGCAGGGCCGGCATCCGGAGCGTGGAGAAGGACAGGACCGCCGCGCTGGTCTTCGGGCCGACCCCCGGGATCGCCTGCAGCCAAGCCCGCGCCGCCTCGACCTCCATGTCGGCCAGGAAGGCGAGGTCGAGGCTGCCGCACCGATCGCGCAGGGCCCGCAGCACGTCGCGGATGCGCGGCGCCTTCAGCTCCGGCCAGGTCACGCCCGCGATGGCGGCCTCGATCTCCGGCACGTCCGCGTCGATCACGGCGTCCCAGTCGGGAAAGCGGGCGCGCAGCGCCTTGAAGGCCCGGCCCGATTCCGCGTTGCGCGTCCGGTGCGACAGGAGCGAGGAGACGAGTTCGCTGACCGGATCCAGGCTGTGGAAGTACGGGATCGGGCAGCCATAGACCGGGCAGAGCCGCGCGTGGACGGCGATCGCCTTGTCGGCGAGGGCGGGATCACCGGGGGCGGGGGCGGCTTTGCGGCTGGCCCGCGGGCGGGTTTCAGTGCGGAGGTCGGCGAGGGGCATAGCGGTCGAATCCGCCAGCCGGCGCCGCTGTTCCGGCGCGCGCGGGGCAGCGGCGATCTGTCCGATCGGGGTGCGATGGCTTCAGGATCAGCCTAACGGGCCGCCACTTCTATTCCTCCCCCCTCTGCGGGGGAGGGTGGGCCCTGCGTCAGCAGGGGTCGGGAGAGGGGAGCCCGGGTTCCAAAGGAGGCGCGACCTTCGCGCGGCGCAGCGCTGAATTCTGCACCGTCGCTCCCCTCTCCCGACCCGCTTCGCGGGCCAACCTCCCCCGCAAAGGGGGGAGGGAGAGACGTGGAACCGTGGATACGACACCCTACTTCACCAGCGCGTAGATATTCACGTCGAGATTGTCGTCGGTGCCGTCCTTGAGGTCGGTGGCGTATTCCTCGACGAACCGGTCCTGCACCACGATGTCCTTGGCATCGAGGTAGGCGGTCAACGTCTCGTAGGTGCTGTCGATCGACTCGTAGGAGCCCCTGTGGGCGAAGCGCAGCGCCTTGCCGGAGGGCGTCGTGCCGAAGCGCAGCCCGTCCGTCTCGGCGGGCACGGGGTTCGGCGCGGCCGCCACCGGGATCATCGCCTCGAACTCGAAGCCATCATCGTCGGTGCGGGTGAAGACCGCGAGCGGCCGGCCCGCCGGCGCGACGCCGAGCTTGGCGAGATCCGCCTCGATCCGCGCGAAGGCCTGCTTGAGGTTCACAACCGCCTCCTCCCACTTCGTCTTGCCGGTGACGATGGCGGCCGGCTTGGCGGGCAGCGTCACCTCGTCGACGTCGCCCGGCTCGCCGGGCTTGTCGATCAGGGTCGGGCGTGCCGGCGTCCCAACGGCGCTCTGCCCGGCCGGCGGCGGCGCCACCGCCTGCTCGGGCGCCGGCGCCGGGCTCTTGCCCGGATCGGGCGCCGGGTTCGGAGCCGTGGTGGTCGGCAGCGGGTTCGTCTGGGCCGGGGACGGTGCGGTCGAGGGCGGGGGAGCCGGCTGCTGAGCGGCCAGCGGGCCGACACCGAGCATGAGACCGACGGACAGGATTGCGAGCGGACGAAGGCGGATCACGATGGGCGCTCCGATCGGGGCCCGGCGGATCGTCCGGGCTTCCCACCACATAGGGTAGCGGTGATCGGGATCGCCCGCGAGTGCGACGTGCACCAGGGCTGCGCAAGAGGACCGCGCAAGAGGGCAACCCGAGAGGGTCGCGGATGCGGCGCATCTGCCACGACGGCGAACCACTCGCGTAGGCCCCTCGGGTTTGCCATATAGCCGGCCGACCCCTTCCAGCTGCGGGACCGCATGAGCGCACTCGCCCACAGACGCTTCCTGAAGATGCACGGCGCCGGCAACGCCATCGTGGTGCTGGACCTGCGCGGCGCGAGCGCGCGGGTCCAGCCCGGTGAAGCGCGGGCGATCGCGCAGGATCCGGCCTCGTCGTTCGATCAAATGATGGTGCTGCACGATCCCGTGAGCCCCGGCACGGATGCGTTCCTGCGGATCTACAACACCGACGGCTCGGAATCCGGCGCCTGCGGCAACGGCACCCGCTGCGTCGCCTACGCGATGCTCGACGATCCGGCCATGGCCCGCCCGGCCGAGGGGGGCCGGCTGACGCTGGAGACTCAGGCCGGCCTCCTCGGCGTGCGCCGGGTGTCGGAGCGCGCCTTCACGGTCGATATGGGCCGGCCGAAGCTCGCCTGGGACGAGATTCCCCTGTCGGAGCCGTTTCCCGATACGCGGCGGATCGAATTGCAGATCGGGCCGATCGACGATCCGGTCCTGCACTCGCCGGCCGTGGTGAACATGGGCAACCCGCACGCGGTGTTCTTCGTCGAGGCCGACCCCGAGACCTTCGATCTCGGCCGGATCGGGCCGATGCTGGAGAACCACCCGCTCTTCCCCGAGCGGGCCAATATCTCGATCGCCCAGGTCAAGGATCGCGAGATGATCAAGCTGCGGGTCTGGGAACGCGGCGCCGGGCTGACGCTCGCCTGCGGCACCGCCGCCTGCGCCGCTGTGGTGGCGGCATCCCGGCTGCGGATGATCGGCCGGCAGGCGCAGGTCGCGCTGCCCGGCGGCGAGCTGTTCGTGGAGTGGCGGGCCGACGACCACGTCCTGATGACCGGCCCCGTCGCCCTCGTGGCCGAGGGGACGCTGGCGCCGGAGCTGTTCTCCGGCCTCGCCTGATGGGCGTCGAGACCCTCACCTTCGGCTGTCGGCTCAACATCGTGGAGTCGGAGGCCCTGCGGGTCCATGCCGGCGCCGACGGGCGCGACCGGATCGTGGTGAACACCTGCGCGGTCACCGCCGAGGCCGGTCGGCAGGCGCGCAAGGCGATCCGCCGGATCGCGCGCGAGCAACCGGGGGCCGAGATCGTCGTCACCGGCTGCGGCGCCGAGGTCGAGACGGAAGCCTACGCAGCCATGCCCGAGGTGTCGCGCCTCGTCGGCAACGGCGAGAAGCTGCGGCCGGAGGGCTGGTCGCCCGCGGGGACCGGGCCGGGGGCCGTCATGGCTGCGCGCGCGGCCGATCCGACCCGGATCGCGGCCGTCGCGGGGCATACGCGGGCCTTCGTGCCAGTGCAGAACGGCTGCGATCACCGGTGCACTTTCTGCGTGATCCCGTTCGGGCGCGGCCCGTCGCGCTCGGTGCCGGCCGCCGCGGTGATCGCGCAGGTCGAGACGATCGTGGCGCATGGCGGGCGCGAGGTCGTGCTGACCGGCGTCGATCTCACGGCCTATGGCCGGGACCTGTCGGGTTCGTCCCTCTCCCTCGGTGCTCTGGTGCGCGCGATCCTCCGGGCGGTGCCGGACCTCGCGCGCCTGCGCCTGTCCTCGATCGATTCCGTCGAGGCGGACGCGGACCTGCTGGCGGCTCTGGCCGAGGAGGAGCGGCTGATGCCGCACCTTCACCTTTCGCTTCAGGCCGGCGACGATCTGATCCTGAAGCGGATGAAGCGCCGGCACAGCCGCGCCGACGCGATCCGCTTCTGCGAGACAGCCCGGCGGCTGCGCCCCGACCTCGTGTTCGGTGCGGACCTGATCGCCGGCTTCCCCACCGAGACCGAGGAGCAGTTCGCGCGCTCCCTCGACCTCGTGGCCGAATGCGGCCTGACGCATCTGCACGTCTTCCCGTACTCGCCCCGGCCCGAGACGCCTGCAGCCCGGATGCCGCCGGTGGCGCAAGGGGCGATCCGCGAGCGGGCGGCCCGGCTGCGGGAGGCGGGGGCGCAGGCGCTTCGGCGGCACCTCGACGCGCAGGTCGGGCGAGACCTGACCGTGCTCGCCGAGCGCGGCGGGATGGGACGCGCCGAGGATTTTACGCCGGTACGGCTGGCGGCAGATACGGAGCCCGGGACCATGCGCGCGGTCGCCATCGCGGCTCATGACGGCGGGCGGCTGATCGCGGCCTGAAAGCCCATCGCGGCGATTGCCGCGGTGATGTGGTTCGGCGGCGGCGCCGTCACCGTGATGGCCTCACGCTTCGGATAGAGCGGGATCGACAGCGTCCGCGCATGCAGATGCAGCGCGCTTCCGCGCGGGGCAGCCCCGTAGATGGAGTCGCCGAGAATCGGCCAGCCGGAGGCCGCGCAATGCACGCGGAGCTGGTGGGTGCGGCCGGTGACCGGCTTCAGTTCGAGCCATGTGCGCCCGTCCGCCCGGCCGAGGACGCGCCAATGCGTCAGCGCCGGGTCGCCGGCGGGATCGGCCTTCATCCACCACGAGCGTGGATCGTCCGAGCGGCGGGCGAGCGGCAGGTCGATGCGGCCCGCCTCCTCGGCGGGGCCGCCCTCGACCAGAGCCCAGTAGGTCTTGTCCACCGCGCTGCCGGCGAAGAGCTTGCCCAGCCGGGCCAGCGCCTTGGCGTGGCGCCCCAACGCGAGGCAGCCTGACGTGTCGCGGTCGAGCCGGTGCGCGGCCTCCGGCCGGCGCGGCAGGCCGAACCGCAAGGCGTCGAGATGGTCGGTCAGCGTCTCGCCGCCGCGCGGCCCCGGATGGACCGGTAGACCCGGCGGCTTGTCGATGACGAGCAGCAGGGCGTCGCGGTAGAGCAGGCGTGCGCCTATGTCGAAGGCGTTGGACATCGGGATCGGCTAGAGGGTTGATCCCGGATCGGCAAGGTAGGGCGAGGACGCGACGACATGGCGAGCGAGGAGAAGCCCGGCTGGTTCGGACGCCTGTTCGGGCGGAAGGGCCACGACGCGGCCGAGGAGAAGCCCCAGGACACCACGGAGCCGACGTCCGATGAGAAGCCCGAGGCGGACCTCCCCGCGGAGGCGGCCTCGCCCTCCGAAGGCCAGCCCGACTTCGCCACCGGGGCGGAGGATGTCGCGACCATTCCGCTGCCGCCGGAGGAGACCGGGGAGCCGGTCCCCGACGTCGTCGAGGGGGCGGACCTCCTGCCGATCGAAGGCGAGCTGGAGCGTCCGCCCGCCGGTACGGCCGGCGACGATCCCGCCCATGGCGCCGACCCGGTCGACACGGGGGATGCGAACCGCGAACCGGTGATCGCGCCGCAGCCCGACATCCAACCGATCGATTCCGCGGCGGCTCTGGCCCACGATGCCGGAGCGGGGCCGGACCGCGAGCCGGAAGCCAAGGGGTGGTGGACCCGCCTCACCTCCGGGATGAAGCGGACCTCCTCGGCTTTGTCCGAGCGGGTGACGGGCCTGTTCACCAAGCGCAAGCTCGACGCCACGACCCTGGAAGACCTGGAGGACGCCCTGATCCAAGCCGATTTCGGCCTGGAGACCGCGATGCGGATCTCCGAGGCGGTGGGCAAGGGCCGCTACGAGAAGGGCATCTCGCCCGACGAGGTTCGGGCGATCCTGGCCACCGAGGTCGAGCGGGCGCTCGAACCCGTAGCGGTGCCGCTGGCCGTCGATGCCGGGAAGAAGCCGTTCGTGATCCTCACCGTCGGCGTGAACGGCGCCGGCAAGACCACCACGCTCGGCAAGCTCGCCTCGAAGCTGCGGGCAGAGGGCCGCACCGTGATGCTGGCGGCGGGCGACACGTTCCGGGCGGCAGCGATCGACCAGCTCAAGGTCTGGGGGGCGCGCACCGGCACGCCGGTGGTGAGCGGGGCGCAGGGGGCGGACGCGGCCGGGCTCGCCTTCGACGCGCTGAAGCAGGCCCAGGCCGCCGGCACCGACGTGCTGCTGATCGACACCGCCGGTCGGCTCCAGAACAAGACCGGGTTGATGGCCGAGTTGGAGAAGATCGTGCGCGTCCTGCGCAAGCAGGATCCGCACGCCCCGCACGCCACGCTCCTCGTCCTCGATGCGACGGTCGGCCAGAACGCGATCAGCCAAGTGGAGCTGTTCTCGCAGGCGGCGCCGGTCTCGGGGCTCGTGATGACGAAGCTCGACGGCACCGCGCGGGGCGGGATCCTGGTGGCGCTGGCGGCCAAGTTCGGCCTGCCGGTGCATTTCATCGGCGTCGGCGAGGGCGTGGAGGATCTGGAGCCCTTCGCGGCCCGGGATTTCGCCCGGGCGATCGCCGGGTTGGAGAAGGATTAGGTCGCGGCGAGTAGGGTATCAATCGGCCCGACGCAGCCGTCGCCGTATAAACCGCATCAGTCCCGGGCGAGCTGCGCCCGGCCGATCGCGAAAACCCGCCCGTCGCCGAGGAGATGCGCGTTGAAGCCCTTCGGGAACAGCCCCTCGATCGCCTTGTCGCGAACGTTCAGGCCGCCCGCATAGGCGCCGAAGGCCGGCATGACGAGGCGGCTGCCGTCGGTGACGAAGCAGCGGCGGCGCACCGCCCGGCCACGCATCGCGACCTTGCCGCAGGGATGAAGGTGACCGGCGATCTCGCCGGGGGCCGCCCCGGGGCTCGGCTCGTGGCGCAGGAGGAGACCGCCGAGCGTCAGCGCATCGGCGTAGCGGCCGCCGACGCCCTCGCTGACGGCGGCGTCGTGGTTGCCCGCGATCCAGACCCAGTCCCGGCCGTCCTGCAGCGCCGCCACCATGGCGCGGTCGCCCGGCTCCATGCGCTCGGGGCCCCGCGCATCGTGGAAGGAATCGCCCAGCGCGATCACCCGGGCGGGATCGTGGCGGATCACCGCCTCGTGCAGGCAGGCCAGGGTCTCGCGGGTGTCGTAGGGCGGCAGGAACTGGCCCGACCGGGCCGCATAGGAGGAGCCCTTCTCCAGATGGAGATCCGATACGATCAGCGTCCGGTGCTCCGGCAGCCAGAGGCCGCCGCACAGGTCGAGTACCAGGGTCTCGCCCGCGAGCTGAAGGGTCGGGTGTTTGGAAGTCTTCTCGAGTCTCAGGCCGGCCGCCAAGATCGCATCCTCGTCGTCGGGGGAGGGCGGATCATGGGTCAGGACAGAGCCTCTTGAAGAAGCTCCGCCTCGGCCTCGGCCAGGATCTCGTCGGCGCCCTCGCCGTAGACCCGCTCGCGCCCGATCTCGAGCATCACGGATACGGAGAGCGGCGAGACCCGGTCGAGAGACCTGTGGATGATTCGCCCCTGGATGCGCTCTAGCATCATGCCGAGGCGCCTCACGTCGAGGAGTCCGGTTGCCGCATCCTGCCGCGCCGCCCGCAGCAGCAGGTGGTCGGGCTGGTGCTTGCGCAGCACGTCGTAGATCAGATCGGTCGAGATCGTGACCGCCCGGCCGGATTTCTTCAGGCCCGGGTGATGGCGTTCGATCAGGCCGGCGATCACCGCGCATTGCCGGAAGGTGCGCTTCATCATCGCCGATTCATCGAGCCACGCCTCCAGATCGTCGCCCAGCATGTCGACCGCGAACAGGTCGCCGATGAAGTCCGGATCGAGGGCGGCACGCTCGGCGACATCGCGGGTCGTCCAGATCGCGATGCCGTAATCGTTGGCCGCGAAACCGAGTGGCCGCAGCCCGCCGCGCTCCAGCCTTCGGGTCAGCAGCATGCCGAGCGTCTGGTGGGCGAGACGGCCCTCGAACGGGAAGGCGGTCAGGTAGTGGCGCTTGCCCCGCGGAAACGTCTCGACCAGCAGGTCGCGCTCGCCCGGCAGGACCGAGCGGCGGCGCTGCTGCTGCAGGTACGCGCCGATCTGCTCCGGGAGCCGGTCCCATTCGAACGGATCGGCGATCAGCGCCCGGACCCGGGCAGCGAGGAAGGTCGAGAGCGGGAATTTCGAGCCGGCATAGGACGGGATCGCCGGGTCGGTATCGGGCGGGGCGCGGGTCACGAGGCACTCGTCCTCGGCAAGCCCTTCGAAGCGCAGGGTCTCGCCCGCGAACAGGAAGGTGTCGCCGACGGTGAGCGTCTCGGCGAACTCGTCCTCGATCTCGCCGAGCACCCGGCCGGTCTTTGGCAGGACCGTGCCGGGTTTTCCGCGGAGCGACCGGCCGAGGCGCACCCGCACCCGCGCCGCCTCGACGATCGTCCCGACATTCATCCGATAGGCCTGCGCGGTCCGGGCGTCGCGCACCCGCCAGAGACCGTCCGGCCCCCGCAGGATCTTGGCGAAGCGCTCGTAGGCGCGCAGCGCGTAGCCGCCGGTGGCGACGTAATCGACCACCTGCTCGAAGGATTCCCAGGTGAGGTCCGCATAGGGCGACGCCGAGACGATCTCGTCGTAGAGATCGAGGGGGTCGAAGGCATCCGCGCAGGCCATGCCGAGCACGTGCTGGGCGAGCACGTCGAGGGCGCCCAGCCTTGCATCGGGGGTGTCCTGCGCGGCCTCCTCGACGGCGTCGAGCGCCGCCTGACATTCCAGCATCTCGAAGCGGTTGCCGGGGACGAGATAGGCCTTCGACGGCTCGTCCATCCGGTGGTTGGCGCGGCCGATCCGCTGCATGATCCGGCTCGCGCCCTTGGGCGCGCCGACATTGACCACGAGGTCCACGTCGCCCCAGTCTATGCCGAGATCGAGGGTCGCGGTGCAGACGATCGCCCGCAGCTGCCCCGCCGCCATGGCGGCCTCGACCCGGCGGCGCTGCTGGGCGTCGAGCGAGCCGTGGTGGATCGCGATCGGCAGCGCATCCTCGTTGAGCCGCCACAGCTCCTGGAACGTGTACTCGGCCTGGAGGCGGGTGTTCACGAAGACCAGCGTGGTGCGGTGCTCCTTGATCAGCTCGTAGATCGCCGGCATCGAGTGCCAGGCGGTGTGGCCGGAGATCGGCAGCGCCCGGCCGAGGTCGAGCATGCGCAGGTCGGCCTTGGCGCCTCCCGCTACGGTGACGAGGTCGGCCATGGGGGGCGCGACCGGGCCCCTCTCCCGTGCGGGAGAGGGTTGGGGTGAGGGATGAGACGGTTCAGGATCAGGCACCGGATCGCCGCGCGTCTCGGGCGCGCCTCCTTCGGAGAGTTCTCGTCCCTCACCCTGTCCCTCTCCCGATCGGGAGAGGGGACCCGCGCGTGGCCCCACGACTGGGATGACCTTCTCCTCGTGCGACTTCGACGGTGCGTTCGGAGAGGGGGGAGCGGGAAGCGGGCCCTGCGGCACCAGATACTTCCGCAATTCATCCGGCTCGCGCACCGTCGCGGAGAGCCCGACCGCCGCGAGACCCGGGCTCAGCCGGTGCAGCCGGGCCATCGCCAGCGACAGCAGATCGCCGCGCTTCGACGTCACGAGCGCGTGCAATTCGTCCAGCACCACGCAGCGCAATCCCGAAAAGAACTCGGCCGCTTCGCGATGGGCGATCAGCAGCGCCAGCTGCTCGGGCGTGGTCAACAGGATGTCGGGCGGCCGACTGATCTGACGGGTGCGCTTATGGGCCGGCGTGTCGCCGGTGCGGGTCTCGACGCGCACCGGTAGATCCATCTCGGCGATCGGCGCATCGAGGTTGCGGGCGATGTCGACCGCCAGCGCCTTCAGCGGCGAGACGTAGAGGGTGTGGAGCCCCTTGGGCTTGAGCTTCTGCGGCCCGCGCTCCGCGAGAGCGACGAGGCTCGGCAGGAACCCCGCGAGCGTCTTGCCAGCCCCGGTCGGCGCCACCAGCAAGGCCGAACGGCCGGCCCCGGCGATCCGCAGGAGATCGAGCTGGTGCGGCCGGGGTGCCCAGCCGCGCGCGGCGAACCACGCCCGGAACCGCTCCGGCAGGATCTCCGCTGGATCGCTCAGGCGAGCGCCATCAGGAAGCGGTCGATCAACTCCAGGGCCTGCTCGCTGATCGGGCTCGGATAGCGGGCGAAGACGTGGCAGCCGCCGGGATAGATCGCGGTGTGGCCGCCATTGCCCGCCGCCGCCCAGCGCGCCGACATGTACAGCGTATCGTCGAGCAGGGGATCCCTGGTGCCGATCGTGAACAGAGCGGGCGGGAGCCCCTTCAGCTCGGCATAGATCGGCGACACGTCCGGCCGGCGGCGGTCGATCCCCTCGCGGACATAATCGTCGGCGAACCGCGTCAGGTCGCGGGTGTTCACGACCAAGCGCTCCTCGCCCCAGTTGCGCACCGACGGGGTGAGACCGAGGTCGAAGAACCCGGCATTGAGGTTGGCGCCGCGGAAGGCCCGCGTCAAATTGTGCTTGTCCCGCAGCCGCAGCAGCACCATCACGGCGAGCTGGGCGCCCACCGATTCACCCCCGATGGTCAGGGCGTTGATGCCGAATTCGGCCTTGCCGGGCCCGGCCAGCCAGAGGGCCGCCGCCTCGCAGTCGAGGAGGGCGGCCGGGTAGGGATGCTCGGGGGCCAACCGGTATTCCACCGACAGGGCGACGAAGCCGCAGGCATCGGCGATCCGCTCCAGCCAGGGATCCTGCTCGTCGGCCGCACCCCAGACCCAGCCGCCCCGGTGGATGTGCAGGTAGGCCCCGCGCAGCTTGATGCCCGCCTTGGGTTTGATCACGCGGAGCTTGAGCGGGCCGCCGGGCCCGTCGATCGTCAGCCACTCGGCTCGGGCGCTCTGCGGCATCGCGGGCGCGGCCTTCGTGCCGGCCCGACGGCGCGCGCGCACCTCTGCGATCGACAGCGACCAGGGATCGGGCAAGGCCGCGTGGGCAGCCACGATCTCGGCATTCAGCCGGGTGATCTCGGGATCGATCGTCGCCGGGTCGAACAGGGCGTGGTCGATCATCGTGCGTCTGGTCCCGTCGGCACTTCAAACCCCTCGGCAACGTGCGGCCCCGGGAGGTCTTCCCGCAACCTTCGCAACGCACGCCGGGCATTCCCCGGACGCGCATCCCGCCGCGCCGGACATCTTGGCGAGGTCATCGCCACTTGCCATGTCGAGAGCGCGGGAGAAATCAGCCAACGCTCGATCGCCCGACGGGTTTCGATGCGGTGTGATGTACTGGCCACGGTTCCGCCCGCTTCATCGTCGATCGAACGGCACAGAGTTTCACGAGGACACGATGCTCGTCGATCATCAGCGGCACCGGCGGGACGATACACACCATACGGTGCCGCCGGGCGCCTACGGGCCGGATTCCCCTCGCCCCCGGGACTCGGCGCTCCGGCGCTTTCTCGGCGGCTCGCCCGCCGGGGTGATGGCGCGGCTGCTGTTCCTGTCGATCCTGGTCGGCGCCTTCATGTCGATGCTCGGCGTGACCCCGGGGCGCCTGTTCTGGCACCTGTACGACTCGACCCGGGCGCTGCTGGAGGTCGGCCTCGCCTCGCTGCACGATTTCGGCGGCTGGATCGTCGCGGGGGCAATCGTGGTCGTGCCGCTGTGGTTGATAGCGCGGCTGTTCGCGGTCTCGCGCTGACCGGCAGCCCACGCGTCAGCGCGCGTTCAAGGGACGTTTGCGTCCGCGTGGGTTCACGAATCGTTCGCGCCCGCTAAGCTTGCGGCATGACGCCCGTGACCACGCGCCTGAACCGACCGACGCATCGCCGCGTGCTGGCGCTCGCCCTGCCGATGACGCTCGCCAACGTCACGACGCCGATGCTCGGCTTCGTGGGCGCGGCGGTGATCGGCCGGCTGGGCGACGCGGCTTTGCTCGGCGCCGTCGCGCTCGGCGCGGTGGTCTTCGACGCGATCTTCTGGTCCTTCGGCACCCTGCGCGTGGCGACCGCCGGGCTGACCGCGCAGGCGGTCGGCGCCCGGGATGACCGGGAGGTCGACCGGATCCTGGCCCGGACGCTGGCGGCGGGCGGACTGATCGGCCTCGCCCTCGTGGCCCTGCAGGGCTTGATCGGCCCGGTCGCCTTCGCGATCAGCGGGGCGAGCGACGCGGTGCGCGCCGGGCTCACCACCTATTTTCACACCCGCATCCTGTCGGCGCCCTTCGTGCTGGCGAATTACGGGGTGCTCGGCTCGGTGCTGGGCCGTGGCCGGACCGATCTCGGCCTGCTGCTCCACGTGGCGATCAACCTGATCCATATCGGGCTGACGCTCGCCCTGGTCCTGGGCTTCGCGTTGGGGCTGGCCGGGGCGGCGCTGGCCACCGTCTGCGCGGAGGCGCTGGGATTCGGGCTGGGGTTGATCGTCCTCGGGCGGTTGGGTTCGCATCCGTTCCGGGTGCGCCTGCGCGACCTGCGCGACGCCGCAGCCCTGCGCCGGACGCTGAGCGTCAACGTCGACGTGATCCTGCGGACGCTGGCGCTGATCACCGCCATCGTCCTGTTCTCGGCGCTCGGGGCCCGGCAGGGCGACGTGGTGCTGGCGGCGAATTCGGTGCTGTGGAATCTCTTCCTGATCTGCGGCTTCTTCCTCGATGGCTTCGCCACGGCGGCACAGACACTGTGCGGGCGCGCGGTGGGCGCCCGGGACGAAGAGGCCTTCCGCGCTTCGGCCATCTTGAGCCTGCGCTGGTGCCTGGGCTTCGGGCTCGGGGTGAGCCTGCTGTCGCTGGTTGGCGGCCCCGCCTTCATCGACTTCGTCACGACGAACGCACCGGTGCGCGAGACCGCGCGGGCCTATCTGCTCCTGGCCGCTTTGGCCCCGCTCGCGGCCGCGGCGCCGTTTGCCTATGACGGGATCTATATCGGGGCGACCTGGACGCGGGCGATGCGCAACCTGATGCTGTGCGCCCTGGCCTTCTACGGCGCGACGCTGGCGCTGGTGCAAGCGCTCGGCCTCGGCAATTTCGGGCTTTGGCTCGCCTTCGTGGCGTTCCTGGGCGCCCGGGGTGTCGGTCAGGCCGTCGCGTATCCGGCGCTCGCCCGCGCCACCTTCACGTCCGATGTCCCGCAATCGCTTCGGAATGCAGCCTGAGACGCCCTGTCAGCGCGGATCCTTCCACGTGGTGGCGACGGGGGCGGGCGCGTCTGCCGCTGCGGATCGTTTCACGGAAGGCGCCTCCCGCGGTACCGCGGCCTCCGCCCGGCGCTGGAGGGGTCGCCGCGAAGCCGCATTGCTGTCGCGGCGGCCGCGCCGCACGCGGCGGTGCCGCCGTTCCGTCGAATTGCCGACGAAGCCGCCAACCACAGCCCCCGCCACGGCACCGATCGGGCCGCCGACCAGCGCGCCCGCAACGGCCCCGGAGCCGACACCGAGTGTCGTCCGGCTCTGCGCGCCGGCCACTTCCGGCACGGCGAGCGCGCCGACCAGAACGAGGGCGGCCAGAACTTTGCGCATATCAGAGATTCCAGAATCCGAGATTTGAATACGGGCCGCCTTTAATCGCCTGAACATGACCAAACCGCGGCTTAGACTCCCGACAATTGAGGTCGTATCAAACCGGGGCGGAACTCACGAAACCGTACTTCTGGGGTGTGGCGCGCTGCGTGACGTGCTTTAGGGTGCACTGCAACGACGACGGGCCGCGCGAGCGGCCGCACGCGGGAGAAGCCCATGGCCCTGACGACCGACCTGCGCCTGCGCCGGAGCGTGCTCTACATGCCCGGCTCGAACCAGCGGGCGCTCGACAAGGCGAAGACGCTGCCGGTGGACAGCATCATCCTCGATCTCGAGGACGCAGTCGGCCCGGAGGAGAAGGAACTCGCCCGCACGCAGGTCTGCGCGGCTGTCAAAGGCGGGGAATACGGCAGCCGGGAGCTTGTGATCCGGGTCAACGCGCCACAGACCCCCTGGGGCGAGGCGGATCTCCATGCCGCCATCGAGGCCAAGCCCGACGCGATCCTGATGCCGAAGGTGTCGTCACCGGCGGTGCTGGAGAGCATCGCAGACCGGCTGGAATCCCTCGATGCACCGGACGACCTCGCGATCTGGGCGATGATCGAGACGCCCGCTTCGATCCTCAACATCCAGGAGATCGCCCGGGCCAAGCGCGATCCGCGCAACCGCCTGACCTGCCTCGTGCTCGGCACCAACGACCTCGCCAAGGACACCTGGGCCAAGATCGTGCCCGGCCGCGTGCCGATGCTGCCCTGGATAATGATGGCTTTGGCCGCCGCCCGGGCCGAGGGCCTGGCGATCCTCGACGGCGTCTACAACGACATCGCCGACACCGAGGGCTGCCGGGAGGAATGCCGGCAGGCCCGAGACCTCGGCTTCGACGGCAAGACCCTGATTCACCCGACCCAGTTGGAGCCTGCCAACACCTCGTTCGCACCGACCGAGGAGGAGGTGCGCCGGGCCAAGCTCGTGATCGAGGCATTCGAGCGGCCGGAATACGCCAAGCGCGGCGCGATCAAGCTGGAGGGCCGGCTCTACGAGCGCCAGCATCTCGGCGTGAACCGCCGCGCCGTGACCTGGGCGGAAGCCATCAAGGCGAAGGGGTTCTGAGGAGCGGGGCGGACGGTTGCGCGGGTCTGCCTCCCCCGCTGTAGGGGAGGAAGGGAGCAGACTGGTTATAGCGGCTGATTCGCACCGACCGCCGTAAACCGCGTCCGCTGCGTCCGCTCGTCCCGCGCCGTGACGGCGATGTGGCCCAGTTCCTCAAGCTCGGCCAACGCCCGCAGCACGAGCGCGTGCTCCACCGCGAAAGTCCGCGCGAAGGCACGGCTGTCGCCCGGCAGTCCCAGATCGAGCGCCGCCAGGAGGCCGGTTTCCAGGGGCTTCAGCGCCGGATAGGCCGCCGCGACCCGGTCGAGGGCCGCGACGAACGCCGCTTCCTCGGGCGATTCGCTCACGCCGCCGCGCGCGCCTCAAGCGTCACCAGCACCGATTTGGAGGTCGGCGTGTCGCTCTTCTCGCCGAAGGTCGAGAGCGGCACGAGCACGTTCAGCTCCGGATAGTAACCTGCCAGCGCACCGCGGGGCATGTCGAACGGCACGAGGCGGAAATCCTCCGCGCGCCGGGTAATGCCGTCGTCGTGCGTCCCGACGATGTCGACGCGCTCGCCGAGCCGGTCGCGGATCTCCGCGAGGTCTTCGGGATGGGCAAACACCACGCGGCGCTCGCCGTAGACTCCCCGGTAGCGATCATCCAGACCGTAGATCGTGGTGTTGTACTGGTCGTGGCTGCGGAAGGTCTGCAGCACGAAGGTGTCGTTCGTCTTCCGCGCCGCCTGATGCTCGGTCTCGGCCGGCAGGGCATCGGCGGAGAAATTGGCCCGGCCGTTTGCGGTCTCGAACACCCGCTCGGCCGCGAGATTGCGGAGCTTGAAGCCGCGTGGCTTGCGGACCCGGCTGTTGTAGTCGGAAAAGCCTGGGATCGTGGCGCCGATCGCTTCCCGGATCCGGTCGTAATCGGCCGCGAACCCGGCCCAGTCGATCGTCGCGGTACCGACCGTCGCCGCAGCGATGCCGGCGATGATGGCGATCTCCGAGCGCAACTCCTTCGAGGCCGGCTTGTTGATGCCGCCCGAGCCGTGGACCATACTCATCGAATCCTCGACGGTCACGATCTGGGTCTTGCCCTCCGCGTTCCGGTCGATCTCGGTGCGGCCGAGGCAGGGCAGCAGGTAGCCGACCGCGCCCGGCACGAGATGGCCGTGGTTGAGCTTCGTGGCGATGTGCACGGTGAGCCGGCAGGAGGCCAGCGCCTGCGCCACCACCGGGGTATCGGGTGTCGCCCGCAAGAAGTTGCCGCCGAGCCCGATGAAGGCCTTGGACGTTCCGTCACGCATGGCCCGGATCGCCGCCAGCACGTTGTGGCCGTGCCGGCGCGGCATGGCGACCCCGAAATGCCGCTCCAGCGCATCGAGGAAGTCCGCCGGCGGCCGCTCGTTGATGCCGACCGTCCGATCCCCCTGCACGTTGGAATGGCCGCGCACCGGGCAGAGCCCCGCGCCGGGTCGGCCGATATGGCCGCGCAGGAGCAGGAGGTTGGTGATCTCGCGGATCGTCGCCACCGAGTGCCGATGCTGGGTCACGCCCATGGCCCAGGTCGCGATGACCCGCTGAGCTCCGAGATAGACATCCGCCATCGCGGCGATCTCGTCCATCGTGAGGCCCGACTGGTCGAGGATCGCATCCCAGGCGGTCGCCTCGACGGCGGCGCGGTAGGCGTCGAGCCCCGCGGTGTGGTGCTCAACGAACGCCCGGTCGAGGAGCGAGGGCCGGCCGGCCGCCAGCGCCTCGGCGTCGCGGGCGAATACGATCTTGGCGATGCCCCGGAACGCCGCCATGTCGCCGCCGGAGCGCGGCTGCAGGTAGTGACTGGCGATCGCGCCGCTCGAACCGCGCAGCATCTCGACGGTGTTCTGCGGGTCGGCAAAACGCTCCAGCCCGCGCTCGCGCACCGGGTTCAGCACCACGATCTCGGCGCCGCGCTCGGCTGCCCGGCGCAGGTCGCCGAGCATGCGCGGATGGTTGGTGCCGGGATTCTGGCCGACGCAGAAGATCGCATCCGCCTTCTCGAAATCCTCCAGCAGCACCGTGCCCTTGCCGATGCCGATCGCATCGACGAGGGCCACGCCGCTGGCCTCGTGGCACATGTTCGAGCAGTCGGGGAAGTTGTTGGTCCCGTAGGCGCGGGCGAACAGCTGGTAGATGTAGGCGGCCTCGTTCGAGGCGCGGCCCGAGGTGTAGAACTCGGCCTGATCCGGGTGGTCGAGCCCGCGGAGTTCCGCGCCGATCTCCGCGAAGGCCTCGTCCCAGCTCACCGGCAGGTAGCGGTCGCTCGCCGCGTCGTAACCCAGCGGGTGCGTGAGGCGACCCTCGCCCTCGAGGGCGTAGTCGCTCCAGGTCCGCAGCTCGGTGAGGGTGTGCTTGGCGAAGAAGGACGGCGGCGCGCGCTTGTCGGTCGCCTCCCAGGAGACGGCCTTCACGCCGTTCTCGCAGAACTCGAACGACGAGCCGTGCTCCGGGTCACCCCAGGCGCAGCCGGGGCAATCGAACCCGTCGGGCTGGTTCGCCTTCAGCAGGGCGCGGGCGCCCGTCAGGGGTGCGCGGCTGCTGAGCAGGTGCTTGCCGCAGCTCTTCAGAGCACCCCAGCCGCCGGCGGCGGAGGAGCGCTTGGAAGACCCTTCAGACTGGGCCATGAACCGTCCTGGAATTGATGACGCGAGCGATCTCGCAACCGCGAGATAAGCGTGTCCGCGCCGCCCTCACAATGGCGTGCGCGCGCAGGCCCCTCATGCACGGGACACAGGCTAAACGCCCGTTGTGCAAAGTTTTTCTAAGGAAAGGTCAAAGGTATTTACGCGGCCCGGGCGAGGTCTTCCGCATCGCGGCCAACCAACGCGTCGAGTCGCGTCACGCCCGCCCGGTTCATCCGCTCCAGCAACCCTGCCTTGATGCGCCCGACGAGACCCGGCCCGTCATACACCAGGGCCGAGTAGAGCTGCACGAGGCTCGCGCCGGCCAGGATCTTGGTCCAGGCGGCCTCGGCCGAGTCGACGCCGCCGACGCCGATCAGCGGGAGGTCGGTGCCGAGGCGCAGCCGTGCCTGGGCGAGCATCCGCGTCGCCGGCCCGAACAGGGGCCGGCCCGAGAGCCCGCCGGTCTCCCGGGCGAGCCCCTGCTCGACGAGGCTGGAAGGGCGCGCCACCGTGGTGTTCGAGACGACCAGCGCCTGCACGCCCCGGCGCCGGGCGGTCGCGCAGACGGCGTCAAGGGCGTCCGGCGCCATGTCGGGGGCGATCTTCAGCAGGATCGCCGCGGATGCGCCGGTCGCGTCCCGGGCCTCGACCGTGCGGGCGAGCAGATCGTCCAGGAACGCCTCGCCCTGGAGATCGCGCAGGCCCGGCGTGTTCGGCGAGGATACGTTGACGGTGACGAAATCGACCAGCGGCGCCAGGGTGGATGTGCACGCCGCGTAATCGCCCAGGCGATCGGCCGACTCCTTGTTGGCCCCGATATTGACGCCGACGATGCCGGGCCGGCCGGCCCGGGCGCGCAGGCGGGCGGCCACGACCGCCAGCCCCTCGCTGTTCAGGCCGTAGCGGTTGATCACCGCGCGGTCGGCGGTGAGACGGAAGACCCGCGGCTGCGGATTGCCCGGCTGAGGCTGCGGCACGACGCCGCCGACCTCCACGAAGCCGAAGCCCAGGCCGAGCAGCGCGTCCGGTACCCGCGCCCCCTTGTCGAAGCCGGCGGCGAGCCCGACCGGATTGGGAAACCGGCGACCGAGGAGTTCGACGGCCAGACGCGGATCGTCGTCGGGCCGGCGTCCGTCCGGCATCAGCGCGAGGGCGCGCAGGGTCAGATCGTGCGCGCGCTCCGCGTCGAGGCGGTGGAGCAGCGGCCGGACGAGCGGAAAGACGGCGCCGATCATGCCGGCAGGAGCCCGGCCGGGAAGACGTGGCGGCCTTCCGCATCGCGGGGCAGCGCATCTACCGATTTCACGGCATCGAGGAGGAGCGGGCCGTAGAGATGCGGGAACAGATCGCCGCCCCGCGACGGCTCGTAACGCAGGGCGTCGCCAAGAGCTTCCGCGTCGACAGCGACCAGGAGCAGATCGGCCTGCCCGGCGAAGTGGCGGGCCGCCGTCTCGGCCGCCTGCGCCGCGGTGGAGAAGTGGATGAAGCCGTCCTGGCGGTCGATCGGGGCACCCTCGAACCGCCCCGCGGCCTCGGCCTCACGCCACAGATCACGCGGACAGATCTTATAGATGAGCGCCATCGAAGCTCCCCGAACCGTGGCGTGGATAGAGGTGCCGCCGACCTGCGGCAACACCGAGACGCCCCGCGATTCGAGGAGCGATTGCAATCTGCCGCCTATAGTTCTACTTTCCTACGACTAGGCGGCGCGTCATAGAGCAACGTCCGGGCCGGAGTGTCAGGCCTCGGCCGCGGCAAGTCTGATGTTTCCGTGCGTAACCGCGGGGTGCCGGCCCTGCCCGGCGGGATATCGTCTCCGTGCCCCTACGACGGTCAGCCTCAAGCTGGCAGGATGGAGGCGCCGGCCCGCTCACGGTGAAGCCTTCGAGTCCGCCATGCTGTCGCACGAGCAGATCTGGAACGCCATCGACCGGCTCGCCGAACGGCACGGTTATTCGGCCTCGGGCCTTGCCCGCCGGGCCGGACTCGATGCGACGAGCTTCAACCGCTCCAAGCGCGTCGGTGCGGACGGGCGCAAGCGCTGGCCCTCGACGGAATCAGTCTCGAAGGTTCTGGCGGCGACCGGCTCCAGCCTGGACGAGTTCCTGCGGCTGATCGAGGCGCGGGAGATCCCGGCCCGCACCATGGTCCCGCTGATCGGTCTGACCCAGGCCGGCGCCGGTCGCCTGTTCACCGATGAGGGCATGCCCACCGGCGGTGCCGGCTGGGAGGAGATCGAGTTCCCGGATCTCGGCGAGGAGCGCGCCTTCGCGCTGGAGATCCAGGGCGATTCGATGATGCCCCTGTTCCGCGACGGCGACGTACTGATCGTCTCGCCGACCGCCAGCGTGCGCAAGGGCGACCGCGTCGTGGTGCGGCTGCACGGGGGCGAAGTGCTGGCCAAGGAACTGAGGCGGCGCACGGCCCGGACCGTGGAGCTTGCCTCTCTGAACCCTGAGCACGCGGACCGGGTCCTGAACCTCGGCGAGGTCGCCTGGATGGCGCGGGTGATGTGGGTGCGGCAATAGAGACCTTCGGCCCGACCGAAGGCCGCGATCGTCACCGACGGCTTGGCCGCGGCGGCGTTCGCCGTTATCGCTGGCCCGTCGCGGGCCTCCCGCATCCGCTGAGCGCGAACGCAGCATGGCGCAGCCCGGGACGGATCCCCACGCGGAGGCGCTGTCGCCCGAGGCACGCGCGCTCTTCGACGCCCTGCCGACGCCGAGCCTGCTGCTCGATGCACAGGGCCGCGTTCGCCACGCCAACCCCGCCCTCGAACGCCTGACCGCGCAGCCGGCGGAGGCGCTGATCCGGCAGGGGCTCGACCTCATCAAGGCCCCGCACACGCAGGCCCTGCATGCGACCGCGCCCGATCCCGCCCGCGACGGCGCGCAGGAATTTTCGGCGGCGCGCGCGGACGGGACGAGTTTCTGGGCCTGTCTGACCACGGTACCGCTGCCCGGCACCCCGTTCCGGATCGGCCAGATCCTCGACATCACGACACGCCGCGAGGCCGAGGGTGCGCTCGCCCTGTCCCGGCAGCGCGAGGCGCTGGGGCTCCTGACCAACAGCGTCGCCCACGAGTTCAACAACTTCCTCCAGATCCTGATCGGCTACATCGACGGCCTGAAGCGCCGGCTCGGTGACCGCCAGGAGCCGTTCATCCAGCGGGCGATCTCCCGCTCGGCCGACGCCACCGAGCGGGCGGCCATCCTGACGCGCCAGCTCCTCGCCTATTCCCGCCGCATCGCACCGGACGTGCGGGCGGTCGATCTCGATGCCATCGTGGCGGATCTCGCGGCGCGCATCGGGCCCGATCTGCCTACCGGGATCCGCCTGACGGTCACGCCCACCGCCGGCCTGCCGCGGGCGATCAGCAACCCGACCCAGATCGAGTTCGCCGTGCGGCACCTCGTCGCCAATGCCTGCGAGGCGATGCCGTCCGGGGGCACTTTGACGCTCTCGACCTTCCGGATCGACCCCGGCGACCGGGCGATGCAGCATCCGGGGGAGGGCAGCGTCGGCATCCTCGTGGCCGATACCGGGCAAGGTATGTCGCCCGAGATGCTGGCCCGGGCGCTCGCCCCGTTCCAGACCAGCCGCGAGGCCGGCCGCGGCGCGGGCCTCGCGATCGTCCACGGCCTGATGAAGCGGCAGAACGGGACCATCACCCTCGACAGCCGGAGCGGCGTGGGGACGGAGGTACGCCTTTCGTTCCCGGCAGCACCGGATCGGACGCTGCACTAGAGGGCATGCGCTCTGTTGGATTGGCGATGATGACAGCGGACGTCACCGCGTCGTCGCGAGCGCAGGACTAAAACCCGCGCTCAGCCGTTCCCATATTGTTGCTGGCGCTCCGCGCCGTTCGGTTCTCGTCCCCAGGGGCCTGTTCATGTTGACTCAGATTTCGCGCCGCCGGCGTGTGGCCGCCCTCCTGGCGCTGGCCACAGCGTTGACCGTCGCGGCGCCCGTCGTCGAGGCCCGTCCGGGCGGCGGCGGCTCCATGGGCTCGCGCGGCTCGCGCACCTTCAACGCGCCCTCTGCCACGCCGACCGCACCCGGCGGTGGCATGACGATGCAGCGTTCGCAGACGTCTCCGTCCCCCGGGATGGGCAGCCCCGGCATGCAGGCCCCCGCGCAGGGTCGCCGGTTCGGCGGCGGCTTCTTCGCGGGCCTGCTCGGCGCCGGCCTGATCGGCGCGCTGCTCGGCGGCGGCTTCTTCGGTGGCCTCGGCGGCCTCGCCTCGATGATCGGCCTGCTGTTCCAGGTCGGTCTGGTCGTGGTCGTGGTGATGCTGGCGCTCCGCTTCTTCCGCCGCCGGAACGAGCCGGCTGGCGCGGGCGCGCCCTACACGCGCTCGTCCCTCGACGGCCAGCAGGGTCCGACCGGCCCGATGGGTGGTGCAGCCGGCGGTGCCCCCGGAGCCGGGATGTTCGGCGGCCAGCGCCCGCCGCAGACCCGTCCCGTGCAGATTGGTCCGAACGACTTTCAGGCGTTCGAGCGCCTGCTTGGCGACATCCAGGACGCCTACTCCCGTGAGGATCGCGTCACGCTCGGCAACCTGTCGACGCCCGAGATGGTCAGCTACTTCGACGAGGAGCTGCGCAACAACGCGGCCCGCGGCGTGGTGAACAAGATCACCGACGTGAAGCTGCTCCAGGGCGACCTCGCGGAATCTTGGGGGGAGGATCGCACCGACTACGCCACCGTGGCGATGCGCTACGCCCTCAAGGACGTGATGGTGGAGCGGGCCGGCGGTCGGATCGTGAGCACCGATTCGTCGGAGGCCACCGAGCTTTGGACCTTCCAGCGCCAGCCCGGCCGCGGCTGGGTGCTGTCGGCGATCCAGCAGACCCGCTGATCGCACCGCGCCCCGGCGTGGGCCGGGGCCGTTTCCCTCAAGCCGGCGCCGTCTCCGCGGGGCCGGTTTTTCTTTGGGCGTCCCACAGGTTGGCGAGGTCCACGAACCCCGACACCGGGATCTCCTCGGCCCGCGCGGTCTCGGCGAGGCCCGCGGCCTCCAGAAGGCGTCCGGCCTCCGGCGTCAGGGCCTTCAGGCTTTGGCGCAGCATCTTGCGGCGCTGGCCGAACGCCGCGCGGGTCACCGCCTCGAGCGCTCCGACGCGACAGGGCAGGGGCTCCCGTCGTGGCAGCAGCCGGACCACGCTCGACGTGACCTTGGGCGGCGGCACGAAGGCCGTGGGGCTGACGTCGAACAGGATCTCGGCCTCGGTCCGCCAGCCGCACAGCACGCCGAGGCGCCCGTAATCCGCCCGCTGTTCCGGCCCGGCGACGATCCGCTCGGCCACCTCACGCTGGAACATCAGCACGGCCTGATCCCACCAGGGCGGCCACGCCGCACCGTCGAGCCAGCCGGTGAGCAGAGCCGTGCCGACATTGTAGGGCAGGTTGGCGACGATCCGGGCCGGCCCGGACCCGATCAAAGGCCGCGGATCGAACGCGAGGGCATCGGCGTCGACCACCTCCAGGCGTCCGGGATAATGGGCGGCGATCTCGGCCAGCGCCGGCAACGCGCGGGGGTCGCGCTCGATCGCCACGACGCGGGCGGCGCCCTCGGCGAGCAGCGCCCGGGTCAGCCCGCCCGGCCCGGGGCCGACCTCGACCACCGTGACGCCCTCGAGCGGCCCCGCGGCGCGGGCGATTCGGCCCGTCAGATTGAGATCATACAAAAAGTTCTGGCCGAGCGCCTTCTTGGGTTCGAGCCCGTGCCGCGCGACGACCTCGCGGAGCGGGGGTAGACCGTCTCCGGTGCTCATAGCTCGTCCTCGGGGTCGAAGTGCCGGGCGCCGGCGGGTCTCGGCCGTCCGGCATAGACGTTGAACGGAATGTCCTCGCCGCTGGGCGTTGCGGCGGGATCGGCAGAGTTGGCGGCGAGCCGGGCGGCCAGGCGCAGGGCCGCCATGAGGCTGTCGGGCCGCGCGATCCCCTGGCCGGCGATGTCGAAGGCCGTGCCGTGGTCCGGCGAGGTGCGCACGAAGGGCAAGCCCAGGGTGACGTTCACGCCGTCGTCGAACGCGATGGTCTTGACCGGGATCAGGGCCTGGTCATGGGTCGGCGCGAGGGCGACGTCATAGGCTGCCCGGGCGCGGGCATGGAACAGGGTGTCGGCCGGGAGCGGCCCCCGGATGTCGATCCCGGCCGCGCGCAGCCGCGCCACCGCGGGGGCGAGCACGTCGCGATCCTCGTGGCCGATCGTACCGGCCTCGCCGGCATGGGGGTTGAGGCCGGCGAGCACGAGGCGCGGCTCGGGCAGGCCGAATTTCTCCTGCAGGTCCCGGGCGACGATGGTGGCGGTCTCCTCCACCAGTTCCTGCGTGAGGAGATGAGGGACATCCTTGAGCGGCACGTGGATCGTCACCGGGACCACCGACAGCCCCGCGCTCCAGATCATCATCACCGGCCGCGGCGGCGTGCGGCCGGGGGGCACCGACAGGGCCGCCAGGAACTCGGTATGGCCGGGATGGGCGAAGCCGGTCCGGGTCAGCACGAACTTGGCGATCGGGTTGGTGACAACGGCGCTGGCGCGGCCGGCCTTCACGAAGGCTACGGCGGTGGTGATCGACTCGATGGTCGCGCCCGCGTTGACGGTGTCCGGAACGCCGGGCTCGGCGCCGACAAGGGCGCCGCTTGGCAGCGGGACGACCGGCAGGGCGCTGGGAAACACCTCGGCGGCGGTCTCGGGATCAACCTCGGCCACCGGGACAAGGCGGTTCAGGCGGTTCGCGAGGCGCTCGATGAACGCCGGATCGGCCACCAGGAAGAAGGGCGGCAGCGGATCGGCACCGCCGCGCGCGAGCCAAGCGCTGAGCGCCAGTTCCGGACCGATTCCGGCGGGGTCTCCGAGGGTGAGGGCGAGGGGCGGCATGGAGGGTCTATAGCGCCCGCCGGACGCGGGCGCATCCGCGTCGCGGCCGTCCGGCGGCGATTACCGCACCGAGGCGATGCCGTCCGCCGTGGTCGCGGTGCCGACGTTCTGGCGCAGGTCCGCCTCGCCCAGCGTCTTCAGCTCGACGCGCAGCAGCACCGTCTGGTTGCGCTCGCGCACGCCCGTGGCGGTGGCGATCGGCGAGTTGATGTAGTTCAGCGAGACCGTGGTGCACTCGTCCTGATAGCCGCCACCGAAGCTTGCCCCGGAGATGTAGAACCGGCCCGGATTCTGGTAGCTCGGCACGGTCCCGATCGGGTTGACCAGATAGGAGGCCAGCGCGTCCTGATAGGTGTTGCGCACGTCGAGGTAGTGCGTGAGGTCGACCAGCAGCGAGCCGGAGATGAACCAGTTCGGCGTGATGTTGTAGGTGGCGGTGGCGGTGACGCCCTCGCGATAGTGGCTGTAGCCCAGCAGCGGCTGCGCCTCGTAGTACGAGTAGAACGCCGACAGCGTCAGCGGCAGGAATGGCGCGAACCGGGCCGTCGCCCCCGTCTCCAGGCGCGAGACGTGGAAGTCGGACTGGTTGAACCGGGCCCGGGTGATGAAGGTGATGTTCTGGTTCGGAGAAACCTGGAACCGGCCGACGAAGTCCGACCGCCGCGTCTCCAGCCCGGAATCGAGCCCGACATCGGCGATGTCGCCGCGGCGGAACGAGTTCACGCCCGCGAGCTGGACCGACTCGCCGAACAGCACGTTCGCGTACCAGCCCGACGGCGTCACCACCGAGTACTGGCCGCCGAGATTGGTGCGCACACCACCCTCGACCCGGTCGTAGCCCGAGAACTTGTCCCACTCGAACAGCGAGGTGTCGTCGAAGACGAGGCTCTGCGCGTCCTCATTGGGCAGATGGCCGATCCGCGTCTCGGAGGGGCGGGCGATGATCTGGCCGATCGGCTCCAGGGTGTGGACGCCGAGCGCGCCGAAATTGGCGACGAACGGGTAGCGGTAGTCGAGGCCGATCGCCGGCATGACCCGGCCGGACAGCCCCTGGTCGACATGGGCGATCTGCGGGACGAGGTTGTTCTGGTAGCCCGAGAAGTCCGTGCTGTTGAAGAACGCGTCGGTGCGCAGATAGGCGAAGGGCGTGAACTTCTGGCCGATGTCGTCGATGAAGCTGCGCCGCCAGGACAGCTCCGCGGAGGCGCGGGTGTTGTTGCCGGCGAGCCCCTGGATCGCGCAGGTGCCGCGCTGGAAGATCGTGCAGGTCTGGTAGAGCGGGAAGCTCACGCCGTTGACGCTCGGCGAGAACAGGTAGCTCGACGTCCGCGGCAGGCCCTGGAACTGCGTCGTCTCGCGGTTGAGGCTGGTGATGTTCGCCTGGAAGCGCACCTCGCCGCCGATCTCGGCCGGGCCGTTGATGCGCTTGTCGTAGTCGATCACCGGCGCGACGATCGGCTGCTGCTTCTGCCAGTCGAAGCTCGACAGGCCCTTGAAGTAGTAGCCCCGCGCCTCGAACCACGAACGGTCGCCCTGGCCGATCAGGTAGGCGGTCGAGGTCGCCTCGCGGAAATAATCCGTGGTGATGTTCTGGTTGCGGATCCGGTAATTGTCGAGGAACCACTTGTCGGTGACGCCGACGAGGTCCCAGCCGGCGCGCCAGCGCGGGTTGATGTAGAACCGGCCCTGGGACTCGACCGAGCCGCGGAAGTCCCGCTCGCCGGCGCCGAGCGGGCTCGGCAGGAAGGCCGAGGGCGTGGTCTGCGAGATGCCCGACAGGCGCAGGTTGTAGAAGCCGTTGTCGACGCGCTGGCGGAACTCGCCCTGCGCCAGGAGGCCCTGGCGGCTGAGCACGGTCGGCGTCAGGGTCAGGTCGTAGTTCGGCGCGAGATCCACGAAGTAGGGGATCGACACGCCGGTGCCGAGCGCCGTGGTGCTGACGAAGCGCGGCGTCAGGAAGCCGGTCTTGCGCTTCACCGTCGGATCCGGCGCCTCGAAATACGGCAGGTAGGCGACCGGGATGCCGGCGAGTTCAAGCGTCGATTCGTCGAAGTAGACCGTGTGGGTCTCGTTGTCGTGGATGATCTTCTTCGCCTTGATCTGCCAGAGCGGCGGCGTCTCGGGATGGTCCTTGCAGGGCTCGCAGGCGGTGTAGCTGCCGGACTCGAAGCTCGTCTGCTCGCCGTTCAGGCGCTCGGCCCGGGGCGCAGAGAAGCGGGTGCGCACGGTCTCGAACTTGCGCTGCACCGTCTGCTGGCCGCGGAAGGCATCGACGAAGCCGGTCTTGAAGTCGTCGGTGAGTTCCATGCGCTCGCCGGTCACCACGCCGCCATCGGCTTCGGTGAGGCGGACGTTGCCCTCGGCGAAGACCCGGCCGGTGTTCCGGTCGTAGCGCACCCGGTTGGCCTGCAGGGTCCGGGGCCCGTAATGCAGCTCGGCATTGCCGCGCGCGGTCACCGTGCTGTGGTCGTTGTCGTAGATCAGCTCGTCGGCCTCGACCAACAGCTTGTCGCCGGGCTTGCCGGTCCTGAGCTCCGGCAGGCCTTGCGCGTGCGCCGACAGGCCACCCGCCAGCGGCGCGGCGAGCGCCAGCATGAACAGGAGACCCGCCTTCCGCAGGATGTCGGCGACCTTACGCAACGCGTGTCCCAACCCCTGTGACGTCAACCGCCACCAACCCCACCACCGGTCTCCCTGCCCACGCGTGACCGCGAGCGTCAGCCGTCTTCCTGGTACAGAAGCGTGAGCGTACCGAGAAGACTGCCTACCACGGCGGGGAACCAGGCCGCCACCGGTGCGGCGACGAGACCGGACGCTCCGAGCCCCTCCATGACCTGTCGGATCACGTAGAGGGCGAAGCCGGCCGCGACGCCTCCGAGGACGAGTTTGCCAACACCACCAAAGCGGAAGAACCGTAAGGAAACGGTTGCAGCGACGATCACCATCGCAACGAAGAGGATGGGTCTTGCCCACAGGACATCGTACTGGAGGCGGTATCGGGTGGCATCCAAACCGGCCCGCTCGGTCCGTGCGATCGTTGTGGGGAGTTGCCAGAAAGGCACAGATTCCGGGGGTGTGAAGCGCTGCCGGACCTGCCCGGGGTCGAGATTCGAGGCGATCAGGTAGGTGTCGAACGACTCAGGCGGCGCGTCCGGTGTGAGAACGCGCACATCGGTCAGCTCCCAATAGCCGTCGTGGAGCGTGGCGTGGGCGGCCACCAGCTGGTCCACGAACTTGCCCGACGCGTCGAACGCGAAGACCGAAACGCCCGACAGGATCGTGGTGCCCTCGATCGCGGTCTCGGCGCGCAGGATCGCCTCGCCGTCGACGCCCCTCTGGCGGATCCAGAGATCCTTGCCGGAACTCGCCTTCGTGGCCTTGGCGAAGATCTTCGCCTCGATCTCGGTGGAGCGCTGCTTCAGCATCGCCGAGACCGGGTTGTAGATCCCGACCGCCGCCGCACCCAGGGCCAGCGCCACGAAGATCCCGGGCTGCAGGAACTGCCACGCCGAGATGCCGGCCGCCCGGGCCACCACCAGCTCCAGCTTGCGCGAGAGTTGGAGCAGGGCCGCCATCGAGCCGAACAGGACCGCGAAGGGCAGCACGCCCTCGGCCACCGCGGGGGTCCGGTAGAGGGAGAGCTGCGCCATCAGCCCGGTGGAGGCGCCCTGGGTCTCGCCGGCGCGGCGCAACAGCTCCACGAAATCGAGGGTGTAGACCAGCGCGAAAACGGTGACGAAGACGCCGAGCACCGTACGAGCGAAGCGGGCGGCGAAGTAGCGCCCCAGAGTTGGGCCGATGAACATGGCCGGGTCAGGTCGCCGGCGCGAGACGGCGGCCGGGCAGCAGATCCCGCAGCCCTCGCGCCATCGCAGCGTTGAACGCCCGCACCCGGGGCCCGAAGAAGATCACGAGACAGGACAGGCCGATGGCGAGCAGCGGCACGCCGTAGACCGCCGCCACCGCCGCCTGGCTGCGCGCCGCAGCACTGACCGCCGCGAAGCCCGCGATGCGCAACCCCACCACCGCGAGGATCGCCCCCGCGATGGCGAGCCCGCGCCCCTGCCGGGTGGTGCGGGGGTCGCCGAGCGCCGCGAACGCGATGAAGGCGAATGCCAGCGGGTACAGGCAGGCGGAGAGCCGGTCGTGCAGCTCGGCCCGGAAGCGGCCCTTCTGCAGCTTGTAGTAGCCCTCGCTCGCATCGGGGAACAGGAGCTGCGTGGTCGAGCGCTCGCGCGGCTTGTAGATCGTGTCGGCATCCGGGGGCGCGAAGGCCGCGAGGTCGATCGTGTAGCGCTCGAAGGTCAGGATCGAGGAATCGCGCGAGTCCGTCTGTTGCTGATGGACGCTGCCATTCTCCAGGATCAGGTAGCTCTGCCCGTCGATATCGACGGCGTTGCCCCGGTCGGCGAGGTAGACCTTGGTCTTGCCGGCCTCGCGGCGGTCCTGAATGAACAGGCCCTTGAGGGTGCCCCCGGGTCCGCGCTCGCGGAAATGGAAGGTGATGCCGTTGTCGAGCTGGGTGAACTGCCCCTCCTTGACGACGTTGGCGATGAAGTCGCCGCGCACCCGGGTGATGACGTCGCGCAGCTCCTGGAAGCTCGCCGGCATCACGACGACCACCAGGAACCCGATCACGAAGCTGACGATCACCGCGAGCCTGCGGAACGGGCGCAGGAGCGCCCGGGGCGGCATGCCGGCCGCCGACATCACGATCAGCTCGGAATCGCCGTTGAGCTTGTTGAGGGCGTAGATCGTGCCGATGAACAGGGCCACCGGGGCGATCACGACGATCAGCGTCGGCAGTGACAATCCCGTGACGAACAGGAAGACGAGCAGCGTCTGCCCCTTCGCGGTCACGAGGTCGAGCTCGCGCAGGGCCTGCGTCAGCCAGATGGTGCCGGTCAGCCCGATCAGGCAGGCCAAGGTGGCGCCCAGGGCGATCCGGAAGATGTAGCGCTCGATCTGCCTCATCGGCCCGGCAGTTCCGCTCGTTCCTTCGCACCCTCACCGCGGGATGACCCGACAAAAGGGGCGATTCGAGGGCTTTCGCGCCGCGTTGCGTTCTTCGTCTCAGCGGCTACACAGGGCGGATGGCCTGTGCGGGCACCGCGCGGCCTCGGGGTGCGGCTCCGGACAAGCGGGCCAAGGGGCGGCACGAGTAGCGGCAGGGATGGCGGCGGGTATGGCGGACGGTATCGAGATCGGTTTCGGTCCCCTGGAGTCGAGCGGGCCGGGCCCGGGTGGATCCGGCGATCTCGTCGTTTTCGTCGGCGAAGACTTGGCCCTCGGATCAGCGGCCCGGGAGATCATCGGTGCGTCCGGCGCCGATCTCGTCACCCGCGCGGCCGCCTCGGAAAAGTTCAAGGGCCGCTCGCTCAGCGCGATGAGCCTGCCGGCGCCCGCGGGCGTCTCGGCGGATCGCCTCGTGGTCGTGGGACTCGGCTCCGACAAGGACCGCGCCAAGACCGACTGGCCGGCGCTCGGCGGCTTCACGGCCGGCAAGGTCTCGGGCCGCACCGCCCGCGTGGTGCTCGACTGGCCGGGCGCGACGGTGTCGGCCCGCGAGGCCGGCGAGTTCGCCCTGGGTGCGCGCCTGCGCAGCTACACCTTCGACCGCTACAAGACCAAGAAGAAGCCCGATGCCGAGGACAAGGCCGGGACGTCGTTGACCCTGCTGCTCTCCGACCATGCCACGGCCTCCGGCGAGGGGGAGGGCGCCCGGACGCTCGCCGACAGCGTGATCCTGGCACGCAACCTCGTGAACGAGCCGCCGAACGTGCTCTTCCCCGAGGAGTTCGCCAAGCGCGCCTCGGAACTCGACAAGCTCGGCGTCGAGATCGAGGTGCTGGAGCCCGCCCGGATGCGCGAGCTCGGCATGGGCGCGCTGCTCGCGGTGGCGCAGGGCTCCGTCCGTGAGCCGCGGATCGTGATCATGCGCTGGAACGGCGGCGCCGCCGGCGAGGCACCCGTAGCCCTGATCGGCAAGGGCGTGATCTTCGATTCCGGCGGCATCTCGATCAAGCCGGGCGGCGGCATGGAGGACATGAAGGGCGACATGGGCGGCGCGGCCGCGGTGGTCGGGGCGCTCCACGCCCTCGCGTCGCGGAAGGCGCGAGCCAATGTGATCGGCGCCATCGGCATCGTCGAGAACATGCCGGATGGCGGCGCCTACCGCCCGTCCGACATCATCACCTCCATGTCCGGCCAGACCATCGAGGTCATCAACACCGATGCCGAGGGCCGGCTCGTGCTCGCCGACGTGATCACCCACGTGGTCCGCAGCTACAAGCCGAAGGCGATGGTGGACCTCGCGACGCTGACCGGGGCGATCATCGTGGCTCTGGGCCAGGACATCGCCGGAATGTTCTCGAACGACGACACGCTGGCGGGCAACATTCATGCGGCGGGCGAGGCCACGGGCGAGAAGGTCTGGCGGATGCCGCTGATCCCCGCCTACGACAAGGCGATCGACTCCAAGTTCGCCGACATGAAGAACACCGGTGGTCGTCACGGCGGCGCGGCGACGGCGGCCTCGTTCATCAAGCGCTACGTCGAGGAGGTGCCGTGGGCGCATCTCGACATCGCGGGCGTGGCGATGTCGTCCAATGCCAGCGAGATCAACCGCAGCTGGGGTGCCGGCTGGGGCGTGCGCCTGCTCGACCGGCTGGTGCGGGACCATTACGAGGCGAAGTAGGCTTGAGGCGCAGATCGGCGGCGTGGAGCCGAGCATGAGGCCTGCGCCGCCGACAGCGATTGATCCGGCCGGCGTGGCTCCGGCTGCCGGGCGACGTACCGGCACGCGGTGGCTGGCGGCCCTCGGGCCGATCCTGGCCATGCTGCTCGCCCTGGTCCTCGTCGCGGCGACCGGTCTCAGCCAACGCTCGGCGATGCCGGAGGCGGTCGAACCCTGGGTGTTCGGGTATTTCGCCGGGCGCTACCCGCTCTTCGTCTTCGCCCTCGTCTACGGGCTCGCCCATCTCGCCCGCGTGGCCGCAGGGCCCGGGCCAGCCTCGATCCCGCGGCGCATTGCGTTCGGCCTCTTGGGCGCGGCGGTCCTGCTGCTGGCGGGGCTCTATCCGACCTTCGGCGGCGTGATCCTGCGCGCCGGCTTCGCCACCGGCGGGATGGCATTCCTGACCCACCAGCCCCTGTGGCTGGCCTACGCGCTCGGAGCCGGCGTGGCGGCGGCCCTGTTCGGCGGCATTCTCGGCTTGTTCGCCATCGTGGCGAGTCGCCCGCTGCGACCGCGACTCAGGCGGTTCGGCGCGGGGGCACTCGCCTTCCTGGCGCTCTGGTTCGGCGCGGCCGTGATCGGTCTGTCCAGCACGCTCGGCCTCGGCCCCTGGCCGCTCAGGGCGCTGCGCATCGACGAAGTTGGCTTGGCGGCCCTGCTTCTGGCCGTCGCCGCCTTGCCGCACGCTGCGTTGACGACACTGCGACGGCTTCGTCCGGCCTCCTGAGCGCACCGCCTTGCGAGGCGCGCGCCGTTCCCGCAGAGTCAGCCCGTTCCGCGTTGAGGGACTCGGCCGTCGAGAGCCGGGCCCGGGGGAGGCTTCACGATGCATGAGGCGAACGTGATCGATCACGGCGCGCAGGCGCTGCCGTCCAGAATGATGCCGCACTCACCGGCCGGCGACGAAGCGGCGCGGCCCTGGCTGGCGTCGTATCCCCCGAGCGTACCGGCCGAGATCGATCTGGCGCGACTCGGCACCCTGGTCGACCTGTTCGAGACCAGCGCGGCGACCTTCTCGGACCGCCCGGCGATGCTGTGCTTCGGCTCGGCCATGACCTACGCCACGCTGAGCCAGCAGGCGCGCGACCTCGCCGCGTGGCTTCAGGCGGAAGGCTTGGCCAAGGGCGACCGCGTCGCCATCATGCTGCCGAACGTGCCGGCCTACGCGGTGGCGATCTTCGGCGTCCTGCTGGCGGGCGGGACGGTCGTGAACACCAATCCCCTCTACACGCCCCGGGAACTCACGCAGCAGCTCAACGATTCCGGCGCGCGGATCCTGATCGTCCTGGAGAATTTCGGCGCCACGGTCGCGTCCGCCCTGCCGGATCTCACACTGAAACGCGTCGTCCTGGTCGGACCCGGGGATGGACTCGGCCTGAAGGGCCGCGTGATCAACCTCGCCAGCCGGCACGTGCGCAAGGCGGTGCCGCCGTTCCGGCTGCCGGAGGGGCTCGCACTGCCCTTCGCCGCACTGCTCCGCCAGGGCCGCGCGCTGCCCCGGGCCACGGCCAAGGTCGGCCCGGAGGACCTGGCGTTCCTGCAATACACGGGTGGCACCACGGGCATCGCCAAGGCGGCGATGCTGAGCCACCGCAACATCATGGCGAATGTCGAGCAGTCGCAGCTCTGGTTCGACTCGAAAGATCCGACCATCGAGCGCTGTGCCGTCACGGCGCTGCCGCTCTACCACATCTTCGCGCTGACCGCGTGCTTCTTCCAGTTCATGCGCAGCGGCGGATCGTGCCTGCTGATCCCCAACCCGCGCGACTGCGACGGGATGGTCAAGACGCTGAGCCGCTATCGCTTCACCTGTCTGATGGGCGTCAACACGCTGTTCAACGTGCTGATCAACCACCCGAAAATCGGCACGGTGGACTTCTCGCACCTCGATTTCGTGGTCGGCGGCGGAACGGCGGTCCAGCGTGCCGTGGCCGAGCGTTGGAAGGCGCTCACCGGCAACACGATCATCGAGGGCTACGGCCTGTCGGAAACGTCTCCGGTCGTCTGCGTCAACCCGCGGGGGATGCGCGAATTTTCCGGTACGATCGGCTTCCCGCTGCCCTCCACCGAAGTCTCGATCCGCGACGCGGCCGGCGAGCCGGTCCCGCCCGGACAGCCGGGGGAGATCTGCGTGCGCGGCCCCCAGGTGATGTGCGGCTACTGGAACCGGGCGGACGAGACGGCCCGTGCCATGACGGCGGACGGTTTCTTCCGCACCGGCGACGTCGCGATCATGTTGCCGGACGGCCAGTTCAAGATCGTCGACCGGATGAAGGATATGATCCTCGTCTCCGGCTTCAACGTCTATCCGAACGAGGTGGAAGAGGTGCTCGCGGCCCATCCCGGCGTGCTCGAATGCGCGGTGGTCGGCAAGCCGAATGCGGAGACCGGTGAGATGGTGGTGGCCCACGTGGTGCTGAAGGATCCGTCCCTCGCGCCCGATGCGATCCGGGCCCATGCACGCACGCAGCTCACCGGCTACAAGGTCCCGCGCCAGATCGTACTCCACGAGGCCCTGCCCAAGACCAACGTCGGCAAGGTGCTGCGGCGGGTGCTGCGGGACGAGACGCCGGGGGCCGGATGACGACCCGCGACGCCCTGACGCGTAACCGCCCGGCCGCGCTCGCCGAAAGGTGAGGCTGCGGCGCTTGCAGCCCTGTCGGCCTGGGCCGATCTGTGAGTTGTAGGCGCGCGAAACGCGAAGAGGCGGCGATGTTGATCAAGCGCAAACGCGGCTGGGAGATCCCGGAGCATCTCGTCACCCCGGAATCCCTGTTCCTCAATCGGCGCGCGCTGATCGGCGGTGCGGCCGGGCTCGCCGCCGGCTCACTCCTCGGTGGCCGAACCGCCCTGGCGGCCGCGGGCGACCCGTCGCTCTATCCGGCGCCGCAGAACCCTGCCTACACCCTCGACCGGCCGGTGACGTCCGAACGGTTCAGCGGCGACTACAACAACTTCTACGAGTTCGGCACGTCCAAGACCGTGCTGCCGGCCGCGAACGCGCTCAAGACCCAGCCCTGGATTCTGAAGATCGACGGGCTGGTCGAGAAGCCGTTCGAGATCGGCGTGGACGATCTCATCCGGAAGGTCGGCCTGGAGGAGCGGCTGTACCGCCACCGCTGCGTCGAGGCGTGGTCGATGGCGGTGCCGTGGACCGGCTTCCCGCTCGCGAAGCTGGTGGCGCTGGCCAAGCCGACGTCGGGGGCGAAGTACATCCGCTTCGAGACCTTCATGGACAAGGCGATGGCCCCGGGCCAGCGCGCCTTCTACTACCCCTGGCCTTACACCGAAGGCCTGACGCTGGCCGAGGCTGGGAACGACCTCGCCTTCGTGGTGACGGGCGTCTACGGCAAGCCGCTGCCCAACCAGTTCGGCGCGCCGATCCGCATCGCGGTGCCGTGGAAGTACGGCTTCAAATCGGCGAAATCGATCGTGAAGGTGTCGTTCACGGCCGATCGGCCGAAGACCTTTTGGGAGGGTCTGCAGGCGTCCGAGTACGGTTTCTGGGCCAACGTGAACCCGGCCGTGCCGCATCCGCGCTGGAGCCAGGCGACCGAGCGCGTACTCGGCACCGACCAGCGCGTGCCGACACTGATCTATAACGGCTACGGCGAGCAGGTCGCTGGGCTCTACAAGGGTCTGGAGGGCGAGCGGCTGTTCGTCTGACCCCTTCCGCTTCGTCCGCACTCCCGCCTCAGGGCGGACAGGCGTTGGCGCGCTCGAAGGCCTGCAGCTGGGCGACCGTCTGCTGCTCCGAGCGCGACAGACGCACGTCCCGCATCGCGTCGTAGCGGCAATCGGCATTGCCGAAGGTCCGGATCGTCCGCTCCGTGCGGAAGCAATAGCCTGCCTGCTTGTAGATCAGGTTGCGCTGATACCAAGCTTCTTGGCAGTCATCCGCCCGCACGCTCGTGGTCAGGCACAGGACTACCGGGATCGCAGCCAACAACACGTTGCGCATCGATTGCCTCCCGTCTCGCGGGAGGCAATAGCCGTCCGACCTCAATAGGTCCAGCGCTGCGCCTTCGATACGAGGAAGTCGCGGAATGCCTGGACCCGGGCGACCGACCGCATCTCCTCGGCGTAAACGAGGTAGCTCTCCAGGCTCGGCATCTCGGTCTCGCGCAGGACCTGCACGAGCTGCTGGTCGCCATCCACCGCGTAGTCGGGCAGGATTCCGATGCCCGCGCCGGCCTCCATCGCGCGTTGCAGCGCGCCGATATTGTTCACCGTCAGATGGACCTGGCGCCTCTCGCGGCCTTCCCGTCCGGCATCGGCCAGCCAATGGGCGGCGAGCAGGTAGGACGGCTCGTTGCCGCCGAACGAGACGAGGCGATGGTCGTCGAGATCGTCGACCGATTTGGGCTCGCCGAAGCGCTTGACGTAATCCTGGCTCGCGAAGGCGTGGTAGTGGACGGTGAATAAGCGCCGCTGGATCAGGTCGGGCTGGGCCGGGCGGCGCATGCGAATCGCCACGTCGGCCTCGCGCATTGCGAGATCCAACTCCTCGTTGGTGAGGATCAGTTCGATCCGCACGTCCGGGTAGAGATCAAGGAATTCACCGACCCGCTGGGACAACCAGGAGGTGCCGAGGCCCACCGTCGTGGTCACCTTGAGATCACCGGTCGGCCGCTCGGCGGTCTCGACGAGACGGGCTCGGGTATTCTCCAGCCGCAGCTTCATGTCCCGGGCAGCCCGGAACAGCAGGTCGCCCTGCTCGGTGAGGAGGAGGCCCCGTGCGTGGCGATGGAACAGCGGTGCCTTCAGCTCGCGCTCCAGGGCACTGATCTGACGGCTGACTGCTGACTGGCTGAGCCCGATATCGTCACCCGCCTTGGTGAAGCTGCCCGCCTCGGCGACGTTCAGGAAGATCCGGATCTTGTCCCAGTCCAAGGCGAGAATCCCTACCAGCGCAAGCCCGCTCTCGGTGCCCGAACGCGGCGGACACGTGGCGTAGCGGGCGGATCACCGGGCGAGCTGCGCGGCGCCGACGATTGAGAAACACGCGCGGCGTCGCGCGGGTATGCGTGAGATGCATCCCGGCGCAGTCGATACTCCTATGCGCACGGCGCATGGTCGAGCGCAAGCGCATGGATCAGGAATCTCGTGCAAGACCGCGCTTCCGCAGCACAATCACAGCCGCACGTGGCGTTACTGGGGAATGTTGGCCTACTCGGCCGCCGCAGCCTGGACAGGATTCTCGCCGATCTCGAGGTTTGCCAGGAATTTTTCCGCCTCCAGCGCGGCCATGCAGCCCATGCCGGCGGCCGTAATCGCCTGCCGGTAGACGTCATCCGTCACATCGCCCGCCGCGTAAACGCCGGGAATGTCGGTCTCCGTTGTGCCGGGCTTGACGGTCAGGTAACCGCCGTGGCGCATCGGCAGCTGCCCCTCGAAGATCGCGGTCGCCGGCTGGTGGCCGATCGCCACGAACACCCCGTCCGCCTTAACCTCGCTGATTTCGCCGGAGCGCGGGTCCTTCAAACGGACATGGGTGACGCCCGGCGCAGGCTTCAGCGCGCCGCAGATCTCGGCGATCTCCCGGTGCCAGAGCACCTCCACGTTCGGGTGCTTGAACAGGCGCTCCTGCAGGATCCGCTCGGCCCGGAACGCATCGCGGCGGTGGACCACCGTGACCTTGCTGGCGATGTTGGCGAGATAGAGCGCCTCCTCGACCGCGGTGTTGCCGCCGCCCACCACCACGACCTCCTTGCCGCGGAAGAAGAAGCCGTCACAGGTGGCGCAGGCCGAGACGCCGCCGCCCTGGAAGGTCGCCTCGGAGGGGATCCCGAGCCATTTGGCCTGGGCGCCGGTGGCGATGATCAGCGCGTCGCACGAATAGGTCTCGCCCGAATCGGCCTCCAACCGGAACGGCCGCTGCTTCAGATCGACCTTCGTGATGTACTCGGAGACGATCCGGGTGCCGACATGCTCGGCCTGAAGCCGCATCTGCTCCATCAGCCACGGTCCCTGGATCGCCTCGGCAAAGCCCGGATAGTTCTCGACATCCGTGGTGATCATGAGCTGGCCGCCCGGCTGAAAGCCCGAGATCAGCAGCGGCTCGACCATGGCGCGCGCCGCGTAGATCGCCGCCGTGTAGCCGGCCGGCCCCGAGCCGATGATCACCAGCTTGGCGTGGGTATGGGCCATCTCTCGGTCTCCTCAGGCGTGGTCGGCCGTGCGGTGCGCAGCATAGGCGGTCGCAAGCGCCTGCGCGATCACCGGCGTCGCGTCGATGGGCTTGTACGACAGATCCACCAACTGACCGGTGAACGGCCGCAGGGCTCCGGCGATCGCCAGCCCGGCGAACATCCGCCGATGCCGGATATAGGTACGCGGCAGGTCGAACAGCAGAACCGGCGCGCCGGTGGCTACGGCCTCGCTCACCATATTGGCCGAATCGGACGTGACCACGATCGCCTCGGCCAGGGCCAGCATGGCGACGTAGGGATTCTCGCCGGTCCCGTCCCAGAGGAAGCCGCCGGTCTCCGCGGTCAGCGCCTTCACGGCATTCCGCAGCGGATCGGGGGTCCGGCGGGAGATCGTCACCATCAACCGGCACCCCTTGTCGACCAGCGAGCGCAGGTCGCCGACGAGGCGGACCATATCGGTCTTGCGGTAGCTCAGGTGGCGGCTGTCACCGCCGACCAGGACGGCCACCCGTGGCCCGTCGAGCTGCGCGAGGCGTGGGTCGGGCCGGGCGCGGGCGACGGCGAGGCGCGCTGCAGTCACGAGATGCGGTGCCGTCAGCGTGGTGAAGACGTTCGGGCCGCGCAGGTCGTCGTAATCCGGGACCCAGATGAAGTCGGCGCAGTCGTCGCCGGTGCGCGGATCCTTGAGAAAAGCCGTGAAGGTGCGCCCGCCTGTGGCGCGCCGCACCGCGCGCAGGTAGGGCACCGACCTGCGCCCGGAGGCGATCAGGATGTCGGGATAGGGGCCCGCGAGGGCACCGGCCCTACGCCGGGGGCCCTCCCGCGGATCGATAGGGCCCCAAGGCGCCATCCAGCCGAACGGCCCGGAGGCCGGAACCTGCCGGATCTCGAAGGCAACGCCCAATGTCTCGGCGATTCCGACGCACTGGTTCTCGTCGCCTGCCTTGCCGTCCGTAACGATCCAAGCGCGGGCGCGGGCCAGTTCGGGCAGCGGTTCGGACCGCGCATCCGGGCGGTTGCCCGAAGCAGGTTTCGCCTCCGTGACGTCAGTGCTTGCCATGCGCCTTGCTCGAAAAACCCGCTCTGCTCCGCTGCCGAGCCCGACCGTCAGGACACCGCATTTAGCGATCGGCCCATCGGCCCCATCCATCCCCCCATCCTGAGGTGCCCACGTCACGGGGCTCGAACGAAGGCTCGCGGGATCGCACCGCCTATAGCGACGGCCTCTGCACTTCCGGACGAATGAAGGGGATAGAACCCCCTCCTGCAACACATGCCGCGCCGACGGATCAGCGCGTCGTCTCCAACGCGAAAACGTCGGCGGAGCATTCTCACTCCTTCGGCAGATCCCGTGCGAGCCACTGGGCGTAGATGTCGGCGATCGCCGCCAGCCGGCGCCCGTCGAAGTCTGGATCATACCACGCGCCGCCGTAGCTCGACGGCGTTGCGGTCATCTGCGGGTGCCGGCCGAGGATCTGCCCCTTCGGCCCGACGAGCAGCGCCTCGCCCTCGAGATAATCGGTCTGGAAATTACCGCCCAAGCCCGGCCGTCCGCCACTGCCGGCAAAAGGCCGCAGCGACAGGCCGCTCAGCACCACGATGAGCCGCGGTCCGCGCCCGCCGATCCGGCCCGCAAAAGTCTTGCGCAGGGCCTCGGTCAGGTCGGCCGACAGCGCCTCCGCCTGCAGGCCCGCCCCCTTGTCGATCAGAGGCCGGACGTCGACGCGGATATCGGAGAACCAGGCGGTCGCCGGAAAGTCGTCTGCCGCCGCGGAGCCCGCGACGGCGCAGAGGATCAGGCCGGCAAGCCAGCCCGGGGAACGCGCAAGCATGCGCTCAGCCGCCGAACCGGACGGCAACGACCTCGTAGGACTTGCCGCCGCCGGGCGTGGTCACCTCGACGGTGTCGCCCACGCCCTTGCCGATCAGCGCACGGGCGATCGGCGACGTGATCGAGACCCGGCCAGAGCGCACGTCGGCCTCCGGCTCGCCAACGATCTGGTAGGTCTTCTCCTCCTCCGTGTCCTCGTCGACGAGTTTCACGGTGGCGCCGAACTTGATCTTGTCGCCCGAGAGCTTCGAGACATCGATCACCTCGGCGCGCGCGATCATGCTCTCCAGCTCCATGACGCGGCCCTCGTTGTGGGACTGCGCCTCCTTGGCGGCATGATACTCGGCGTTTTCCGACAGATCGCCCAGCGCCCGCGCTTCCGCAATCGCCTGGATGATGCGCTGGCGCTCCACCTGCTGACGGTGCTTCAGCTCCTCTTCGAGGGCTGCGAGCCCGCCCACCGTGATCGGAACTTTGTCTATCGCCATCGTCTCGCGCCACAATGAAGAGGCCCGGCCGAGAGTGTAGCACTCCCTCCGGGCCACGAGATTAAGTCGGCGGAACCCTGAGGCTCAGGCCGCGAAGTATTCCTGCAAGGCACGGACCTTGAGATCGCCTTCTAAGTAGGCCTTGATCCCCTCGGCCGCAGCCATCGCGCCAGCTAGAGTGGTGTAATACGGCACCTTATGCAAGAGGGCCGCACGCCGGAGCGAGCGCGAGTCCGATAAGGCGCCGGCGCCCTCGGTTGTGTTGAAGACGAGGTGGATCCCGCCGTTCTTGATGGCATCGACCACGTGCGGCCGGCCTTCGAGCACCTTGTTGATCCGCTCGGTCGGAACGCCGTTCTCCACGAGGTAGCGCTGGGTGCCACCGGTCGCCACGATCGTGAAACCGAGATCCGACAGGAGCTGCATGGTCGGCAGGATGCGCTGCTTGTCGGCGTCGCGCACCGAGACGAACACCGAGCCGGCCTTCGGCACCTGGGTCCCGGAGCCGAGCTGGCTCTTGGCGAAGGCGACGCCGAAGCTTGCATCGAGCCCGATCACCTCGCCGGTGGAGCGCATCTCCGGCCCGAGCAGCACGTCGACCCCGGGGAAGCGCGCGAAGGGGAACACGGCCTCCTTCACGGCGATATGCGTCAGGGTTTTCGGCTTGAGCCCGAAGCTCGCCAGGGGCTCGCCCGCCATGATCCGCGACGCGATCTTGGCGATCGGCTCGCCGATGACCTTGGCGACGAACGGCACCGTGCGCGAGGCGCGGGGGTTCACCTCGAGCACGTAGATGAGGCCGTCCTTGATGGCGTACTGCACGTTCATCAGGCCGACGACGTTGAGGGCCAGCGCCATCGCCTTCGTCTGCCGCTCCAGCTCGTCCATGATCTCGGGTGAGAGCGAGCGCGGCGGCAGCGAGCAGGCCGAGTCGCCGGAATGGATGCCGGCCTCCTCGATGTGCTCCATGATGCCGGCGATGAACACGTCCTTGCCGTCGCAGACCGCGTCGACATCGATCTCGACCGCGTCCGACAGGTAGCGGTCGAACAGGAGCGGGTTCTTGCCCAGCACCGTGTTGATCTGGCCGGTCTTGTCGTTCGGATAGCGGGCCTTCACCTCGGAGGGAATCAGGCTGGGCAGCGTGTCGAGCAGGTAGTCGGCGAACTGCGCCTCGTCGCGGATGATCGCCATGGCACGCCCGCCGAGCACGTAGCTCGGGCGCACCACGAAGGGCAGGCCGAGATCGGCCGCGACCAGTCGGCTCTGCTCCACCGAGTAGGCGATGCCGTTCTTCGGCTGCTTCATGCCGAGCTTGTCGAGGAGGCGCTTGAACTGGTCGCGGTCCTCGGCGAGGTCGATCGCGTCGGGCGAGGTGCCTAGGATCGGCACGCCGGCGGTTTCCAGCGCCCGGGCGAGCTTCAGCGGGGTCTGGCCGCCGAACTGCACGATCACCCCGTGCAGGGTGCCGGCCTGGCGCTCGGTCTCGATGATCTCCAAGACGTCTTCGGCGGTCAGCGGCTCGAAATAGAGCCGGTCCGAGGTGTCGTAGTCGGTCGAGACCGTCTCCGGGTTACAGTTAACCATGATGGTCTCGTAGCCCGCATCCGCCAGCGCGTAGCAGGCGTGGCAGCAGCAATAATCGAACTCGATGCCCTGGCCGATCCGGTTCGGGCCGCCGCCCAGGATGATGACCTTCTTGGCGTCGCTCGGGAACGCCTCGTCGGCCACCGTGCCGGCGAAGGGCGCCACGTAGGTCGAGTACATGTAGGCGGTGGGCGACTTGAACTCGGCCGCGCAGGTGTCGATCCGCTTGAACACCGGGCGCACGGCGAGTGCGCGACGGGCCGCCGTGACCGCAGCCTCCTCGGTCTTGGCCAGCACGGCGAGGCGGGCATCCGAGAAACCGGCGGCCTTGAGCTGGCGGAAGGCGCCCGGGGTCTTCGGCAGACCGTGGGCCCGCACCCGGTTCTCCAAGTCGATGATCGCCTGGAGCTGCTCCAGGAACCACGGGTCGATCTTACAGGAGGCGTAGACCTGCTCGTGGCTGACGCCCAGCCGCAGAGCCTGGGCGACCTTCAGCAGCCGATCCGGGGTCGGGGTGCCGATGGCGGCCTTGATGGCGTTGTGGTCGTCGCCCTTGCCCAGCCCCTCGATCTCGATGTCGTCGAGGCCGGTCAGGCCGGTCTCCAGGGAACGCAGCGCTTTCTGCAGCGATTCCGCGAAGCACCGGCCGATCGCCATGGCCTCACCCACCGACTTCATGGCGGTGGTCAGCGTCGGCTCGGCGCCAGGGAATTTCTCGAAGGCGAAGCGCGGAATCTTGGTGACGACGTAGTCGATCGTCGGCTCGAACGAGGCCGGGGTCGCGCCGCCGGTGATGTCGTTGGCGATCTCGTCCAGCGTGTAGCCGACCGCGAGCTTGGCGGCGACCTTGGCGATCGGGAAGCCGGTTGCCTTCGAGGCCAACGCCGAGGAGCGCGAGACGCGCGGGTTCATCTCGATCACGATCATGCGCCCGTTCTCGGGGTTGATCGCGAATTGGACGTTCGAACCGCCCGTCTCGACGCCGATCTCGCGGAGCACCGCCAGCGATGCGTCGCGCATCACTTGGTATTCCTTATCGGTGAGCGTCAGCGCGGGGGCGACGGTGATCGAGTCCCCGGTATGGACGCCCATCGGATCGATGTTCTCGATGGAGCAGACGATGATGCAGTTGTCGTTCTTATCGCGAACGACCTCCATCTCGTACTCCTTCCACCCGAGCACGCTCTCCTCGATCAGCACCTCGTTGGTCGGCGACGCGTCGATGCCGCGCTCGACGATGTCCAGGAACTCCTCGCGGTTGTACGCGATGCCGCCGCCGGTGCCGCCCATGGTGAAGGACGGGCGGATGATCGCCGGCAGGCCGACCTCGGCCAGCGCGATCAGCGCCTGCCCGATGGCGTGCTCGCCGTAGCGCTTGCGCCGGTCGGACTCGCCCGCCATCCAGCTCTTCTCGAAGGCCTTCAACGCGGCTTGGCGCGCCTCCGGATCCGCGTCGACGGCCTCGATGCGCGCGACCTCGGCGAGGTATTTTTCGCGGTCGGCCTTCTTGGCCGCCGAGGCGTTGGCCAGCGCCGATTTCGGGGTGTCGAGCCCGATCTTGGTCATGGCGTCGCGGAACAGGCTCCGATCCTCGGCCTTGTCGATCGCCTCGGCGGTGGCGCCGATCATCTGCACGCCGTACTTGGCGAGCACACCCATCTTCTGGAGCGACAGGGCGCAGTTCAGCGCCGTCTGGCCGCCCATGGTCGGGAGGATCGCGTCGGGGCGCTCCTTCTCGATGATCTTGGCGACGATCTCGGGCGTGATCGGCTCGACATAGGTCGCGTCCGCCATGTCGGGATCGGTCATGATCGTGGCGGGGTTCGAATTGACCAGGACGATGCGGTAGCCCTCCTCACGGAGCGCCTTGCAGGCCTGAGTTCCGGAATAGTCGAACTCGCAGGCCTGTCCGATGATGATCGGACCCGCACCAATGATCAGGATCGAGGAGATGTCGGTGCGTTTGGGCATCGGAGGCCTTCTCAGGCCAAGCGCGCCCGATCGGGCAAGGCTGATTTCAGCCGTGCTCCCGGACGCACGTGGCGGGAATGTCGTTGAGCCCCGCGTTAACACGGGCCGTCCACGCTTTGGAAGGCCGGGTCGGACTTACACCCCACGCGCGCACAAGACGCGTCAGGCTGGCGTCGGCGCATTGTTTTTGAGTATTTCTAACTTTATTGGCGGAAACGTGATTGCTTGCGAGTGGTCGACGCGGCCCATAAGGCTTCAGCGATCGTCATTCCCGTCGATCGACATCATGATCATTCGAGATTGACAATGATCAGGGCATCCATCGGAGCCGTAGCCGCGCTGATCGGCTCGATCTTGGGAGCGAGCGCCGCGGAGATCGTCGTGAAGACCTTGAACAGCGGCCCTGGCGGGATGATGGTCTTCGATCCCGGTTACGTGAAGATTCAGCCCGGCGACGCAATTCGCTTCGTGCCAGCCGACAAGGGCCACAACGCCGAACTCATCAAAGGCATGGCCCCCGAGGGTGCGCCGGGCTTCAAAACCGTGGTGGGGAAGGAGGAGGCCGTGACCTTCGACAAGCCCGGCCTGTACGGCTTCAAATGCGCGCCGCAGGACATCATGGGCATGGTCGGCCTGATCCAGGTCGGCGACAAGCCGGAGAACCTGGAGGCCGCCAAGGCCGTCCCGCACGGCAAGCTCGCCGCCAAACGGTTCGAGCCGCTGTTCGAGAAGGTGCAGTAACCCGTTCGGGGCGGCAGATGCCGCCCTGTCTCAGAAGCCGGCGTAGAGGGCGGCCACGGCCCGGTCGATCGAGAGGTAGAACACCCCGAAGGCCACCAAAGCGGCGGCGGCGAACTCGACGGCGACGTTGGAGAGCGTCTGCGCACGGCGCAGGGCCTCACGGCCGAAATACAGCGACACCCAGGCCAGGGCGAGGACGGCAGGCAGGACAAAGAGGTACGACACCGTGCTCTCGACGCGGTCGAGGCCGCCGGTCGGATCGATCAGCGCGCGGATGTTGCGCACCCATGGGGCGTAGAAGGCGGCGGTGAGGGCGGTCAGCCAGGACAGGCCGACGGCGACGCCGAGATGCAACGTGAAGGTGCGGTGCAGGCGGGAGAAATCGTCGCGCGCCTCGTCGATGGTCATCCGGCATTCCCCAGTGACGGGCCGCTGCCGGTCGGCGCGGATGCGCTGCCGTTCGAGGGCCGTCATGGGTCGTCTTAGAGCCGGTCAATTCGGCGGATTTTATGGCCCCGGCGGGGCCCGAATGGGATACCGCCGGGCTGCCGATCAGGCCTTTGCCGCCGCCTCCGGCTCGCCGGAGCGCATCAGCGTCACGAATCGCTCGAACAGGTAGTGGCTGTCGCGCGGGCCGGGCGAGGCCTCCGGGTGGTGCTGGACCGAGAAGGCGGGCCGGTCTGTGAGCGTCAGGCCGCAATTCGACCCGTCGAACAGCGAGACGTGGGTCTCGACCGCGGTCTGCGGCAGGCTCGTCGGATCCACCGCGAAGCCGTGGTTCATCGAGACGATCTCGACCTTGCCGGTGGTCTTGTCCTTCACCGGATGGTTCGCGCCGTGATGGCCCTGGCCCATCTTTACGGTCCGGCCGCCGAGCGCCAGGCCCATCAGCTGGTGGCCGAGGCAGATGCCGAAGGTCGGCACCTTCTCGTCGAGCAGCTTGCGGATCACCGGGACCGCGTAGGCGCCGGTCGCCGCCGGGTCGCCGGGACCGTTCGACAGGAACACGCCATCCGGCTTCATCGCCAGGATCTCGTCCGCCGGGGTGGTGGCCGGCACCACGGTGACGTCGCAGCCGGCCTGGGCCAGCAACCGCAGGATGTTGCGCTTCACGCCGTAATCGATCGCCACGACCTTCAGGCCCTCGCCGGCGGCGCGCTTGCCGTAGCCGTTGCCCAGCGCCCAGACGGTCTCCGACCATTCGGACGGCGCCCGGCTCGTCACCGGCGGCACGAGGTCGAGCCCTTCCATCGGCGCGAGCGCGGCGGCCCGGGCCTTCAGGGCCTCCCGGTCGAACCGGCCCTCCGGGTCGTTGGCGATCACGGCGTTCGGCATGCCCTGGTCGCGGATGCGGGCGGTGAGCGCGCGGGTGTCGACGCCGGTGATCCCGACGATGCCGCGGGCCTTGAGCCATCCGTCCAGATGCGAAGAGGAGCGCCAGCTCGACGGCTTCGTCACCGCCGAGGCGATCACCGTGCCGCGTACACCGGAGGCCGGGGCCGCATCCAGGCTCTCCAAATCCTCGTCGTTGGTGCCGACATTGCCGATATGCGGGAAGGTGAAGGTGACGATCTGCCCGGCATAGGACGGGTCGGTCAGAATCTCCTGATAGCCGGTCATCGCCGTGTTGAAGCAGACCTCGCCGTCGGCGATACCGGTCTGCCCGATGCCGAATCCCTCTAGGATGGTCCCGTCGGCCAAAACCAGCAGGGCCGTGGCGACCGGCTCGGCCCAGGGCTCGGGCGCCGTGGCGTCTGGGGCGTGCGCGGCAGCGTCTTGCAGCATGGGGTGAGTCTCGCTTATGTCCGGCCGAAGGGGAGCACCGTGTTGCGGCGCTCTCGGCTTGCGGCATGATCGTGTGCGGCGCTCTTAGCGAGCGGCCCGCGATGGGGTCAATGTGGCTCCGCCCGCCGCTGGGCTCAATGTCTGCTCAATACAGGGCAGATCCGCAAATCGCAGGCCAGCCCCTCGTTTCGACCTTTGGAAGGCTCATCAGATGCTGCGCGCCCGCTTAACCACCGAAATGAAGGAGGCCATGAAGGCTGGCGACAAGGAGCGGCTGGCGACCGTCCGGATGATCCAGGCGGCCCTGAAGGACCGGGACATAGAGGCTCGCGGCAACGGCAAGGATCCGATCTCCGAAGACGAGATCCTGTCGCTGCTTCAGAAAATGATCAAGCAACGCACCGAATCGGCCAGCGTCTACGAGCAGGGCGGTCGCCCGGAACTCGCCGCCAACGAGCGCGCCGAGATCGCGATCATCGAGAGCTTCCTGCCGAAGCAGATGGACGAAGCCGAGACGACGGCGGCGATCGAGGCTGCAATCGCCGAGACCGGCGCCGCCGGCCCGAAGGACATGGGCAAGGTGATCGCCGCCCTGAAGGGCGCCTATGCCGGCCGAATGGATTTCGGCAAGGCGAGCGGCCTGGTGAAGGCCGCGCTCGCCGCGAAGGGGTGACGGCGCTCAAGTCTCGCCCGCATTGCGGGCCCTGACATAGCTCCGCAGCACCGCGTTGATCCGACTTTGGTAGCCGCCGCCGCCATCCTTGAAATAGTCGAGGATGTCGGCGTCCAGCCGAATGGAGACGGCGACCTTGCGCGCCGGGACCACGACCTCGGCGCGCGACCAATCGATATCGAGCGGCGCGGCATCGGGATCGTCTGCGACCGCCGTTGCGATCTCCGGGTCACTCAGCGCGGAGATCCGCGCCGGATCGGTCACACCGGGCTGGCGCTCAGGCACCGACGCGCGCCGCGAAGATCTGTCGTTCATTTCGCCTCGCTGCTCTCGCGGAGATGATCCGCACGATACCTGCCCGGTCGGTCCACACGACGGCGATGACGCTTTCGGCGATCCGACCGAGGCTGACCATCCGAACCTCATCGTTCCGGATCGTCTTGGTTGTCAGGGGCGGTCCATCGAAGATGCCGATCGCGTCGCGGAAATCGATACCGCGCTTCTTGAGATTGGTGGCTCGCTTGCTCTCGTCCCAGGTGAACCCGTCCCGCGGCGTATCCTAGACCAAACTCGAATCACCGTCGATACAGATGTATATACATCGGCGGTCCTCCGGAGCGCCGGCCCGCGGTTGCCGTCGCGTGGCGATGACCGGTACGCGCACTTCTCCACGCAATCCCCCAGCGATACCTTTTCAAGACGGCGGCGTTGAGACTCCGACACGTCCGGCGCGCTATGATCGGCGATCCCGCAACCCCTCCTAGGCCCCGTGCGCTATCCGCCCCACATTCTGGAAGAGATCCGCGCCCGGCTGCCGGCCTCCGCCGTGGTCGGGCGGCGGGTGCAGCTCAAGAAGGCCGGCCGCGAGTGGCGCGGCCTGTCGCCGTTCAACGCCGAGAAGACCCCGTCCTTCTACGTGAACGACCAGAAGCAGTTCTACCACTGCTTCTCCTCGTCCAAGCACGGCGACATCTTCACCTTCCTGATGGAGACGGAGGGTCTCAGCTTCCCCGAGGCGGTCGAGCGGCTGGCCGGGGAGGCTGGCGTCAGCCTGCCCGCGCCCACCGAGGACAACCGTATCGCAGAGACCAAGCGGGCCGGCGCCATCGAGGTGATGGAGATGGCCGCCCGCTGGTTCGAGGACCAGCTTCAATCCGGGAAGGGCAGCGAGGCCCGCGCCTACCTCGAACGCCGGGCCCTTGGCCGCGAAACCCAGCAAAAATTCCGGCTCGGCTACGCGCCGAACGACCGCTACGCCCTGCGCGATCATCTCGCCGGGCAGGGGGTCGAGAAGGATTTGATGCTCGAGATGGGCCTTCTAGCGACCGGGGAGGGCGTCTCGGTCCCGTACGATTATTTTCGCGACCGGGTGATGTTCCCGATCACCGACACGCGCGGCCGGGTCGTGGCCTTCGGCGGGCGAGCGCTGTCCAAGGAGGTGCGTGCCAAGTACCTGAACTCACCTGAGACGCCGCTCTTCCACAAGGGTCGGACGCTCTACAACCTGCACGGCGCCCGTAAGGCCGCGCATGATCATGGCTCGATCATCGCGGTCGAGGGCTATGTCGACGTCATCGCCATGACGTTGGCCGGCCACCCCGAGACGGTGGCGCCGCTCGGCACGGCGCTGACCGAGGAGCAACTCGGCCTGCTCTGGCGCCACGCCGACGAGCCGATCCTGTGCTTCGACGGCGACAAGGCCGGCCAGCGGGCCGCCTTCCGCGCGCTCGACATCGCCCTGCCGCTCCTCGAACCGGGCCGCTCGCTGCGAATCGCGCTGCTCCCCGGCGGTCAGGATCCCGACGATCTGCTGCGCTCGGGCGGGGCGGGCGCGATCGATCAGGTGCTGAACGCGGCGCTTCCGCTCTCGGAGCTTCTCTGGCGTCGCGCGGTCGAGGCCGGTCCGATCGACACCCCCGAGCGGCGTGCCGGCCTGACCCAGACCCTGCGCACGACCGTCGCGACGATCCGCGACGAGACCGTGCGGCGCTACTATCGTGACGACATCGAGGAACGGCTGCGCGGCCTGTCGCCCCGCGGCGCGCGTGCGGCCGGGCCGGCGCCCCGCGGGCGAACCCGCTTCGTCCGCCCCGGCGAGCCGGTCTCGCCACGGATCACCGGCAGCCCGAGCGCATCCATGACGGCCTCGGCGGGCTTCATCGGTGCGGCGCCGGTCCGTGAGGCGGTGATCGTCGGGACGCTGCTCGCGCATCCCGAGATGCTCGGCGAGTTCGCCGAAGAGATCGCCGAACTGGATTTCGAGGATCCGGACGCGCGGGCGCTTCTGTCGGTGCTTCTTGCCAGCGCGGCCGAAGATCCGCACACGGAGCCCGCCGTGTTGCAAAATCGCATCAGTCGTGCCGGACTTACGGCGGCCTCCGAGCGGATCCTGACGCTGGGGCGCTCGCGAGACCGCTTGACCCTTGCGCCCCATGCCGATCCTGCGCACCGCGCAGACGCGCTCCGACAGGCGATGATCTTGCACCGGCAGGCAGGAGCGCTACATAGCGAACTTCGCGAAGCACGGCAGGCGTTTGAGAACGATCCGACCGATGCCGGATGGACATGGCTCTGCGAGGTGAAGGCGAGGCTGGAGACCGTCATCGCCGCCGAGGCTGAGGCCGACAAGCCGGAGTCGAGCGACTCGACGGCTGCCTAACGGCCGTGTCATGGCGGTATGGGCTGGCGGTAGCGACAGGGGGCAGCCCGTCATAGTTAACAATCGGTCAAGCCTCAGGCTTGCATACGGATACCGACGACTCAAGGCGACGGAGCGATCCGGCGCCGATCCCGTACCGCGGCGTCGCTGGCGTGGACCGGCCTCTCAAGGGCCTCCGCAGCGCCCCGCCCACGAAACAATAGGCTGATCATGGCGACGAAGGCAACGGAACGGGACGAGACGGACGCTGCCCCCGAGCAGCAGACCGACGGGCCGCTCCTCGACCTGACGGATGCTTCGGTCAAGCGGATGGTGAAGCTCGCCAAGAAGCGCGGCTACGTCACGTACGAAGAGGTCAACGAGGTTCTGCCTGAGGGCCAGTCCGATCCGGACCAGCTCGAGGACGTGCTGTCGCAGCTCTCCGAGATGGGCATCAACGTCGTCGAAGCCGAGGAGACCGACGAGGCCGCCACCGGCGAGAAGGCGGCCGAGGGCGAGGAGGAGGAGGCCGAGGGCGGCGAGGTCGCCGAGGTCGCCCCGGCGCGCGCGGTCACGGTCGCCACGACCACCAAGGAGCCGACCGACCGCACCGACGATCCGGTGCGCATGTACCTGCGCGAGATGGGCTCGGTGGAGCTTCTGTCCCGCGAGGGCGAGATCGCGATCGCCAAGCGCATCGAGGCCGGCCGCGAGGCGATGATCGCCGGCTTGTGCGAAAGCCCGCTGACCTTCCAGGCGATCATCATCTGGCGGGACGAGCTCGTGGAGGGCAAGGTCCTCCTGCGCGACATCATCGATCTGGAGGCGACCTACGCGGGTCCGGACGGCAAGAACGCCCCGCAGATCGCCGAGGGCGAGGGTGAGGAAGCCGAGGACGCCGAGGCGCCGGTACCCCCGGAGGGCGGTGACGACGAGGACGATCTCGAGAACAACGTCTCGCTCGCCGCCATGGAGGCCGAGATCAAGCCGCGGGTCCTCGAGACCTTCGATGCGATCGCGGCGAACTACCGGAAGCTGCGCAAGTTCCAGGCCGAGGGCACCGAGCGCAAGGCGACGGGTGGGCAGAACACACCGGCCCAGAACCAGAAGCAGGGCGAGCTGAAGGACATCGTCGTCGCCGACGTGAAGTCGCTGTCGCTCAACAACAACCGGATCGAGGCGCTGGTCGGCCAGCTCTACTCGATCAACAAGCAGCTGATCGGCCACGAGGGCCGGCTGATGCGGTTTGCCGAGAGCCACGGCGTCGCCCGCGACGAGTTCCTGCGCCACTACCAGGGCTACGAGCTCGATCCGAACTGGATGGAGCGCGTCGGCACCCTGGGCGGCAAGGGCTGGAAGAACCTGGTCGAGAAGGGCTCGAAGCAGGTGACGGAACTGCGCGCGCAGATCCTCGACCTCGCCTCCGAGACCGGTTTGGAGATCGGCGAGTACCGCCGCATCGTCAACATGGTCCAGAAGGGCGAGCGCGAGGCCCGGCAGGCCAAGAAGGAGATGATCGAGGCGAACCTTCGCCTCGTGATCTCGATCGCCAAGAAGTACACGAACCGCGGCCTGCAGTTCCTGGACCTGATCCAGGAAGGCAATATCGGCCTGATGAAGGCCGTGGACAAGTTCGAGTACCGCCGCGGCTACAAGTTCTCGACCTACGCCACGTGGTGGATCCGGCAGGCGATCACGCGCTCGATCGCCGATCAGGCGCGCACGATCCGCATCCCGGTGCACATGATCGAGACAATCAACAAGATCGTCCGGACGTCGCGCCAGATGCTGCACGAGATCGGCCGCGAGCCGACTCCGGAGGAGCTGGCCGAGAAGCTGGCCATGCCGCTGGAGAAGGTCCGCAAGGTGCTGAAGATCGCCAAGGAGCCGATCTCCTTGGAGACGCCGATCGGCGACGAGGAGGACAGCCACCTCGGCGACTTCATCGAGGACAAGAACGTGGTCCTGCCGATCGACGCGGCGATCCAGAGCAATCTTCGCGAGACGACAACGCGCGTGCTCGCATCGTTGACCCCGCGCGAAGAACGCGTGCTGCGCATGCGCTTCGGCATCGGCATGAACACCGACCACACCCTCGAAGAGGTCGGCCAGCAATTCTCGGTGACCCGCGAGCGCATCCGCCAGATCGAGGCGAAGGCCCTGCGCAAGCTGAAGCACCCCTCACGCAGCCGGAAGCTGAGGAGCTTCCTGGACAACTGAGCCCCCGCCGCGGCACGGGCCGCGGCGCCCGACCTTCGACCGCGCCGTGGCGCGGCATGACACTGGCGCCATGCTCGAACGCCGCCCGCCAAAGCCCGGTCTGCCGACGGCCTTCGCGGACGGCTCGGAGGCCGACGACGTGCCCTTCGGCGCACTCCAGCCCTCCGTCGGCATCCGCGACTGGCTGCTCGGCGAGGGTGCGCGGCTGGAGAAGGCCGAGGAGATGCTGGAAGGCCTCGCCGAGCGCCTGATCGCCATCGGCGTGCCGGTGGACCGGGCCTCCACGGCGATCGACACCCTGCACTCGGAATATGCCGGCGTCGGCCGGATCTGGACCCGGGACGGCGGCACCACGGTCCGGCTGTTCCCGCACGGCGCCCGCTCGACCGACGCCTATCTCAACAGCCCGTTCCACACGGTCCACGAGACCGGGGAGTGGTTGATCCTCGACCTCGCCGAGACGCCGGACGACGCCTTCGCGATCATCCCGGACCTGAAGGCCGGCGGCTACACGGCCTACGTCGTGGCGCCGCTGTTCTTCACCAACGGCACCAAGAACGGCATCACCTTCGCCACGCGGGCGCCGGAGGGGTTCGGCGACGACGACATCGCGATCCTGCGCTTCGTCATGCCGGCGCTGGCGGCCGTGATGGAGATGCGCGTCCTCAACAAGCAGCTCGATCACGTGCTGCGGCTCTACGTCGGCGACGAGCCCCACCGGGCGATCCTGGCTGGCGACATCCGCCGCGGGCAGGTGACACGAATCCGCTCGGCGATCCTGTTCGCCGACATGCGCGACTACACACGCACCTCCGCCGACATGACGCCCGAGGAGGTGGTGGGCCTGCTCAACGTATTCTTCGACTGCCTCGTGCCGCCGATCGAGCGCGAGGGCGGCGAGGTGCTGAAGTACCTGGGCGACGGCCTGCTGGCGATTTTTCGCGAGACCGGCGACGATCTGGGCGGCGCCGCCAAGGGAGCGCTCACGGCGGCCCAGCACGCGCTCGCGGCCCTCGACGAGGCCAACGCCCTGCACCAGTTCCCGGTGCCGGTGGCGGCGGGCATCGCGCTCCACCACGGCGAGGCTGCCTACGGCAATGTCGGCTCCGGCTCCCGTCTCGACTTCACGGTGATCGGGCGGGACGTGAACCTCGCGAGCCGTCTGGCCCAGCTCAACCGGATCCTGGGCGAGCCGCTGCTGATGTCGAAGCCGTTCGTCGATTTCCTCTGGGGGGATCCGATCCCGCTGGGCGAGCACGCGCTCGACGGCTTCCGGGAGCCGATGGCGGTGTTCCGACCGAAATTCCTGCGGCCGCGCAAGCCAAGCTGAGCGCGCTGCCGACGGCGTCCGCGACCCCAGACAGCGCGCTGTGTCCGGGCGATACCGCCAATCCCTTCATCCTTAAGTGCTGCGCAGCAGCCTTGAAGGAGAGCGCCCGGGATCGCGAGGCCATCTCGGTCACTCTTTCGGGGCCCGCGCTCCGGCACTTTAGATGACAGGTGGATTGGACAGCCGCCCCGGAGGATTCTAGGTCTTGTTGACGATGTCGCCACGCGACCTCTCCCGCCGCGCTCTAAGCTCTCAATCTCTCCCATTCCGGTTCGAACACCGAACTATAGGGGGCTGGCTTTAGTCCCCAGACCGGATCGACCATCTTCTCCGTCACCTCCCGGGCCATCGTGCTGGCGCGGGCAAAGACGTCCTTTGGGACGTTGCTGCGCCCCAGAATTTTCAGGCAGGCATATCCGCATGCGCCGTATTGGGCGATGTGGTAGGCGTTGACAGCGAACTCATCGAGCAATCCGTACTCGTAGACCCACGGATTCAACGATATGCCCTCGCTCGGAAGGTCAAGCTTCAGGGCCGCCTCGGCGTAGCGATACCCCTCCGCAAACCGCTTGTTCTGCCTGCAATATCGGCTAGCCCCGTGGTTCGCTTCCGCCCGTGCCGGGATGACGCGCATGGCCCGCTCGTAGAGTCGCAGCACCGTGTCGGCTGGCTCCCCCACGCGCTCCGCGTTGATGGCCGCCATCAGCAGATTGAAATAGACTTCCTCGCTCCAGCCGCCCAGATCGACCCGCTTCAGAAAACAGTCGAGGGCGTTCCGGTATTCACCGGCCGCATCGTAGGTGGTTCCGAGATACATCGTGTACCGCGCGATCATGAAGGGATCCCTCTCGACCGCCAACGCGCCCCGAGAACGGCGATATCGCGCGCGTCCGCCGTCGTGTCGCGATGGCGCGCGCCGTCCTCGCCCCGGCGCATCGCGAGGGGCAGGATCGGCATCTCATCGACGTCGGGGCAGGCGAGGAATTCGTGCAGGACACCGCGATAGCGCCAGTCCTTCCGGCTGCTGACGAGCTGGTTGCGCCAGTATCGCGTATGCGCGTCGATGATCTCGAACCGATAACCGGCCTCGGTCAGCTTCGGCATCGTGAAGCCGTCCGGGATGATCAGCGTGTCATCGGCGTCGATGATCAGCACGTAATCCCCGTGGCGCCGGGCGAGCTTCAGGGCCTCGTTCCGGTTCGTGGCGAAATCGACCCAGGGCCGCTCGACGAGGGCGCCCGGCATATCGGCCATCGCCGTGCGGATGATGTCCTGGGTCCCGTCCGTGGATCCGGTATCCACAATGATCCAGTGATCAATAATCGGCCGGACCGAATCCAGACACCGACGGATAACGTGGGCCTCATCCTTGACGATCATCGATAGACAGATCGTAGGCCCGGGTTTTTTCTTCATCGAACTGTCCCACACGTCGATTTCGATGGTCGATCGCAATCACCCGCGCACATAACATGGCGCATCGGACGCGCAAAACGACCGAAGATACACGATTAATATATTGTTTATACTTATAGATTGGCGGAGAATGATTTTATGAAGTTGATCATATAGCCAGATACAGCGATAGGGTCTGTTTTTCTCAGCCACATACCATGCACGTCTTCGCGCTGATGCGAGGCGGAAGGCAACGTGAGGACGCGTCCTGGTCGGTCAACCTCGGAGCGTCATCGTGCTGCCGGCAACGCTGAACTCACGCAGGCGCCCGAGGAACGACATCCCCAGCAGGCTGGTCGCGAGGAGCCCCCGCGGGATCACCACCGCCTCCACGTCCCGCACCGTGATCGATCCGATCTGCACCACCGCGATCCGGATCGGTGCGACCCGGACCCGACCGTTCGCCGTGTTCCAGACGCGGGTGAAATCCGCGGGACCGACCCGGATCCCGATGCGTGCCGCATCCTCCTCGGAGAAGGCGCAGGCGCTCGCACCGGTATCCACCATCATCGGCAGCGTACGGCCGTCCAGCAGGGCCTGGACGAAGAAATGGCCGTTGCGGCCAGCCTGAAGCGCGACGCCCGACGTCACGGCGGCGTCGAGGGCCGGCCCCGTCTGGGACGCGACGAGTAGGGCGGCCGGCACGGGGCGGAGGCTCTCACGCAGCTTCTGCACGGCCGTGACACCCAGGAAGCCGAGTGTGCAGACGAGCAGGATTGTGCGCACGCGGGTCAGCCTGTGGATGGGGGTGCAGCCGTTGGGCGATGAGACCCCGGACCCATGAAGGGATCGTGCGCGGGACCTGACGCCGGCGCCGTGAGGTGCCGATTCCGCGCGGCGTGGTGTCCGGACCATGACCGGAACCCGGCTGTTTTCGCCGTAAGACCGGTCGTCGCCCCGGCGGCGGGGTTGACCGGCGGCAGGCGGGCAACCAAATCTATGCCTGTTCCAGGGAGATCCCCGGCAAGGGGCTGAGAAACCGCTGGCACGTCCGTCAGGACCTGCGGCGCGGAAATCCTTCGAACCTGATCCGGATCATACCGGCGTAGGGATTGGACCGCGGCCGCCCGACAGGCAGGCCACAGCTTCGCACCGAAGCACCTGGCCCGATCTCCACGTTGGAATCTTGTGGAGAGACGCGTGTCCCTGGACCGCCCCCCGTCACCGATCGGACAACGCCGCGGCCCCGCGATCGCACGCGAGCAGGTCCATCTTCCCGACGCCACCGACATCGCGATTGTCGGCGGCGGGCTGATCGGCCTGTCGATCGCGTGGCGGCTCGCCCGCGCCGGCCGTTCCGTGACCGTGCTGGAGCGCGAGACGATCGGCGCGGGCGCGAGCCTCGCGGCCACCGGGATGCTGGCGCCGGCCGCCGAACACGAGCCCGGCTCCGATCCGCTGCTGCCGCTCGCCCTGGACTCGCTCCGGCGCTGGCCGGCCTTCCGCGATGCCCTGGAGGCCGATGCGGGCCTGTCGATCGACTATAGGCCGGACGGCACGCTGGTCCTGGCGGTTGGCCGCGACGAGGTCGAGCGCCTGCGCTTCCGCTACGATCTCCAACGCCGCTCCGGACTCGACGCGACGTGGCTGCCGGGCAGCGAGGTCCGGCGCCTGGAGCCCGGCCTGCGCCCTTCGATCACCGCCGGCGTTCACTGCCCGATGGACCATCAGGTCGATCCGTGCCGGGTGATGGCCGCTTTGGCGGAGGCCTGCCGTCGGGCCGGCGTCAGCCTGATCGAGCACGCCCCGGTGACCGCCCTCGACTGGTCGGGGGGCCGCGTCGCGGGCCTCCGCGTCGGCGAGCACGCCGTCCGGTGCGGGACCGTGATCCTGGCCTCGGGCGCCTGGAGCGGGGAGGGTGGGCTGCTGCCGGAAACCCTGTCGCTGCCGGTGCGGCCCCTGAAGGGCCAGTCCCTGGCCCTGCGCACCACGCGCCGGACGGGCACGCTCGGCCGGATGGTCTGGACCGAGCAGGTCCACATGGCGCCGAAGAGCGACGGCCATCTCATCGTCGGCGCCACCGTTGAGGATTGCGGCTTCCGCCCCGGCGTCACCGCGGGCGGCCTCTACGCGCTGCTGGAAGGCGCGCGCCGGGTCCTGCCGGGGATCGAGGAGATGGACGTCGAGGCCGTCTGGAGCGGCTACCGGCCGACCTCGGACGACGACGCGCCGATCATCGACACGCTGGCGCCCGGCCTTGTCGCCGCCACCGGCCATCATCGCAACGGCTATCTGCTGGCCCCCGTCACCGCCGATGCCGTGGCCGAACTGGTGACGGACGGCGCATTGCCCGAGGTGGCCCGTCCCTTCACCCGGGCGCGGTTCGCTCAGGCCGAGCCCTGGAGGGCCTCGGCATGAAGCTGTTCATCAACGGCGAGCCGCGCGAGCGCGACGCCGGGACCGTGGACGCCCTGTTTCGCCAGGAGGCGGAGGAAAGCGGCATCGAGAGCCCGCAGGGCGTCGCCATTGCGCTGAACGGCCGGGTGCTCCGCCGCCGGGACTGGGGCGAGACCCCGGTCGCCGAGGGCGACCGCGTCGAGATCGTCCGCGCCATGCAGGGAGGTTGACCATGGACCAGAGCGTCACGCCGCTGCGCCCCGATCCGGAGGCCGACAGCTTCACCATCGCCGGGGTGAGCTTGTCGTCCCGATTGTTCATCGGCACCGCCGGTTATCCCACACAGGCGATCATGCGCGACGCCGTCGCGGCGAGCGGAGCCGAGGTGGTGACCGCCTCGATCCGCCGGGTCTCGCTTCAGGGCCACGGCTCGGACACGGTGACGTTGCTGAAGGGCAGGCGCTTCCTGCCGAACACCGCCGGCTGCGAGACTGCCCGCGACGCGATCATGACCGCCGAACTCGCCCGTGAGGCGTTGGACACCAACTGGATCAAGGTCGAGGTGATCGGCGACCGTGAGACCCTGTACCCGGACGTCGTCGAGTTGATGGAGGCCTGCCGCCACCTCGTGGACGACGGCTTCGTGGTCCTGCCCTATTGCAACGACGACCCGATCGTCTGCCAGCGCCTGGAGGATCTCGGCTGCGCCGCCGTGATGCCGATGGGCTCGCTGATCGGCTCCGGGATGGGGGTGGCCAACCCGGCCAATCTCGAGCTGATCTGCCGCCGGGCCAAAGTGCCCGTGGTGGTCGATGCCGGGATCGGCACGGCGTCGGATGCGGTGATCGCCATGGAGCTCGGGGCGTCCGCCTGCCTGATCAACACCGCGGTCGCCAAGGCCGACGACCCGGTGCGCATGGCCCGTGCCATGGGCCGGGCCGTGGCGGCCGGGCGCGACGCGTACCTGGCCGGACGCATCCCGCGGCGCGGCCGGGCCGAGCCGTCGAGCCCGCAACTCGGCCTCGTCGGCTCGTGAGGAAGCTCCCGTCGCCGCTGCTGGCGGTGACGGACCGGCACGGCAACGCGCGGCCGCTCGCCGAGACCGTACAGGCGATCCTGGCCGGCGGCGGTCGCTGGATCTGGTTCCGTGACCGCGACCTGGAGCCCGAGGCCCGATTGCGGCTCGGTGAGGCCGTGGCCGAGCGTGTAAGGGCGGCGGGCGGGATCCTGACAGTCGGGGCCGATGTCGCTCTGGCCCGGGCGCTCGGCGCCGACGGAGTGCATCTCGGCGGCGGCTCGGATGCGGAGGCGATCGCCGCTGCACGGGACGCGCTGAGAACGGAGGCGCTGATCGGCGTATCGGCTCATGCGCCGTATGAAGTCGCGCAGGCCGCGGCGGCCGGCGCCGATTACGTGACGCTCAGCCCGATCTTTCCGACTGCGAGCAAGCCGGGCTACGGACCGACCCTCGGTCCCGGGGGGATCGCCGCCGTACGACGTGCGGGCCTCCCGGTCGTGGCACTCGGCGGTATCGAACCCGACTCGGTCGCCGTGTGTCGGGAGGCCGGAGCGGCGGCCGTCGCCATCATGGGCGGGTTGATGCGCGCCAGCGACCCGGCTGGAGCCGCGCGGACCTTGCTAACTGCTCTGCAGCCCGGCTGACGCGTTCCGCCTCGCTACTTCTCCGAAGGCCCATAGGGCGGCCGCGGGATCGCCCGGTGCGCCGCCCGGAGCGCCGCCGACCAGCGCTCGCGCAGATCGTGAAAATACCCCTCGCCGGCCTCGATCCGGTGGTTCACCTCCGGGTTGAGGGCGTTCCGGCGCGCCACCGCGATGTCGATCGGCAATCCCACCCCGAGATTCGAACGCATGGTTGAATCCATCGAGACGAGGCTCACCTTCAGGGCGTCGTACAGGTCGGTCCGGTAGGTCACCGCCCGGTCGAGAATCGGCTTGCCGTATTTGTGCTCGCCGATCTGGAGGAACGGCGCGTCCATGCTGCACTCGATGAAATTGCCGGCCGAGTAGATCAGGTACAGCCGCATCTCGCCGGTGCCGATCTGGCCGCCGAACAGGAGCGAGATCGAGAACCGGATATTGGCCGCCTCGAAGCCGTCCTTCTCGATCATGCGGACCCGACGGATCGCGCGCCCGATCAGCTGCGCCGCCTGGAACATCGTCGGCGCCTCGACGAGCCGCTGAGGCGGCTCATCGTCCTCGCCGGGAACCCCCTCCTGCAGCAGGCTCAGCACCGACTGGGTGATCGACAGGTTGCCGGCGGAGGCCAGCATCATCACCCGCTCGCCCGGGACGTTGAAGTGATGCAGCTTGCGATAGGTCGAAATATCGTCGAGCCCCGCATTGGTGCGGGTGTCGGCGACCATCACGAGCCCGTCCTCGACTAGGACACCGACGCAGTAGGTCATCGTCTTGGGCTCTCGTGCGGCCGGGGCCGGTGTCGCGGGAATCAGGATTGGATCGCGGCCCTGCCTTGCTCGACGTGAAGCTTCACGTCCAGTGTCTCGATGCCGCCGCCGGTGCGGCTGCCGCGGATCGGCGCGGCACCGAGATAGTCGAGTCCCGTGGCAACGCGGATGTAGCTGTCGGACGGGCTCATCCCGAAGCACGGATCGAACGCGACCCAGCCGAGATCCGGCACCAATGTCTCGGCCCAGCCGTGCGGTGCCTCAACCTCGGCCTCGCCGTCGTCGCGGGCCCGATAGCCAGCCACGTAGCGCGCCGGGATGCCGATATGCCGGGCCGCCGCGATGAAGACGTGCGTCAGATCCTGGCAGATGCCCCGACCCGCCGTGAAGGCCTTGCCGGCCGGGACGGCATTCGCGGCCGGACCCGGCTCGAACGCGACCGCTTCGGGGACAGCGTCCATCAGGCGGTGGAGCAAGGCCAGCGGCGACGCGTCCCCATCGGTCGCGACGCGCTCGGCGAATCCCTGCAGCTCGACGCTCGTCGCGCAGAGATCCGTGTCGCGCAGGTAGAACGCATCCGGCAGGCGCTCGATCGTACCGCGCACGACCCCTTGCGTATCCTCGGTATCGACCGCACCGGTCACCTTGATGATCAGGGCGTCGGTCGGCTCGTCTGGGGTGAACCAATGGACGATGTTGCCGAACCCGTCCTCGCGGGCGGTCAGCCGCCCGTCGACCGTGGTGTCGATCCGCCAGTTCCGGACATACTGCCCGTCATGATCCCTGGGCGTGAGGCGCAGGACCTGCACGAGCCCGCGGGCGGGCTGCTCGTAGGTGTAGATGGTCTCGTGGACCACGCGAATGCGCATGCGCCGTCCTGTCCGTCTCGGTCAGCCGACCAGATACTGCTTGGCGATGGCTTCGCCTACATTATTGTTCTCGGCAACGAAGGCCTCGACGAATTCGTGCAGGCCCGAGGCGAACACCCGGTCGATATCCTCGCCTTCGAGCTTGGCCAGCATGTTGCCCGCGAGCCGCTGGCTCGGCCCCCGGCGGCCATAGGCGTCGGCGATCAGGTCGAGATACTCGACGATCACGCCGTAGCAGTTCGCGAAGGAACGCGGCATCTGCTTGTTGAGCATCAGCAGGTCCGCCACCAGCAGCGGCTTCACGCTCTCCCGATACACCCAGTGGTAGGCGTTGAAGGCCGAGACTTCGCGCAGGATCGTGGTCCACTGGAAATAGTCGAGGCTGCCGCCGACCGTCTCGTCCTGGGGTAGCAGGATCTTGTACTTCACGTCGAGGATGCGGGCGGTGTTGTCGGCGCGCTCGATGGCGGTGCCGAGCCGGGTGAACCAGAACCCGTCGTTGCGCAGCATCGTCCGGAAGGCCGAGCCGTCGAAGGTCAGCGACACCGTCTTCACCCAGTCGAGGAAGCGGCCGAACTCGTCGCGGTTGAGCTCCTTGCCGGAGTAGTTGCGCAGCTCCAGCCATGCGCCGTTGATCGCGTCCCACATCTCGGTGGTGAGCGCCGTGCGCACCGAACGGGCATTCTCGCGTGCCGCCTCGATGCAGGAGCGGATCGAGGATGGATTGTGCGGGCTGAAGGCGAGAAAGTCGCAGACCGTATCGGCGTTCACCACGCTGTAATGCGCCTTGAACGCGTCCCTGTCGCCGGCCGAGGCCAGCGCGGAGTCCCATTCATTGGTACCGCCGCCGCCATAACTCGTCGGCAACGAGGCGAATCGGTGCGCCGCATCGAGGATGCGGGCGACGAAATCGGCGCGCTCGACGTAGCGCGAGAGCCAGAAAAGATTGTCGGCGGTCCTGGAAAGCATCGGTCTTCAGCCAAGTCGTGCGGACCACGATGTCCGCGCCTCGGAACGTCCGGATGGCGTGGGGCTCAGGCGTCGAGCACCCAGGTATCCTTCGTGCCACCGCCCTGACTGGAATTGACCACCAGGGACCCTTCCTTCAGCGCCACGCGCGTCAGCCCCCCCGGCACGATGCGGATCTGATCGGCACCGCATAGCACGAACGGCCGTAGATCCACGTGTCGGGGCGCGACGCCCGAGGCCACGAAGGTCGGGCAGGTGGAGAGTGACAGGGTCGGCTGGGCGATGAAGCCGTCCGGCGCGTGCCTGAGCTTCTTGGCGAAATCGTCGATCTCGCGCTTGCTCGCGTGCGGCCCGACCAGCATGCCGTAGCCGCCCGAGCCGTTGACCTCCTTCACGACGAGTTCGGACAGGTTGTCCATCACGTACGCGAAGGCGTCCTTCTCGCGGCAGCGGTAGGTCGGCACGTTGTGCAGGATCGGCTCCTCGCCGGTGAAGAATTTCACGATCTCCGGCATGTAGCTGTAGACCGCCTTGTCGTCCGAGATGCCGGTCCCGACCGCGTTGGCCAAGGTGACCGTGCCGCGCTCGTAGGCGTTCATCAGGCCGGGTACGCCGAGCACGGAGTCCGGGCGGAAGACCAGGGGATCGAGGAAATCATCGTCGAGGCGGCGGTAGATCACGTCGACCTTCCGCGGGCCCTCGGTTGTGCGCATGTAGACCACGTCGTCCCGGGTGAAGAGGTCGGACGCCTCCACCAGCTCGACGCCGAGCTTGTCCGCCAGGAACGAGTGCTCGTAGAAGGCCGAATTGTAGCGGCCGGGGGTCAGCAGCACGACGGTGGGGTCCCGGGTGGCCGTGCCCGGCGCGAGGCTGCGCAGGGTGGCGAGCAAGGCATCGGGATAGTTCTCCACCGGGGCGACCCGGTGCTTGGAGAACAGGTCCGGGAACAGGCGCAGCATCACCTCCCGGTTCTCCAGCATGTAGGACACGCCGGACGGAATGCGGGCATTGTCCTCCAGCACGAAGAAGTCGTTCTCGCCGGTGCGCACGATGTCGATGCCGGCGATGTGGACGTAGAGGTCGTGTGGCACCCGGAACGAGCGCATCTCCATGCGGTAATGGGCGTTCCGATAGACGAGGTCGGCCGGAATGATGCCGGCCTTGATGCATTCCTGGGCACCGTAGATGTCCTTCAGGAACAGGTTGATGGCGGTCACCCGCTGCTTCAACCCGCGCTCGAGGAAGGACCATTCCGGCTTGGTGATCACCCGGGGGATGATGTCGAACGGGATCAAGCGTTCGGTCGATTCGTTATCGCCGTAGACCGCGAAGGTGATGCCGATCCGGCGGAACAGCAGCTCGGCCTGGCTGCGGCGGGTGTTGAAGTGTTCCGGTGGCGTCGCGTCGAGCCACGCCTTCAGCTGGCCGTAGGCGTCGCGGACGGCGGCCGGATCGGCGGTACCGGTGCCGAATCCGTTCATCTCGTCGAAGGCCGTCAACGCCATCCCACTCCTCCCTTACGCTCCTGCTCTTGAGGCAAGAGGCGCGCCATCCCGCCACGGCTATAGGCGTGCGCATCAACGCTCAAGGCGGCCGAAGGATCAGATCAGCTTCAAACCTTTCAAGCTGGCATGTCCGTTTCCCCCCAGGATGACGTGATCGTGCACGACGATCTTCAGCGGCGTCAGGACGGCGATGATCTCGCGGGTCATCGCCACATCGGCCGCCGATGGCGTCGGATCGCCGGACGGGTGGTTGTGGGCGAGGATGATGGCGGTGGCCGAGAGTTCCAGCGCCCGCCGGGCGACCTCGCGGGGATAGACCGGGGTGTGGTCGACGGTGCCGCGCCCCTGCACCTCGTCGGCGATGAGGTGGTTGCGCTTGTCGAGGAACAGCATCCGGAACTCCTCGCGCGGCGCGAACGCCATGGTGGCGCGCAGGTATTCATGCAGCGCGCTCCACGAGCCGAGCAGTTCGCGCTCGCGGATCGCACCCCGGGCGAGTCGCCGCCCGGCCGCCTCGATCACCTTGAGGTCGGACACCACGCCGGCGCTGACGCCGGGTACCTCCATCAGCCGCACCGGCTCGGCGCTCACCGCTTCGGCGAAGCTGCCGAACCGGGCCACCAGGGCCTTGGCGAGCGGCTTCACGTCCCGCCGGGGGATCGCCCGGAACAGGACCAGCTCCAGAAGCTCGTAATCCGGCAGCGCATCGCTGCCCGCCGCCGCGAACTTCTCCCGAAGCCGGTCGCGGTGGCCGTGATAGTGCGGCGCCTCCTTGCCCAGAGCGGCCGCTTCGGCGCTGTCGGCGAACAGCCCCGCCGCGGCGTCGTCCGGCAACGGCGCCATGGCCGGTCAGGCGGCGGGATTGATGGGCTGGTGCAGCCCCTTCGGCGAGATCGTGAAGATCTCCACGCCGGTCTCGGTGACCGCCACCGTGTGCTCGAACTGCGCCGAGAGCGACCGGTCGCGGGTGACGGCGGTCCAGCCGTCGCCCAGCACCTTCACGGCCGGACGGCCGAGGTTGATCATCGGCTCGACCGTGAAGAACTGGCCGGGCTTGAACGGCACGTCGTAGCTCGCCTCGAGGTAGTGCAGGATCGTCGGCGCGTCGTGGTAGGTGCGCCCCAGGCCGTGGCCGCAGAAATCGCGCACCACCGAGCAGCGCTCGCTCTCCGCATAGGCCTGGATCGCCCGGCCGATATCGTTGGTGGAGCCGCCGGGCTTCACCGCCGCGACGCCGCGCATCAGGGCCTCGTAGGTGATCTCGCACAGGCGCTGCGCCTTGCGAGGCACCTCACCGACATAGGCCATCCGACTCGAATCGCCGTGCCAGCCATCGAGAATCAGGCAGATGTCGAGGTTGACGATGTCGCCCTCGCGCAGCGGCTTGTCGTTGGGGATGCCGTGGCAGACCACGTGATTGATCGAGGTGCAGATCGACTTCGGATAGCCGCGATAGAGCAGCGAGGCCGGATAGGCGCCGTGGTCCATGGCGAAATCGTAGGCGAGCTTGTCGAGCGCCTCGGTGGTGACGCCGGGCTGGGTCGCCTCCATGAGCAGATCGAGGGCCTCGGCCGTGAGGCGTCCCGCGCGGCGCATGCCTTCGAAGCCCTCCGGGCCGTGGATCGGGGGCTCGGGGGCGCGGCGCGTCCCCTGCGCGGTGGCCTGTTCCTGCTGCATCTCAAGACTTTTCGCGGCGTCATCAATCGGGCGTGCGACGTATGTACGGTGCCCGGCGCGGCAGGCCAAGCGGCGCCCAGCGGACACTTGGGCGAGGCTTGCGCCGGCCGCGGGGCTGGCGGCATAAGCGACCGCGAGGCGCCCGGGCGCGCGCGGGCAGATTCGCCGCGCGATCGGTTGCGGGTCAGGCGAGGGCCGGATGGCAGGCAAGGCGGTACCCCACTTCCACAACGAGCCGGGCGTCCCGGTGATCGCCGTGGGGGTGAAGGAGTTCATGTGCATCGGCGCGCTGCCGCCGTTCGACCACCCGCACGTCTTCCTCGACATGGGCGCCGACACCGAGATCATCTGCCAGTACTGCTCGACGCTGTACCGCTATCGCGCGGGCCTGAAGCCGGACCAGGCGGATCCGCAGGCCTGCGTCTGGCAGGACGACGCCAAGGTCGCGGCGGAGTAGGCGCGCGGCTTCCGTGTCATCCGAGAATCGAGCCCTGCGGATCGGAATCGTCGGGGCCGGGATCGGCGGCCTGACGACGGCGCTGGCGCTGTCCGATGCCGGCCATGCCGTCACCGTGATCGAGCGCCGCACCGGCTTCAGCGAGGTCGGGGCGGGGATCCAGATCTCGCCCAACGCCAGCCGGGTGCTCGCCGGCCTCGGCCTGTCGCCGGCCTTGCATCGGGCGGCGAGCGAGCCCCCCGGCGTGACGGTGCGCGCCCTCGACAGCGGCCGCAGCCTCGGCGGCGTCGCCCTCGGCGCCGAGGCGCGCGCGCGCTTCGGCGCGCCCTACCACGTGATCCACCGGGCCGATCTGCAGACCCTGCTGCTCGATGCCTTACGCGGTCGGCCGGCGATCCGCCTGATGATGGGGCGCACCGCCACGGGCCTCACCGAGACGGAGGCCGAGATCCGGCTCGCGGCCGAGAGCAGCGGCGGCACGCAGGAGTTGGCCTTCGATCTGCTGGTCGGAGCCGACGGGCTGCGCTCGCGCCTGCGCGACCGGCTCGATCGGGCGCCGCTCCGTCCGGGCCATGCGGCGGCGTGGCGGGCCCTTGTCCCGATCGACGCGGTGCCGGGCCCCTTGCGCGGGCCGGCGACGGGCCTGTGGCTCGGCCAGAATCGGCACGTCGTGCATTATCCGGTGCGCGATGCCCAATATCTCAACGTTGTGGCGGTCGTGCCCGAGGCGGTGGGCGACGAAGGCTGGGGCCGGCTCGGAGAGCCCGCGGTGCTGCGAAAATTCTTCCGCACCTGCGCCGAGCCGCTGCGCGAACTGCTCGCCGTGCCGGATTCCTGGCTGGTCTGGTCGCTGGCAGACCGGGCGGTGGCGCGCCCGATCGCCCGCGGCCGTTTCGCGTTGCTCGGTGACGCGGCGCATCCGGTCCTCCCCTATCTGGCGCAGGGGTCGGCGCTCGCGATCGAGGATGCCGCGGTGCTGACGCACGCGCTCGCCGCCCACCCGACCGTGCCGGCGGCGCTCGCCGCCTACGCGGCGGAGCGGTCGCCGCGGGTCCGACGCGTGCAGAAGGCGGCCCGCGCCAACGGCCGCACCTATCATGCGCGGGGCCTCGTGGCGCTCGCCCGCAACGCCGTGATGGGCCGGCTCGGCCCCGACGGCATGCGCGACCGCTACGCCTGGCTCTACGGCTGGACGCCCCCGGCTTGATCGCTGACGCGGGCGCCGCTACCGAGGGTCCGATGCGGACGTGGCGGAACCGGTAGACGCACGAGACTTAAAATCTTGCGGCCGCAAGGCCGTGCGGGTTCGAGTCCCGCCGTCCGCACCAGCATTCCCCCAGAACACAGCCTTAAGCATCTGCCGTGAAATCGACGATCCCTCGCATTTGAGTGATCGTCTCAACACAACCGCAGCGCGAGTCCGGCACAATCATCAACCGGAGGTACCGCATGATCGACGCCCTTCAGACCGCCTTCACTGGCATGGCCCGCGCCACCGACCGTCTCGGCAGCGCCGCCCAAACCATCGCATCCGCCGGAGCACCCGTCTCCGGAACGTCCCTGGAACCCGCCGCGCGGGTCGACCTGTCCGGCGCGGCGGTCGAGCTGCTCGGTGCCAAATCCGCCTTCGCGCTGAACGCGGCCGTGGCGCGGACCGCAAACCGGATGACCGGCCAGCTCCTCGACATCAACGCCTGAGCGCCGGCAGCGCCAGGGCGGCCAGAATCGCGGCTGCCGCGAACAGCAGCGCCACACCCACGGCGCGGTAGGCGATGACGCCCACCAGACCGCCCACGAGGAACGATCCGACGGTCAGCAGGTGGAGCTGCAGACGCGCCGGATCGTAGCGCTTCAGCGGGACGCGATCGGGCGCGCCGCGATCGAGCCAGCGCGCGAGCTCGATGCCGATATCGGTGATCATGCCGGTGACGTGCGTGGTGCGCACCCGCGCCTCGGAGATCTTGGTCACCGCGGCGTTCTGAAGGCCCATCGTGAAGCTCAGGCCGAGCACGAGGGCGTGGCCCCGGGTCGGCTCGCCGAGCGGCAGCGCCACGAGCCCGAGGACGACGAGGCAGAATGCTTCCGCGCAAACGCTGTACGCGTGGGAGCCCCGCACGGAGCTGCGGCGGCGGTGCCGGATCAGCAGCGTCGAAGTGGCCGAGCCCAGCACGAACAGCAGGACGAGCAGCAGCGCCTCGCCGGCCAGGGCGAAGTCGCCGGTGCCCGTCCGGTCGGAGATCGCCGAGACGTTCCCGGTCATGTTCGAGGCGTAGAGGCCGACCGCGTAGAACCCCGCCGTGTTCAGCGCGCCGGCAACCGCGGCGAGCGACAGGCCGAGCTTACGATCGGCTTCGGGGGTGCGCGTTGCGCCTTCGTGGACCAGCATCGAATCGTCTTACTGCGCGGGCGCTGAACCGACGGTTCACGCCCGACGCGTCGGCCGAGCGCGCTTGAGAGCGGTTTCCGACCATGGTGCAATCGGGAACCGCCCCAAGCCTTTGTCGGCACGCACGCCCTGTCGCCATGTGGGCGCGCCGAGGGCTTTCAGGCGGCGCCCCGGGTGCCAGCCATCGGCTTACCAGCCGTCATAGGCGCGATGGCCGTAGCCGCGGTATCCGCCGTCCCAGTCCTGGTGCCAGTGACGGTCGTATCCGACCGGTACGCGCTCGTAGGTGACGGTCCTGCGGGTGGCGTAGACCGGGGCGTCCTCCTCGTAGACGCGGTAGGCCGGCGCCGGACGGACCACCACGGGTGCCGGCGCGTAGCCGTACCCGTAGCCGCCGTCATACCCGTAGGCGGGGGCCGCATGGGCCTGGGTCGCGGCACCGATCAGGGCGCCGGCCTCAAGGCCGCCGATGATGCCGGCCGCGATGGCGCCGCCGCCGCGCGCCTCCGCAGCCGAGGAGGCCAGGGTGCCCACGCCGATCAGCGCGGCGGCCGAAAGCAAAGCGAAGCGTTTCATGACCTGTCTCCGAGTGAAGCGGGCGGTTCGAACCATCCCGGATCATGGAGCAGACGATGCCACGGCCGCGCTGCATCGCGCCTGAACTGCGTTTGCAGCAACGGTTCAGCTTGCCGGATTACGCGCCGGGTCCGGCGCCTCCCGGACATAGCCCCTGGAGATCAGGCGGCTGCGCTCCCGGGTGCGCCGCTCGGCCTCCATGAGATCGGACAACGCATCGGCGATCGCGCAGCGCAGCGCGATCCCAGCATCGCCACCCGCGAAGCCGAGATAGGCGCTGCTGATCGCCTCGACGGGACAGGCGTGATCGTCGCGCACGGCATTGGCTGCAATCCGCATCGTGTTCTCCTCCTCGCGCTGGGAACGGAAAGAGAACAAGCCATAAAGGTTAACGCTTCGTCAACGCGCCCATGCCGACCTCATTCCAGGCCGCCATAGCCTGTGGACAACGCGGTTTCACCTCCCCGCGGACTGTGGATAAGCCGGCTCACTCCGGCAATCGGGGCAGGGGTTGCCCGTCTTTGGGAATCGCATAGCGGGCCGCGTTCAGCTCCATGGCCAGCAGCGTGTAGTAGCCCGAAATCGCCGCGAGATCGACGAGCGCCGGCTTGCCGAAGCGGGCCTCGGCTCGGGCGAAGGTGGCGTCGGAGACGCGCTTGGTGTCCTGCAACTCGGAGGTGAAATCGTACACGATGGTCTCGTCGTCGCTCATCCGAGCCGGACGGCGCCCGTCGCGGATCGCCGCGATGATCTCGGGCGAGATGCCCGCCTTCTCGGCGATCGGGGCGTGGACGTACCATTCGTAATCCTGGGTCCAGCGCCGTGCCGTCATCAGGATCACCAGCTCCGACAGGGTGGTGCCGATCTTGGGCTTGAAGCGCAGGTAATCGCCCATCGAGCGCGCCAGCGTCATGACCTCCGGCGAGTACATCAGCGGCTCGAACGGGCCGAAGGGCGGCTTACCCCGGGCCTGCGCGAAGGATTCGGCCGCCTGCTTCTGCTCGGGCGTGTAGTCCTGCGGCGCGATCGTCGGCAGCCTGTCCTGCGCGCGGGCAGCGCCGAGCGCGAGGGGCAAGGCAGCGAGGGGCAGGGCGGCCAGGGCCAGGACGGTCCGGCGAAAGCGCATCGTTTCACTCCCGATGATTTTGAATTCGCCCCAGCTTCGCGGTTGGCCGGCGCGGAGGCCAGTGTCCGGCGGCCGGATCGGTATCGAACGCCGCCTGCCGTCACCGGATGGCGGGGCTGTTGCGCGCGGCATCACTCCGCGCCATCAGCGGCACCGATGCCCGATTTTCAGACCGCATTGCCGATCGAGGCGGCGCTGCCCGCCCTTCGCGCAGCCCTCGCCGCACGCAACGCCGCCGTGCTGGTGGCCCCGCCGGGGGCCGGCAAGACCACGCGCGTACCGCTCGATCTGCTCGACGCACCCTGGCTCGACGGCCGTAAGATCATCCTGCTGGAGCCGCGCCGGCTCGCGGCCCGGGCCGCGGCTGCCCGGATGGCGCAGACGCTGGGCGAGCTGGTCGGCGGCACGGTCGGTCTCCGGGTGCGGCTCGGCTCGAAGATCACGGCCCGGACCCGAATCGAGGTGGTGACCGAGGGCGTGTTCACGCGGATGATCCTCGACGATCCGGAACTGTCCGGCATCGGCGCGGTGCTGTTCGACGAGTTCCACGAGCGCTCCCTGGATGCCGATCTTGGCCTCGCCCTGGCCCTCGACGCGCAGGGCGGCCTGCGCGAGGATCTGCGCCTCCTCGTCATGTCGGCGACCCTCGACGGCGCCCGGGTCGCGCGGCTGATGAACGACGCACCGGTCGTCACGTCGGAGGGCCGCGCCTTCCCGGTGGAGACCCGCTATGTCGAGCGCGACCCGAACCGGCGGATCGAGGAGGCCGTAGCCGAGGTCACGCTGCGGGCCCTCCGGGCGGATCCGGGCTCGGTGCTGGTGTTCCTGCCCGGACAGGCGGAGATCCGCCGGACCGCCGATTTGCTGACCGGGCGCGTCGATCCCGGGGTGGTGCTGGCGCCGCTCTACGGTGCCCTCCCGCCGGCCGAGCAGGATCGGGCCGTCGCCCCGGCGCCGCCCGGGACCCGCAAGGTGGTGCTGGCCACCAGCATCGCCGAGACCTCACTGACCATCGAGGGCGTCCGGATCGTGGTCGATTCCGGGCTCGCCCGGGTGCCGGTCTACGAGCCGGGTCTCGGCCTGACGCGGCTCGTGACCGCGCGCGCCTCCCGGGCCTCCGTGGATCAGCGGCGGGGCCGCGCCGGCCGCACCGAGCCGGGCCTGTGCTGGCGGCTCTGGTCGGAGGCCGGCACCAACGCCCTCGAACCGTTCTCGCGGCCGGAGATCCTGTCGGCGGATCTGGCGGGTCTACTGCTCGACTGCGCCGCCTGGGGCGTCGCCGACCCGCGGACGCTCGCCTTCCTCGATCCGCCGCCCGCTCCCGCGCTGGCCGAGGCCCGCACCCTGCTGGCCGAGCTGGCCGCCCTCGATCCGGATGGACGGCTCACCGAGACCGGCACACGCCTGCGCGCCCTGCCGCTGCCGCCGCGGCTCGCCCGGATGGTGACGGTCGCGGCCGGATCCGGGCAGGCCCAGGCCGCCGCCAACCTCGCGGCCGTGCTGGTCGAGCGCGGTCTCGGCGGTGACACCGTCGATCTCGAAGCACGCGTCGAACGATTTCGAAGTGACCGGGGCGGCTGCGCCGAAGACATGCGCCGGCTCGCCACGGGCTGGGCGCGAATCGCGGGTGGCGGCCCGCATTCCGGATCGGCGCCGACCGGCCCGCTCCTGGCGCTCGCTTATCCGGATCGCGTGGCGCGGGCGCGGGGCCGCGACGGCGAGTTCGTGATGGCGAGCGGCCGGGCCGGCCGGCTCGACCCTGCGAGCCCGCTCGCCCGGGAACCCTATTGCGTCGTCGCCGACCTCGTGGGTTCGGCCGGCAACGCCCGCATCCTGGCCGCGGCGGCGATCGAGGCGACGACCATCGAGGCGCTGTTCGCCGACAGGATCGAAGCGCGCACCGAGATCACCTTCGACCCACAATCCGCCGCCCTCCGGGCCCGGGCGGTGCGGCGGCTCGGCGCCATCAGTCTCGGCGCCAAGCCGCTGCCGGTCCCGGCCGACCTCGCCAGCGCGACGATCCTGGCCCGGGGCATCGCAGCGCTGGGGATCGAGCGGCTCCCCTGGACACCGGCCCTGTCGCAGTGGCGCGCCCGGATACGCTTCCTGCACGCCGCGGAGGGCGGCGTGTGGCCCGACCTGTCGGACGCAGCTCTGGCCGAGACCGCGGAAACGTGGCTCGCGCTCACCCTGGTCGGGCGCGCGTCCCTGGCCTCGGTCACCGCAGACGACCTCGCCGGCGCCCTCCGGGACCTGCTGCCCTGGGAATTGAGCGCCCGCCTCGACACGGAGGCTCCGACACATGTGGCGGTGCCGACAGGCTCGCGCATCGCGGTCAACTACGACGCCGACGAACCCACCCTGTCGGTGCGGGTGCAGGAGCTGTTCGGCCTCGACCGGCACCCCCGGGCCGGCGGACGGCCGCTCGTCCTGCACCTGCTGTCACCGGCCCAGCGACCGATCCAGATCACCCGCGACCTTCCGGGCTTCTGGCGCGGATCCTGGGCGGCGGTGCGCGCCGAGATGCGCGGGCGCTATCCCCGCCACCCCTGGCCGGAGGATCCGCTGGCCGAGGCGCCGACGCGGCGGGTCAAGCCGCGGGGAACCTGACGGCCCCTGCGGGTTTCCAAAGCCGCGGCACAGACGGACGGCACGATGATCACCGAGACCGATCCCTTCGACCCGACCGACACGGGTTGGGCGCCCATCGAGGACGCGGGCTTCATCGCCCTCGTCGGCCCGGTGCACCGGCGCGCCTCCGATGGGGCTTACGCGTTCCGGGCGGAGCAGAAGCACGCGAACCTGATCGGCGTGGTCCATGGCGGCATGCTGATGAGCTTCGCCGACCGCGCGCTCGGCGAGACCGCCATGCGGGCGGCCGACGGCGCCAATTGCGTGACGATCCAGCTTGAGATGAAGTTCATCGATGTCGGCCGCCTGGGCGACTGGGTCGGCATCCACCCGCAGGTGGTGAAGCGGACCGGCTCGCTCGTTTTCATGCGCGGCGACCTGCGCGCGGAAGGCCGGCTGCTGGCCTCCGCGGACGGGGTGTGGAAGATCCTGCGGCGCCGACCCGGTTGACGGAGGCAGGATATTCATCCTAAGTTCGGACGTAGTTCGCGCAGAGTCGGCGTGCGGACGCGAGCCGGGGGGATCGCATGCGTCAGGTGGACATCAACCAATCCGAATGTGAGCCGTCATGCGGGTTTGCCCCGCCCTCGCGCCGTTCGGTCCTCGCCGGATTAGGCCTCGCGCTGGGCTCAGCCGGCCTGGCCGCCGCTGAGCCCGTGCCGCCCAGCACGGTGACGAACCCGCCGCGCGACTTCCGGCCCCATGCTGCCGCCACCACCTACTTCACCGATCCCGACGTACTGACGGTCGATCCGTCCTTCGGGGCCTACATCGTGCCCAACAGCGCGATCCGCCGCCTCTGGACCGGGGCGCTCTGGGCCGAGGGCCCGGCCTGGAACGCGGTCGGCCGGTTCCTGGTGTGGAGCGACATTCCCAACAATCGTCAGCTGCGCTGGCTGGAGGAGGACGGGCACGTCTCCACCTTCCGTGCGCCCAGCAACAATTCGAACGGCAACAGCTTCGACCGGCAGGGCCGGCAACTCTCCTGCGAGCACGCCAACCGCCGGGTGGTCCGCTACGAGCTCGACGGCGCGGCGACGGTGCTGGCCGACCGATTCGAGGGCAAGCCGTTCAATTCGCCGAACGACGTGGTCCAGCACACGGACGGGTCGTACTGGTTCACCGATCCGCCCTATGGCGGCCAGCTCTACGAGGGCCTGCCCGACGAAGCGGGCGGGCCTTCGAATCCGCAGGGCCATCTGAACCCGCGCCTCGGCCAGCCGGCCGGGGTCGTGGCCTTCCGGCGGGAGCTCCCCAATGCGGTCTACCGGATCGACCCGACTGGGCGAATCGACCGGGTGCTGACCGACGAACAGTTGCCGGACCCGAACGGCCTGTGCTTCTCCCCCGACCATAGCGTTCTCTACGTCTGCTCGACCGGCAAGGGCCCCGGCGATACCGGCCCCGGCGGCAAGGGCGAGATTTACGCCTTCAACGTCGCGGAGGGCGGCAAGCTCTCCAACAAGCGCCTGTTCGCGGATTGCGTGGTCGACGGCATCAAATGCGGGCCGGATGGCTTGCGCGCCGATGTCGATGGCAACGTCTGGGCGTCGAGCAACGCCGGCCGGGCCGTCGGCTACAATGGCGTCACGATCTGGAACCCGGCGGGCAAGCTGATCGGGCGGATCCGCCTACCGGAGGTCTGCGGCAACATCACCTTCGGCGGCCCGAAGCGAAACCGCCTGTTCATGGCGGCCAGCCAGTCGCTCTACGCCGTGACCGTAAACACCCAGGGTGCCGGGCCCGCATGAGGCCCTGACCGCACAGCCAAATTCACATCGGGTCGGTCCGGTACACGCCATGGCTGTCGGGCCCTCGGGACGCTATCTGTAGCGGGCATGAGCGAGGATTCGACCGACCCGACCCTGAACCGCCTCAGCGCCGCCCTTGGCGACCTGCCGAGCCGGGGACTGCCGCCGGTGGAGCGCTGGAACCCACCCTATTGCGGCGTGATCGACATCCGCATCGCGGCGGATGGGACGTGGTATCACGACGGCACGCCGATCCGCCGGCCGAAACTGGTCCGGCTCTTCTCCACCATTCTGCGGCGCGAGCCGGATGGGCGCGTCGTCCTGGTGACGCCGGTTGAAAGCGTCGGCATCACGGTTGAGGACGCGCCCTTCGTGGCGGTCGAGATGGCGGTAGACGGGTCCGGTAAGGACCGGCGCATCAGCTTCCGGACCAATGTCGACGACCTCGTCCCGGTCGATTCCGAGCACACCCTGCGCTTCGAGGAGGCGGCGGACGGGGCCCTGAAGCCCTATCTCCATGTCCGGGGCGGTCTGTGGGCGCTCGTCTCCCGGGCGCTCACCTACGACCTCGTGGAACTGGCCGAGGAGGGCACCCTCGACGGGGAAACGTCGCTCGGGCTCTGGGCCGGCGGGCTGTTCCATCCGATCGCACCGGCCACCGCCGCGTGAGCGACGCCATCGCCGAGTTCCTCGCGCGCGCGGCCGCCGGCCTCTCGCCGCATCCGCCTGGGCCGGACGATCCGACCTCCAACCCGCGCGGGGACCACAACCTCGATCCGGACGGTTCGGCCGTGATCCCGCCGCCGCCGCATCGCAGGGCCGCCGTTCTGGTGCCGGTGGTGTTTCGGCCGGAGGGGCCGAGCCTAATCCTGACGCAACGGGCGGCGAACCTGCGCGACCATTCCGGCCAGGTCGCGCTGCCGGGGGGCAAGATCGACCCGTCCGACCCCGATCCCGCCGCCGCGGCCCTGCGCGAGGCCGAGGAGGAGATCGGCCTCGACCCCGCCTCGGTGCGTCTCGTCGGCTATATCGATCCCTACCTGTCGGGGACCGGTTTCCTCGTCACGCCGGTGATCGGCCTCGTCGCGCCGGAGGCGACGTTCCAGCCCAACCCCGCCGAGGTGGCGGACCTGTTCGAAGTGCCGCTGCCGCTGCTGATGGACCGGGAGCACTACCGTCTGCGCTCCCGCGCTTGGCAGGGCCGCACCCGCTACTTCTATGCTCTGACCTTCGGTGAGCGGCTGATCTGGGGCGTCACCGCCGGGATCCTGAACAACCTCCGCGAGCGGCTCTATCCGGATTCGGAACCGGACCGGATCCACCGCTCGGCCGGGTGAGGATGAACCACCATGTTGCGTCGCGTCCTCGAAGAGTTCGGCCTCTTCCTCATCCCCTTCGCGCTGTTCCTGATCTACCTCGTGCTCGCCGGTCGCAACCCGCTGCGCCGGGTCCACTGGGATGCCCACCTCTTCCGTCTCGTGCTCGCCGGATTGACCATCGTGATCGCGACGCTCGTCTACGAGGGGCTGTTCTCCGATCGCCGCGCCGGCGGCTACGTGCCGACGCATATGGAGAACGGTCGGCTCGTCCCCGGTGGCTTCCGGTGAAGCGGGATCTCGATCCTGGCGGCCTGGCGGCGCTCCTCGACCGTGCGGGTGTGCGCCAGACCCTCGCGGCCCTGGACGAGCCGGGCGCCGAGACCCGGCTGGTCGGCGGCTGCGTCCGCGATGCCATGCTCGGGATCGCCGCCGCCGACATCGACCTGACCACCACGCTGCGGCCGGAAACCGTGATGGCACGGGCGCGGGCGGCCGGTCTGAAGGCGATTCCGACCGGGATTGAGCACGGTACCGTCACCCTGATCACCGGGGATGGGCCGCTCGAAATCACCACGCTGCGTGAGGATGTCGAGACAGACGGGCGCCATGCGGTCGTTCGGTTCGGCAGCGATTTCGCCAAGGACGCCGAGCGCCGCGACTTCACGATCAACGCCCTATCCCTCGGCCGGGATGGACGGCTGCACGATACGGTCGGCGGGTTGGCGGATCTGGAAGACGGGCGGGTGCGCTTCATCGGCGATCCCGCAACGCGGATCCGGGAAGACGCCTTGCGGATCCTGCGCTTCTTCCGCTTCCAAGCGCGTTTCGGCAGCGGGGCGCCCGAGGCAGCGGCGCTCACCGCCTGCGTGGCCGCGCGGAATAGTCTGCGCCGGCTATCGCGGGAGCGGATCCGCGACGAGTTCCTGAAACTTCTGACGGCAGCCGGCGGCCCGGCGATGGTTTCGATCTTGAGCGGGACCGGCCTGCTTCAGCGGATCACCGGTGGCATCGGCGAGATGGGACGGCTCGAGCGTGCTGCCGAAGCCGGCTTGTCGCCCGTGATGCGGCTGGCGGCGCTGGCAGTCGCTACACGACACGATGCGGATCGCCTGCGCGACCGGCTTCGGCTCTCCAATCCGGACCACGGTCAGCTCACCGCCTATGCCGCGGCACTGGCGGACCTCCACGGCCGAGCCTCGGTCGACGCTGCGGCGGTCCGGGCCTTCGCAGCCGAGCACGGCCTGTCGCTCGTGACGGAGACGTTGGCGATTCTCGCGGGCGAGCCACGACCTGACGTGACCGACGCGGCGCGGGAAGCGCTCACAGTCTTGCGGGGGGAGGGTGGAGCGCCGGCATTCCCGATTGCGGGGGCCGATCTGGTCGCCGCCGGGATACCGCCGGGCCCGGCGATTGGCCGGGCTTTAGGGGCGGCGCGTCGCCTGTGGCTGGAACGCGGCTGTCCGACTGGCGCGGACGCAAGAGCAACGTTGATGGAGACCGCACTGGCCAGCGCGCACGTGCTTTAAATTTACCATATCACGGCGATGGCTCGGCGCTTCGACGGTACGCGCCAAGCCAAGCTTACATCCAGATGCAACGATAGGAAGCTTTGCAGCCTCAGAGCTTCAGAAGTGCCTTGGTCTCCCGGAGCTGGACGATCTGCCCGTTCAGCTCCTCGCGCTTCTGCAGATCCTCGGTCGCGTCGCGCTGGATCTCGACAGCCTCGATGTCCCGGTCGAGCGAGGCCTGGGTCAGTTCCTCAATCGGAGCTGCGCGCTCGGCCAACACGGTGACCGCTGTCGGCCCGATATCGGCGAAGCCGCCGCGAACGTAGATCCGCTTGCCGCTGCCCTGGCTCTCGGTGACCACGATCACGCCGACCCGCAGAGAAGTCAGCACGGGCGCATGGCCCGGCATCACGGTCATCTCGCCCTCGGTGCCGGGCAACTGAACGGCGGTCACCTCGCCGGAATACAGCGTCCGCTCGGGGCCGACGAAATCGAAGTGGAAGGTGGCCATCTTGGGACGATCCCGGATCCGCGACAAGCTCTCCTCCCCCTTGCGGGGAGGAGACGGAGGTGGGGGTGGTTCAGGAGGCACCGGATCGCTCAATCCTGCACCACCCCCACCCCCGCCCCTCCCCGCAAGGGGGAGGGGAGGGCGTCGTCTTACGCCGCCTTCAGCTTCTTGGCCTTCTCCTGGGCCTGCTCGATCGTGCCGACCATGTAGAAGGCGGCCTCGGGCAGGTCGTCATAGTCGCCGTTCACCAGGCCCTTGAAGCCCTTGATGGTGTCCTCAAGCGGCACCTGCACGCCCGGAGAGCCGGTGAACACCTCGGCCACCGAGAAGGGCTGCGAGAAGAAGCGCTCGATCTTGCGGGCGCGGGCCACGGTCAGCTTGTCCTCCTCGGACAGCTCATCCATGCCCAGGATCGCGATGATGTCCTGAAGCGCCTTGTAGCGCTGCAGGGTCTGCTGGACGCGGCGGGCGACGTCGTAGTGCTCCTCGCCCAGGATCGCGGGCGAGAGCATGCGCGAGGTCGAGTCCAGCGGATCCACCGCCGGGTAGATGCCCTTCTCGGCGATCGAGCGCGACAACACGGTCGTGGCGTCGAGGTGGGCGAAGGAGGCGGCAGGCGCCGGGTCGGTCAGATCGTCGGCCGGCACGTAGATGGCCTGCACCGAGGTGATCGAGCCCTTGTTGGTGGTGGTGATGCGCTCCTGCAGGGCGCCCATGTCGGTGGCGAGCGTCGGCTGATAGCCCACCGCTGAGGGAATGCGGCCGAGAAGCGCCGACACCTCGGAGCCCGCCTGCGTGAAGCGGAAGATGTTGTCCACGAAGAACAGCACGTCCTGGCCGTCGTCACGAAACTGCTCCGCGATGGTCAGGCCGGTGAGCGCCACCCGCGAGCGGGCACCGGGCGACTCGTTCATCTGGCCGTAGACCAGGGCGCACTTGGAGCCCTCGGCCGAGCCACCATTCTCCTTCGGGTCCAGGTTCACCTTGGACTCGATCATCTCGTGGTAGAGATCGTTGCCCTCACGGGTCCGCTCACCCACGCCGGCGAACACCGAGTAACCCGAGTGCACCTTGGCGATGTTGTTGATCAGCTCCATGATCAGCACGGTCTTGCCGACGCCGGCGCCGCCGAACAGGCCGATCTTGCCGCCCTTGGCGTAGGGGGCGAGCAGGTCCACCACCTTGATGCCGGTGACGAGGATCTGCGCCTCGGTGGACTGGTCGGCGTAGGAGGGGGCCGGCTGGTGGATGGCGCGGTAGGTGTCGGTCACGACCGGACCGGCCTCGTCGATCGGCTCGCCGATGACGTTCATGATCCGGCCGAGCGTGTTCATGCCGACCGGAACCTTGATCGGCTCGCCGGTGTCGGTGCATTCCTGGCCGCGGGTCAGGCCCTCGGACGTGTCCATGGCGACGCAGCGGACGGTGCTCTCACCGAGCTGCTGGGCCACCTCGAGGACGAGGCGAGCGCCGTTGTTCTTGGTCTCCAGGGCGTTCAGGATCTCGGGCAGATGGCCGCTGAACTGAACGTCGACCACGGGGCCGATGACCTGGATGATCTTGCCGACCTTGCTGGAGCCGGCGCCGGGGAGTGCGGTGTTCGCCATCGTGTATCTACCCTTCAAGCTGTGCGGTCGGGAAACGGCGCCCTAGAGGGCTTCCGCACCCGAGATGATCTCGATGAGTTCTTTGGTGATCATGGCCTGACGCGTGCGGTTGTAGATCAGCGTCTGCTTCTTGATCATCTCGCCCGCGTTGCGGGTGGCCGAATCCATGGCGCTCATGCGCGCGCCCTGCTCGGAGGCGGCGTTTTCCAGGAGCGCCCGGTAGATCTGCACCGTCAGGTTCTTCGGCAGCAGCGTCTCCAGGATCGCCTCCTCGGAGGGCTCGAATTCCAGAGCGGCGTTGCCGATGGTGGCCTTCGCGGAGGTGTCGGCCGCGGGCAGTTCCGCCGGGATCAGGCGCTGCGCGGTCGGGATCTGGGAGATGACAGACCGGAACTCGGAAAAGAACAGGGTCGCGACGTCGAACTCGCCGGCCTCGAAGCGCGTCAGGATCTTGTTGGCGATCTCGGACGCGAACTCGTAATCGACCGGGCGGTTGCCGCGGATGTCCATGCTCTCGACGATCTGGTCGCGGTACAGCCGGCGCAACTGGTCGTTGCCCTTCTTGCCGACCGTCATGATCTTGACGGTCTTGCCCGCTGCGGTGAGCTTCAGGATGTGTTCCCGGACCGCCAAGCGGACGATCGAGGAATTGAACGCACCGCACAGGCCGCGGTCGCCGGTGCAGACGACGAGGAGGTGGACCTGCTCGGCACCGGTGCCGGAGAGCAGCTTCGGGGCGCCGACGCCGCCGACCAGATTGCCCGCGAGATTGCCCAGCACCTGAGACATCTTCTCGGCGAAGGGACGGCCGGCCTCGGCAGCCATCTGCGCCCGGCGCAGCTTGGCGGCGGCGACCATCTGCATGGCCTTGGTGATCTTCTGCGTCGCCTTCACCGAGGTGATGCGGTTGCGCAGGTCCTTCAAACTCGCCATCGGGTGAGGTCCAGGTCCGTTCTATGGGCCTCTCCTCCCCTCAGCGGGAAGGAGCCGGAAGTTCGGGCGGTGCAGGCGGCCGAAGCCCCGTGCACCGTCCAAGATCCCCCCCCCGAGGGGAGGGGCCTCACATCAGGCGATCGACTTGACCACGCCCTCGACCACGCTCTTCAGCTTGCCGGCGTTCTCGTCCGACAGGTCCTTGGAGGTGGCGATGGCGTCGAGCAGGTCCTTGTGCTTCGTGCGCAGCGTGCTGAGCAGGCTGTCCTCGAAGGGGCGGATCTTGGCAACCGGGAGCTTGTCCAGATAGCCATTCACGCCGGCGTAGATCACGGCGACCTGCTCTTCCATCTTCAGCGGCGAGAATTGCGGCTGCTTCAGGAGCTCGGTGAGCCGCGAGCCGCGGTTCAGGAGTTGCTGGGTCGAGGCGTCGAGATCCGAGCCGAACTGCGCGAAGGCCGCCATCTCGCGGTACTGTGCCAGCTCGCCCTTGATCTTGCCGGCGACCTTCTTCATCGCCTTCGTCTGGGCCGAGGAGCCCACCCGCGAGACCGAGAGGCCGACGTTCACCGCCGGGCGGATGCCCTGGTAGAACAGGTCGGTCTCGAGGAAGATCTGGCCGTCGGTGATCGAGATCACGTTGGTCGGGATGTAGGCCGAGACGTCGTTCGCCTGGGTCTCGATGACCGGGAGCGCGGTCAGCGAACCGTTACCGGCGGCGTCGCCCATCTTGGCGGCGCGCTCGAGCAGGCGGCTGTGGAGGTAGAACACGTCGCCCGGGTAAGCCTCACGGCCCGGCGGGCGGCGCAGCAGCAGCGACATCTGGCGGTAGGCCACGGCCTGCTTGGACAGATCGTCATACACGATCACGGCGTGCATGCCGTTGTCGCGGAAGTACTCGCCCATGGCGCAGCCGGCGAACGGCGCGATGAACTGCATCGGCGCGGCGTCGGAGGCGGTGGCCGCGATGACGATGGAGTATTCCATCGCACCCTGGTCCTCCAGAACCTTCACGAACTGGGCGACCGTCGAGCGCTTCTGGCCGATGGCGACGTAGATGCAGAAGAGCTTCGCCTTCTCGTCGCCGCCTGCGGCGTGGCCCGGCTTCTGGTTGAGGATCGTGTCGAGCGCGATGGCGGTCTTGCCGGTCTGACGGTCGCCGATGATCAGCTCGCGCTGGCCGCGGCCAACCGGGATGAGGGCGTCGATCGCCTTGAGGCCCGTGGCCATCGGCTCATGCACCGACTTGCGCGGGATGATGCCCGGGGCCTTCACGTCGACCCGGCGACGCTCGGTGGACTGAATCGGGCCCTTGCCGTCGATCGGGTTGCCGAGCCCATCGACCACGCGGCCGAGCAGGCCCTTGCCGACCGGCACGTCCACGATGGCGCCGGTGCGCTTGACGGTCTGGCCTTCCTTGATCTCACGGTCGGAGCCGAAGATCACGATGCCGACGTTGTCCTGCTCGAGGTTCAGGGCCATGCCCCGGACGCCCGACTCGAACTCGACCATCTCGCCGGCCTGGACGTTGTCGAGGCCGTAGGCGCGGGCGATGCCGTCACCGACGGACAGGACCTGCCCGACCTCGGAGACCTCGGCTTCCTCACCGAAGTTCTTGATCTGCTCTTTCAGGATCGCGGAGATCTCGGCGGCGCGGATGTCCATACTCGGGCCTCTGTCGCTAAAGCGTCTATGTGTGTTCGGGTCGGATGGGGGCGCTTACGGCGCAGCCCGCATCGCGAGGCGGATACCGTTGAGCTTGGTCCTGAGCGAGGCGTCGACCATGCGCGAGCCCATCTTCACGATGAGGCCGCCGATCAGGCTCGGATCAACCACGAGGTCGACATCGACCTCGGCCTTGGCGATGTCGCGCAGGGACGCCTTGATCTCTTCGATCACGGTGTCGGACGGCTTCTCGGCCACCCGCACCTCGGCGCGCACGATGCCCTTCGAATCCTGCACCAGGGCGCGGAACGCCGCGATCATGTCGGGCAGCGCGAAGAGCCGGCGGTTCGACGCCGCCAGCCGGATGAAGTTGCCGGCGAGCCCGCCGATCCCAGCCTTGTCGAGCACGGCGACAATGGCGCCCGCCTGCTCCTCGGCGCTGAAGACCGGGCTGCGGACGAGGCGGCGGAGATCCGCGCTCTCCTTCAGCAGCGTGTCGAAGCGATTGAGGGAGTCGGCGACCGCGTCGACCTGGCGCTCGTCGCGCGCGAGATCGAACAGGGCGGAAGCGTACCGGCCCGCCACGCCTGCAACCAGGGGACCAGCCTCGGAACCGTTCTGCGCCACCCGTCGCTCTCTTCTCTGGTTGCCCGCCCGCTCCGCGCGCTCCGGCAGGAGCGCGGTGCGTGACCGTTCGGGACGTGGGATCGCGCCGGCAGCGGATAGGGTCGAGAACCATCCTCGCGGCGCGGCGACCGCCTAGCATGCCAGCATGGCCGCGCGCAACACGGCAGGCGCGTCTCGCAGCGCGTGAGGACGGCAGAAGTGTGACGCAGGCCCCGCCTCAGCAGGCCAGCCGGTCGCAGCGCCGGACGCTGGCGATCATCTTCGCCAGGGCACCGGCGCCCGGATGACCGAGGATGCCGCTGTTTCCGAGTACGTACGAGGGCGTGGCATAGAGCCCGAGATCGGCGGCCATGCGCATCTGGCTCTTGAGCGCCACGCGCACCTCCTCGCTGTCGGCAATCTCCTCGACCTCCGCCTGCGGGATCCCGAGGGCAGCCGCGGCTGTCAGCGCACCCGGCCCGTCGATCCGGCCGGGCTTGCCCAGCAGCGTTCGATAGAAGCCCCAGGCGGCCTCCGAACCGAGCCTGCGCTGGACCGCCAGCATCACCTTGGCGGCCTGCGCCGATTGCGGCGACAGAATCGGATTGTGGACAAGCCCGATCCGCAATTCACCGTCGCTGTCGTGCAGCGCCACCATGTCGGCAGCGGCCTTCCGACAAAACGGGCAGTTGAAATCGTAGAACTCGTAGAGCGTGGTGCCGGCCTCGCGCGGTCCGACATAGGTGACGCCGCGCAGGGCAGGGATCTGGCCGGTGATCTCGCCCGGCAGGACCGTGTTGGCGACCGCCCGCCCGTCGTCCCCAGTGACGGCGACGCGCTGCCCGTAGGATTGCGCGGCCGCATGGCCGAGACCGGAACCCAGCGCGGCACCAGCGGCTGCGAGGAAAAGACGTCGGGAGACCGGCATGGGGTTCGTCCAGGGCATCACGGGTCCGCCCGGACTTCGCCGGGGCGGGCCTTGAGCGAAACCAGGGGCTCGCGTCGGTTTGATGGCCGAACGGCGTGAACGCGCGGCCTATCGCAGGCCCTTCGGTCGGTCACCCGCCGCCCAGGCCAGGGCCTGCTCCAGCCGGTCGTTGCCCCAGAACAGCTCGCCGTCGTCGACCAGGAAGGTCGGAGCCCCGTAGATGCCACGCGAGCGCGCCTCCTCGACGTTGACGCGGAGCTTGGTCTTGTTGGCCTCCGCGGCGGCGGCGCGCACGGTTTGGGTCCCGTCGAGGCCGAGTGTGTCGAGGATCTCGGCGACCGCCGCAGGCTCCGCGATGGAACGGCCTTCGGCGAAGCTCGCGGTGAACACCGCCTTCGAAAAGGGCACCAGCCAGTCCTGATCCTGGCCGAGCACGGCGACCCGCACCGCGCTCAGGCTGTTCTGCGGAAATTGCGCGGGCTTGGTCAGCGGCGGCAGGCCGAGGCGCGCGGCCTCGCGCTCCACGTCGCGCCACATGTTCTTGCCCTTGGCCGCGTAGAGATTGAACGGCGAGGTGGTCCAGCCCTGGGAGGCGAAGAGCGGCCCGACCAGGAACGGCCGCCACCGGATCGCCACATCGGCCTCCGCGGCCGCCGCCTCGACGCGCATCGCCGCGAGATACGAGTAGGTCGAGGCGAATTCGTACCAGAACTCCAGAATCGGCTGGCGCGCCATAGACTTCGCTTCTCCGAATGCACTTTCGCGGCGGTGATCACAGGCAACGCCCGCGCCGTTTTTCCACGGCCGCAAGGCCGCCGTGAGGCGAAACGCGGCCGATCCTTCGGCAAAGGCTACGCGCCAAGCGGCACGCCGGTTGCAGGCCAATCCCACCCGCGATAAGCGGCACAAGCCCTCTCCCAGTTCCGGAAGCCGCATGTCCGTTCCCGCGAAGAGCCCCGTGAAGAAGGTCGTGCTGGCCTATTCCGGCGGGCTCGACACATCGATCATCCTGAAGTGGCTGCAGACCACCTACGGCTGCGAGGTCGTGACCTTCACGGCCGATCTCGGCCAGGGCGAGGAGCTGGAGCCGGCCCGGCGCAAGGCCGAGCTGCTCGGCATCAAGCCCGAGAATATCTACATCGAGGACCTGCGCGAGGAGTTCGTCCGCGACTACGTCTTCCCGATGTTCCGGGCCAACGCCGTCTACGAGGGCGTCTATCTTCTCGGCACCTCGATCGCCCGGCCGCTGATCGCCAAGAAGCAGATCGAGATCGCCGAGCGCGTCGGGGCCGATGCGGTCTGCCACGGCGCCACCGGCAAGGGCAACGATCAGGTCCGATTCGAGCTCGGCTACTACGCCTTGAAGCCGGACGTGACGGTCATCGCCCCCTGGCGCGAGTGGGACCTGCGCTCCCGCGAGCAGCTCATCGCCTTCGCCGAGCAGCACCAGATCCCGATCGCCAAGGACAAGCGCGGCGAGAGCCCGTTCTCGGTGGACGCCAACCTTCTGCATGCCTCATCCGAGGGCAAGGTGCTGGAGGATCCGGCCGTCGAGGTGCCGGACTACGTCTACTCGCGCACCCTCTCCCCCGAGGAGGCGCCGGACCAGCCGACGGTCATCACGATCGGGTTCGAGCGGGGCGACGCGGTTTCGATCGACGGCGAAGCGCTGTCACCCGCGAACCTGCTGGCGAAGCTGAACGAGCTGGGCCACGCCAACGGCATCGGCCGGCTCGACCTCGTGGAGAACCGCTTCGTCGGCATGAAGAGCCGCGGCATGTACGAGACGCCGGGCGGCACGATCCTGCTGCCGGCCCACCGGGCCATCGAGTCGATCACCCTCGACCGCGGCGCCGCGCACCTCAAGGATCAGCTCATGCCGCAATACGCGGAGCTGATCTACAACGGCTTCTGGTTCTCGCCGGAGCGCGAGATGATCCAGGCGCTGATCGACCGGAGCCAGGAGAAGGTCACCGGCACGGTGCGGCTGAAGCTCTACAAGGGCGGCATCCACGTGATCGGCCGCGAGAGCCCGCACTCGCTCTACGACCAGGATCTCGTGACCTTCGAGGAAGGCGCCGTGGCCTACGACCACCGCGACGCGGCGGGCTTCATCAAGCTCAACGCGCTGCGGTTGCGGACGCTGGCGCAGCGCAAGAAGCGCGAAGGCTGAGGCATCAGGCCGGCTTCCAGACCGCGGACGATCCCGCGCACTGGAAGTCGCCCGGCCCGAGATCGGCATACCGCAAAAAAATCTGGAGGGCCGGCTGCATCTCGCGGTGGAGCCGGATCCGGTGCTTCTCCGCGTCCTCGTCGTCGTTGGCCGCCGCTTCCGGCACCGCCGCGAGATGGCGGCCCATGGCGGCGGTGTAGGTGTCACCGGCTCCATAGGGCTGAGTCGGATCCACCCGCGGCACGTCCCCCGCCGGGTCCCAGTCGAAGACGAGGTGCGGGATCAGCGCGAGGTGCTCGGCGGTCACCGCGAAGGTGATGTGCTCCGGCGTCTCGCCCGTCTGCGCATCCCGGAAGACATCGCCGACCGTGCCGTGGTCGAGCTTCGCCAGGCCGTTGTGATACTGGTAGCGGCCGGGCTTCAGCTGCGCGTTCTGGACGAAGACCGCCAATCCCTTTTCCAGCGCGCGATGCTCAGCCGCGGCCTCCTCGTCGTCGCCGGTCACGTTGGCGATGTCACCGTCCCGATCGAGGCTCCCGTAGGGGGCATCCGGATGGATGGTCGGCGCGCCTGGCTCGGCGCCGCCCCAGGCCACGACCATGCGGCGGAGCAAGGCGATGCGCTCCAAGGTCAGGTCGTAGACGGCGTCGCTCATGGGTGTCGGCCCTGGTTTCGGTTCTGGCGCATGTCTTACAGACCGGATTCGGCGGCTGCTACCGCCGCCGTTAGTCGTTTCCGTCGCGGTTCATCCGGCAGACGGCGTTTCGTTTCTCCGGTTGCGCCGAGCGGGGGCCGTGCCGGCCCGAGCCGGGTCATGGGCTCCACGGTCGCCCGAGACGGAAGCCGAATCGGCACTTCTCCAAAGCATACCGATGGCGCGGGCGACGGCTCCACCGACTCACCCGGCCACGGTATGAGGCCGGGATGCACCTGCTCGATCGCTACCTTCCAATCTATCAGTTCAGCGAAGTGCACGCCTGCGACGTGGCTGCTGGTCCCGCGGCGATCATCGACAGAGTCGTCGCCTATCGACCGGAGACGGACCGCGTCGTCCGATTCGCGATCGGCCTGCGGGAACTGCCGACGCGCCTTTTGGGAGGGCAAAGTGCGGCGCGTCCGGCCTTCGGTCTGCACGACTTCACGCTGCTCGACCGCAGCGACGATGCGATCGTCTGCGGTCTGATCGGCCGGTTCTGGCGGCCAGATTTCGACCCGGAGCGGGTTGCCGACAGTACGGCCTTCCACGACTCCGACGCACCGCATGCCGCCAAGCTCGCCCTGGCCTTCGTGGTCCGGCCCGGTCCCGGGGGCCGGACCCGGCTCATCACCGAGACGCGGGTCTTCTGCGCGAGCCGGGCCGCGCGGCTCGCGTTCACGCCCTATTGGCTCCTGATCCGCCCGGTGAGCGGTCCCATCCGGCGGCGCGTGCTCGCCGCGATCAAGCGCGACAGTGAGCGCCCTTCGAGCCCGGGACGGGTCATCGCCGCACACAGCTCGTGAGCCCCTCCACCTGACCCATCATGGCCTGGATCCGCGCGGCGCGGCGGCGCACGCCGGGGGAGGGACGTCCGGCGCTGCGCAGGATCGGGTTCGGCAGGACGGCAGCGAGAAGCGCCGCCTCGGCGCGGCTCAGGCGACTCGCATCCTTGCCGAACCAGTGCCGGCTCGCGGCCTGGGCGCCGTAGATCCCGTCGCCCCACTCGGCAACATTCAAATAAATCTCCATCATGCGCCGCTTGCCCCAGAGGGTGTCGAGGGCAAGCGCCAGCGGGATCTCGACCGCCTTGCGGATGTAGGAGCGGCCGGGCCACAGGAAGACGTTCTTCACCGTCTGCATCGCGATGGTCGAGGCGCCGCGGCTCGGCGAATCCTCGTCATCCACCACGTCGCGGATCGCCGAGAAATCGACGCCGTGATCGAGGCAGAAGCGCTGATCCTCGGAGGCGATCACAGCCAGCACCAGGGCCGGGGCGATCCCGGACAGCGGAACCGGATCGCGGCTGACCGGCTGAAGCATCAACCACCGACCCAGCATCAGGGTCGACGGCGGCATCACCGCGCTATAGACGAGCGCCAGACCCAGCACGAGGACGAAACCGATGGCGGGGAGCAGCAGCAGCGTCCCCACGATCTGCCGGACCCGGCGGGAGCGCCGCGGGCGGGCGCGCGGAAGATTGCGTTCCGCCGCCCCCGCCATGCTGCCCACCCCGCTCACCGCGATTTCGTTCCCGTACAACTGACACGCGATTGGTTTTCGCAAGGCCAGGACCGGACGTAGCGCTCGATGACCCCGACATCCTCAACGCAGGCCCCGACCGGTTCGGTCAAGGCTGGCACGCAAGCCGTCGAGTTTACCCACAGGTTGACTGAGGTCGCCGGGACGGTCGAGACCTTCCTGGTCGAGCGCCTCGGCCCGGAGGTGGGCCCCGGCGAGATCGCCCGGCCGCCCCGCCTGATGGAGGCGATGCGCCACGCGGTTTTGGGCGGCGGCAAGCGCCTGCGCCCGTTCCTCGCGATCGAGACCGCCCGGATGCTCGGCGGTTCCGAAGCGGCGGCGTTGGCGGCCGGCGCCGGGATCGAGCTGGTGCATTGCTACAGCCTCGTCCACGACGATCTGCCAGCCATGGACGACGACGATATGCGCCGCGGCAAGCCGACGGTGCACAAGGCCTACGACGAGGCCACCGCGATCCTGGTCGGCGACGCGCTCCAGACCTTGGCCTTCGAAATCGTGGCCGACCCGACCTGGCAGCCGGATGCGCGGATCCGGGCCGACCTCGTGCTCGGCCTCGCCCGGGCCTCGGGCCTCGGCGGCATGGTCGGCGGCCAGCTCCTCGACCTGACCGCAGAGGGCCGGTTCGGCGCGGCCAATATGGATGTGGACGACACCCTGCGCATGCAGGCGATGAAGACCGGCGCGATCCTGGCCTTCTCGGTGGAGGCCGGCGCGATCGTGGGCGGCGCCGATGAGAGCCAGCGCGCGGCCCTGCTGCGCTACGGCCTCGCCCTCGGGCAGGCCTTCCAGATCGCCGACGACATCCTCGATCGGGAAGCCTCCCCCGAGGCGATGGGCAAGGCCACCGGCAAGGACAAGGACGCCGGCAAGGCGACGCTGGTCGACCGCCTCGGCATCGACGGCGCACGGTCCGAATGCGACCGCCTCGTCGGCGTCTGCGAGGACGCGGTCGGCTCCTGGGGCGAGAAGGCCCGCATCCTGCGGGACGCCGCCCGGTTCACGGTGGCGCGCAAGACCTGAGTCTGGTTTCGAATGGTCGAGACCTTTCGCGGGTCCAGGGCAGAGCCCTGGAGACCATCTCAGGGCTCTGCCCTGAGAACCCGCCATAGGGCTGAGCCCTTTGGAAACCCGAAATCATCGTTGGAGCGGCGCCGGAAGAGCCGGCTCCCGCCCGATCAGGCCTTGTTCTTGTTGTAGACGTCGAGGCAGACGGCGGCGAGCAGCACGATCCCCTTGATCACCTGCTGGTAATCGACGCCGATGCCCATGATCGACATGCCGTTGTTCATCACCCCGATGATGAAGGCGCCGATCACCACACCCGAGACCTTGCCGATGCCGCCGGAGGCCGAGGCGCCGCCGATGAAGCAGGCCGCGATCACGTCGAGTTCGAAGCCCACGCCCGCCTTCGGCGTCGCGGTGTTGAGCCGGGCGGCGAAGATCATGCCGGCGAGGCCCGCCAGCGCGCCCATATTGGCGAAGGTCAGGAAGGTGAGCCGCTCGGTCTTGATACCGGAGAGCCGCGCCGCCTTGAGGTTGCCGCCCAGCGCGTAGATCCGCCGCCCGATCGTGGTCCGGGTCGTGACGAAGCGGTAGAGCATCACCAGCACGAACATCACGAGCAGCACGTTCGGCAAGCCGCGATAGGCGCTCATCTGGTAGGCGAAGGCCAGGATCACGATGGTGGTCGCGCCGTTCCGGAAGATGAACGAGGCCCAGGAATCCGCCTCGCCGCCGTTGCGGACCCGCGCCCCGCGGCGGCGCCAGTTCAGGCCGACCAGGATCAGCGACAGGGCGGCCGCGATCAGCAGAGCGGTCCAGGGGCCGGCGAAATTAGTGAGGAAGCCTTTGGAGAGGAGTTGGAACACCTCCGGGAACGGGCCGATCGAGGCGCCCTGCAGGAGGGCCAGCGTCACGCCGCGGAACACCAACATGCCGGCCAGCGTGACGATGAAGCTCGGAATGCCGAGATAGGCCACGAAGTAGCCCTGCATGCCGCCGATGGCTGCGCCCACGGCCAGGCATATGATCGTCGCCGTGAACGGATCGAAGCCGAACCGGACCATCAGCATGGCCGCGAGCGCGCCGACAAGACCCACCACCGAGCCGATCGACAGGTCGATATGGCCCGCCACGATGATCAGCATCCCCAGTGCCATCACCACGACGTAGCTGTTCTGGAGAATGAGGTTGGTGAGGTTCAGCGGCTGGAACAGCACGCCGCCGGTCGTGTACTCGAAGAACAGGGTGATGACCGCGAGCGCGAAGACCAGCCCGTAGTCGCGCAGCTGCGCCATCGACAGAAAGCCCCGCTGGGCACGGGACGCATTGGCAGACATGGAGGCGGACAGTCCTTCTGTGGCCGAGATCATGGGCTTGCTCATGGGGATATCGGTCATCCGTTCAGGTCCTTGGAGCGCATGATCGCGCGCATGATCGCTTCCTGGCTGGCCTCCTCGCGCCGGAATTCGCCCACGAAGCGCCCGTCGTTCATCACGTAGATCCGGTCGCACAGGCCGAGCAGCTCGGGCATCTCGGACGAGATCACCAGCACGCCCCGGCCCTCATCGGCCAATTCATTGATGATGCTGTAGATTTCGTACTTGGCGCCGACATCGATGCCACGCGTCGGCTCGTCCAGGATCAGCACCTTGGGCTGTGTGAACAGCCACTTGCTCAGCACGACCTTCTGCTGATTGCCGCCCGACAGGTTCACCGTCTGCTGCGCCACGCCGAAGGAGCGGATCCGCATCTTGCTCCGGTAGCCGCTCGCGACCCGGTGCTCCGCGTCCTCGTCGATCACCGTCGCCGTGGATACGCCCGGCAGGTTGGCGAGCGTGGTGTTCTTGGCGATGTCCTCGCCCAGCACGAGGCCGAGCTGCTTGCGGTCCTCGGTGACGTAGGCGATCCCCGCGGCGATCGCCTTGTCGATCGCCGAGACATCGACGTCTGCACCGTCGATCCGCACGGTGCCGCTGATGCCCTGCCCGTAGGAGCGTCCGAAGATGCTCATGGCGAGCTCGGTCCGGCCCGAGCCCATCAGGCCGGCGATCCCGACAATCTCGCCCCGGCGGACGGTCAGGTTGACCCCGCGCACCACGGTCCGGTCGGGATGGATCGGGTGATGGGCCGTCCAGTCCCGCACCTCCATCAGCACGTCGCCGATCTTCGGCTCGCGCACCGGATAGCGGTTCGCCATCGTGCGCCCGACCATGCCGCGGATGATCCGGTCCTCGTCCACCGCCTCGTTCCGGCAATCGAGCGTCTCGACGGTGGTGCCGTCGCGCAGGACGGTGATCCGGTCGGCGACCTTCGAGATCTCGTTGAGCTTGTGCGAGATCAGGATCGACGCGATGCCCTGGTCCTTGAAGCGCAGAAGCAATTGCAGCAGCGCCTCGCTGTCGGTCTCGCTCAGGCTCGCGGTCGGCTCGTCGAGGATGAGCAGCTTGACCTTCTTGGACAGCGCCTTGGCGATCTCCACGAGCTGCTGCTTGCCGACGCCCAGATGGGTCACCAGCGTATCGGGGTTCTCGTCGAGCCCCACGGTGGCCATCAGCTCGCGCGACCGGGTGTAGACGCGGTCCTGGTCGATGATGCCGAAACGCGCCGGCTCGTTGCCGAGGAAGATGTTCTCGGCGATCGACAGGAACGGCACCAGCGCCAGCTCCTGGTGGATGATCACGATCCCCAGGCGCTCGCTGTCGGAGATGTCCCGGAAATGGCCCGGGCGGCCCTCGTAGACGATCTCGCCCTCATAGGAGCCGTGCGGATAGACGCCGCTCAGCACCTTCATGAGCGTCGACTTGCCAGCGCCGTTCTCGCCGACAAGGGCGTGAATCTCGGCGGGCGCGACGGCGAGGTTGACGTCGCTGAGGGCCTTCACGCCGGGGAACGACTTGGAAATCCCCCACATCTCGAGGACGGGCTGCATGCGACCTTTTCCGGCTCGGTTTGCGTCGCGTGGTTCCCCCCTGCAGCGCGATCGGGAACGGCGCGAAATCCTTGGCTCGACGCGCGCTCACGCCGGACCGGCGTCCAGTTCGGCGGAAAGCGCGTCGGATGGGCCCACGCCGGCGTGACGTCGGCGCAGGATCGAAGGGGCCGGCATCCGGCCCGGGCGGCGCTTACTTCAGCTGGTCTGGGGTGTAGTAGCCCGAGTCGACCAGAACCGGCTTCCAGTTGTCCTTGGTCACGATCACCGGCGACAGCAGGTAGGACGGGACGACCTTCTTGCCGTTGTTGTAGGTCTTCGTATCGTTGACCTCGGGCTGCTTGCCGGACTCGATGGCGTCGATCATCGCCACGGTCACCTTCGCGAGTTCCCGGGTATCCTTGAAGATCGTCGCGGTCTGCTCGCCCGCGATGATCGACTTGACCGATTGCAGTTCGGCGTCCTGGCCGCTGACCACGGGCAGCTTCTGATTGCCGGAGCCGTAGCCGACGCTCTTCACCGACGAGATGATGGCCGTCGAGATGCCGTCGTAGGGTGAGAGCACCGCGTCGAGGCGGGCGTTGCCGTAATAGGCGGAGAGCAGGTTATCCATCCGGGCCTGGGCGGTCGCCGGGTCCCAGCGCAGGGTCGAAACCTTGTCCATGCCGAACTGGCCGGAGCGCACGACGAGCTTCTTCGAATCGATGTAAGGATTCAGCACCGACATGGCGCCGTCGTAGAAAAAGTATGCGTTATTGTCGTCGGGCGAGCCTCCGAACAGCTCGATGTTGAACGGGCCCTTGCCATCCTTGAGGCCCAGAGCATCGACGATTGAGGTCGCCTGCTGCACCCCGACCTTGAAGTTGTCGAACGTCGCGTAATAATCGACGTTCGGCGTTCCCTTGATCAGACGATCGTAAGCGATCACCTTCACGCCGCGCTCGGCCGCTTTCGACAGCACGTCACCGAGGGTTGTTCCATCGATCGACGCGACGACCAAGAGCTTAACGCCCTTCGTCAGCATGTTTTCGATTTGGGCAAGCTGGGTCGGGATGTCATCGTCCGCGTATTGCAGGTCCGGCTTGTAGCCCTTCGCCTGGAGCAGCTTCACGATGTTGTTGCCATCATCGATCCAGCGCTGAGACGACTTCGTCGGCATGGCAACCCCGATCGGGTCACCGCCCGCGGCCTGGGCCGACGATAAGGCACTCCCCAGGAGCGCGGCACCGAGGATCAGCTTGCGTAACATCTGCTTGGCGAACATGACTCCCCCTTGTTTATCGTGCGGCAGTACAAGGCTTTTCACGCCTTTTGCCACCGCGTTCCATCACCACCGGTGGAGAATCCGAATCATAATCAATTATGCTTTAAGCATAAATGAGACTTGGATCGACGCTATCCATTTCCAGTAATTGAAATGGATATTGAGAATCTGCCGATGTGCTGAATTCTATTGAGCGCGTATCGCGATCGTTTGCGGAATCACCGCGAAGTCGACGCCGAGGCGGCGGAATTCCTCATCCCATCATGTGAACGGGTTCGACCCCGTCCGTTCTTCGTTGCTGAATTTGTATGAGTTATAGAACGGGACGTCAATCGCGTGTTCGCGGGCAGGCCGCGCCGCTTCCAAGAATGCACAGCGAAGTCGGAGAGGCGGCCGCGGCCGCCGGGCTCAGCCGCGGCCGACGAACGGCATCTTGGTGGCCATGATCGTCATGAACTGCACGTTGGCGTCGAGCGGCAGGCTCGCCATCGTGAGTACGGACTGACCGACATGCGCGGGATCCATCACCGCCTCGGCCCGCAGCGAGCCGTCCGCCTGGGGGACCCCGGCCTTCATCTTGCCGCCCATGGGCGTGTCGGCGTTGCCGATATCGATCTGTCCGCAGGCGATGTCGTAGGCGCGGCCGTCCAGCGAGGTCGCCTTGGTCAGGCCGGTCACCGCGTGCTTGGTCGCCGTGTAGGCGATCGAGTTCGGCCGCGGGGCGTGGGCCGAGATCGAGCCGTTGTTGATGATCCGGCCGCCACGGGGATCCTGATCGCGCATGATCCGGAAGGCGTGCTGGGTGCACAGGAACAGGGCGGTCAGGTTGGTGTCCACCACCTGCCGCCACGTCTCGAGCGGCAGATCCTCCAGGGGCACCGGCGGCGCGCCGATACCAGCATTGTTGAACAGGAGATCGAGGCGGCCCCACTGCGCCCGGGTGCGGGCGAACAGGTTGGCGATCGAATCGGGGTCGGTCACGTCGGTGGGCACCACCAGCGACCGGTCTGCCCCGATCTCGGCCGCCACCTCTTCGAGGGGCGCCGGCCGCCGCCCCGAGAGCACCACGTGCCACCCGGCACCAGCGAGCGCCACGGCGGCGGCCCGGCCGACTCCGGTTCCGGCTCCGGTCACGATTGCGATCCGATTGCCCGCCATGGATGCCTCCCGCTTCTGTCTCACGGCGCTGTACCGGATGGCGACGCCGGCGCGAAGGGACCGGCATGTCAGAGGCGACGCGCGGTTACATGTGCGCCGGGCGGAATCGCGCACAGCGATACGGGCCGCGCATCGGAACCGGACAGCGGCACCCGTATTTCGAGCCCCGTTGTCTTGACCGCGAGAGCTGACGGCCTCCTTTCGGGGCGGGACACTCGAGTAGCGCCCAAGTCAGTCGAAGGCAGGTCAAATCCAGTGGAGAGCGGGCAGAAGCCACGGTGGATGACGGCCGAACGGCCCGAGGCGATCCACGGAGCGGGGCGGGTTTGAGCGCGCCCGAGATCCCGTTCCTGGCCGGGCTCGACCCGGCGGCCGTCGCGGCTGTGCGCGCCCGCATGGTTCCGGTGACCGTGCCTGCCGGCCGGATCCTGTTTGACCAGGGCGCGCCCGGGGATGCGCTTTACGTCCTCGTCTCCGGCGTCGTCGGTGTCTCGGCCCGTGACCATACCGGGATGCCGACCCGGATCGCGCGGCTGCGCCCTCCCGAGATCTTCGGTGAGATGGCGCTGCTGTCCGACGCCCCACGGGCGGCGACGGTGATCGCCCTGCGCGATACGCAGCTTCTGCAGCTCACCCGCGGCGCCTTCGAGGCGGTGATCGCCGAGTATCCGCAGACACTCCTTTACCTGTCCCGCGTCCTCGCCGACCGCCTGCGCCACATCTACGACGGCCACTCGGTGCATCATGCGCCCCGGATCTTCACGATCCTGTCGGTGACGGACGGGCCGGATCCGGCGGATTTCGCCCATCGGCTCGCCGCCGCCTTCGACGCTCTGTTGCCCGGCGAGACCGGCTGCCTGACGGACTGGCCGGACGGCGCCGACGAGGCGTGGTTCCAGGCCTACGAGGCGCGGCATGCGCGCGTGATCTTCGCGGCCCGCGAGATCGATTGCCCGTGGTGCCGGCAGAGCCAGCGACGGGGCGACCATGCGCTGCTGCTGGCCGAGCCCGGAGCCCCGCCGCGACCCGCGGCGGCAGCCTATCTGGAGCGGGTGCGCTCCGACTGGATCCGCATGGACTTCGTCGTCCGGCAGGATCCCGGGGCGCGGCGCCCGAAGCCGCTGCATCCGGCAGTCGCCAAGCTGCCCGCTGCCTTGCGGATCCAGCTCCGCGACGGTGAGCAAGCCGATCTGCACCGGCTCGCCCGGCTCGCCAGCGGCGCGGCCAGGGGCCTCGTGCTCGGCGGCGGTGGCGCCCGCGGGCTCGCCCATCTCGGCGTCCTGAAGGCCCTCGACGAGGTGTCGTGCGCCCCAGATTTCGTCGGCGGGACGAGTATGGGAGCAATCATCGCGGCAAGCGTCGCCATGGGCTGGAGCCTCCCCGAGATCCAGAGTCAGATCGAGGCGTTCTTCGCCACCAGCAACCCGATCAACGACTACACGCTGCCGCTCCACGCCCTGACCCGGGGCGCCAAGGTCGATGCGGGCCTCGCGGCCCGCTACGGCGGCGCACGCATCGAGGATCTGTGGCTGCCGTTCTTCTGCGTCTCCTCGAACCTCACCGCCGGCAACACGATGGTCCACCGCTCCGGCGACCTGACGCAGGCTTTGCGCGCCAGCATCGCGATCCCGGGCCTGCTGCCACCGGTGCTCTGCGACGAGGGCGTGCTGGTCGATGGCGGCATGATGAACAACCTCCCGGCCGACGTCGCCGCCGACCTGGAACGCGGCCCGGTGCTCGCCGTCGATGTCGGCAGCGACCGCGCGTTCCAGGACATGCCCGCGCGCGGCTGGACCGGCCGCCTCGTGCGCAAGCTGATCGGCTCGCCGCTGGCGATGCCGGGCCTCGCGCCGCTGCTGCTGCGCGCCGCCACCGTTTCGAGCGACGCGCAGAGCCTGATGGCGGCGACTCATGCCACGGCGGTGCTCAAACCCCAGCTGTCCGGCATCGACCTGCGGGCATGGTCGCGGTTCCGCGAATCGGCCGAACTCGGCTACCGCGAGACCCGCGCCGGCCTGGAGGACGGCACCCTCGCGCGCTGGCTGGACCCGGTGCGCTGAGATGTCCGCGTGCGGCAGCGCACGGTGACACCGCCTCCCCCTGTAACCCCGGCGGCCCGGCAACGATCTTTCCCACAGGATCGCCATCGGAGTTCAAGACCGTGCCCACCCCCGCCGTACCCACCCCCGCTATGACCGAATCTGCCCGAAACCCGTCCGCCGCCGATCAGTCCCGAGGTTTGCTCGAGGGAGCGGCCTTCGTCCTGCTCTGCCTGTGGACCCGGACCGCGCCGGATCGCCTGCGTGAGCAGCTCTCGCCAGAAGCCGGCGCCTGCGCCACCCTGGGCTTCTGACGGCCAAGCAGGCCGCCCGCTTGAGCGGAGCATCGACGACAATGGATGGTGCGGGTGTGACCTTTCGGCGGATCGCGCTCCCGGAACTCAGCCTGCACGTGGCCGAGGCCGGTCCGGTTGCCGGCGCGCCGACCATCCTGCTGCACGGCTTTCCGGAATTCTGGTACGGCTGGCGCCACCAGATCGGCCCGCTCGCCGCGGCGGGCCTGCGGGTCATCGCGCCGGATCAGCGCGGCTATGGCCTCAGCGACAAGCCGACGGACCTCGCCGCCTATCATCTGGACCGCTTGGCCGGCGACGTGATCGCGCTCGCCGACGCCTATGGTTTCCCGACGGTGCGGCTGGTCGGACACGATTGGGGCGGTCTGGTCGCGTGGTGGGTTGCGAGCCACTACCCGGATCGGATCGAGCGACTGGCGATCCTGAACGCGCCGCATCCCGGCATCGTCGGTGACTATATGCGGCACCATCCGGGCCAGATGCTGCGCAGCTATTACATCGGCCTGTTCCAATTGCCCGGTCTGCCGGAACGCCTGCTCACCGCGGACCGGTGCCGGGCGCTGCGGCGGGCTCTCACCATCACCAGCCGTCCCGGCGCCTTCGCGGCCGCCGATCTCGACCGCTACGTCGAGGCCTGGCGTCAGCCCGGGGCGATGACCGGCATGCTGAACTGGTACCGGGCCCTGGTGCGGCTCCCCCGGGCGAAGCCGCCCCGGGTTCGGGTGCCCACCCTGATCCTCTGGGGCCGGCGGGACACAGCCCTGCAGGCGGGCTTGGCGGAGGCGAGCCTCGCGGTCTGCGACGAAGGACGGATCCGCTGGTATGATCGCGCCAGCCACTGGCTCGCGCACGAGGAGCCGGCCGCGGTGAATGCCGAGCTCATCGCCTTTCTCGCCTGAGCCGTCGCTGTACGCTCCATAAAATTGCACCAATAACGCGATTTCGCGTTACAGTTACTGCAAGTCGAGAGGCCGACAATCCTTAGCACGCAGCAGGCATCGCTTTAATCCCGTCTTTGCCCAAGGTATATTTTGTCGTTTCGAGCACTGAGATGGAACTGTCCGATCGTTACCGGATTGGGGGATGGCTTCTGAAAGCCGATCGGAGATTTGAGACCATGTCGTTTCGCACCCTGCTGACCGCGGGCCTGTTCGCCGGCAGCCTCTTGGCCGGCTCGGCGGCGGCCCACGCTGCCCCCGCGATGCCGCAGCCCGGCCTGGCCGACGGCGGCCTGACCGAGAACGTCGTGATGCATCACCATCATCATCATCGGATGCACCGGCATCACACGACCCGCCATGAGCGCCGGATGCGCCGTCACAACACGATGCGCCACGGCAACCCGAACGCGAAGAACCCCGCCCTCCGGGGCTACCAGCAGAACCTCGGCGGCACCACGAACGGCCCGCGCTACTGAGCGCCATCCACTGCCGCCGCGGCTTCTCCCCAGCCGCGGCGGTGCGCGGCTCCTGATTCGCGAGCTGCGCTCTGCTAAGACGCGCCATGGCCCGAACCGCCGTCCGCCCCGCAGAGCTACCGCCCGCCCCGGGCCTCGATCCAGTCGGCGCTACGCCGATGATGGCGCAGTACATCGAGATCAAGGCCGCCAATCCGGACTGCCTGCTGTTCTACCGGATGGGCGACTTCTACGAGCTGTTCTTCGAGGATGCGGAGATCGCCTCCCGGGCGCTGGGCATTGTGCTGACAAAGCGCGGCAAGCATGCGGGCGGTGAGATCCCGATGTGCGGCGTGCCGGTCGAGCGCTCCGACGACTACCTCAACCGCCTCATCGCCCTCGGGCATCGGGTGGCGGTCTGCGAGCAGACCGAGGATCCCGCCGAGGCCAAGAAGCGCGGCCCGAAATCGGTGGTGCGCCGGGAGGTCGTGCGCCTCGTCACCCCCGGGACGATCACCGAGGACCGTCTGCTCGATCCGGCCCAGGCCAACCTCCTGCTGGCGATCGGACGTCGCAAGACGGGGGAGGGCGCGGTCGCCTACGGGCTTGCCGCGGTCGATATTTCGACCGGCCGCTTCTCCTTGAGCGAAGTTCCGGCCGGCGACCTGATTGGCGCCATTGCCCGCCACGACCCGCGGGAGATCGTGCTGTCGGAGGCGATCCACGCAGATCCGGCGCTGGCGCGGATCTGGCAGGAGAGCCGCGCCGCGATCGTCCCCTTGGCGCAGGCGGAGCTGGAGCCTGCCGCCGCCGAGCGGCGCCTGCGCGAGCAGTACGGCGTCACGACCCTGGAGGGCTTCGGCCAGTTCACCCGCGCCGAAATTGCGGCGGCCGGGGCCGCGCTCCTTTACATCGCGCGCACGCAGCTCGCGGCCCGCCCGACCCTGGCGGTCCCGACCCGGGAGGATGCCGGTGCGACGCTCGCCATCGATGCGGCCACCCGGGCCAATCTCGAACTCACCCGCACCCTGTCGGGGGAGCGAACGGGAAGCCTGCTCGCAACGATCGACCGCACCGTGACAGCCAACGGGGCACGGTTGCTCGCCGAGCACCTCGCGGGCCCGCTGACCGACCTCGAAGCTATCGCCCGGCGGCACGAAGCGGTGGCGCACCTCGCCGAGAACGGCCCCCAACGTGCCGGCCTGCGCGATGCGCTCGCCCGGGCGCCCGACCTCGCCCGCGCCCTGTCGCGCACCGGCCTCGGACGCGCCGGGCCACGGGACCTTGCCGCCATCGGCGCAGGTCTGGCCGTCGCGGCGGATCTTGGTGCACGCCTCTTGGCCACGCCGGACCTGCCCGGGGATCTCGCCCGTCTGGCCGACCATCTGGCGCGAGCCGACGCGGCGTTGATCGCCACGCTGTCGGCCGCGCTCGCCGACGAGCTTCCCCTGAACCGCCGGGACGGCGGATTTGTGCGCGCCGGCTATCACCCTGAGATCGACGAGGCCCGGACGCTCGGCCAGGATTCCCGCAAGGTCATCGCCGCCCTTCAGGCCCGCTACGCCGAGCAGACCGGGTGCCGGACCTTGCGCATCAAGCACAACAACCTGCTCGGCTATTTCATCGAGGTCCCGCAATCCATCGGCGAGGCTTGTCTGAAGGGTCTCCAGAACGAGTTCGTCCATCGTCAGACAATGGTCGACGCCATGCGCTTCACCAGCGTCGAGCTGGGAGGCCTCGAATCCAAGATCTCGGGGGCCTCCGACCGGGCGCTCGGCCTCGAAGCGGCCGTCTTCGACGATCTCGCGGCGCGCGTGCTCGCACAGTCCGAGAGCATCGCGGAGGTGGCGGAGGCGCTGGCCGGTCTCGACGTGGCGGCGAGCCATGCCGAACTGGCGGTCGAGCTCGACTGGCGCCGGCCCGTCGTGGACGATTCCCTGAGCTTCGTCGTGGTCGGCGGGCGCCATCCGGTGGTCGAAGCGGCTTTGCGCCGGGCGGGCGAGCCGTTCATCGCCAACGAATGCGATCTCTCGGGCGACACACGGGGCCGGATCCGGCTGATCACCGGCCCCAACATGGGCGGCAAGTCGACCTTCCTGCGCCAGAACGCGCTGATCGCGGTACTGGCCCAGATGGGGGCCTTCGTGCCGGCCGCGGAGGCGCGGATCGGCCGGATCGACCGGCTGTTTTCCCGGGTCGGCGCGGCAGACGATCTCGCCCGCGGGCAATCGACCTTCATGGTCGAGATGGTCGAGACCGCCGCGATTTTAAATCAGGCCACCCGCCGCTCCCTGGTGATCCTCGACGAGATCGGCCGCGGCACGGCGACCTTCGATGGCCTGTCCATCGCCTGGGCCTGCCTGGAGCATTTGCACGAGGTGAACGCCTGCCGGGCGCTGTTCGCCACGCATTTCCACGAGCTGACCGCGCTGGGCGACCGCCTCGCCCGGCTGGAGAACGCGACACTGAAGGTCGCCGAGCACCGGGACGGCGTCGTGTTCCTACACGAGGTGGTGGCCGGTGTGGCCGAGCGCAGCTATGGATTGCAAGTGGCGCGGCTTGCCGGCCTGCCCGGCAGCGTCGTGGCGCGGGCCGGGGCGATCCTCAAGAGCCTGGAGAAGGCGGAGCGCGGCCGCCCGGCCCGCGCCCGGATCGACGACCTGCCGCTCTTCGCCGCCCTCGCACCACCCCCGCCGCCGGAGCCCCAGCCCGAAGATCCACTCGGGGCGCTCCTCGACGCCATCGATCCGGATGCGTTGACGCCCCGGGAGGCGCTGGACGCGCTCTATCGGCTCAAGCGGGAGCGCGTTGGGCGGGGGTGAGGTGCGGATGTCGAAGGAGGCTCAGACGGCGCCGCGTCTTTTCTTCACCCTCTCCGGGCTTGCGGATTAAGCCATCAGGACCGGTCACCCCGGTTCAAAATCGAGCGCAAGTCCCCCTTTCCCGGTTGGGAGAGGGACGGGGTGAGGGTCGCGAAGTCGCAAAACGACGCGCGCCCTGTCGGCGCATCGATTTCTTGCCTTATCCTGCGAGTTCTCGCCCCTCACCCCAACCCTCTCCCGCACGGGAGAGGGGGCCTGTCGCGCTCTGCCGCCAGCGTCGATGTCCGTGAGAGATGCGTGAAAAGCACGGCCTTCGCTGAGGATAAGAGGATGGCCTGCCATAAACCCAGAAAACCTCACCCTGGCGCCGGCAAAAATCCGTCCGGGCAGACCTCTCCGCTCCGGCCGGCGCGCCGTTCCGCCACGTAGTCGAGGGTACTGGCCACCACCCGCTCGGAATACGGCTTGGCGATCACCCCGATGGCGCCCGCGAAATCCGTCGGAATCCGCTTCGCGTTGGCCGTCATGAACACCACGGTGGTGCGCCGGTCCTCCGAGAGCGCACGAGCGACATCGACTCCGGTCGGGCCGTCAACGAGATGAATATCCACCAGGGCGACGTCGGGCGCCATGGAGCGGCCGAGCGCGATCGCCTCGGCAGAGGTTCCAGCGATGCCCACCGTGACATGCCCGAGATCGTCCAGCAGGCACTCGAGCTCCAGGGCGATCAGTGCCTCGTCCTCGACCACGAGGATACGAAGCGCGGCCCCGGCGTTTCCGGTCCCCATCCCGTCTCCGTGCTCCGACGCCTCGATCGCACACGCTTCGGCGAGCGTGGAGTGTTGGCGCCGAATACTCAAGACGCCGTCTGCAGCGGGATGTCGATCTCGACGGTTGTGCCCGGCACGGCATCCATCCAGGCGATGGTTCCACGCATCTGCCGCACCACCATTTCCACGAGATTGCGCCCGAAACCCGCCGGGTTCGGCGGCGCCGCCGCGAGGCCGACCCCGTCGTCCCGAATCGTCAGATGCATCCCTCGCTCGGTCCGCTTCGCGGCGATCGACACCCGTCCCTCTCGTGCGTCCGGGAAGGCATGGCGCAGGGCGTTAGCGGTGAGTTCGTGGATCAGCAGAGCCAGCGGCGCCGCCATCGCGGCCGCCACCGAGATCGACTCCACGTCGGCCTCGATCCGATGCCGCTCAGGGTCGAGGCCCGCATTCATGTCGGACAGGAATTCGGACGCGAACTCGCCGAGATTGAAATGGGCGCAGTCCCCCTCCGAGTAGAGCAGCCGGTGCGCCGTCGACAGCGCCCCGATGCGCTCCGCCATGCCCTGGAGCGCGTCGCGCGCCTCGCCCTCCGGCGTGCGGCGGGCCTTCAGAAGCATCAGTGAGGAGATCACCTGAAGATTGTTCTTCACCCGGTGATCGACCTCGTGCAGCAGCGCGGTCTTCTGCTCCAGCGCAGCGGTCAGGGCGTGCGTGCGGGCATCGACGAGACGCTCGAGCTCGTCGTTGGTGCCCCGCATCGTGTCTTCGAGCTGGTGGGTGGGGGTCATGTCCGCCTGGGCGGCATAGTAGAACGCCACACCCTGCGCGTCGCTCACCGGCGTGATCGTCATGGCGTTCCAGAACGCCGTGCCATTCTTCCGGTAATTGAGCAGCTCGACGGAAATCGGCTCGGCCGCCTCGACGGCCGCGCGAATCCGCTCAACCGTTGCCCGATCGGTGCCCGGCCCCTGGAGCATGCGGCAATTGCGCCCGACGACCTCCGTCGCGTCGTAGCCAGTGGCCTGGAGGAAAGCATCGTTGGCCCAGGCGACCGGGTTATCGGGTGCGCGGGCGTCGGTGATCACCATCGGCGACAGGCTGCGTGCGAAAGCATCGACCAGCATCGCGGGTGGCGGAGTGGGCTCCGATCGGGCACTCACCGCATCATTCCACACTGTGTAACGCGACGCGTCCGTCCCATAGCTCCCAGCCCCGATCCACGGTGCATGGAGATTGCGTTAACCAAGCTTCGATCAAGATCGAGGCGACCTGCATCACAATCCAGCGAGCATCACCGCGGCGCACAGTTGCCACGATTTCGCGGGATCAAGGCCATGAAGGCTCAGGAGTTCCATGCCATGGGCAACCAGCCACAGGCTATGCGCCGCTTCCGTCTCCGCGACATCGTGGAGGATCGGCGCATTATCCTGATGCTCGCGCTCGGATTCTCATCGGGCCTGCCGCTGCTGCTGGTGCTGGGGACCTTCACGCTCCGGCTCGCCTTCTCGGACATCGACGTGCGCGCCATCGGGCTCTTCAGCTACGTGGCGCTGCCCTACTCGCTGAAGTTCCTCTGGGCGCCGGCGATCGACCGCCTAAACGTACCGGTCCTGGGCGCGCGGCTGGGTCGCCGCCGGGCCTGGATGGTGACGACGCAGGCCGCCGTCGCGATTTGCCTCGTCCTGATGGCCTTCTCCGATCCGAAGACCAACCTCGCGCTGCTCGGGTTCGGGGCCTTCCTGGTCGCGTTCTGCGCGGCGAGCCAGGACGTGGTCATCGACGGCTGGCGCATCGACGCCGCCGGCAGCGACTTCCAGGGCATCCTGGCGGCGACATCGAACCTCGGCTACCGCCTCGGGCTGATCACCGCGGGCGCCGGCGCGCTGTTCATCGCCGCGTCCGGGGGCTGGACGCTGGCCTACCTGATCATGGCCGCGCTCATGCTGGTCGGCATGGGGGCCGCTCTGCTGGCGCCCGCCTTCGATGCCCACCGGGCGACCGTGGCCAACACGCCCGGCCATTCGCGGCTCTGGTCGATGCGCCGTGCCGTGCTGGAACCGCTGATCGAGCTGCACGGCCGCTTCGGGAACGCCCTGTGGGGCATCCTGCTGCTCGTGGCGCTATTCCGCCTGCCGGACTTCCTCTCGGGGGTGATGGCGAGCCCGCTCTACCGGACGCTCGGTTTCGACCTCAAGGAAATCGCGACCGTCACCAAGCTCTACGGCATCTGGGTCGGAATCGCGGGCGGCTTCGCGGGGGGCTGGGCGCTCGCGCGGCTCGGCCTGTTCCCGACGCTGCTGCTAGGCGCCTTCCTGGCGGCCGCCTCGCACCTCGCCTTCGCGTGGCTCTCGGCCGGCGCCCCGGAGCTCTGGCGCTTGACGGTGGCCATCTCGATCGAGAACTTCTGCGGCTCCTTCGCGGGCATCGTGCTCATCGCCTTCATGTCGAGTCTCACCAGCCCGGCCTACGCGGCAACGCAATACGCGCTGTTCTCCTCGCTCTACGCGCTGCCCGGCAAGCTGATCGCGGGGGCCTCGGGCTTCATCGTCGCGGCCATCGGCTACCCGGCCTTCTTCGTGCTGACATCGCTGGTCGGCATTCCGGTGCTGGCACTGTGCCTCGCCGTCGGTCGTCGCAGCGGCAGAACGGCCGCGGAGGCTCCGTTAGCACCGGGGCCGAACGCGGTGGGGAACCGCGCGACGGGCGCAGAACTTCCTTCCACGGCGCGCGCCCCGGGGGCCGTGTGACCGGAACAGATCCAGGGATCCTTGGATGACCACGACCGATATTTCCCGCGCCGATACGACGCTGCCGACGGTGACCGGCGAGACGATGCTGAGCGAGGCGGATCTCGCCGCCCTGCGCCGGGCCGTGCAGGCCCTGGAACGGCCGAGCCTCGCCGCCCGCCTTTCCGCAGCCGCCGGGGCGCCGCTGGACATCATCGGACGCTCGCTGCCGGCACCCGTAACCGAGGTGGTGAGCCGCAGCACCGAGGCCGCCATGCGCGGCGCCCTCCGGGTCGCGCTGGCGACGCTGCCCCGCACGGAACTCGCGCCGGCGACTGGGGGCGAGACACTCGGGACGGCGACCGCCAAGGCCGAGAGTCGGATCACGCGGCTCCTCGGTTCGGGCGACGCCAAGCACAAGGCCTATGCCGCGCTGTCCGGCGCCATCGGCGGCGCGTTCGGCCTCTCGACCCTGGCGGTCGAACTGCCGGTCTCGACAACGCTGATGCTCCGCTCGATCGCCGAGATCGCCCGTGAGGCGGGCGAGGATCTGGAAACGCCCGAAGGCGCGCTGGCCTGCGTGCAGGTCTTCGCCCTGGGCGGCCGGGCGCCGGCGGTCACGGAGGCGGGTTCGGCGCTCACCGAGAGCGGCTACTTCGCGGTCCGCGCAGCCCTGGCCAAGACCCTGGCGGAGGCCGCGCGCTACGCCGGCAGCAAGACCCTTCTCGACCAGTCGGCCCCCGCGCTGATCCGCTTCACCGCGCAGATCGCGGCCCGCTTCGGCATCGTCGTATCGCAGAAAGTTGCCGCGCAGGCGGTGCCGATCCTCGGGGCGTTCGGCGGGGCAGCGGTCAACACCGCCTTCATGAACCACTTTCAGGCCACGGCGCGGGCCCACTTCACCGTCCGCCGCCTGGAGCGCGCCTACGGGCCGGATGTCGTGCGGGCCGCCTACGAGGTCGAGAAGGCGGCGCTGGGAACCAGTTGATAAGTCGGCTCATCATCGTCCAGGATCGGCTCATTCCGCATTACGCGGATGAGCGGAGCGGGTCGTGATCGGCAACGGTGAGATGGTGGCGCGGCTGGCGCTGGCGGCCCTGTTCGGCAGCGTGATTGGCCTCGAACGCGAGCGGCTGCTCTGGGCGGCAGGCCTGCGGACCCACATGCTGGTCTGCGTCGGCTCCTGCCTGATCATGCTGGTCTCGGCCTTCGGCTTCGGCGACGTGCTGGGCACCGAGCATGTCGTGCTCGATCCGTCCCGTATCGCGGCCCAGGTCGTGTCGGGGATCGGCTTCCTGGGGGCGGGGACGATCCTGCTGCGCGGCGAGGTGGTGAAGGGGCTCACCACGGCGGCGAGCCTCTGGGGCGTGGCCGCGATCGGCCTCGCGATCGGCAGCGGGCTCTACGTGCCGGCCATCGCCACGACGGCGCTGATCGTCGGCATCCTGGCCGGTGTGAAGCCGTTCGAGGAGCGATGGCGCGACCGGATGCGGGCGCGGACGCTCCGGCTGACTGCACGCGCGGGCAGGTTGTCGATCGACACCCTTCAGATGGCGACGGGCGAGCGCACCTCCCGGGTGCGGACCTTCACGGTCCGCCCCAGCGCGAACCCGGATTTCGACGACGTTACGGTCACTTTCGTGCGACTTTCGCGGACGAGCGTCGCGGCGATCGCCGAGAAGCTCCGGGCCATGCCGGACGTGACTGCGGTGGAGGACGCGTCCGAATAGACTGGGCCCAGCCTCACGCAGCCCCGGCCATCTCGCCGTCGAGGAACAGACGGTAGGCCGGGTTCTCGGTCTCGTCGGTGGCCGGGTATCCTAGCGCCTCGATGACCGCATCGAACCGCGCCCGCTCGCCCGGGGGGACTGCGATGCCGGCCAGCACGCGGCCATAATCCGCACCGTGATTGCGGTAGTGGAACAGCGTGATGTCGAAGTCGGGCCCCAGCACGTCGAGGAACTTCATCAGCGCGCCGGGCCGCTCCGGGAACTGGAAGCGGAACAGCCGCTCGTGCGCGACGCCAACGGCCCGGCCGCCCACCATGTAGCGGACATGGACCTTGGCCATCTCGTTGTCGCTCATGTCGAGGACGCGGTAGCCGGCCTCGCGCAGGGAGCCGATCAGCGCCTGCTTCTCGTGCCTGCCGCCGGTGACGTTGATACCAACGAAGATCTGCGCCTCGGCACCCGGAGCGTGGCGATAGTTGAACTCGGTGACGGCGCGCGGCCCCAGGGCATTGATGAAGGCCCGGTAAGCGCCGGGCCGCTCGGGGATCGTGACGCCGATCAAAACCTCCCGCTGCTCGCCGATCTCCGCCCGCTCGGCGATGTGGCGCAGACGGTCGAAGTTGAGATTGGCCCCCGACGAGATGGCGATCAGCGTTCCGTCGCCGCCCTCGCGCTCGGCATAGAGCTTGGCGCCGGCGAGGCTCAGCGCGCCGGAGGGCTCCGACACCGCGCGGGTATCGTCGAAGATGTCCTTGACGGCCGCGCACATGGCGTCGGTATCGACCGTGATGACCTCGTCGAGGTGCTCGCGGCAGAGCCGGAAGGTCTCCTCGCCGGCCTGCCGCACGGCGACGCCGTCGGCGAACAGCCCGACCGTGGGCAGGCTGACCCGGGTCCCGGCGGCCAGCGCTGCGGCCATACAGGCGGCGTCCTCCGGCTCGACGCCGATCACCTTGGTGCCCGGGCGCAGGTACTTCACAAAGGTGGCGATGCCGGCGGCGAGCCCGCCGCCGCCCACCGGCACGAAGATCGCCTCGATCGGTCCGGTATGCTGCTCCAGGATCTCCTTGCCGATCGTGCCCTGGCCGGCGATCACCTCCGGATCGTCGAAGGGGTGCAGGAAGGTCAGGCCCTGCTCGGCTTCGAGGATCTTGGCCTGGGTCAGCGCCTCGTCGAAGGCGTCGCCATGCAGCACCACCTCGGCACCCCGGGCTCGGCAGGCATCGACCTTGATCGACGGCGTGGTGCGCGGCATCACGATCACGGCCCGCGCCCCGAGCTTTGCGGCGGCGAGCGCGACGCCCTGAGCGTGGTTGCCCGCCGAGGCACAGACAACGCCGCGGGCGATCTGCTCGGGGCTCAGGCCCGACATCTTGTTGTAGGCGCCGCGGAGCTTGAACGAGAAGACCGGCTGCAGATCCTCGCGCTTCAGCAGCACCGGTCGACCGAGCCGCTTCGTGATACGCGGCATCGGATCGAGTGGGCTCTCGATCGCCACGTCGTAGACGCGGGCGGTGAGGATCTTGCGGATGTAGTCCGTCACGGGGCGGGATCTCAGGCGATGCACTTGGATAGGTCCGGCAGATAGACCCTCACAGTCAGAGAAGCGAGCACCTGACAGGCAGGGCAGATCAGCCCAGCCGTTCGACCAGCGCGGCCACCCACACCAGCAGCGCCGCCACCTGCGCCATGAAGGTCCCGGCCGAAGCGAGGTCCTTCACCCGGCCGATCATCGGATGGTGGCTCGGATGGACGTGGTCGCAGAGCTTCTCGACGGCGGTGTTGAGGAACTCGGCGGCCAGCATCAGCAGCAGGCTCACCATCAGGGCAACACGCACCCAAAGGGTCGCGCCGAGTAGCAACGCCACCGGCACGCCCACCGCCAGCAATACCAGTTCCTGTCGGACCGCCCGCTCGGTGCGCGCGCCATGGCGCAGGCCGCGCCAGGAGTTGAGGAAGGCCAGGACCAGGGCGTTCATCGGGCCGCGCCCTCCGGCACGGACCGGCTGATCCACTTGGCGAGCAGCGGTCCGGTGAGCAAAACCACGAACAACCGCAGGGTCTGGACCGCCAGCACGAAGGAGACGTCGGCCTTCGAGCCGACCGCGATGATCGCGACCGAGTCGAGCCCCCCCGGGCTCGTGGCGAGCACGGCGGTCAGCAGGTCGATCGGCAGCAGCAGGGTCAGCCCCCAGCCCCAGGCCGCGCAGAGCGCGATCACCGAGAAGGTCGCCACCAGGATCCCCGGCAGCGCCGTGATGGTGAGGCGCAGGGTCTCGCGGGTGAAGCGCAGGCCGACATAGATGCCGATGCAGGCATAGGCGAGTTCGAGGATCGGCACCGGCAGGGCCATCCGAACGAGGCCGGTGGCGTGGAGGAGGCTTCCCAGCACCATCGGACCGATCTGAGCACCGGCCGGCACCCGCAGCGCCAGCGCCGCGCCGGCACCGATCACCGCCACCGCGAGGGTGGCCAGCAGGGAGAGCGGCTCAACCGCCTCGGCACCGGCGGAGGCACCCGCTGCGGCCGGGTTTTCCATGAGAAACCGGGCGGCCAGCGAGGCCGAGAACACCACGGCGGCTACGCGCACATACTGCATGAAGGCCACGAGCCGTGGATCCGCACCGAAATCCTCGGCCATCGCCACCATCGCGGAGGCGCCGCCCGGCGAGGAGCCCCAGGCCGCGGTGGTACCGGGCAGCACCCGCAGGCGCGTCAGGACCAAGCCGACGACGCCGCTGACCGCCACCGTTACGAGCACGACGGCGACGATAAGCGGGCCATCCTCCAGCAGGGTCTGGGCGATCTGCCCGGTGACGGCGTGGGCAACGAGGCAGCCGATCATCGCCTGCGCGGCGTTGAAGGCGGGCCGCGCCACGTGGAGCCGCGATCCGCCGACGCCGAACGCAATCGCTGCGATCATCGGTCCGAGCAGCAAAGCCGCCGGAAAATGCGCGCGCATCAGCCCGTACGAGATGGCCGCGGACGCGGCGATGAGGGCGGCCCAGAGGCCGATGGAGCGAAGGGAGGGCAAGGCGATCGGAGGGGCGGGGCCCGGACGGACGGTCAGGCGTCCTCCGCGCGCTACACGGCAATATTGGCCCTGTCACGGCAAAGATTGAGCATCGCGGCCCCGCGCGGATGTCAGGGCTCACGCCTCCGAGGCTGCGCGCGGCGCTCAGATCCGTGGAGTCATATCGCGACAGGCCGCCGTACCGGGCGGCGCGTGGGCCCGGAAGAAGGCCGCCAAGCTCGACAGGCCGGGCGCACGGGGATCGCTGGTACGCCAGACGAGGGCGATGGTCCGGCCGGGACCGTCGAGGTCGAACGCCCGCGTGACGATCAGCCCGCTCGGGTCGGGCCCGGCCGGCACCGCCAAAGCGGGGAGCAAGGTGTACCCGGCTCCGGCCGCCACCATGGAGCGCAAGGTTTCCAGGCTCGTCGCGTGGCGGCCGATCGAGGAGCCGGCGCCACAGGCCGCGATCGCCTGATCGCGCAAGCAGTTGCCCTCGTCGAGGAGCAGGAGGTCCGGCCCCGCGATCTCGGTGGCCGACAGGGCGCCGCCGCGGGCGAGGGCGTGCTCGGCCGGGCAGGCGAGCCAGAACGGCTCGATGAACAGGGGCGACGCGGTCAACCCGTGCTGGGGTACCGGCAGCGAAACCAGGGCCGCATCGATCCGCCCGTCTCGCAGGCCCTCGACGATGTCGGCTGTGCGGGATTCCCGCAGCGACAGGGTCAGCAGCGGATATTCCTCGCGCAGCGGCCGCAGCACCAGCGGAAAGAGATAGGGACCGAGGGTCTGAATCGCGGCGAGGATCAGGCGCCCGGTGAGCGGCGAGCCGCGTCCCTCGCTGGCGAAGGCGAGCAGGCGCTGCGCCTCGACCAGGACGACGCGCGCCTGCCGCACGATCACCTGACCTGCTTCCGTCAGAAGGATCCGGCGCTTCGAGCGTTCGAACAAAACCACGCCAAGGGCGGTTTCCAATTTGCGGATCTGCACGCTCAGCGTCGGCTGGCTGATGTTACAGCGCTCCGCCGCCCGGCTGAAATGGCCCTCGTCGGCGACGGCGATGACGTATTCCAGATCGCGCAGGGACAGGCCCGAGAGATTCATAGACCCTATCTATCACAGCGTTTGTGACGATGCATTTGCTTCGGGGTCACGGCAGGGTCATAACCAATCACGAGAACGGTTCCAGGTTGTCCCCGGTGTCAGCCGCGAGCCTTCGCAAACGGAGAGACGGTACGTATGACCGATCAACGCCCGATCCTGACCACCCGCCAGGGCCATCCGGTCCGCGACAACCAGAGCACCCGCACGGTCGGTGAGCGGGGGCCGGCGACGCTCGAGAACTACCAGTTCATCGAGAAGATCACCCACTTCGATCGCGAGCGGATCCCGGAGCGCGTCGTCCACGCCCGCGGCGCCGGCGCCCATGGCTATTTCGAGGCCTACGGCAAGATCGGCAACGAGCCGGCTTCCAAGTACACCCGCGCCCGCGTGCTGAACGAGACCGGCGTCAAGACGCCGATGTTCGTGCGTTTTTCGACCGTGGCCGGCGCCAAGGAAAGCCCCGAGACCGAGCGCGACCCGCGCGGCTTTGCGGTGAAGTTCAAGACCGTCGACGGCAACTGGGATCTCGTCGGCAACAACCTCAAGGTCTTCTTCATCCGCGACGCGATCAAGTTCCCCGACATGATCCACGCGTTCAAGCCGGATCCGGTGACGAACCGCCAGGAGGCGTGGCGCTTCTTCGACTTCGTGGCCCAGCACCCCGAAGCGATCCACATGGTGACGCACCTGAAGTCGCCCTGGGGCATCCCGGCCAATTATCGCGAGATGGAAGGCTCGGGCGTCAACACCTACAAGCTGGTCAACGACCAGGGCGAGGCGGTGTTGTGCAAGTTCCACTGGACTCCCAAGCAGGGCGTCAGGAACCTGACCTCGGCCCAGGCCGCCGAGATCCAAGGCAAGGATGTCGGGCACGCGACCCGCGACCTGTACGACAACATCAAGGCCGGCAATTTCCCCGAGTGGGAGTTCTCGGTTCAGATCATGCCGGACGGCCCGAACGACCACCTGTCGTTCGACCCGCTGGACGACACGAAGCTGTGGCCGGTGGACCAGTTCCCGCTGCTGCCCTGCGGCCGGATGGTGCTCGACCGGGTGCCGGACAACTTCTTCGCCGAGGTCGAGCAGTCCGCCTTCGGTACCGGCGTGCTGGTCGACGGCATCGACTTCTCGGACGACAAGATGCTTCAGGGCCGGACGCTGTCCTACTCGGACACGCAGCGTTACCGGGTCGGCGCCAACTACCTGCAGCTTCCGATCAACGCGCCGCAGCCCGGCGTGAAGGTCTATTCGAATCAGCGGGACGGCCAGATGACCTATTCGGTCGACGGCACGGGGCCGAACAAGCACATCAACTACGAGCCCTCGACGCTGGCCGAAGGCCTGCAGGAGGCCCCGAAGCCGGCTCGGGACTATCACCAGCCGGTCCAGGGCAATCTGGGCCGCTACCAGACCTCGCGGACCGAGGATGACTACACCCAGGCGGGCGTGCGCTACCGCTCGTTCGAGGATTGGGAGCGCGACGACCTGATCGCCAACCTGGTCGGCGACATGAAGCAGTGCCCGGAGCCGATCCAGCTGCGGATGGTCTGGCACTTCTGGCACGCCGACGAGGATTACGGCCGTCGCGTCGCCGAGGGTGCGGGCATCGATCTGGAGAAGGCCAAGGCCCTGCCGCCTCTGCCGGGCCGCGCCGCCCCGGGCAAGCGCCTGCAGGCCGAGACCTACACGGACGGCTCGCAGGCCCACCGGGTCGCCGCGGAGTAAGGTCTCCTAAAACCTGACCAATGGGAGGCCCCGCGAGCATCAGCGCGCGGGGCCTTTTCGTTGTGTCGAGGCTGCGGCCCTTACGCGGCGAAAGTCGCCGCCCCCCTTGCCGCGATGTCGCCTCAGGGGCAGTGGCTCCGCACGTAACCCTTGCCGATGAATGTTTGCGTGCTCGGATCGAAGGTCTTGAACCGCCGCGCGCAGGCCGCGATGGCGGCGGGATCGTCCGTCACGACCTCCGTCTCGAGGGGCACCTCGACGGGCGCCACGTAGATCGGCGGTGTGTAGACGTAGTCGTCGTCATACCAGGGGTAGCCGTAACGCCCGAACAACCCGCCGACGCCCAGGCCAAGCCCGAGGCCACCCAGCCCGTAGGCGTAGTAGCCCGAGTCGCCGCGATGCCAGTGACGATGGGCATAGGGAGGCCGGCCGACGAAGCCGGGCCGGGCAAAGCCGCCGCCGGGAGCGAAGCCCGGCCGAACGGGTCCCAGTGGGCGACCCCAGGCGCCGACCCGCGGCCCGACCGCGCCAGCATGGAAACCACCGCCAAACCCGCGCGCCTCGGCCCCCGTCGACGTCAGCGCAAACGCGAACAGCGCCGCGGAAACCAGACGCCATCCCATCCTAGCGATCCGTGCCATGCTCATCACCCGACGCCGAAAGCGGCCATCACGGCTGGCCCATGCCGCAATACTCCGAGTAAACGTGCTTGCGGAGTGGGGGCAGTCAAGGACCTTCGGGATGCAGGCCGGGAGGTCTACCTTCAGCAGTCATGCATCGGCGAGGCACGTGCTTAAACTTCTCTGAGTATTGCGACGCTCTGGGTCGTTCTCCATGATGCGGAGGCAGGCCGGCTTGAGTTTGGAGCGTCGGGAGGATGCCATAACAGCGATCGTCCGGTACGATGCGAAGCCCGACGCGGTGATCGGCGGGATGCACGTCACCTATCTCGCGCGCAGCGATGCCACTGCCGACGCGATCGGCATCTACCGGGTCACGATGGATCCGCGCACGCCCGGAGCCGGGCTGCACCGGCACGCCCGGCTCACCGAAACGTTTGCGGTGGAGGCCGGCACCCTCATCCTCCACCTCGACGGGGCCGACATCGATCTCGGGCCCGGCGACTTCGCGCTGGTCCGGCCCGGCACGCCGCACGCCTTCACCAACCGCGGCGACGAGCCGGTCCGCTTCACCCTGAGCTTCGCGCCGGCGCTCGCCCGTGAGGGCTTCTTCGAGGGCTTGGCGGATCTCGCGGCCGCGGGGCGCTTGTCGGAGGCCGAGGCGATGGAAGACCTGATGCTGCGCTACGATCAGGAGCCGCTGGCCGGGTTCGAGGGCTGGAGCGCGCTCAGTGGCTGAGCCACGGGACCAGAGAACTCCGGCTCTGCCGCGCTGACCTTGCGGTCACGGCCCGCCGCGAGGCCGATCAGGATCGCGGCGGTGGCGATCCCCGCGAACAGGATGCCCGGGATGCCCCATCCCCCGGTCGCCTCGTGGGCGAGCCCGAAGGCCAGCGGTCCGAGGCAAGCCCCGGCGTAGCCGATGCCCTGCGCCATGGCCGACAGGCCGGCGGCACTGGCCGCGTCGGCCGCGCGGAGCACGATCAGGGTGAGTCCCAGGCCGAAGCAGCCGCCGATCCCGAAACCCAGCGCGCAGGCAGCCGGGACGCGCAGAGTGTCGGGTCCGAAGGCGAGAACCAGAAAGGCGCCGGCGGTCAGGCCCGGGATCGCGACGATCCAGGCCCGCTGATCGCGGGCGCGGGCGGCCAGCATCGCGATCAGCAAAGCACCGGGTGCCTGGACCAGCGTGGTCAGCGAGGCGAACAGGCCGGCATCCAGCGGTGTCAGGCCACGGCCCTGCAGCAGCAGCGGCAGCCAGCCGAACAGGGTGTAGGCGAGCGAGGATTGCAGGCCCATGAACCCCGTCACCCACCAGGCAAGAGGGTTGCGGAGCAGCCGCCCGGCCGAGGGCGCCGACCGCGCGCTCGGCCGGCGTGCGAAGGGGAGCCAGACCAGGCCGGCGACCAGCGCCGGCAGCGCCCAGATCGCCAGGGCGGAGGGCCAGCCGCCCCCGAGGGCGTGCTCGACCGGGACCGCCGCACCCGCCCCGGCCGCGGCGCCGAGGCAGAGGGTCATGGTGTAGAGCCCGGTCATCAGGCCGCTGCTGCCGGCGAAGTCGCGCTTGACCAGAGCGGGCAGCAGGACGTTGTCGAGGCCGATGCCGATGGCGGCGAGCGCCGTTCCGGCAAACAGCGGCACGAGGCCGCCGAGGCCGCGCAGCGTCAGCCCGGCCGCCAGGATGGTGGTCCCCGCGAGCACCGCGAGATCGGCCCCGATCCGCCGGATCAGCGGCGCTGCCAGCGCGCAGGCGATGCCGAGGCACAGGACCGGGAGCGTGGTGAGGATTGCGGCCCCGCCCGCGCCGAGGCCGGTCTCGTCCCGGATGGTCGCCAGCAGGGGCCCGACCGTGCTGAGCGCCGGCCGCAGATTGAACGCGACCAGCATCAGCGCGAGAACGAGCAGGATCCGACGCCCGCTGGCGAATCCCGCACTCATATCCGGCGCCCGGCCGTCACCGCCCCGACGAAGCAGGCAGCCAGCATCAGCGCGAAGACCGCGTCGCCGAACCGACCGTACAGGGTGCCCCCGACGATCCGCGCAGGCAGATCGGCGTCGAGCCAAGTCTCCTGATTGAGCGGCGTTTCGGCGACGATGCGGCCGTGCGGGTCGATCACCGCGGAGATCCCGGTATTGGCGTCGCGGACCAGGGGCAGCCCCTGCTCGACGGCGCGCAGGCGTGCCTGGGCGAGATGCTGGCGCGGGCCCGGCGTGTCGCCAAACCATGCATCGTTGGTGACGTTCAGGATCAGCCCCGGGGGATGGGCGGCAGGCGCGGCGTGGCCCGCCGGCAGGATCGCACCCGGAAAGATTGCCTCGTAGCAGATCGTCGCCGCCACCGGCGGCAGGCCGGGCACGGCCAGGATCCGCTGCGCGGCAAGCGCCCCCGCCGAGAAGCCGCCGGGAACTGCCACGAACTGGCGCAGGCCCAGCGCCCGCAGGGCGGCGTCGAGGGGGCTGGGCAGGTACTCGCCGAACGGGACAAGGTGGACCTTGTCGTAGCTGTCGGAGATCACGCCATCCGGCCCGATCACCAGGATGGCATTGAAGTAGCGCAGGCGCTCGCCCGGCAGCGGTTCCTCGGCCCGGGCCGCGCCGGTGACGAGGTGCTGACCGGGCTTGAGGCCAGCCGCCACCTTGGCCAGAGCCTCGGGATCGCGCTGAATCAGGAACGGGAAGGCGGATTCCGGCCAGACGATATGGGTCGGCTCAGGCTCGCCAGCCTCCACCGGGCGCTGGCTCAACTCGATGTAGCGGTCGACGATGTCGGCGCGATTCTCCGGTCTGAATTTGGCGTCCTGCGGCAGGTTCGGTTGGACGAGGCGCAGGCGAACACCCGCAACCACCGGATCCGCCGACCCCAACCGCTCGGCCCCAAACAGGGCCATACCGCCAAGCAGCAAGGCGGCGGCCACGCTCGGACCGAGCCGGCTGCGCGGCCGCGAGCCGGTGGCGAGCGTCGCAGGGGCGGCGCAGATCAGGATGGCCAGCACGGTCAGGCCATAGAGGCCGATCTCGGCGGCCCCCTGTATCAGCCAGAGGTTCTGGGCGAGCGCCATGCCAAGGGTGTTCCACGGGAAGCCCGTGAACAGGTGGCCGCGCAGCCATTCGGCGCCGCCGATTCCGAAGGCGAGGGCGGCGATCCGCCCCGCCCCCCGGCGCCATAGAAGGCCTGCGGCGCCAAAACCCGTGCCGTAGAACAGGCCGAGCCCGAAGGGCAGGCCGACGACGCCGAGCGGCAGCGCCCAAAGGAACTCGTCGGCCTGCACCAGAAAGGCCTGGCCCAGCCACCACAGACCGGCGGTGAGATAACCGAAACCCCAGGCCCAGCCGATCAGAAAGCATGGCCAGAGGCGGCGCAGGGCAGGGCGATCCGCAGCGGCCCCATCCATGAGCCAGACCACGACGGTCAGCGATAGGACCAAGGCCGGCAGAGCTCCAAAGGGCGGCATTGCCAGCGCACCCAGCGCACCCACGAGCCACGCCAGCCCAAGGCGACGCCAACCGGTCAGACCCGCGATGGCCTGCACGAAACCCGGCATCCGGTCATGCGTCGGCGTGCCCGGTGCTGCGGAAGCCCGGGCGTACCCCGCCGTCACGCGCGTCACGCCGGGACCATCACGGGTGAGGCGTCTCGGCGGCCGGTGGATTGGAGGGCGGGGGCAGGGCGAGCGGAACGACGGCACCGATCCGCGCCGCGCCCTTGTGGAAGCGCAGCCGCTTCAGGCGGCGCGGATCCGCGTCGAGCACCTCGAATTCGAGATCGCCAGGCCCGGCGATCAGCTCGCCCCGGGAGGGGACGCGTCCGGCCAGCGTCACGATCATCCCGCCGAGCGTGTCAATCTCCTCGGCCATCTCGCCGACTGCGGCAGCGAGATCGACGCCGGTCGCCTCCGACACTTCGGCCAGCGGCGTGCGCGCGTCGGCCACGAAGACATCGCCTTCGCCATCGACCCGCTGAACGTAACTGGCCTCGGCGACGTCGTGCTCGTCCTCGATGTCGCCGACCACCACCTCGATCAGGTCCTCGATGGAGATCAGCCCATCGGTCCCGCCATACTCGTCGATCACTAGCGCCATGTGGGTGCGCGTGGCCTGCATCCGCACCAGCAGATCGATCGCCGGCATCGAGGGCGGCACGAACAGGACCGGCCGCTGGATACGCGTCGCCGCCAGGGTCGTGGTCAGGTCGACCTTGCCGAGGTCGAGGCTGCGCGGAAGCCGTGGCGCCGGACGGCGGACGCGCGGCGCGGCCGCCGCATCGACCGCGCCGTCGATCCCCGGCTCGGCGGGCTTGGCAGCCGGGACGCTGCGCCGGGTCGGCTCGGCCTTGGCGGCGATGTGATCCACGAGATCGCGGATGTGGACCATGCCGCGGGGGTCGTCGAGGGTCTCACCGTAGACCGGCAAGCGGGAATGGCCGGCGGTGCGGAACAGCTTGAGCAGTTCGCCGAGGCTCGTCTCGTTGGAGACGGCAACGATGTCGGCCCGGGGGACCATCACGTCGTCGACCCGCACCTTGTGCAGGCCCAGCACGTTCTTGAGCATCACGCGCTCGAGCGGGGAAAGACCACTCTCGCCGGCATCCGGCTCCGCCAGCGCCTCCTCAAGACCCTCGCGTAGGGAATCGCGCGGCTTGAGGTGAAGCGCCTGTAGCAGGCGGTCGTACCAGGGCTCCCGATTTGGGGACTCGCCCTCGTTGGAACTGGGCGCGGCCAGGGCCGCGCCGCGACTTCGATCGTTGCTCATGTCTCTCGGGTCTGGGAGCGTTCGGACGTCGCGCACTCAGGCATAGGGATCCGGGATACCGAGGGTCGCGAGAGCCGCGACTTCGAGGGATTCCATGGCCTCGGCCTCGGCCTCGCCGATCTCGTGGTCCTGACCGAGACAATGCAGGGTGCCATGGACGAGGAGGTGAGCGAGGTGATTCTGGAGCGGCTTCGACTGCTCCGCACTCTCGCGCACCAGGGTCTCGTACGCAAGGACCACGTCGCCGAGCGGCGTCGCGACCTGCGCATGCCGCGGCTGCGGGGCGGCCGGGAAGGACAGGACGTTGGTCGGCTTGTCCTTGCCGCGCCAGGTCTTGTTCAGCTCCTGGACCGCAGCATCATCCGTCAGCAGGACGCTGACCTCGACGGGGCCGTCCGGCTTCTCTGGGGCGATCGCCAGCCCGGCCTCCACGGCGCGGGTGACGAGCGCTTCGAGGTCGGCAATCGCCGTCTCCCAGCGCTCATCCTCGACGGAGAGGTCGATCTCGTGCGGCATGCTCACGCCAGCGGCCTGCGCCGGGGATTCGGGTTGCGGTCGGCCTCGTCCGCCCCGTGGGCTGCGCTCTCGTAGGCGGTGACGATCCGGCGGACGAGATCGTGGCGGACCACATCGACGTCCTTGAACCGCACGCGACCGATCCCCTCGACGCCCTCCAGCACCCGGACCGCCTCCACGAGACCCGACTTCTGGCCCGGCGGCAGGTCGATCTGGCTCGGATCGCCGGTGATGATCATGCGCGAGCCATCGCCCAGGCGAGTCAGGAACATCTTCATCTGCATGGAGGTCGTGTTCTGCGCCTCGTCGAGCAGCACCACGGCATTTGTGAGCGTCCGCCCGCGCATGAAGGCGAGCGGCGCGATCTCGATCTGCCCGGTCTGCAGGCCCCGATCGACATGGCGTGCCTCCATGAAGTCGTAGAGCGCGTCGTAGATCGGGCGCAGATACGGATCGACCTTCTCACGCATGTCGCCGGGCAGGAAGCCCAGGCGCTCGCCAGCCTCGACGGCGGGACGCGACAGGATCAGCTTCTCGGCATGGCCCTGCTCCAGCAGCGAGACCGCGTGACCGACGGCGAGCCAGGTCTTGCCGGTCCCGGCCGGGCCTTCGGCGAAGACCAGCTCGTTGGTGCGCAGGAGCTTGATGTATTCGTCCTGCGCCGGGTTGCGCGCCCGCACGGCTCCGCGCTTCCGAGTCGCGATCTGCTCGAAATGCGGCTTGTCGGCCTCGGCCGCGATGGTCTCGGCCGGGAACAGCGTCGCCTGCGCGGTGGCCTCGCGGATCGCGCCGTCGACATCACCGAGCGTCAGCGTGCTGCCGCCCGTGCGAACCCGGGTGTAGAGCTTCTGGAACACCCGCCGGGCCTTCTCGGCGGCGTCGGGCGAGCCCTTGATGACGAGGTGGTTGCCGAGCGCCGTCGCGGTCACATCGAGCCGCCGCTCGATATGGGCGACGTTCTGGTCGTATTGGCCGAAGACGAGGCTCGCGAGGCGGTTGTCGTCGAAGGTCAGCGGCACTTCGACCGGCTCGTCCGATCCGGGCGGCCGCGCCGCCGGGCCGCGCCCCTTGAGCGCGCCGCGCGCGCCCGCCCCGTCCGATGCGCTCAAGCCGTCATCCTCGTCATGTGCCTCATGCCGCCGCAGCTTCCGAGACGAGCTGTCCGAACAGGCTGTTGGTGCCGGCTTCGATGATGCGCACCGGAACCACGGAACCGATATGGTGCGGCGCTGCATCGAACTGCACGGCGAGCAGGTGCGGCGTCTTGCCCGCGACCTGCCCCGGATACCGGCCCGGCTTCTCGACCAGCACGTCGAAGACCTGGCCAGCAGCCGCGCGCTGATAGGCGTAGCGCCGGCTGTCGAGGAGCGCCTGCAGCTCCGCAAGCCGCGCCGCCATCACGGATTCGGTCACCTGATCGGTGCGATCGGCGGCCGGCGTCCCCGGGCGTGTGCTGTACTTGAACGAGAAGGCGCTCTCGAAGCCGATATCGCGCACGAGCCGCAGGGTCTCGGCGAAATCCGCGTCGGTCTCGCCCGGGAAGCCGACGATGAAGTCGGAGGAGAGGGCAATGTCCGGACGCGCAGCACGGATCCGGTCGATCAGGCGTCGATACGCGTCGCCGGTGTGCTTGCGGTTCATCGCCGCGAGAATCCGGTCCGAACCCGACTGCACCGGCAGGTGCAGGTAGGGCATCAGGGCCGGGACCTCGGCATGCGCCCGGATCAGCGCGTCGTCGAAATCGTTCGGGTGACTCGTCGTGTAGCGGATCCGCGCGAGGCCGGGAATCTTTGCGACGGCCTGCACCAGTTCGGCGAGGCCGACCGGCGCGCCGTCGGAGCCCGCGCCGTGATAGGCGTTGACGTTCTGGCCGATCAGCGTGATCTCGCGCACGCCGCCCTCGGCGAGCTTTTCCGCCTCGGCCAGCACCTTCGCGACCGGACGCGAGACCTCGGCGCCGCGGGTGTAGGGCACCACGCAGAAGGCGCAGAACTTGTCGCAGCCCTCCTGCACGGTGAGGAAGGCCGAGGCCCCGAGGGTACGCCGCCGGGGCAGGTGGTCGAACTTGTCCTCGACCGGAAACTCCGTATCGACCACGCGCCGCTCGCGGGAGCGGGCCAGCAGGTCGGGCAGCCGGTGGTAGCTCTGCGGGCCGACAACGACATCGACAGCGGGCTGGCGCGCCTGGATCTCGGCACCCTCGGCCTGGGCGACGCAGCCCGCCACGACGATGCGCGTATCGAGCCCCTTCGCGGTCCGCTCGTTCTTCAGGACACGCAGGCGGCCGAGTTCGGAATAGACCTTCTCGGCGGCCCTCTCACGGATATGGCAGGTGTTGAGGACGACGACATCGGCCTCGTCCACCGAATCGGTCGGCGCGTAGCCCTCGGCGCCCAGGACATCGGCCATGCGGGCCGCGTCGTAGGCGTTCATCTGGCAGCCGTAGGATTTGACGTAGGCCTTCTTCAACGCGCGCCGTCCCGAACCGTCAGCGTGATCCATGCGCCCGCCCCGCAGGGCTCGGCGTCCGGCCTGTAGCACGGATCGCGCGAGGCGTCGCGGCGTCCCTGAAACGCGACCGGCCGCCCGTAGGCGGCCGGTGTAGTCGGGCGGCAGATGTGTCTGCCGCCGGTATTCAGTGGGCGACCGGCGCCGCGTTCGGCACGTCGATCACCATCTGCTGGAAGAACGGTACGTAGGCCTGGAGCATGACGAACAGGCCGACCAGACAGGCCAGCGCGATCGAGTGCCAGAACACGAAGCGCAGGATCTTACCTTCCTGGCCGAAATAGCCGGTGGCCGTGGAGGCGACGACAATCGACTGGGCGTCGACCATCTTGCCCATCACGCCGCCCGACGAGTTCGCCGCCGCCATCAGCACGCCCGGCAGGCCGAGCTGCTCGGAGGTGATCCGCTGCAGGCCGCCGAACAGCACGTTCGAAGCCGTATCCGACCCGGTGAGCGCCACACCGAGCCAGCCGAGCAGCGTCCCGAAGAACGGGTACAGGATGCCGGTGCCGGCGAACGCGAGGCCGAGCGTGGCATCGACGCCCGCGTAGCGGGTGAGGACGCCGAGCGCGAGCATCGCCGCGATCGTGATCAGCGAGTAGCGGAGCGCCCAGATGGTCTCGAAGTAGGCCGTGATCAGCCGCAGCGGCGAGAAGCGCATGATCAGGCCCGAGATGAGCGCGGCGATCAGCACACCCGTGCCGGTGTACGACATGTAGGTGAACAGGAAGACCGCACCCTCGGGGACGGGCTTGGCCACCACCGGAGGCACCTTCATGATCACGTTGTGCAGGCCAGGCACCTCGTACTTCCAGGTGAAGAGCGGGTTGACGATGCCCTTGAACCAGCCGGTGCCCCAGATTGCCACGATGATCGAAAGCACGATCCACGGCACCCAGGCCATCAGGATCTCGCCCTGCGAAGCCGTGCGGGCGCCGGTATGGACCGGGGGCATGCCGGGCACGCCGGCACCGAGCGCCACCGGACGCGGGCCCGCGACGGCGAGCGACGGATCGTGGCCGCGCAGTGCCGGGGAGGTCCAGATCTCGCGCGGCTGCCAGACCTTCAGGAACAGCACGAGGGCGAGCATCGAGGCCAACGATGCGCCGATATCGACGATCCAGGGATTGACGTAGTTGGAGATCAGGAACTGCGCGACCGCAAAGGTGGCGCCGCAGACCAGAATCGGCGGCCAGACCCGGATCATGCCGCGGAAGCCCGCGAACACCCAGATCAGCCAGAACGGCACGATCAGCGAGAACAGCGGCAATTGCCGGCCGATCATCGCGCCGAGGATCTCGGGCGGGTAACCGGTCACCGAGGCGAGGCCCTGGATCGGCGCGCCGAGGGCGCCGAAGGCGACGGGGGCGGTGTTGGCGATCAGCGACAGGCCGGAGGCGGCCAGCGGCGAGAAGCCGAGACCGATCAGGATCGCGCCGGTGACGGCGACCGGGGTGCCGAAGCCGCCCGCGCCCTCGAAGAAGGCGCCGAACGCGAAGGCGACCAGGAGCAGTTGCAGGCGGCGGTCGGCCGTGATGCCGGCGACCGATTGCTGCAGAATCGCGAACCAGCCCTTCTCCACCGTCAGACGGTAGAGGAAGATGACGTTGAGGATGATCCAGCCGATCGGGAAGAAGCCCGTGACCATCCCGAGGATGGCGGCGCGGGTGGCGAGTTCCGTCGGCATGCCGAAGCCGACGACGGCCACCAGCATGGCGAGTCCCAGCGCGATCACGGCCGCGATGTGGGCTTTCACGCGCCCACTGGCGATCATGGCGAGCAGCGCGATGACCGGCACTGAGGCGGCAAGCGTCGAGAGCCAAGCGCTCCCAAACGGATCGTAAACCTGATTCCAGGTTTGCACCGGGCGACCTCCACTAATCCCGCCTGATGCGGGTTGCGGCCTAGCTAGCAGAGAGATTCGGCCTGCTCAATGCACTGCATCATGTATTACAGCGACCATTTCTACTGATGATCTAGCGTGCGGTCTGATCATCGCAGGTGACGCCACAAAGGGGTCGTGCCCGCACAATCAGATCGCCGCGACCTCCGGGTCGTGAAGGTCGAGGCCCGGGCGGGCCGGGCTTACGCTGACCGCAGGCGTGCGGCAGCCCCCCGTGCCGATGCCCCGCAGCGCGGCGCGGACCTCGGCCTCCGCGGCGGCGGTGGCGACCTTCCGGTCCGTCGTCGCCTCGAAGGCGATCGGTGCGCCCCAGGCGACATGCACGTCGAGCGGGCCGCCCTGCACGAAGGCGGTGAGGTGCGGGGCCAGTTCCATATCCCCGTACCATGCGATCTCGGCCCGCTCGGAGCGGGTCACCGGCAGGCCGTTGCGCCGGGGATAGGCGATCGCCAGCGGTTGCAGGCGCACGCGGCTGCGGCCAGCCTCGGCCTGCAGCGCCGCTCGGGCGGCGCCGACCAGGGACGAACGGAACGGCAGGAGCCGGGTGCCGTCGCCGGTCGTACCCTCCGCGAACAGAACGACCAGCTCGCCCTCGGCCAAGCGATGTCCCATCGCGACGCTCACCGTGGCGGTCGCCCCCCGGCGCTGCCGGTCGATGTAGATCGTCCGTTGAAGCCCGGCGAGGACGCCGATCACCGGCCAGCCGGCAATCTCAGACTTCGCCACGAAGGAGAGCGGCCGCAGCGAGCCGATGGCGATGATGTCGAGCCAGGAGACGTGGTTGGCGAGCACCAGGGCAGCCTCGCCGGGGGCGGGCGGCGTGCCGCTCTGCGTCACCCGCACCCCGAACAGGCGCAGGACGACCCGGTGGAACAGGATCGGCGCCAGGGCGGAGCGGCGGCCGAGCAGGCGCAGCGCCACCCAGTGCGGCGGCACCAGAACCAGGAAGGCGAGGGCCAGGGCCGCCACGCGGCAGGCGATGCCGAAGCGGCTCACGGCGTCAGAGGTCGGCGCTCATCGTCAGCGCGGTCGCCCGGCTGCCGTCGGCCTTGAGGTAGTAGCCCGTGCGCGCACCGACCTGCCGGAAGCCGTTGCGGGCGTAGAGACGCAGGGCCGGCGCGTTGCCCTCGTCGACCTCCAGATGGACCCGGGCGATACCGGACAGCGCAAGGCTCGACAGGTGCTCGCGCAGCAGCTTGCGGCTGTGGCCGCCGCCCCGCAGCGCCGGTGACAGCACCACGGTCAGGATCTCCGCCTCGTCGACGGCGCGGCGCGAGAGCACGAAGCCGTGGAGCGTGCCGGCGCGCCACAGGGCATGCGCCTGCGTCGAGCGCTCGCAGAGCATCCGCTCGAATTCATGGGCCTCCCAGGGCCGCGCGAAGGCGGTGGCGTGCAGCCGGGCCAGCGCCGGGGCCTGCGAGGCATCGGTGAGCGGCGCCACGTAGGGCTCGGGACTCAGCGCGTCCCACCACGCGGACCACCAGTCGAAGGGCCAGAAGAGGATGGGCCGCGTCATTGCCGGGCGATCCGCGCGTGATCCTGAGGCCGCGCGTCGGGCCCGCGCAGGTAGAGCGGCCGGGGGAGGGCCTGTTCGGGATCGGCCAGCAAGCCGAGGGCGGCCACGGACGCGATGTCCGGCCCCGTGACGCGGCTGACGCGGGCCTCGACCCCGCGCTCCGCCAACGCGGCCGCGAGCGCCGACGAACCGGATCCGGCGAGCAGCACGGGACCCGCCCCGACCAAACGGTCGGCGACGTCCGCGACGGACAGGTGGGCCGGAGCGATGCCGTCGCCCCCCGGGTTGAGAGCCTGGACGTAGAGCGCGCCATGCCGGGCATCGATCGCCGCGGCGATCGAGCCCTCGATCGTCTCGGCCAGCAGATGGGCCAGCAGGGCCGAGAGGGTGCCGACCCCGACCACGGGCTTGCCCGTGGCGAGGCCGATCGCCCGGGCGGCCGAGAGGCCGACGCGCAGGCCCGTGTAGCTGCCCGGACCCACCGTGACGGCGACACGGTCGATGGCCTCGAAGCCGCCGTCCAGGCGGGCCATGACCCGCTCGATCAGCGGCAGAAGCGACTCAGCATGTCCGCGCGCCATCGGGAGCGATTCGGTGGAGATCGGCGTGTCGTCACCCTCCGCCATGACGCAGGCGGCGCAGGTCTCCAGCGCTGTGTCGATGGCCAGGATACGCACGCCCACTCCCACCTGCCGGGCTTCACCGGCCCTCGGCTCCCTGCGCCCCGGAAGGGCGCGAAGAGTCAAAATCGATAGAGCAAAATCACCGTCCCGTCAGCGTCGAGCCGGCCGCGTGTCCCCGATCAGCGGCGGAGTGTTGCCGGCTTGCGCCGCTTTGCCCCGGAGCGCCGGCTGGCGGTTCTCAGGCGGCCCGGATGGTGTCGAGGAAGCAACGGATCTCGGCATTCAACCGGTCGGACTGGCCCGACAGCGCGGAGGCCGATGCCAGAACCTCCCTGGCCGCCGTGCCGGTCCCCTCCGCGGCCTCGGCCACGCCGCCGATATTGCGCGTCACCTCATCCGTGCCGCCCGCCGCCTGGGCGACGTTGCGCACGATCTCTTGCGTCGCCGCGCCCTGCTGTTCCACCGCCGCCGCAATGGAGGCGGCCACGCCGTTGATCTCGCGGATCCGGCCCGTGATCGTACGGATCGCGTCCTCGGCATCGCCGGTCCGGCCCTGGATCCGACCGATCTGTCCGGTGATCGTCTCGGTGGCCCGGGCGGTCTGAAGCGCAAGTTCCTTGACCTCGCCCGCCACGACGGCGAAGCCCCGGCCCGCATCGCCGGCCCGCGCGGCCTCGATCGTGGCATTCAGGGCCAGCAGGTTCGTCTGACCCGCGATGGTCGAGATGATCTCGATGACGGCGCCGATCGTCGTCACGGCGGCGCTGAGTTCGTGCATCAGGGCGGCGGTTTGATCGGCCTCGTCCACCGCCTGCCGGGCGAGGTCGGACGAGCCCTCGACCTGCCGGCCGATCTCGCCGATCGAGCTGCCGAGTTCCTCGGCCGCCGCCGCGACGGTGTTGACGTTGCTTGCCGCCTGCTCGGCGGCAGCCGCCACGGCCGTGGATTGCCGGGCGGTCAGGGCCACGGTCTCGCTGAGGCCCTGTGCGGTGGCCCGCAAAGCCGTGGCCGAGGACGAGACCTGGCCGACGATGCCGACCACCGCCGCCTCGAAGCGGTCGGCCAGCTCGACCTGAACGCGCTGCCGTTCGTTGAACGCAGCCTCGTCGGCGTTGCGCTTGATCTGGGCCTCCTCGGCGGCCTTCGCGGCCATGAACGACTTGATGGCCTCGACCGCCCGGCCCACGGCGCCGATCTCGTCGCCGCGGCGCGCCTCGGCGATCTCGGCATCGATCGCGCCCTGCGCCATTCGCTCCAGGACCGCCACGAGACGCTTGAGGGGGCCGGTGATCCCGATCGTCGAGACCACAAGGACGCAGACCAGCCCGGCCAGCATCCCGAGCGCGCCGAAGCCGATCAGGCTGTGGCGGGTGGCATCGGTCTGAGCAGTCAGGTCGTTGGAGCGCCGGTACATGCTGTCTTCGATGGCGTTCCCGATCCGCGTCCCCTCGGTCCCGAGCGACGCGAAGATCGGATCGACCGCGTCATGCGCCCGATCCAGCGCCTCACTTCTCCGGCCCGCGAGGACGAGGCTGCGCACGACAGAGGCCTGCTCGACGAAGCGCGTGGTGCGATCCCGCTGCGCCTGGACCTGTTCGGCGAAGGCTGGAACCTGCTGGGCGATCTCGGCCAGCGTCGCGTCGGTCTGCGCGACCGCCACCTCGAACGCCGCCGCAAGCCGCCGGACCTGCTCCGGATCGGTCTCGGCCATCATCCGATACAGCAGATATGTCAGCGTGTTGTGAAGACGGTTGCTGCGGCGGACGTTCGAGACGGCCTTTGCGTCGCGCGCGACCATGATGCTGTACGTGGCATCGACCATGGCCATCCGGTCCTGCGCGAACCAGATGCAACTTCCCACGATGGCTGCGGTGATCAGGTTGATCGACAGCAGTTTCGTGAGGATGTTCGTGCGCGCCAGCAAGCTCATGCGAATCTCCGAGACCCGGTCACACCAGAAGTCTGGATCATCGCGACAGTCAATCCGAACAAGATCGAATGACCATGACGATCTTTTCAAGATAAAATTCTCCATTCTAGAAAATATTCAGAAACAAAAATAGATTTAGACGCTTCTTAATTGAAAGATTGCAAATCTTCTTACCGCTGATGACCCTTGGCATGCTCTGATAAATTGCCCGGAGCGGCAAGCCTGGAACGCGAACGCGCATGGCTTCGAACACGTCTGATCGTCCCCGCGCGCCTTTCGGCGCCGGGGGCATGGCCCAAGAAGCTACACAAGGGACGCGGGACGCCGCGGGAACCCAGGTGTCGGCCAAGTAACGCGCGGGATCCGGTCCCCGCGGCGCCCGCGGCATCGACCGGGCATGGTCCCCGGCCGGTGCCGTCTTTCTCGTCGCGGTGTCTCCGACGTCCCGATC
>NZ_JAKSYD010000015.1 GCF_022829605.1 Methylobacterium sp. E-065 | reverse complement strand
GGCAGGCGTCGTGAGGCTGGCGGTTCTCGCAACCGTGACGCTGCCGGCGTTGGTCAGCGGCCCGGTGAGGCTGTAGGCCCCTGTGACCGCGAGGGTGGCGCCGGCGGCGTTGGCGAGGGTGCCGGCGCTGGCGACGGTTCCCGAGATGGCGAGGGTCCCGGCGTCGTTGCGGATGGCGCCATCGATCCGACCGGCGCTGGCCAGCACGGTGCCGATGTTGGTCAACCCACCCGCGACGGTGCCCGAGGTGAGGGTCGTGCCGGCATTGGCGAGGCCACCGGTGAGCGTGCCTGCGTTGGTCAGGCGGGTTCCCGACAGGATGACGACCGGTGCGGCGAGGCTGGCGGTGGTGGTGAGGCTGAGGCCGCCGGCGGCCAGGATGGCCGGACCGGTGAAACCCTGGGCGGCGGTCAGCGTGAGGGTGCCGGCGCCGGCCTTGGTCAGGCCGCCGGTGCCGTCGAGGGTTCCGCCGAAGGTGGTGGAGGTGCCGTCGCCGCCGGCGGTGAGGCGGGCTGAGCCGAGGTCGACGCGGCCCTGTCCGGCGAGGGATCCGACGGTCTCGCTGTCGGCGAGCGCCAGGGTCGCGCCGGCCGCGACGGTGACGGCGCTGAGGTCGCCGATGGCCTGTCCGCCGCGGGCGAGCAGGGTGCCTTCGGCGAGGGTGGTGGCCCCGGTGTAGGTGTTGGTGCCCGCCAGGGCGAGGGTTCCGGCGCCGAGCTTGGTCATGCCGCCGGGTCCGGAGAGGTCCTGGGCGAGGGTGACGGTGTTGGCGGGATCGGCGATGTCGAGGCCGCCGCCGCCCGGCCTCCAGAGGATCGGTCGGGCCGTGGTGGCGAAGGCGGTTCCGGTGATCTGGAGGGTTCCGCCGTCGAAGGCGAGGAGACCGCTGGGGGCGCCGAGGTTGGCGTTCTGCGCGACTGAGAGGGTGCCCTCTGCCAGGACGACGCCGCCCGAGAAGCTGTTGTTTCCGGTCAACGTCAGCGTGCCGAACCCGAGCTTGATAAATATACCCTGTGTGGGCACGTCGGCGAAGGAGGCGATCCGCGCGGGCTCGAACCGAGACTCGTTCTGCCAATTACGGACGATCTGAGCGATGGTGCCGTCGTAATCGGCGCTCGTCAGCCCCGAGAGATAGTTGTTCAGGCCGTTACCCACGTCTGCGCGGTCAAGGGCATAGGCTGGGTCCGTAAGGGGCCAGCGGTCACCATACCCGCTGGACTGGACGAACGCCGACAGAACCTGGTTGGCGACGGGATCGTCGGCAGCGGCCTTGATGGCGTCCTGGATCACGGATGGGCTGCCGTTGCGCAGGGCGCTGACGACGCCGACCAGCGCGGACCGGCTCGCCGGAAGGCCGGCTATCAGGACCGGGGTCTGAAGGCGGGAATCGAAGGAGGCCTTGCGGGTCGGCCAGGCGGCAGCCTCGGCATCGTTCTCCTGTTTGCGCTGGATCAGCGCGTCTTCGGAGATGTCGTTGGACCACGTGTCCTTCCTGCCGGCTGGCAGATTGACGGCGACGGGCCCCAGGAGTTGGCCTGGCCCCCGCATGGCCTTGTCGAGATCGATCAAGCCCCAGCCCCAGACCGCGTTCGGAGCATTGGGGTTGGCGTCGGGAACGCCATCCACGGCATTGCGGTGATAGGCGGTGGTGAGCAGGACGTCGCGGGCCTGCGTGTTGGTCATATACGGATAGCGCTGCATGATGACCGCCAGCGCGCCGGTGGCGTGCGGCGCCGCCATCGAGGTCCCATCGACCGCGGTGTAGCCGGTCTGATGGTTCGGATCGACACCCCAGTCGGTGGCACTCCAGACGGCATCTGGTGTATGTATTGGCACGGTACTGTTGATGGCATCGCCGGGCGCGACGACATACCAATACTTGGCTGCGCCGGCGCGATTCGAGTAATCGACGAGAATGACATCCTTGGGGGCCGTGCTTCCGTTGGCGCCTCGCCCGGCCGCGCCGATTGCGAGCCAGTTCTTCTCAAGGTCCGACCGGAAATACGGTAGGGATGAGCGAACGTTCGGATTGGCCCAGCCGGTATTTCCCACAGCGAAGACCTGAATGATGTTGTATTGCTTGGTCACATCGGCCAAGGCATCGACATAGCCAAGTTTGCCGTCGAATTTCGTGTAGGCTTCGCGCAAGCCTGCGAGCGTATTGTAATTGTCCGTGGGCGGCGGGCTGCCCCAGGACGAGTTGATCGCCCGGGCACCAGCGGCCGCCAGACTGCCATAGGCCTTCTTAAAATACGCGTAGTCGGCGTTCGCCCCGTAGATGCTTCCATCGGTCGCGTGAGTATTCGTCACGTAGACATTGGCGTCGAATGCCACGCCGTGCATGCCGACGCCGTTGCGGGCGGCCGCGATCGACCCGGTCACGTGGGTGCCGTGCGGATCGTTGAAGGTGGGATCGTAGGTGCCCGGAACTTTGTAGGGCTCACCCTTCTCGAAGAAACTCGGTTGCGGAGACAGGTCGTCCGGCGCGCCGGTCCAATCCATGAAATAGTAGCCCTTCGATCCGAAGGTGCCGGCGATCGTGAGCGGCTTCACGCGGCCGTCGGCGAATTCAGGGTGGGCCGTGTATATGCCCGAATCGACCACGCCGACCGTGATGCCCAAACCCGTGTAGCCGGTCGCGTAGGCATCTGCGGCGCGCATGGCCTCCAGGCCCCAATCGGCCCGATATTCCGGGGTGCGCCAGGACGCCGGATCGGTGCTGGCCGCGCTCTGCGCGAGGGCGAGGTTCGAACCGGACCATCCCAAGGCGGCAAAGCCCAGGCTCGCACGCCACGAGATCGATAAAACCGAATTCCGAAGACGTCTCATTCCCGTGAAGACCAATGGATATTCAGTTTCTTTGCACATTTATCCGCCCGCGGGCTATCTTACTTTTAAAACTGATAGTAAGAAACCGACAAATCGATTTATGTCGATGTCGATCTCAAAAAAATCTCGTGGCTACAATCTAAGCTCAGCTCGGATGACTACGCAATGGCCGAATGCCCATCGAAAGATAACCACAATAACGAATAAGATGCGATATTTTGCCGGTCGTAAGAGTTTTGGATCGATTTTATTCAATCGATCATGCTGCCATTTTTCATATCGTCATAAGAATTGCTCTGTCACAGAAACTGAAGCGCCAAACCAATAAGCCAACAAGTTGCACTTCTGCCACATTTCACAGAGGGATGTTTTGACAGCTGGCTCCCTCCGACTGGCTAAGCCATCCATGTGCGGCGGAGACTTTTGCGGCCATCCAGCCGATATCGGAGACGCGTCCGCCGTGCTGGACGGCTGAACGATCCCCCAAAGATCAGAGCGCTCGCTGCCGAAATCGATGCCGGCTGGACGCGAGGGAGCGCGCCATAACAGGAGCCGAGAGCCGCGCACCATGGCGACGCGACCGGGCACGGCTCAGCGGGTCTCGCGTTCGCGCGCCGACCAAAAGCCCTTGGCGGTCCAAGCCTCCGTCCAAGTGATCGGGATTGCACCCACACAGCATCGGTTGGCGGCTTCCGTCGCGGCCCGCGGGCGCGCGAGAGGCGCACCAGACGAAATGTGGCAGCCGTGTCACACATCTGATCAAATGGTGATGATCGGCGCGATTTGCGTCGTGGTTTCGCAAAAGAACCCGTGATCTTCTTAGGCAGTTATTATGCCAAAACGAAGAACTTCCAGAGTTTGTTGGAGCCCGTTGCAACCAAAAATCTTGGTGAAAGATCTTTATGTTCTGTAAATGTCGAATTTAGTTCAATTTGGGCGGCATATTTAGTTGCCACTTGAAAGAACGCAGATTTATTTCTTAATCTTCTTCGCGTCGACCTAATCGAGCTCGACACAGAATCACTTTGCTGCGATTGAAATTAGTGATCATAATATTTTAGAGCGTGAAATTGATGCCGATGAAAGACGCAAGCAAATATATATGACGACAGAACATATCGGAAAAATCAAATGCCCGGCGGTGGACCAACCCGCTGTATGGCGCTCGCACTCCGATCGCTCGGAGCCGGCGGTTGCAGGTCCCGTTCTGCGCACCGGCAGAGCTTGGTCGCGTTCCGGCCCTACGCCTGTTCCCCGACTGTCGGGCCGGTCGCGGCCATGACGGCACCGGTATCGCGGCCCCTGCCGCCGGAGGCCCAGGCTCGGCCGCCGGGGACGGCGGGGTCTATGCGCGTGCGGCCCTGCGTATCCGGCGCTTTCCGGCGGCCGGATCGGGCCGCGCCCATCGCGGCGCAGCGCGGGTCGGCGCTCGGATCCCATCATCGAGGGCGCAGGCCCGGGTGATCCCGTCCGCGGCTCGCACGCCGCGCTTCAACTCGTCGAACACGCTTGTCAGAAGCACAGCTCCGGAGATCGACCATGTCCCTCGGCCTGCCGGCATCACGGGGGCGACTGCGCGTCTCCGGAACTCTCCTGGGCGCCCTCTGGCTGACTGTGCCGACCTCCGCGCAGGCGACCGATCCCCAGGACCAACGCGCCCTGCGTGACGTCGTCCGCGCTGCCTATATCCGCGCCGGGCAGACCAAGACCGATGCAGAGATCGCCAACCTCGCCGTCTCCGCCCGGTCGCTCGTGACCTTCGATCCGCGCGCCGCGACGGAAGCCGACATCGTCGGCCTCGTGGGGCGGCTCGGGCTCACGGATGCGTCGCTGCCGAAGCCGCCGGATCCCGTCTCCCTGACGCGAACCCTCTCGAAAGATCCGCTGCCCGATTACGGCGGCGTCGACCTGACCGGACGGACGGCCGTGGATCTCGCCGGGATGCTGCAACGAGGCGAGACGACGTCGCGCGAGATCGTGTTGCAGTACATGTACAAGATCCAGCAACTCGACCATGCGGGCCCGGCCCTGCGCTCCGTCGAGCAGATCAATCCGGATATCCTGGCGCTCGCCGACCGGGCCGACGCGCAGCGGTTGGAGGCGCAGCGCCAGGGGCGGACGCTGCCGCCGCTCTTCGGCGTGCCGGTCCTGCTCAAGATGAACATCGGCACCGCCGACGATCTGCGCACCACCGCGGGCTCGGCAGCCCTGATCGGGTCCCGTCCGGCCGCCGAGGCGACCCTGGTGAGCGGAATGCTGGAGCAGGGCCTGCTCATCCTGGGCAAGGCCAATATGGGCCAGTGGGCCGGGATAACGAGCAACAATCAAAGCAGCACGGGCGGCCAGACGATCAGCCCGGTCGATCCGTCGATCGCGGTGGCCGGATCCAGCAGCGGTCCGAGCATCGCGGCCGCCATGCGCTTCGCGCCGCTCACCGTCGGATCGCAAACCTCCGACTCGATCATCTATCCGGCCCAGCAGCAGGGTCTCTACGCCCTCAAGCCGACGGCGGGCCTGATCAGCACGACCGGCATCGCCCCCTATTCCGGGCAGATCGACACCGCCGGCCCGATGGGCAACAGCGTCCATGACCTCGCGCTCGCCCTCAACGGGATGGTCAAGCTCGACACGATCGATACGCGCAGCAAGAACTTCGTCCGGCCGGCCGACTACAATGCCGGCTTAACCGGTGACCTGACCGGCCTGAAGGTCGGCCTCTATCACGCGTCGTCCACCGAGGATCCGCAGCGGCCGGCGCAATTCGATTCCCTCGTCGGCGGAATGCTCACGGCCGCGCACGCCGTAATCGTGTCACTCGATCGTCCCGGAGTCGACGCCGCGGTCAAAACGGCGGTCCGGGCGATGTCGGACGACGATCTCGTTCAGTTCGTGACGTTTGCCGATTCGTCCGCGCAGATTCCAACCGATCCGGCCGCCCGGGCCGCGTTTCTGAATAATTACCGGCAAACCTTTACCGACGGGGCGAAGCGGGTCGAAGCCGCGACCAACGGGGCCGTGCCATTCTACTTCTATGATGCTTACGTTTCGATTTCGAGCTATCTAGCCTCACGCATTTCTTCGCCTGACGATTACAAGAGTGCGCTGGTCCGTCTGCTGGGAGACAAGTTCTCGCGGCTGAACGTGGATCCGAAGGTCTTCGCCCGCACGATCGACGACCTCGTGGCCTTCGCCCAGAAGAACCCCGGCCTCGATAGCGGAGAGATGGCCCTGGCTGGTCTGGCCGCGGACAAGGTCGGTCGCTACGCCACCATCGACGAATTCGATCGCGCCTACGCGAATTGGATCCGGATCTCGACGGCGCTGATGTCGACTGTCCGCAATGCCCTCGGTGTCGATGCTGTGATCGGCTTCCTCGGCACCGACAACGACACCAACGACGGCCTCGGCCTGTTCAGCTTCTCGACGGAAATGACGTCCACATCGCCCCAGCTCAACGTGCCCTTTCAGGTGGGCGGAACGGCTGCGAACATCCTCATCGACGCCAATCCCTATCAGGAACAGACGCTGCTGAGGATCGGCCAAGCCCTCCAGCAGCAACTGAGTTCTGAAATATTCCGGGATTATCAGGCTCTGCCGCCCAAGCCCCCTGCGACCGGATATGGCGCCGATCAGCCGGTCGATTCCGGGCCGTTCCTGCCGCTCGTCCTCAAGAACCTCGACGACCATGGCCGCGCCACCAAGGCCCATCTGCTGACGACCGAGATGGCGCCGCTGGTGCTCAACGTCACCGACAGGACCCGGATTCCGCTCTTCGACGGGCGCATCTCCGGCATCGGCGGCTTGATCAAGGACGGGCCCGGCATTCAGCTCCTGATCGGGACGAGCGACTTCACCGGCGGGGTCTTCGTCTGGCAAGGTGGCCTCGCCGTCGACAAGACCGCGGCGCTCGGCGACCCCGGCAACACCGTGACGCTGGAGAACAAGAGCGCGCTGATCGCGACCCGAAGCTTCACGCTCGGGCGGCCCGTCATCCTGTACAACGGTGGCACCCTCGGGGTGCTCGCCGGTGCGACGCTCACGGAGGATGCGGTCGTGTCCGGCAATGATGGCCTGTTCAAGACAGGTCCGGGTCGACTGAGCCTGCTGGCCGACAACACCTATACTGGCGGCACGTATATCAAAGAGGGCACGGTTTCGGTGTCGCGGGAGTCGAATCTCGGCCAAGCCTACACCGCCGTGACGATCGGCGACGGCGCCGCCCTCGAGGCGACGGCGAGCTTCACGACCACGCGTCCCTTCACCTTGGAGGGGGCCTCGGGTCTGGCCGTCGACTCGGCTCGGACGCTGACTGTGTCGAACGTCGTGTCCGGTCCGGGGGCCCTGTTCAAGCTCGGGGATGGAACGCTGGCGCTCTCTGGGACCAACACCTTCTCGGGCGGAGTCGTCCTGGTGGGCGGCACCCTCTCGGTCGCGCGTGACGCCAACCTCGGCGCCCCCAGCGGCCCCCTCGCCTTCGACGGCGGAACCCTCCAGATCACCGGAACCGCCTTCGCCACCACGGCCCGACCGA
>NZ_JAKSYD010000009.1 GCF_022829605.1 Methylobacterium sp. E-065 | reverse complement strand
GGCAGAGCCGTCGAACTCATCCTGCAACATCGGCGTCGCCTGACGCGCGAACTGACGGCCCTGGGCGCTGTCGCCGGTCTGGGCGTATGCTTTGTAGAGGCGCAGCGTCTCGGCATCAGAAGCGGCTTGCTGGCCGGTGTAGGTGCGATCAAAGGCGCGACCGCGGGTGGCGTTCAGGTCGGCGAGCTTCTTCTGCCGGGCGGGATCGAGTGCCACGCGCTTGCCCGGCTCGGACGGCTGGTTGTCGACGACGCCGGTCACGCCGCCGACAATGCCGCCGGCTATGGTCAGCGGGGCGGTGATCAGGCCCAGCGGTGAAGCGATGGAGCCGCGACCAGCGTCGGCGACGACGATCCCGCCGAGGGTCAGGGAGGTGCCGGGCGGCAGCAGCGCGTCGGTGGTGGCCTGTCGGTTGGTGATTACCCGGTCAGCTTGGGCGCGGACCTTGGGATTATTCGAGCGGGCGAGCGCGATCCGGCTAGCTTCTATGCTGTAGGCGTCGCCGCGCAGGGCTTCAGCGCGGAACACGCCGGTGTTTACCTCAGGGACAGCGGGCGACGCGACGCCGAGGCCAAAATCCTGGGCCGAAGCGGAGCCGGCGGCGGCAACCAAGAACAGGGCGATGGTGATACGCGAAAGGGTCTTCATGATTGGCGTCCTCGCTGGGGACGGATGCCGGATCGGCTCGTCGCGTGGCACAACAACAATGATACGCCACGGTTCCGAAAAACTTTCGCATGTGCGAAATGAGCCAAAGCTAGGCCGCAATCGATGTTCTGTGATCGCACCATCTGGAACCACGTCCAGCCCTGACCTGACATGATGCTCGAAAGCTTAGCCGTATTAGACTGTCAGCAGAAGGGGACCGTCTGGTTCCGATGGCGGCTTGATTTCAGCGCGGTAGGCAGCCGCTCAGAAAGAGGTCGAGCGCGCGCTTCAGATTATCGTGCTTGACGTGGCTGAACTCGGGCCGCTCCAGTCCGATCGTCGCTCGATGGAACGGGCCCCGGACCATGGCTGTCACGAAATAGCTGGCCGCGAAGCGGATGTCCTTCACCTGGATCTCCCCGCGGCGGACGCCCTCCTCAAGGCACCGTTCGACAATGGCGGCGATGCGAGACTGACCGAAATCCTCGAGCGATCGCGCCAGTTCGGGAAACCGAATTGCCTCAGCCATGACGTTGCGCTGGAGCGCGACCACGTCTGGACACAACACGGTCCGGAGGATGCCAGCAGCGATGTCGTGAAGGGCCTCGGCCGTTGACATCTTTTCCAGGTCGATCTGTTCGACGGGCTGGATCCGCTCTTCGATGAAGCGGACGGCAAAGGCCTCGAACAGATCGCCCTTTGAGGCGAACCGCGTGTAGAAGGTCTTTTTCGAGATGCAGGCGGCGGAGGCAATGTCGTCGATGCTGACGGCGTCGAAGCTCTCGGACAGAAACACCTGCGTGGCCGCGTCGAGGATGCGGAGCGTGACCTCGCCTTCGGTCCCGCGCGGTGGGCGCCCGAGACGCCGCTGCGGCTTCGCATCGTTGATCGTCATCGTCGTTCTTCTGCTGTCTCGTCCGAAGTGCCGTTGGAATGCGTAGCCCGAGTTTTTCGAACCTTATGCAGAGGCACAGCGGAGAAGACCTTGGCCTTTGGAAGGCACAAACGAAATCACCCGTCGAGCTGACGGTTACCAAGGATCAACCCGTTTGCCCACACCAACGCATAGCTCGTTGATGTCGGATATATGACCGTTTTTCCGACGATCTGAATGAGTCAGACCTGAGCCATCCCAAACAGCCCCATTTTTGTCGGAGAAACGTATCGGCTTTTCTATTGCCGTATAAACGCGGTTTTGGCACTATCCCGACATGCTCGTTGGATATGCCCGCGTCTCCACCCTCGATCAGAACCTCGACCTCCAGCGTGATGCGCTGACCAAGGCCGGGTGCGAGCGTCTGTTCGAGGAGAAGAAGTCCGGCAAGGCCGGGACCAAGCGACCGGAGTTCGAGGCGGCGCTCGCCTACCTCCGACCCGAGGACGTGCTCGTGGTGTGGAAGCTCGACCGCCTCGGCCGTTCACTCGTCGAGATGATGCGCACCATCGACGGGCTGCGGGTGAAGGACGTGCACTTCCGCTCGCTCACCGAGCAGTTCGACAGCGCTACCGCCCACGGCCGCTTCGCCCTGCAGATGCACGGCGCTATGGCCGAGTACTTCCTCGACCTCAACCGCGAGCGCACCATGGAAGGCTTGAAGGCGGCGTTGGCCCGAGGCCGCAAGGGCGGCCGGCCGAGGAAACTCTCCGATGCCGACCTCGACGTCGCCCGCGCCCTGTTGGCAGCCGGCACGATCAGCGTCGCCGACATCGCCAAGCGGCTCGGGGTCAACCGAGATACTTTTTACGGCTACTTCCCACGTGCCCGCGCCAACAGCACCGTCGCCAAGGTCTGAGCCGTCCTCGATCGGTGTAGTCCTGGCGTCCTCCCAAGATCGATCGTCTCTTTGTAATGACGCGCATCGCACTCCACCCACGCCGTCGCCCTCCCCCATGAAGCGACCGCACGTGAGTTGGGTGGGAACAACCGGAGCGCCATGCCGATCAGCCGACGCCAGCTCGCCGCCTCCCTGCTCGCGGCGATGCACATCGCCGAACGACACGTGATCGCGGCCTTCGTCGCCGATGCGGCGACGAAGGCGGCGCCTAATCCGTTCGCACAGACTAGCGCCGGAGCTGTGCGCCAAGTCTGGCGGCAGCGCGCCGCCGAGTTCCGGTCGTTCGCCATCGAGGCGGCTGGATTGACCTGCCTCCTAGCCACTGTGTCTGACCTGAGCGTGGATGAGGAGCTGATGCAGGAGATCCTGCGTGCCGGGCCCTACACGGCGAACGTGTTCCACCGGGGCGACGGCTGCCGGATCGTCGGAGCCGTGCTCTACGGCAAGCCGGGTGTCGGTCTGCCAGTCATCCTCGCGTCGAAACCCCGGCGTGAGGTCCTCCGTCCGCGCTCAGACCGCCTTCGAACGGTTGGGCAGCTCGACCTATTCGGTTAGGTCGGTGCCGCCGGCACGGCCTTACCTCGTAGGAAATGCATCGCACCCCAGGTGCACAGGTGTGCAGAGAACATTTTCGAGCGTTTTCGAACAGGTACGAACATCCGAGAGCGTCGGTGCCGCTTCGGCCTGATGCGCTTTGCTTCGATCGGCTTCGATTTGAGGACGTGGGTCGCGGCGATAGGGGTCCCAGCAGCTTCAGTGCGTGTGGTGTGATGCCCTCAAAGCACTGAGCTATTTGTGAGTTTGTGCTGAGGCATCTGAGCCCTCAACCGCGTCCCTGTAGGCCCCCCAAAGATGGCTGGGCAAAGGGCTTCGCCGTCAATCACGGCTGCAATGACGTCGTCGTCCATTTGACCGGGTGGCGCTGAGACGCCTGCCTCGCATCGAGGCTTTTCCAATCCGTGACTCGATCTTCATCGTCCAAGCGCCCGCGAACACCCGTGCCGGCGTTCGTCGAAGGGACGGCCGAGCTTGCGCGAACGAGCAGCTCGACACGACGGTACGGCGGCCGAGGCATAAAAATAGGCTCTAAACTCAGATGGATAGCCCGAGCTTGCGTGCGAACGCGACAAGGTTGGCGTTGCAGATGGTCTCGGCGTCGCAGACCCGATCCATCTCGCGTTCGAACGTGGCCCACCGCATACCCTTCGGTTTCGGGATCGGATCGCCAATGCCGCCGTCGGCTCCGAGGCGGCGGCGCAGCTTGAACGCACGGGAGAGCGCGCGGTCCTGGGGTGTCTCGCGCTGAGACCGGTAGGCGAGGCGGTGGGCCTTGCGTGAGGCGAACGTCAGGGCGCCGGGCGGGAGGTACAATTTTGCGGCACGGGTGCCGAGCTTGGGGCAGAGGAACCACCAACGTCGGCCGCCCAAGGGTTGAGACGTCGTCTCTAGCTGGATCCAGTAGTCCGAGAGGTGCGTCTCGCCGCTCTGGCGGGTGATCGTGTAGTGCAGGCGGACGCGGCCGGTCTCGCGATCGAGGTGGCTCTCGAAACCGATCGAGCCGATGCGAACGGCGGTGCGGGTGTTCGTCCAAGTCAGCGTGCCGGTTAACACGCGTCCGGGAACGAAGTTGCGCTGCTTCAGCAGGCGGGGAAGGTCGAGCGTCAGCCCGTCGTCGGTGGTCGGGCGGCCGCCCCAACGCCCACTGCCGTATCCACCCATGGTGTCATGCCCCCAAAACATCCTCGCCTCGCGCGGGGAGCGCGGACCACGCCGAACGATGAGCAAGGACGTCAGCTTCAAGATTATACGAAATCACGTGGCGATCGGAGATCGTTTTTGAATTTCCATCAAAGGACGTGTTTTCGTAGGGACATCCGGGACGGCACGTCGTCCTAGCCCTTTGCGAGTGGCCAACGACACAATCGGGATATGCGCACCACGGCGAGATATCCACAGACCCTTACGTAGAACAAGACGTGAACAAACGTTCGGTCTAAGTTAGGAACGTGAACCGCACACGTCCGCTAGGATCGATCAATGGCGCAGCCGGATGGATGGTTGTGGCCTCTCGAACGGGGTGTCGAACCGCCTACCGAACGCGACCGTCCCCTCACATTCCATTGGCGGCCGCGGACCGACGAAACGATAAAGCCGTCGGTGTTCACATCGGTGCAGAGCACAGATCGCGAGATCGCGCGCCAACACATCATCGCGGAAGCTATGCTCGCCCACGAAGAGGGCCGCTACGTTTCGTATTCCCGCCGCAAGGCCTTCTATACCGGTCGACGCCGCTATCACGGTACCGCTTTCACCTACACGAACGTACTGTCGGCGGTCGAGGATCTGCTGCAGCAGAGCCTGATTGAAGAGGAACGTGCATCGCCCGGCCACCTGGGCTGGCAGTCGCGCTTCCGTGCTTCAACAAAGTTGGCGGAAGCCTGCTCCAGCGTCGAGTTTCATCACAAGTCGATCGGACTGATCCTCCTCAAAGACGTGGATGGGAACTTGGTCGACTATGATGATACGGACGCGACTATACGGATGACGCGCGAACTGCGGGCGATTAATGCCGACTTGGCGTCCCTGTGTGTGGAACTTCACGGGCCTGACGTCGTCCGCTCGCGCCACCACATCATCGTCGACGGCGCCTATTACCGTCCGACCGTGGCCGCCCTCTACCGTATCTTCAATCGCCGCTCGTTCGTTATGGGCGGACGCGCCTTCGGCTGGTGGCAGAACCTACCCAGCCGTTGGCGCCGTCGCCTTGAGATCGATGGCGAGCCGGTGGTCGAGCCAGATTTCGCGCAATTGCATCCCTCGCTGCTCTACGCGTTATGCGGATGCCGTCTCGACGGTGACGCCTACGAGACGGGTGAGTTTTCGCGTGAGCACGGCAAGCTTGCCTTCAACGTCGCCCTGAACACCAAGACCCCCCAGGGAACGATCGCAGCGTTGGCGAACAAGCCCAGCTGGGGCGAACAAGCCCAGCTGGACGCTCTCCAGGGCGCAAACCGCCGACCTCCTCGCTGCCCTCGCGCGCCGCAATGCGCCGATCGCGGAATACCTGCATGCCGACCGTGGCATTGCGCTGATGAATATCGACAGCCGGATCACCGTGCGGGCTGTCCGGCGCTGCATCGCGGTCGGTATCCCGGTTCTGCCGGTGCACGACAGTATGCTGACGCCTCACCGCTACGAGAGCCGCGTCGCCGAGATCATGGAAGAGAGCGCCGAGTTCATTCTCAAGCAACCAAACCCTTGTCGCGTCAACGTTTCTCGCTCTACGGTTCTACATATGCCCCGGGCGGGGCTTCCCCCTTCCCTTCTCCCGCCTCGCCAGCTCGCTCTGTTTCCCGATCTTCCTTCTCTCAAAGGTACCGGCGACCCGGCTATGTCCACGACACTGAAGGCCCGCATGGTGCGGCTGGAGAACCTGTACCCCGACCTGAAACCCGGTCCGGAGCGCATGACCGACGAGGAGTTGGAAGGCGTCATCGGCGTGCTGCGCCAGATCGAGGCCGGCGAGCCGGTCAATCAAGCCCGCATCGAATGGGCGACTGACGTCATGCGCCGCGAGGGGATGCTATGAAAGAGATCGACGTCACAGCCTGATCCGCGCGCCGTGGCGTACTGGGCAACGGCAACCCTGCATCAACTCGCGTCCGACTACGACGCGATGCTGAAGGGTGCTCCAGCGCCGTGGGAGTGAAATCAAGGCAATAAGGTAGCGGTTGATTAATCTTGTTGCGAAGTCCGGTCACGCAATGCTGCGACCGGACTTTTCTTTAAAGATAGAGGATCAACCTTCTTCAGAACCGATAGCGGAAGCCGCCGTTGACGGAGTAGTCGTCGCCGTTCGCCCGCTCGAACGTCGCGGCTCCGTTGATCATGCCACTGAAGCCGCCGCCGAAATCGACGCTCAGACCCGCGGCGACCTTGCCGTAGGTCCGCCCATCATAGCCGCTGATCCGTGTGTTGATCGGCAGATCAAGGGCGTAGGTCTGAGCCGTCGTAATGGTGCGGTTGCCGTTGAAGAAGTCGTGCTCGGCTGTCACGTTCAGGAAGGGGTTGATGATCCGGCCAAAGATCTCGAACGGCGCCCGGATCTGGATGCCGAGACCGCCGCTCAGTTCATCGAAGCTCTGCGCACGCACCGACTGTGTCAACAGCGGGTCGCCGTGCTCGGTGTAGCCATCAATCCAAACCTTCGTGTAGGTCAGGACACCGAGCGGACCTATCCGGAATGGACCGAAGTCGAACAGGTAGGCCGACTTACCCGCGGCGACCAAGGTATTGCCGCTGTGGCTTGACTGAAGCTGATCGACGATGCCCGCCCGTGTCGTGTCATACTGGTTGAAGCCGTAGCCGAAGACGAAATCGGCGTACCAGTTCGGGTAGTTGAACGAGGCGAAGCCGCCGACTTGGTAGGTGTCCACGTTGATCTGCGTGGCGCCCGCCGAGCCGAGACTCGTCAGATTGATGTAGGGATTGCCGTAGTTGAAGGCCGCTCCGAGCAGCAGGTTCGGGGTGGCCCGGTACTCCGCACCCACGGTCACGTTCGCGAAGTCGTAGTCGAAGCTCGGGGCACCGACTCGGCTGTCACGGCCGCCCGTGGCGTACCCCCCCTCAGCGAAAAGCGAGACTGGATTGCCGAGTAGGATCGCAGTGGGAATGACACGCGGCGGCTGCCCGGGCAGATCGGCCGTGTATCCCGTTGGGACCGTCTGCGGCGTGTTCAGCGACCGGTAGGCGTCCAGGCGGAGAAGAAGGCTCGACGCGAATGACTGCGCACCGATAGCCGCGATCTCGCCCTGCGGGGCGATCGTGAATGGGGCGATCAGCTGATTGGCGATCGTCTGCGCCAAGATCTCGTGGAACCGGTTGGTGTAGTGGATGCCATCCCAGCTCAGGAATTGGTTCTGTACGGCGAAATTGGCGTTTGCCGGGCAGGATGCAGGAGTCGTCCCCAGCAAAGAGACGCAGTTGACATTAGGCTGAACTCCGAACGCCGAGAAGCCATAGGCAGTCGGATTAGCCCGGATCTCGTTAACCAGCAGATTGGTGTCGAAGTAGTGGATATTAGCACCTGTCTGAGCGTGTAGGACCGTGAGACCGGCCTCCAGCCCGGCATCGACGAGCCTGCTCCCAGCCGTAAGTGCCGCTGGATCACTGGTGTTTGCCCCGAGATTACGGGTGAAGAAGTTGAATGTGCCGGAATCGGGCAGGTTGAGCACGACGACGTTGCGCGCGCCCAAGCTGATAAGTTGGCCGACGCCTTTGATCTGGTTGGCCACGTCGAGGGCGGAGACCGTGTTCACATTCGCGGCGGTGATGCCGCCGCCGCTGAAGTCGTTGATGCCGGAGAACTGGATGGCGATGTCGTTCGGCGCAAAGCGACCGTAGGCGGCGCTGAACTGCCCGATCTGCGGGAGGGCTGTGGCCGAAGTAGTGCCCCCTTGGGCGAAGTTCGTCGGGGTCGGTGTGGCAAGTGGAGTCGTCGAACCAGATCGGTTGAAGGCCCCGATCAGCGGCGATAGTAACTCCACATAAATGGCGTTGCCGTTCGAGAAGCGATTACCATAGCCTGGAAACACGGGCGTCGTGCTGCGCGTGTCGCTGGAACTTGAACCGAAGTCGTAGACTGTGCCGAAGCCGGTGATAGACTGAACTTGCGTCAGCGGTTGGCCGTTGTTAGGCACGGAGGCGGGGAATGTGGGCGCCATTGCCGTGTTTAGACTGGGGAGTAGCGGATCAAGCGCTTGCGCAAGAACCGGTGTCGCGGCAGTCAGGGCGCTACAGGTCAGCAGCGCGCGAATAAGGCTCATCTTCATGTTTTCCCCCACGATTGTTGTTTGTTCTGTGTGAAGAAATTGTCGAAATATTATTCAGCAGTAAATCCATAGATTGGACGCGATTTCCGAGATCAAGACACGGATCGCATACTCAGCGTAGGCTGTTGCGAAATTGTGACGGTGTCTGGCCGAGCGCGTTATGGAATGCTGTTGAGAGGTGGCGATGGTGTCCGAAGCCCGTTTGGACAGCAATTTCGTAGAGTGAAAGGTGGCCCTCCAGGATCAGGGCCTTCGCCTCTTCGATGCGCCGCAGCAGGATGTAGTGGGACGGTGTCGAGCCCGTAGCGGATTTAAAAGCACGACACAGATGACGCGTGCTCAGTCCCGCCACATCCGCTAGTCGATCCAACGTCATTTTCGAAGCCAGATTGGCCTCAATGAACGCTTTGGCGCGTCGCACCTGATTGTCGTTATAGGTCAAGACGCTCGTCGGTATCGAGACGAAGCCCGACGCTTCGTCGAGACGATGGACGATTGCCGATACGATACCATCGCCAAGCGTGGGTCCGGAGGGGTTGCCAGTCAGGCTATCGATGAGCAGCACCCTGAGAAGAGTCTCGATAATCTGGTCGTGCCGCGTGAACTCAGCGTGGTAGTAAATCTTGCCGCTGACGAGCGGGTGACCAAGCACCATCTCACAGAAGCGAGGTGCTATGAATAAATTGACCGTCTCGCTGCTCTCGTTCCATGCCCCCCTCGCTACCTCGTAGGGTGGCCATATCCGGAGCCGCGCCGTCGAGAGTCGTAGGCGTCCATCGGGGTCGTAGTCGTAGAAGTTGCCACCCTCACTGAGACGGTAGCTGAGCATAATCCTGTTCCAGCAGCCTTCGAAGCTACCACTCTGTGAGGTTTTCATGTGAGTCAGCATGGCGCCCGCCCAACCCGAGCGTGCGCTAGTGTGAAGATAGGTCAGCGGATCTGACGTCTTCAGACTGACCCTACCCAGTAAGCGCCCAAGCTCGGACACCTGTTTCCTCCGTGGCTCCAGTGATGTGAGGCCGAACCTTCTAGGTAAAGACCATAGTTTCAGGCGGTCATCACTCGTATCTTAAGTCTCAACGCATTTTAATATTGACGCAAGTCCTGTCACAAAGGCGGCGCAACAAAGTGAGGATACTGAAACCGATCGCGATTGATGTCTTGGGTCTGATGCCGGGAAGGCATCTTAAAGGAACCCGCTTCCTGAGTGGTCCTTGAAAGCATTCGCCCGCCGGATGTAGCCGACCACCGTCCTCGGATCCCGATGGCCAGACTGATCCATGATCCTCGCGAGATCGGCGCCCCGCTCGGCCGCCGTCGTGATGTAGCCGGCCCGCAGGCTGTGCGCCCCGAAGGTAGAGGCATCGAGACCGGAAGCTGTGCAGTAGGCTTGCAGGATGTTGGCGACGGATCGGTCCGTGAGGCGGGGCAGCTTTGCGGTCCCCGGATCTGGGGAGCGGACATTCCCCGACCGAGACACGGGTCGGAACACCGGGCCGGACGTGGTGCCGGCCGCATCGAGCCATTCCCGCACGAGGCGCACGGGCTGGATGTAGCGCCCCGTTGGGATCGCCTTCTCGAACCCCCTGCCCTCCTGATCGACCTTCGACCGGCGGACCATGACGCGCAGGCCTTCCGGATCCTCGCGCAGGTCCTCCACGTCGAGCGCTACGAGTTCAGACCGGCGGAACGCGCCCGCGAACCCCAGCGCCAGCAGCGCCCGATCGCGCTTGCCGGTAAGGGTGTCAGGCGTCCTCGCCAACAGCATCTGCAGCACGTCCACCGTGGCGGCGGCCTTTTGGTTCGGCGCGGTCCCGATCCGGCGCCGGATGCCCTTCATGGTCGCCCGCACGTCCTCGTCGTCCGTCGAGTCGGGCACCTTCGCCAGCTTGTGCCCGTACCTGATCGCGGCCAGCCGCCGGCCGACGGTCGATGCGGAGCGTCCAGCATCCGCCTCATGCGCCAGGAAGCCCGCCACGGCCTCAGGGCTCGCCGGCAGGGATCGGAACCCGAACCGCTCACACCAGGCCTGGAACACCCGCACGTCGGATCGGTAGGCGCGGACGGTAGAGTCCGCCTTGCTAGCCTGCTGATAGGCACGGACGATCGCGGCGGCTTCGGCCGGCAGTTTTAACGGCGTGGTCGTGAAACTCGGCCGGAATGACTTCAGGCATCGGCATCTCGCTCACGCGTCTCGATCTTTGTCGTCATCCCCGTGTTGGTCGTCTCTTGCATGGTCTCGCCTGGATCACCCCAGCCGCACAGAAGCGAGAGTGCTCGTTCCCAGCCGTCGGGCAGTGTCGCGCCCTGGGCGCGCATGGATCGCCCGACCACGCTGACGACGTACATTCGCTGTCCGGGAGGAACATCCTCCATCGAGGACCTCGCCATCGTTTTGACGACCCAGCGCCGAGCTGTCGTCCGCCATTCCAACGGCAGATCCGGTAATGCCGCCAGGAGCGTTTCCCAACCCTATCAAACTTCCGAGAAATCATTTATCGGAAGCTACGCCGAAACCGTGAAGCCCGCAATCGCTGAATGACGTAATCCCTGAAACTCTGAAAAACTGTAGAGCGGAGTTCCGGATCAGTGGGAAGCCTGAAACAGGGAAGCGCCCGGGATGGGCTACTCCTCCCGCTCCTGACCGCGCTCCCCAACCCGGCGCTGCACGATCGGCGGGCGCTGGTTCTTCAACAGCACGTCGTTCAACGCATCGACCATTAGGGCCTCAAGGCTGGTGTCGTTGTCCGACGCGAGATCGCGCAGGGCCCGCCACCCCTGCTTGTTGATGCGAACCTGAACCGTCTTCATGTCGGCGGGCGCCCGGCGTGGGGTCGGCCCGACCGGTTGCACCACGGCCTCTCGGGTTACCTCAGTGGCAGAGACGGCGACAGCCGGCGCCGGGCCTGGCGGGGGCGTGACGGCTTTGGGAACAGCCATGCTGGCGAGCGAACCGCGGGCGGGCTTGGACATCGAGGCCTTAGGATCCTTTGGTACGGGGGAAGGCGCGGGCCAGCTCGGTCACGGCCGACCACATGGCAGAGATCTCGGCGGCGGCACGGCCATCCGGTTCGTACTCGGATACGGCCTGCCCCGTGATGAGGGCGTGAGAGAAGCTAGCGCGCTGCGAGACCTGGCCTGGGAGAACCGGCGCATCCATCCCCGCCAAGAAGGCACGGGCCTCGGCGACGATGGAGGTCTCGTTCTCACGGGTGATCGGCGGCGCCGCGTTGATGATGCAGGCGATCGGCGCCTTAAGCGCGCGGGCCATCTCAAGCGTGGCGCCGGCTGCACGGAGGTCGAACGGGCCAGGCCGCACCGGAACGACCGTGACGCTGGCGCGGGCCATCAGGGCGGCCATCAGAGGCGCGTTGTGCGGGGCGCTATCGATGATGACCCACTCGACGTCCTCGGCCGCGGCGGCGTCGAGGATCCCGCTGATGTTGTTGGAGTCAGCCTGCACCAGCAGCGGCGTCTCGGCGTTCCGGCTCTGATACCAGCCCATGAGCGAGCCCTGCGGATCGGCATCAACCAGCAGCGTCTTGCCCTCGCGGTCAGCGAGCGCTCCGAAGTGAGCCGAGAGGGTTGATTTGCCAGCACCACCTTTTTGCGTGGCGACCAGGATCACATGCATTCGGGCTTTCCTGGCTTCAGCAGTTCAGCGCTTCGCGAGCCCCGGTATCATGGAAAGGAGGGGTTAAGCATTCCCTGACGTGCGGGGCTCAGGCGTTCGGGAGAGTAGGAAGCCCGTGGTTCAGCCAACCCTCAACACCTGGGATGCGGACTGCCAGCGTTCAAGGTTTCAGGTTTTCAGGCATTTCGTGTTTATGGAATTCCGCAAATCAGGAATGGAGCGACCGGGCGAGCCGTGATGGTATGGCCGCCCGGCCGGTGCCCGCTGTGGGCGGGGTAAGCAAGCTGCGATAGCTCCCTGCCTAGCGCTGCCCGGCCGCAGGAAGCATGCGCCTTCTCGCTTGTTAAGCCTTCAAGGGTGACGTCGTGCCCGACACGAAACCCGCCGAGGCATCATGATCGTACTCGCCATCCAGTTCGCGGGCGTTGCCGTCCTCGGGGCCTTTGTCGGCCTTGGGCATATCGGCCAGCCAATCGGCGGCCAGTCGATCACCGCCTACGGCTGGGGGCTCTGCCTCAACGCGGCGGCGATCTCTGCCTTCCTAACCTACACCAGGGCTCGGCGAGCCTGACCTTGGTTCACCGCCGATCGGTGTGGCTGAGTGGATCCAAACCCGAGGCTCAAGCCGCGTGTGCCAGCCGCTGCTCGATCCAGTTCTGCGCTTTGTCGAGGTCGGCAAACAGCGGTAGCTCCATGGTGACAACCCGCCCGAAGCCCGCCTCCAGGAACCACATCCCGGCCAAGTCATCGTGATCGTCCGAGAGGCGTATCAACACCGCCACGAGGAAGCCGTCAGCAAAAACCAGCTGACCCTCGGTATCGTAGCTGCCCGTGGCGACCTGCACGGGCTGCAGGCGTAGGGTCATCCGGCCGCTCGCTTCTCCAGCTGCAGGTACGTTGGGTCAAACTCTGAGGCTCGGAGAAGTTCATCCCACGCCTCGATCACGAGCATCCGGCCCCGGAGCGTGATCAGGGTCCGGCCGCGCATCTCCTGCAGCACGCGGTTGATGTGCACGGGCGTCAGCCCGAGCGCGTCGGCGAGATCGGTCTGAGTGATCGGCATCGGGCAGCGGTGATCGCCAGCCAAGCCCACCGATTGCAGCTTCAGGTACAGCTCGCAGAACAGGTGCGCGACGTGCTCGAAGGACGAGCGACGGCCCATGCTGACCAGCCATTCGCGGAAGACCGCCGCGTCGATCAGCGTGTCGCGCCAGAATGCGGCCGCGAGGCCGGGGTGGCGCACCGTCAGCTCCCGCAGGCTCTCGTGCGGGATGAAGGCTACGACAGCCTTGGTCAGCGTGGCGATGCTGTGATCCATGGTGGGAACGTGCAGGCTCTGCAGATCCAGGACGTCACCGGAGACGTGGAATGACAGGATCTGGCGCTTGCCCTCGCTGAGCATCTTGTAGCGGCAGGCCCATCCATCGAGGATGAGGCAGCAGTGCGTGGGCTGATCGCCGTCGCGCACGATGTCCTGCCGGGCGTCGAGGTTGTGGATCCTCACCGGCAGGCTCTGGATGGCCTGACGCTCCGCATTCGAGAGGGTGGCGATGCTCTCCAGCTTACGGATGAGCATGCCCAGGGTGTGCTGGTCAGGGGCTGCGTTCATGTGGCTCTGCCTTGCATCGCAGGCGGAAGCGCGCGGCTCTCCCAGTCATCGGCGCCTGTGTCGGATCCGCCGATGATGTTCCCTATCATAGAGCATTATTGCTGCGGCATTCTGTCAAAAGACAGGTTTATGAAGCAATTTTGGTCGCAAAATGCTCAGCTTCTGATTGCAAGCTGCTTCGACCTCGCAGCGCAGTCACGGCTATCAACATGGCCTTGGCCAGAACTTCAATGCCGTATCCTCCGATATGCGAAGCAGTCGAGGATGAATTCCATCAATCCCGTCTTTTGATTGGATAAGCCCTTCTGGTCGCTGGCATGGATGTCCGCTTGTCACCGCGATGGTCCGAGCGCAGCTGGCCGCTGACCCTGCAGGAACGTCGACGTGCGCCAGCGCTGCTTCGAGAATTGCCCTCTGGACGGGTACGTCGTACTCTCGCCCACAAGGCAACTCCCATGCAGCAGGCGCTGATGCGGAATCCCGAGAGCTTCTACCCGTTGTCAC
>NZ_JAKSYD010000273.1 GCF_022829605.1 Methylobacterium sp. E-065 | reverse complement strand
AAACTCTTACCCACGGATCCCACACCGTCCCTCAAGCTCCCTTAGCGCGTCCTCAACTTCGCGACCGCCCGCACACCGACGCCCACCGCGGGTGGCCCAGCCGGCCCAGGCGTGCGGACCGGCTCTACGGGTCGCCGTGCTGGCGGTACGGGGGCCAGCAACGGAGGACCCGTCCCGGTCAACACAGGCACGGGAGACAACACGCTTGTGGTGCGCGTCTCGGGCGACCACTGCCAGGGCGAGCCGCCGTTCCAGGTCTCTGTCGATGGCAAGGCCGTGGGCAATCCGCAGTCCGTCACGGCCGTACACACGCAGGGCC
>NZ_JAKSYD010000264.1 GCF_022829605.1 Methylobacterium sp. E-065 | reverse complement strand
GAGGCCCGCCAGTGTGGGCCGCGTGCGCCGAGGAGCAGCGCCCCGAACTCGTCGCCCAGCCCACGAGCCAGGGTGTCGCTCGAGCGCAGCGCGGTCAGCAGCCGCTTGGCCACCTCGACCAGCAGCGCGTCGCGGGTGGCGTGGCCGTGCAGGTCGTTGACCGCCTTGACCCGGTCGAGGTCGAGGTAGATCACCGCGACGCCGGTCCCGTCCAGGGCGGCGGCATCGAGTGCCGGGCCGAGGCGCTGCTCCAGCAGGTACCGATTGGGCAGGTCGGTCAGGGCGTCGTGCAGGGCGAGGTGGCGGATGCGGGCCCCGTCGCGCTTGCGGTCGGTAAGGTCGCGCAGGGCGACGGCCGTGGCGGGCTTGCCGCCGAACTCGATGGTCCGGCATGACAACTCGACCGGCCCGTGCGTACCGCCGGCGGTGCGGATCGCCAACTC
>NZ_JAKSYD010000262.1 GCF_022829605.1 Methylobacterium sp. E-065 | reverse complement strand
TGTTCTTTTGAGGATCTGCGCTGATCCGAAGGGCGCATCGTCGCTGTGTAGGACGCGCCGGCTGCACGTGAACGGGGAGGACACGGCAACCGGCGCGCTCGCCGGCAGGAGCGTGAGGGCGCTCGACTGCTGCGATCGTTGAGGAAGAGGCAACAGGGCCGAAAAGATCCGAACCGGTTTGCCGCAACGCGTTTCCAGCGTCCCCTGCCTTCCCCGGTCGGCCGATGCAATTCGGCTTTTCAGTCAGCGTCGCGGCGACGTTTGGCTCCGCGATCTCCGCGAGGAAGGTTTCGGGCGCCACCGGCCGAGCCATTCTCGTCCGATGGCGTCTCGCGTTCTTGTGCACTGAACGCTGGAATGTCCGGGTCGTCGATGCAGGACCGAACCACCCGATCGCCGACTGAGCAGGCCTCGAACAGCGGGACGGTTCTGTGGATCGTGGTTTGAGTGAACTGCTCCCATTCGGCGGCCCAGGTTCTAAGATGGAGCATTGTCGGGTCAGGGCCGGCTTTGCGATTTCTGGCCAGATCGCTTCGGTTGCAGTAACGTCCTGTCATGCTCAGGTCGCTCGACTTGCTTTGGCGGACGGCAGCGCCTTCGACGGTCATCGCTGGCTGTAACGAACACATCACCCTGCTCGGCGGGGGCGTCGATTACGCTAAGCCCTGGCACTGGCACGACGGCCTGATGCTGCTGCTGCCCTGCCTCGGTGTGTTGAACCTCAAGCATGAGGCGCAGCGGGACGGCATGTGGGTGTCCCGGGATCGCTTCGCCGTCATCCCGGCCTCGCAACCGCACGCCACGTCAGCGGTCCGAGCCGACCAGACCCATCTCGCCGTGTATCTTCGGGACGAGGCGTTCCAGCGCATCGAAAGGCAACTCGGCTCGCTCAGCCGCGTCCGAGCCCTGATCCGAAGCAGCGCGATGTTTTCGGTCAATCCGGATATCCGCGCGCTCCAAGCACTCTGTTGCGAGGAGACCGGCGACACGATCGGTCAGACAGCCGTCCGCGCCCATCTCTCGGCCGCGCTGATCATCCGCTGCCTGACTGCGATCGAGAGGGGTCAACCGCTCGGTCCCAGCTCACGCGAGGCGCACACGTTGATCGACGCGATCAAGGCGTTCGTCGCGCAGCGCGCTGACCAGACTGTTTCGATCGATCTGCTCTCGGAACGCTTCAGCGTCTCCCGCCGACACATCACACGCCTGTTCCGAGAGCGAACCGGGCTGTCCATCGGCGCGTTTCAGCAGAGTGTGCGTCTCTCGGAGGCGCGGCGGCTGTTGCAGACCACCGATCTGCCGATCGGCGAGGTCGCGTTCCGGGTCGGGTTCGACAGCGGATCGGCTCTGGCGCGGGCGCTCCGACGCCGGGGCGGGCTGGCACCGCGCGAGGTCCGCGCACGATCCGTTGCGATGGCCCGGACGGTCGCGCGATAAGGCCCGGACGGTCGCGCAGGCGCTGGGCGGCTCCGCCATAACCAACCGCATGTGCTGAACCGGCACCGCGTTCGGCCGGGCAACCGCGGCAGTGGATTGTTGGTCATGGCAGACGTCGAGGTCGTCAACGTCTTTACCTGCGGGAACGCAGGCGGCAATCCATGCCCCGTCGTCGCGGACGCGGTGGGGCTCGCCCCTGCGGCGATGCAGGATATCGCCCGCCGGCACGGGCACGAGAGCGGCTTCATCCTGCCCGCAGAGGACGATGCGCACGACTTCCGCTTCCGCTTCTTCGTACCCAACCACGAGATGGAGATGTGCGCGCACGCTACGATCGGCGCGCTCTGGGTGCTGGCCAAACACGGAACGCTGCCGGCATCGCCCGTCCGCATCGCGACCGCCAGCGGTTCGGTCACCGGTTTCGTGTCCACCGCAGAGAACGGCACGGTCTCGGTCGCGATCACGCAACCGGCGGGCCGGGCGATGCCGCTGTCCTCTGAGCAGGCCGGCGACGTGCTTTCGGCGCTCGGCGTGGGCCGCGAGGACCTTACGGGCCTGCCCCTGCACAACGCCGTCACTTCACGTGTGAAGACCCTCGTGCCGATGCGCGACCCTGAGAGGCTGCACGCGCTCGTTGCGGACCCCGCGGCGGTCGAGGCCGTCTGCCGCCGGATCGGCTCGACCGGTCTGTACCCCTACGCTGTCGTGGACGGCGGGGCGCGCGTTTTCGAAGCGCGGCAGTTCCCGCGCGCGTCAGGCTATCCGGAGGATGCTGCCACCGGCATCGCCGCCGCCGCGCTCGCCTTCGGCCTGCTTCGCGATCGCGCCCTTGCCGCCGACGACCGTCCAATCCGCGTCTACCAGGGACGGGCGATGGGTCGTCTCTCCGAGATCACGGTGCGCCTTGGCTTCGCGGGCGACCGGGCGATCGGCTGCTTGCTGGGCGGAGCGGTCGCTCCAACTCCGGGCCTGCCTCCAGCGGTCACGGAGGATGGACGCCCATGAGCGGCGCCGTACTCGCCAGTCTGCGCGCTGCCGGCCTGACGGTGCCCGAGCTGTCCCGACCCGCGCCTCATGATGGTAGGCCAAACGCCGGTGCTGCGCGGTGAACCGCACTATCTTGGCGTCGTCGGGGACGACATTGAGGAAGCGCCGACCCGTTTTGTAGCCGCTGGATCGATGCCTGCGCCGACGGGCAGTCCAAGGCACAAGCGGGTGCTGCGTGAACAACCCATCGCCTGCACGGGAAACGACCGCGCAGAGCGTTGCTCCGCGGCGCTGTCCGACAAGCCGGCTTCGGCTCGTATGACAGCGCCGCGAGAGCCATGGTTGGTTAGAAGTCCATGCCGCCCATACCACCCATGCCGCCGCCGGCAGGCATGGCCGGAGCATCCTTGCGCGGAGCCTCGGAGATCATCGCCTCGGTGGTCACGAGAAGGCCGGCGACCGAAGCTGCCCCCTGAAGCGCGGCGCGGACAACCTTGGCCGGGTCGACGATGCCGGCCTGGAGCATGTCGACATACTCTTCGGTCTGGGCGTTGAAGCCGTAGGTCGAAGAGGAATTGGCCAGGATCTTGCCGACGACGATCGAACCCTCGACGCCCGAGTTCGAGGCGATCTGACGGATCGGGGCCTCAAGGGCCTTCAGCACGATCTTGATGCCGGCCTGGACGTCCGGGTTGTCGCTCGACAGGCCCTGGACGGCCGCCTTGGCCCGCAGGAGCGCCGTGCCGCCACCGGGGACGATGCCTTCCTCGACCGCCGCGCGGGTGGCGTGCAGCGCGTCGTCGACGCGATCCTTCTTCTCCTTGACCTCGACCTCGGTCGAACCGCCGACGCGGATCACCGCGACGCCGCCCGCGAGCTTGGCCAGACGCTCCTGCAGCTTCTCACGGTCGTAGTCCGAGGTGGTCTCCTCGACCTGCGCCTTGATCTGCGCGATCCGGCCCTCGATGTCCGACTTCTCGCCGGCGCCGTCGATGATCGTGGTGTTCTCCTTCTCGATCCGCACGCGCTTGGCGCGGCCGAGCATATCGAGCGTCACGTTCTCGAGCTTGATCCCGAGATCCTCGGCGATCATCTGGCCCTTGGTCAGGATCGCGATGTCTTCCAGCATCGCCTTCCGGCGATCACCGAAGCCCGGCGCCTTGACGGCCGCGACCTTCAGGCCGCCGCGCAGCTTGTTGACCACGAGGGTGGCCAGAGCCTCGCCCTCGATGTCCTCGGCGATGATCAGGAGCGGCTTGCCGGTCTGGACCACGGCCTCGAGCACCGGCAGCATCGCCTGGAGCGACGAGAGCTTCTTCTCGTGGATGAGGATGTAGGGGTCTTCCAGCTCGGCGACCATCTTCTCCGCATTCGTGATGAAGTACGGGGAGAGGTAGCCGCGATCGAACTGCATGCCCTCGACGACGTCGAGCTCGGTCTCGGCCGTCTTGGCCTCCTCGACCGTGATCACGCCCTCGTTGCCGACCTTCTGCATCGCGTGGGCGATCATCT
>NZ_JAKSYD010000259.1 GCF_022829605.1 Methylobacterium sp. E-065 | reverse complement strand
CGACGACCTGCTGCGGCTCGTGGGTGCGCTTGAGCGCGACCTTGATGATCTCGTCGTAGGCCGCCTTCATCCCGAACAGCTTCAGCTCGCCCATGGTGGCGAGGATGTTCTGACGTTCCATCATGGGGCTCTCCTCAGGCGGTCGTAGCGGGCACAATCGGCCACCGGCGCATGGCGCAGCCGGAGGCTCTCGGGAGGCAGGATGGTCACGGGTGCAGTGGGCGCGAGCGGCCGGGTGAGGACGTGGAGGATGACAGAGGCCGAGTGCACGCTCGCGCGCACCGCTTCGGCACAGACGCACGCGACGGCGCCCATCCCCTCGCACAGCACGGCGGTGAGCATCGCCACCATCGTCCGGTCGCCGGCGGGGAAGCGCGCCAGCTT
>NZ_JAKSYD010000249.1 GCF_022829605.1 Methylobacterium sp. E-065 | reverse complement strand
TCCTGCGACTCCCCGTTAGCGGTCTCGGGCGGGGTGCACGCACCCCCGGAACCCGCATCGGCGCCGTGGGCTTCCAGCCCTCCCCCGACTCCTCGTGGGCGGGTCCGCCGGTCGGTGAGGGTACGCCCAGACGCGGGTCAGCGCGGGGGGCATTTCCTCCCCCCGCCGGGCAAACTGCCGCGCGGTCTCACGCCCGCATCCGAGGCACGCCCCGTACCGGTCCGCCGCCCGGGGCGATGGCGGCTGAGAGCCAGCGACGCGGGCACCGCCCCGTCCCCGGACCCGCCCAGTCAGCCACCGGGCGGGCCCCCGAAGGACGCCCCGGGATCGCTCCCAGGCCGCCGCGGACAGGTGGCGGCTAATGAGCACAAAATAGGAACATTGTCAA
>NZ_JAKSYD010000243.1 GCF_022829605.1 Methylobacterium sp. E-065 | reverse complement strand
GAAGTCCGATAGGCCGCGCGCCTTGGCCAGCGCCTGCGCCAGCGTGATCCCGTCGGCCTGGAACGGCAGCTCGGTGCTGTTGCCCAGCGCGCCCACCGCGATGAAGGTCTGCGGGTCGCGCACGAGCGTGAGCACGTCGTTGGGCCGCAGGTAGATGTTCTCCTTCGGGTTCGACACCACCGTGGTCAGCGGCACGGTCGCGGTCACCGGCCCGCGCGAGAGCCGCACGAAGGTCTCCGAGACCGGCGAGCGGTTGCCGCCTGCGGCCGCAATGACGTCGAGGATGCGGTCGCCGTGGCCCGACAGCGGCAGGCGGGCGCCGGCCGCGCCCTCGCCGGTGATGGTCACGGCCTGGGAGATCGGGCGGGTGACCGACACGAGTACCTGCGGCTGGATCGCCTTGCCGGCGAGCGCGCTCTCGATCAGCGTCTGGACGTCCTGGGGCCGGCGGCCGTCGACCTTGATGCGGCCGGCGTAGGGCACCGAGATGGCGCCGTCGCGCCCGACCGGCTGCTCGGGGATGAGGGCGGACTTGGACCCGGCCGAGAAGCGGTCGGCGACCAGCGGGCCGGAGAACAGGCCGCCGGATCCGGCCTCCCAGATCGAGACCGAGACCAT
>NZ_JAKSYD010000239.1 GCF_022829605.1 Methylobacterium sp. E-065 | reverse complement strand
CGACGTTGTCCTGGCCCACTAGCTTACCCGCCCTGGACGCTGCTCAGCCACGGCACCTGCCGGCGGCTACTCCAACGCGCGTTCCTGAGGTGGAGGTAATTGGGATCGAACCCACAGTACGCCTTGAGCCCTTCGACGTCTAGGATCGTCAGGACCCGGTGCTTGAGGTGGATCAGACCGAGCGCACGCAGCTCTCGCAGGCTGCGGCTGACCTGCACGTCTGACAAGCCCATCGTGTCGGCGACATCGGTCTGGGTGAACGGGAACGCGTAGCTGTTGTCGGTGACGCGTCCCACCGCCTCCACGCGCAGCAGCAGCTCGCAGAACAGGTGCGCGATCCGCTGGTCGGCCTGCCGACTGCCGATGTTGACCAGCCACTCGCGCAGCACGGCCTCGTCCACGAGGGCGCACCACATCAGGGCCCGCGTCACCTGCGGGTGGTGGGCTGTGATCTCCTCGATGGCGGCCCGGGGGATCTCGACCGTTTTGCAAGGCGAGATCGTGCCGATGGCGTGGTCCATCTGGTCGAGGATGAACACGTTGAGGTCGCAGAAGTCGCCCGGCACGAAGAAGGCCATGATCTGGCGCTGGCCGTCCGGGAGCATCTTGTAGCGGCAGGCGTAGCCGTCGAGGATGAGATGAACGTCGCTGGGCGTGTCGCCTTCCGAGATCAGGTCCGTCCGCGCTGACACATTCCGCACCCGTGGCACAAACGCCCGCAGAGCGGCGCGG